>CAZABL010000031.1:0-36403 GCA_964483365.1 uncultured bacterium
GAGAAGTTCTTGGATTTCTTGTTGGAGGTCGTGAAAATCATCGAGCCGCTCTTCGAGAGACGGCGCGGCCGCGGGAGATCGTAAAGGCGATTACGGCGTGAGCGCGGCGTCGACGATCGGTGCGCCGAAGCCGATCCCTTCTCGCGCGAAGGCTTCGCACACGTACGCGTTGATCTGCCGCCGCAGCTCGAACTGCCGCAGCGGTTGCGTCTTGGTGCTCGCGCGGATCACGATGTAGTCGCGTGTAATGCTGTCGACGCCGATCCACTCGACAGGGTTGAGGACGGCCTCCCGCCAGCCGTCCTTCGATGCGAGCTCGAGGATCGCAGAGCGCACGAGCTCGACGGCCCGCGTCACGTTCGCGGACGGATCGACCGGGACGCGATAATCGACGCGTGACCAGTTGCGCGATTGGTTGACGACGCCCGTGACGGCGCTGTGCGGGACCGTGATGAGACTTCCCGACGTGTCACGGATCTGCACCATGCGCAGATTCAGACGCTCGACCAAGCCGCTGTGGCCGTTGATGGTGACGTAGTCGCCGACGACGTACTGATCTTCGAACAGCACGAGAAAGCCGTTGACGAAATCGCGGACGAAGTTTTGCGCGGCGAGCGAGATCGCGATGGCACTGATCCCGCCGATCGTCACGACGGAGCCGATCGGGATCCCGACGGCACCGAGCGTGGCCAGCGCCGCCAAGAACACGAGCACGAAGGTCTTGAACCCGGCGACCGCACGCGCGACCGTCGGGATACGCAGGTGCTGGCGCGCGCGATCTTCGGACGTCGAGAGCCGAGTCAGCCGCCAGACCGACCCGACTCGCGCGATCACCACGTCAAGGATGCGGTTGAGCAAACCCGTCGTGATCCAGATCTCCGCGACGTGATTTCCCGTATGCGAGAGTTGTTCGGCAAGTCCGGTCGTCTGCGGGAACAGCGCGAGCGCCCAGGTCGCGGCCAGGAACCACGCGAGCACGAGCAGCCACAAGACCGCGCCGATGACGGCATGGTAGAACGTAAGGCGCTGCGCGGGACTCGCGGCACGGAGCGCGAGTGCAAGAAAGCGCCGGCGCTGATGTGCCGCGCCGTTCGTCGACCCGACGTTTTCGAGGTTCTCCTCATTGCGAGCGACCCGCTCTTCGAGCTCGTCGGCCTGCCGCCGCAGTCGCACGACGACGTACGCTCCCAACAACGAGAGGACGATCAGAGCGCCGGCGACGCGGAACACGTTATCGAAGTGCTCATCGATCTCCGCGGGTTGACGCTTCTCGAGCGCCTGGTGGAGCGCGCCTTGCAGACGGATTTGCCACCGAGCGGCGAGGACCGGGATGCTCAGCTGATGGTACTGCGCGTCGGTCGCGGTTACCGTGAGGACGGGGAGTGGATCGCGATGATGCGCGTCGACGACCTCGAGCAACGCCTCGGATCCTTCGCGCCGCACGCGCACCGTGATCGTCGCCGGATCGTAGGCCGTTTTGATCTGCATACCGGAACCGGTCGTCGCGGTGATCTGAGCAAGCACGCTCTCGATGTAGCTGGCTCGCAGGTCGATCGGCAGACGATCGGGTGGGGGATTGAGCGGCGCGGCGATGCGGAACACGCCGACGCCGTCGACGATGATCGGCGCGGTCTTGAACTGTCCGTCTTGCCGCACGAACGTCGCGGGATTCGGCGTGGCAAACGGGAGGTGCAGGACCGGGACCGCTTGCGCTCGTGCAGCAGCGGCGGTCGACAAGACGCATGCGATGACCAGCAGCGCAGCCAGCGTCGCCCAATGATATGACCTTTGCACCTGCTTCTTTTCGACGCCGTCCGAACGATTGCGGCCTGTGACGCATCACACTCCGGCGGTGCGGCGGCTCGCTCGTGGTGCGACGCGACCGTCGTCGTGCTTACAAGGCGAAAACGCGCTGTCCGTCGCGCCACGTTTCGGCGACGCGTACATCTTCGAAGCTACGCGCGGCGATCGGATCGCCGTCGAGCACGACGAAGTCGGCGGCAAAGCCGGGTGCGAGCAGACCGGTGTGCGTTTCCGCGTGGCCGAAACGTGCCGCGTCGTACGTATACATGAGGAGCGCGTCTTCGATCGTTAGGCGTTCGTTTTCGTTGTGGTGGTGCACCGCAGCGCGCATCCCGTCGAGCGGCGAGAGCGCGCAGACCGGGCTGTCGTCGCCGCCGACGAGCGTCGCGCCGGCGCGCTTCACCGAGGCGAGCGCGTTCATCGTGCGCGCGCGCTGCGCGCCTAAACGCACGTCGTACATCCCTCCTGGGAATCCCCAGTACGCGTCGAACTGAGGCTGCATCGAGAGGAAGATGCCGAGCTTCGCGCAGCGCGTGATCTGCTGCGGAGTCGCGATCTCGAAGTGTTCGATGAAGTGACGGTTGCGCGGCGACGGCTTTCCGTGGAGCACCTTCTCCCACGCTGCGATGCACTGCTCGATCGCGCGGTCACCGATCGCGTGGACGCCCGCGCTGATCCCGAGTCGCTCCGCCTCGCCGAAGTAGCGCTCGACCTCGGTGTCGTCGTGCATGAGCGTCCCCGTTCCGGCGCGGTCGTGATATGGTACTGAGACCGCCGCCGTTCCGCTGCCGATCGAGCCGTCCAGAAAGACGTCGCCGCCGACATACGGTAGGCCGAGCTCCTTCGCGAGCGCGGGATTGCGTTCGCAGATCTTCGGGTGCCATTTCGCCGCCCCGGCGTCGCGCATCGCCGCGATCTCGGCGACGTACGCCTCGCGCGAAGCAAGCCCGACGAGCTGGACGTGCAGGTGCAGCGCGCCTTCGCGCAGCGCGAGCTCCGTCGCGCGGCGATCCGCCTCGCGCTTCATCGCCTGCGGCAACGCGCTGAGCACCGTTGCCTGCGCGCGCCAGTTGGCGTCCAGGAAGAGCCGTCCTGTCGGAACGCCGTCGGCGTCGCGCTCGATCCCGCTCGTCTCCGGCGGCAGATCGACGAAGGCGAATGCTTTGCGGTTGACGACGCACGAATGCCCGTCGACGCGTACGACCATTGCGATCGCATCCGGGAACGCGCGCTCGAGCGGCGCCGCGCTCGCACTCCCCCCGTCGGTCCAGCGCGCGTCGTCGTAGTTGCCGGCCAGAACGAACGCGGTGGCGGGGAGCGCTGCGACGCGGCGCGCGTAGGTCTCCGCGTCGCGCACGCCCGCAAGGTCGCGTTCGCGCAGGAACAAGCCGGTGTCGGTGAGATGGACGTGACAGTCGGCGAACGCCGGGACGACGGCGCGGCCGTCGAGGTCGATGCGTTGCACGCCGGCGCCAAGCGCGCTCGCTTGCGTTCCCACGACCTGCCCGTCGCCGACAATCAACGCGTCGTGACGCGCCCAGACATCACGTGCGGGATCGAAGGTGTAGACGGGGCCATTGACGAGAGCGAATGGCATGCACAGGTCCGATTCGTTCTCGATCGTACGGGTACCGTTGGCCTGATGACGCTGCGCAGAGTCGCACTTGGGGCCGCGGTCGGGATCTCGCTTGGCTACGCCGGTATGCGCGCGTGGGAGGCGCTGCGTGACGTGCGCGTCCCGGCGCCCCAGCGTCCAAACCGCGATCCGGAACGCTACGCCGAGACGCGGCGCGCACTGCTGCTGGCCGGGACGGCGCGCAGCGTTGCCGGGCTCGCCGTCACGGCGTTCGTCCTCGCCGATCCCCTCGATCGCGCGCTGCGTCCGCTGCCGCGGCCGCTGCGCGCGCCCGCGTTCACGCTTGCCGCGTTGGCGCTTGACGCGCTACGCGACGTCGGCGTCGAGTACGTCGAAGGCCACGTCTTGGAACGCGTCTGGGGGATGACCGAGCAGTCCGCCCGCGACTGGTTCGCCGATCATGGAAAAGGCCTTGGCGTGGCGGCGGGCGTGAGCGTTCCGCTCGTCGCGCTCGCCGACGCACTCGTGACGCGCGCTCCGCGCCGCTGGCCGTGGCTCGCGATCGCCGCGACCCCGGCGCTGCTCGCGCTCGCCACAGTGATCGCACCGACGTTCATCATGCCGCTCTTCAACCGCTACGAGCCCGTACGCGGTGAGCTCGAAACGGCGATTCGCGCGCTCGCGTCGCGCTACGGCGTCGGTGACGCGCAAATCCTGCACTTCGACATGTCACGCCGCACGAAGAAGGCGAACGCGTTCGTCACCGGCGTGCTGGGAACCGAACGGATCGCGCTCGGCGACACGCTCGTCGAAGCGTTCCCCTCCGACGAGACGCTGTTCATCGTCGCGCACGAACTCGGCCACTACGTCAAGCGCGACCCGTGGACCGGTATCGCCGTGTCGACCGGCGCGCTGGCGGCAACCCTACTGGCCGCAAACGCGCTCTTGCGCAGCACGACGCGACGCTCGTTGGACTCACCGGCCCAAGGCGCGCGCCTCGTCTTTTACGCCACGCTCGTCCAGCTTGCGCTCGTCCCGCTCCTCAACGCGGCATCACGCGCGATCGAACGGCGCGCCGATCAGTTCGCGCTCGCGGCAACCGGCGACGCACACGCGGGGATTCGCGCGTTCCGCCGCCTCGGCGAGCAGAATCTCGCAGAGTTCGACCCGCCGCGTTGGGCCGAACTTCTGCTCGCCTCACACCCGTCGCTCGCAGCCCGGATCCGCGCCCTCGAATCGGCCTGAACCCGAAGGGCCCCGTTTGAACCGTCCCTAGTTACCGTTCGCAGCTACGTGTCGCGGGGAATGCTGCACGAACGTGTCGGTGAACGTTTCGCTGAAGTCGATCTGGGCGTATTTCGGTTGGAGCGCCGCCATCGCTTTCCACTCGTCGCGCGCGCCCGACGCCGGCATCACGCCATCCGTATCGAACATGTTCTTCTCTTCGGCCAGGACGCGCACGTACGCCGCTTTGTCTTTTGCCGGCGGCAGTGCGGCGGCGATCGCCTCGGCGTCGTGCGCCCGGATGTACGCGAGTGCGCGCAATTCCGCGTTCACGAGGTGCTGGACGATGTCCGGATGCGCGCTCACGTACGTCTTCGGTAGGTAGAGCGCGGTCGACGGATACAGCTCGCCGAGTGCACGGCGCGTGCCTTCGGCCGACGAGAGATCGGCCATCACGAACGCTGCGCCCGACGCAACGTACCGGGCCGCGTCGGAAGTGGCGGCGACGATCGCGTCGGCATCACCGCTCTGCAGCGCGTGTTCCATCTCAGTACGGGTGGTCGGTGCGAGGGCCGTATAGTCGTGCAACGTAAAGCCGCCGCGCGCCGCCAACCAGTTCGCCGTCGTGGTCTTCCCGGAGTTCTTGCCACCGGTGTAGATGCGCAGACCCTTGAGATCGGCAAGCGTATGGACCCGATCGTGTAAGCGCGACGCGACGAGCAGCTTGAAGCCCGGCGCCACGCCCATCGCGACGACCGCCTGCGTGACGAGATGATCGTCGGACTGGGACATGAACGTGTGGTGGAAGTACGCCACGGCGCCGTCGGCGCGACCATCTTTCATGAGCTCGCCCGGCGTCGGCGAGGCGGGGCTGTCGACCAACGTGACGATGAGCCCCTCATCGACGAAAAATCCAAGGCGCTCGGCGACGAGGACCGGAAGATTGCGCGGCTGTTCGATCCCATCGACGGCGAGCACCACGCGCGGGGCCTGCGCCGCCGACGTCGCGGAAGCGGTGCCGAGCACGCAGAGTGCGCAGAGCGCCGTCGCGATCCGTTTCATCGCCGGGATGTCAATCATCGGGATTGTCCTCGTCTCTCTTTTCAGGATACGGTCGTCGACGACGGCGCCGCAGCGCTCGCGGGAACAACACGCCCCGCGGCGGCAAGCTGCGCGTTACGCCGCCGCAACACGCGCCCTGCGTAGCTTTGAATGCCGGTCACGCCGAGCAGCAGCGCGCCGACGGCGCCGATGAAGAGGCCGAGCTCGCCCGCGAGCCCGCCGATTTTGCCGGTGTGCACCGACAGCCCGAAGTAATAGATCTTCGCCCCGATGCTGGCCTCGCGGTACGGGGTGAACTTCAAGACCTTTCCGGAGTACGCATCGAGATCGACGTATGTGCGCGCGTTCGCGTGCGGAGCGTCAGCGGCGATGATGAAGATCTCGAGCGGATCGGTCGGCGCGTGACGCGTCAGCGGGATGAGCACTTCGCGCGGTCCGGGCGACAGGCGGTTCACGATGTTCCACACCTTGTCGAGCGCGAGCGGTTTCGGCCGCGCACCGTCCGGAGGAACCGACGCGAGCGGTGCACCCGTCTCCGTCGCGCCGACGCTCATCATCGCCGATTTCACGCCGTCGAACGCATTCGGTAGCGCCGTGAGCGCGCTGATCATCAAGAACGTCACGACCCACGCGCCCGTGGTGCGGTGCAGCACGAGCGTAAGCGCAGGCCCTTTCAGGCGCCGGTCGATGACGAACCCGCGGCCGAAATGCCGCGCGTTACGCGGCCACCACAAGAAAACGCCGCCCACACCCAAAATCAGCACCATGCTGAGCGCACCGAGGCCCATGATCAGCCCACCGGCCGGCGACCACTGACCCCGGTGGATGAACTCGAGGGAACCGAAGATCCCGGCGTATCGGTTTTGCGCGCCGGTCACCACGCCCGTGCAACGATCGACGTACACCGTATCATTGTGGCCGAAGCGTACCGCGGTGGGAGCCTCGCCGGCCGGGAAGATGCGAATGTAGACGAGCTTGCCCTTCGGGTTCACGGCTTTCGCCGCGCGCACCACACGCGCGAGCGGCAACGGCTGCGCGCACCGTGATGCCGCGAAGAGCTGCGGATAGACGTGGGGGTCGAGTTGAGCGCGGAACGCCATCCCGGCGCCGGTGAACGCCGAGACCATGACGATGAGACCGAGCGTCAGTCCGAACCAGCGGTGGACGGGCAGAAACGCCGGACGCAACTTCACGGCGCCGGCTGCGACCCCGCGAGCTGATCGGCGACGGCGAGTACCATCTCGTTACGAACGGTCGCCTTACTGTCGCTCGCGGCCTTCCACTGCGGATTTTCCGCAAGCCGGCGACGCACGAGCGCCGTCGTCTCGTCGCGGCGTTCAAGTGCGGCATCGTCGTGGTAGCGCAACAAAATCATTGACGCCCAGGGGCGGCCCGCGGGAAAGCGGCTCAGCTGGATTTCGTAGCTGTCCAGCACACCTTCCGCGATCCAACCGTCGAACTGCGGCACGACGTACGTGTCGAGGTAGCTCAGATACTGGGGTGACGGGACGACGACTTGGTACGGGATCACGAGCGTCGGCGCATCAGCCGCCGCGCCGCGCTTGCCGCCGCGGCGCACGCCCTCCGTCGGCGTTTCGACGATGTGCGTCACCAAGCGCAAGACGGCCGGCGAAAGACCACCCGGTGACGTCCGCTCGAGCGCGGCCCAGCGCGACACTGCGGCATCGTCGGAGAAGCTGAGCACTTCCAGTCCGTCCCAGCGGTTCGTATCCGGATAGCGATTGAAGAACAGCTGATAACTCTGCAGGAGGCCCTGCCGACGCAAGCCGTCGAGGCGTTGCGCCTGTTCGCCGGCCAGGAGCGTTCGCAATTGGGGCCGGTCTCCGGGTGCGGCTGACAATTCCACCGTGAGCGTGCGCTGCGGAGCCGCTGCCGCCGCCGCAGGCCGCGAGAGCGCCGGGCTTACGACGAGCAGAGCACCGAGACTAGCGAAGAAAATCTCTTTGAGACGCATCTGCCCTCCGTGCAACTTCCGCCCACTATACGAGCGGGAAGCTTTCACGAACCTTTCAACGCGGCTATGCTTCCTCGAAGAAGTCAGCATCGCGGCGCCCCATCTCGGCAGCCGCGGCGTGCTCGTCGAGCCAGCACACGAACGGTGCCGTGTCGCGAATCGCGTCACGAAAGACGGCGAACGCGCCGCGTGCGCGCAGCTCGTCGGTCGCGATGTCGCGGCGCACGAGATAATTGCGAGCACGGATCAGCGGCAGGCGCCGGTGTGCCTTCGGGAAGCCGCGTGGCGTTACGCGCAGCGGCTCGGTGTCGAGCGGAAGATAGCTGCGCATCGTCTTGGCGGTGAGGATGCGGTCGAATGCGCGCGCCGCGGCGGCGTCTTCGACGAAGCACATTCGCAGCGCGTGCAGCGCCGGTTTTGTGGGCACGTACACACCTGCGGAGAAGTGGCTGCCGCTCGGACTGAGGTGGACGTAGTAGCCCGGAAACGCGCCGTTCTTGCCGCCCGGAGAAAGCCACGCAGAAAGCCACGTCTTGTACGGCGCTTTGCCGGTGTGGAAACGCGTGTCGTTGGCGAGGCGGAACAGGCACGCGCGTGGATCGACATGCGCGAGCCGCGGGTCGTTGCGGGTAGCGGCGAGCATCAGCATCGTGATCAGGTCCTCGAAGCCGTGCCTGATGTGTTCGTCCCACGGCCCGCGATGCGCGTGGAACCAGGTACGGTCGTTCGTGCGCGCCAGCCCGCGCAAGAAACGAAACGCGACGTCGACGTCGAGCGGCTCAGAGCGACGCGAGGGCATCGAACATCCGTTGGGCGATCGCGTCCCAGGTGCGCGCAGCAGCGTATGCGCGGCCGCGTGCAAGGCGTGCCGGGTCGGCTGCGAGCGCAGCGCGCGCTTGCGCGATGAACCCGGGCGTGTCGTCGCCGATCAGCACGGTGTCGCCGAACTCCGCAACGACGTCGGGGATCGGCGTCGAGACGACGGGGAGCCCGGCCGCGAAGTATTCCAGCGTCTTGGTCGGGGAGATGAACTGGGTTGCCGCATTGCGCGCGAACGGCATGAGCGCGACGTCGAAACCTGCGAGCCACGACGGCAGCGCGTCGTACGGGACCGGGCCGGGCAGATGCACGTTGGACCGACGCGGCAGCGCGAGCGGATCGATCTTGACGACCGGTCCGACGAGGACGACGTGACCGTCGGGGAACGCGTCGGCGAGCGCGGCGATGAGCTCGAGGTCGAGCCGCTCGTCGATCACGCCGGAGTAACCGAAGACCGGTCCGCGCGGCAGCGCGGCCGGCAGCGGATGCGGAGCGACGCTCGCCGCGAAGCGTTCGAGCTCGACACCGCTGGGCTCGCAGCGCACCTTTGCGCCGAGCGACGCGTGCGCCGCATAAAGCGAACGTCCGCCGGTGAACACGAGATCGGCACGCTCGGCGGCACGATCCTGCGCGTCTTTCATCTCCGGCGGCGCGAACGCAAACTGCGCAAGCTCATCCATCAGGTCGTAGACGAGCGGAACGCCGCCGAACGCATCGGCGAGCGTGAGCATCATCGGTGTGTAGAGCCAGACGCCGGCCGGCTCGTTTCCGACGATCCGCCGCACCGTTGCGATCGTGTCGTCGTCCACGCGCGGCGCCCAGCCGCTGCGGCGCAACGGGCGCACGATCGTCACCGCTCCCTCGACGCGCACGTCGTCGCGATCCTGCGCGGCCGCGAGCGGCTCTTCGATGACGACGACGGGAACGTGTTTCGCGATGCGCGAGAGCAGATGATGGGGGCGTTGGCGTACACCGTCCCAGCGCAGGTGCAATCCCGCGACGAACGTACGCGGAATCACGAAGCCGCGAGGAGCTGCGCCAGGTACGATCCCCACACGGCCGGCAGCGTGTGCGTTCCGTGCCCGCGCGTCTGCGCGGTGATCGGCAAGAGGACGAAGCGCCCGTGACGGACTTTGCCGATCTCGCGCTCGACGATCCCCAGCTCCGGCGGATTGATCTGGTCGTCGGCGCTGTTGATCGCGAGCAGCGACGCGACGATCGTCCCGAGCGCGGGCTGCGGATCGTAGTCGCGCGACGCCTCGAACTGATAGATCATGTCGTTGGCGTCGTAGTGGCTTGCCATCGTCTTGACGGTCTTCGCGAAGTAGTCGTCGGCCGCGGCCTGCGTCGGCAACAACGTTTGATCGTAGAGCGGCGCCGAGCCGAAGATCCACAACATGTCGACGGCGGCTTGCAAACTCTGCGGCTCGGTGCGGTACTCGCCGTCTGCATAGCCGGGATCGCTGCGCAGATCGTCGACGATCATGTTGCGCCAGATCCGGTTGCGGCCCGAGATTTGGATCGGCAGACTCGCGAGCGGCATGAGCGCGTCCATCATCGTCGGATACATCTCGCCCCACAGCCACGTCTGCATCCCGCCCATCGACGTCCCCATCACGAGCCGCAGGCGATCGACGTGCAATGCGTCCGTGACGACGAGATGTTGCGCGCGCACCATGTCGCGGTACCCGTAATGCGGGAAGCGCGCGTGCAGTCCGTCACTGGGCTTCGACGATGCGCCGTGCCCGATGCCGTCGGGGATGATGATGAAGTAGCGAGCGGGGTCGAGCAACCCGCCGGGCAAGAACAGCACGCCGGCAAAACGGTCGCTCAGGAACTGGTTGACGCTCCCGCCGGTTCCGTGGAGGATCAGCACCGCGTTGTCGACGTGTCCGGCGGCGTTGCGATGCGGTACTCCCAGCGTCACGTAGTGCAGGCGCAGATCGCGCAGCGTCTCGCCATCGGCGAATCGGAACTGCGGGACGACGAGGGTGCCGTCCGTCGGTGTCGGCCACGACGCCGCGCGAGCCGGCAGCGCGGCCAGGACCAGCGCCAAGGTCAGGATGAGACGTGCGAAGATCACACCGCCGCGATTCGCGCACGCACGATGTGATCGCCTTCGGGGATCCCCGTGTCCCGCATCGCAAGCATCACCTCAAGCGGGAGAAAGCGGTCGTCCCGCTCCCACCAGCCGCGTACGCCGCGGTCCTCGATCCGACCGTCGCGCACGAGCGCCTCGATCGCGTCTGCGACGACGGTGCGCTTCGGCGTGCCGCCGGGTCCGGCAAACGTGAAGACGCCGTCCTCGCGCAGGTCGGCGTCCTCGCGCAGCAGCGAGTGCCAGTCGGTCATCCCGAATGCGGCCCATGCACCGACCGCGCGCACGTCGATCCCGTCGGCACGCAGCGCGCGTACATCATCGACGTGCTGCCCGAGCCAGCGAACCCGTTCGTCGGCCGGGGCGTGCACGTGCACCTCCCCGAGCGCGAGCGGAAGCTGCAGCCGTGCCGCCGCCTCGCGCAGCAGCGGCTCGACGCGCGGCGGCTCCTCGCCGGCCACGTAGACCGCCGGGACGTCGCCGATTCCGCCCTTTGCTGCAGTGAACAGGTAGCGTTCCGAGTGCGGATAGTGGTTGAACGCGACGAGCTCGGGAGCCGCAGCGCTGGCGCGGATCGCTTCGAGCTCGCGCGGGAGCACGCCGCATCGCTCGACGAGAAAGCCGTACAACGGATGGCTCCGATCGACGCGGCCGCGAAGCAGATCGACGCTCAGAAAGACGCGCTCATGCAGGAACGCTGCGTACTCCCGCACGCCGTCGTCGCCGGCGGTGAAGCGTTGGAGATCCTCGGTGAGGACGAAGCGCGCCGCAGGGTTGACGGCACGGATGCGCGCGGCCGCGTCGAGGATCGCGAGCGCTTGATGGACGAGCGCACGGCCGAAGGCGTGATCGTTGCGCAGGTTCGGATACCACACGCCGTACAGCGTCGCGAACCGTGCGGTCGTGAGCGGCTCGTTGATCGGCGTCCAGCGTTCGACCCACGGAAACGCCCGCGCGACCGTCTCCGCATAGTCGGCGAAGAGCGCCGGAAAGGCGGGGTCGAGCAGATCGGTATACGCGGGACCACTGCCGTGATGGAGCAGCGTTACGATCGGTTCGACGCCGCTCGTACGCAGCAGCTCGAGACGGCGCCGCGCCGCCCGCAGGTCGACGACGCTGGGATCGTTGGGTGCGCAGCGCTCCCACAGCACGGGGGTGCGCGATGCGGCGACGCCGAGCGATGCGAGCAACGCGGCGTCGCCGTCGCGCCGGTCGTGACCGGTCAACGCGAGCTGATCGACGACGCGCGTGCGGTCGACGCGCGCGACCGTCGGTTCGGGCGATGCCCAGACCTCGAGACCCGCCACCGTTGGTGCCCTAGACGGAAACGACCGGTGAAGGCCGGGTGCCCAGCCAGGTCGCGAGGTCGGTCTTCGTATCGACGTGGACGCCGTCGCGCAGCTCACGCCGGAACTCGCCGAACAGCCCGAACGCTTCCGCGAAGGCATCGTGCTTGTGGATCGACTCGTAGTTGACTTGGGTCGCACCGATGTACGTGGTATCGGGGAAATCCGCGTAGACGTCGAGCGCGCGTGCCAGGATTCCCCGCACGACGTCCTCGACGAACTTCGGGTTGTGGTGCGCCTTGTTCACGATGAAGAACTCGTCGGGCCGCTTGAGGAGATCGTACGTCTCGCTCGACATCGACGACTCGACGATCTCGACCAGATCCTCGGCGCGCAACTCGTCGCTCGCCGCGCCCTCCGCGCCGATGTAGACGCCGCCGCGTCCGCGCTGGTTGTGCGTCGCAACCGGAAGCGCATCGAGCGCGCGCTCCGCGTCGGCTTGCGTGAAGCCGGCTTCCATCAGCTCGCGCAGCGAGTGCTCGCGGACCATCAGCTGCGCGCACGGGCACGCCGTCATCCCTTCGGCCTCGACGCCGACGATGCGGCGCGTGCGCTGCGCGTCAGCGTGCGCGATCGAGACGAGCGTGTACGTCTCCTCGGTGCGCTTCCCGCTCACCGGCGTCCAGCGCTCCAAGCCGAAATCGGCGCGCAAGCGAACGTCGGCGCGCAGCGCGCCCTGCGTGCGCACGATCTCGCGCGCGATCTGCTCGGTGAGATCCTCGACGCGCGCCGGCTGCTCGTTGCGCGCGAGCACGTCGAGCGTCGCCGCTTCGAGCAGCTCCGAGAAGCGCGACATGTGGACGCCGGCTTTGTCGGGCGCGAGATCGGCGACCATCGTGAAGTCCCCGTGATAGAGCCGCTCCCGGTCGCCGACATGCAAGCGGATCAGGTGCTTGACCGACGAGACGCCGACGCGGTTGAGCGACAGCCGCACGTCCGGCGCTTCTTCTT
Source organism: uncultured bacterium (assembly GCA_964483365.1). Classification (GTDB taxonomy): domain Bacteria; phylum Vulcanimicrobiota; class Vulcanimicrobiia; order Vulcanimicrobiales; family Vulcanimicrobiaceae; genus Vulcanimicrobium. The sequence continues at coordinate 12,855 of CAZABL010000031.1, forward strand.
GCCGGTTCGCCACGAAGTGCACGGCGCGCACCTTGCGCTGCACTCCCGCGTCGCCGGCCGCCGCCGCAAGCGCGCCGATCGTCTTGCCGCTGCGCGGCTCGACGACGTCGCTCGCGATCTCGGCGAGCGGGATCAGGTTGAACGGCCGCGCGGCGAGATACGGATGCGGAACCTCGAAGCGGCCGAAATCCTCGATGCGGTCGTCGAACAAAAGGACGTCGATGTCGATCGGCCGCGCGTCGAGCGGAGTCCTTGTCTGACGCCCGATCGCGCTCTCGACGTTACGAACGAAACGCTCGAACGCGAGGGGGTCGAGCGCGGTCGACAGCTTTGCGGCGACGTTAAGAAAAGCCGGGCCCGCGACACCGTTCGCCGGTGCGGTCTCGTAGTACGAGGAGACCGCCTCGACGCGCGCCTGTGCGCGCAGCCGCTGCAGTGCCGCGAGGATCGTGCTTTGGCGATCGCCCAGATTCGAGCCGAGCCCGACGTAGACCGTGTGCATCCGTCTCTTAGACCGCGTCCCCGCTCGCTCAGTTGCCTGCCGGCGGGGTCCCGGGCATCGCAGCACCGACCGCAAGCGCGTTGCGGCGAGCCGGGCCGACGGCCGCCATCATCCGCGCCAGCTGCGCGGTCTCGCGCACGTCGTGCACGCGCAACAGCCGTGCACCGGCCGCGATGCCGATCGCTGCCGTCGCGAGCGAGGGGACGAGCAGCTCCTTCGCCGGCTGGTCGAAGACGCGGCCGATGAAGCTCTTGCGCGAGCTGGCGAACAAGATCGGATAGCCGAGGGCGCGCAGCTCCGCGAAGCGGTCGAGGATCTCGAGATCGGTCTGCGGCTCCTTGCCGAACTCGAGCCCCGGATCGATGATGATCGCGTCACGCGCGACGCCCGCGGCGAGCGCGCTCTCCGTCTTCTCGTAGAGCGCCTCGATGATCTCGGCGAGCGCGTCGCGGTACACGTACTGCGACGCGTCGCGCACGTTGAGCTCGCCTTTGAGGTGCATGACGACCAAACTGGCGCGATACTTCGCGACGACGCCGGGGAGTGCCGGGTCGGAGAGCATGCTGCAGTCGTTGATGAGGTGCGCGCCTGCCTCGAGCGCAGCCTCGGCGACCGAGGCCCGCGACGTATCGATCGAGAGCGCGACGTCGATCCCCGCGTCGACGATCGCGCGCACCGCGGGGACGACGCGAGCTTGCTCTTCTTCAGCGGACACCGGCTCGTTCCAATGCGCGTACGAGCGGCCGCCGACGTCGACGAGCGCGGCGCCCTCGGCGACCATCGTGCGCGTCTTGGTGACCGCCGCATCGACACCGCTCACGCGTTCGTAGAACGAGTCGGGCGTGACGTTGACGATCCCCATCACGCGCGATTGCGGACCAAGCTCGAGCACGCGGTCCCGCAACCGCACGCGCGGCGCCGGCGTCCCCGCTCGGTCGAACGCGTCCAGACACGCGGCGATCACCCGCAGGTCTTCACGCTGCGCACGGTCGCGCGCGCGCTCGAAGGCCGCGCGCGTCCCGCTCAGCAGCGTGGTGTGCTCGGCGAACTCCGAAACGATCCCCGCTTCATCGAGCAAGATGCGGGTCGAATCGGCGAGCGGGAGGGGCAGGACGAGAAGGCACGCGTCGGCCGCGGTCGCGAGCACTTCGGCTTGGGCGCGCGAGAGCGCGCCGCCGTACCGCTCGTGCAAGTCCCGCGCGTCGGCGTGGGAAACGAAGCGAACGTTCACGCCGCTTAGATCGCGCGCACGTTATGGGCGTCGAGCAGACCACGCACGCGGGCGCGCAAGTCGTCGAGGTGTGCGCGGGTCCCATCATCGGTCGCGGCGCGCCGCGCACCGTCCAGACGCGTCGCGAGCTTGGCGAGCTGGAAGCGCGCGAGCGCCTGCGTCTCGCGCGGCAAGCCGAGCTGGTCGACGTAGATCGTCGGCAGCGCGACGATCTGGATCTCGAGATCGGCGAAGCGACGCTGCAGCTCGCGGTGCGTCGGATCGATGCGCGCACGCCCCAGATCATCGTAGATCGCGTCATTCGTCCAGGTGAACAGGTCGGAGAGCGACATCGTCTCGCCGGGCTGACGCTGCTTGACCTCTTCGTCGGCGATGCGCGCCATGTTCGCCGGCGAGAACAGCGTCGTGATGACGTCGTCCTGCAGCTCGGCGATGACTTCGCGAATCGGGAAGTCGCTGCGGCGCGGCGCCGTCGAGCCCCAATGGACGCCGTAGTTCAGCGGCGCGGCGGCGTTGAGCAGCTCCGGCGAAAAATGGAGTGCGTGCGAGGACAGCACCGAGCGGTCGAGCAGCTCGAAGGCGCGCCGTTCTTGTGCACGCGGGATCAGCGCGAACGGGAGCGGTGCTCCGGGCTCGTCGCGGTGGGCGCGTGACGTGTACATCCCGCCGACGTAGCGCGCCGCGATCGCGCTCGCCGAGAGCTGACTGTTGAGCACGGTGATGAGCGCGGCACGAATGTCCTGGTAGGTGCGGCGGTCGCCCGGATAACGCACCAGTAGTTTCGACGCGATGTCCTCGTTGAGGCGGAACTGCTCGGCCGCAAACGCGAGCGGATCGTTCGAGAGGTCGAAGCGCGCGACGCGCGGATCGAGTGCGTTGGCCGTTGCGTCTTCGTCGGTGCCGTAATCGAGCCCGGGCTCAGTCGAGCGCGACGCGATGCGCTGCAGCGGGATCGCCTCGTCGGCGGACGAGCGAATGTTCGGGAAGCTGCGATAGCCGTACTCGATCGCCCAGTAATCGTAGGGCCCGAGTTTGGTGGGGAAATAATCGGCTTGCCGTTCGCCCGGTGCAGCGAGGTTCGCCGCGGTGTAGTCCATGATCGAGCCGGTCGTTCCGTGCGCAGCCGTGAAGCTCGGATCATGGAGCTGCGCGTACGTGTATGCCATCGAGCCGCGGAAGTTGTGCCGCAGCCCGAGCGTGTGACCGGCCTCGTGGAGCACGACGCTGTAGAGCCACGCCTGCGCGTAGCGCTCGCGGTCGACCGGCGTCGCGCGCGGGTTCGCAAGCATCATCTGCGTCCCGAGCGCCGCCTGCGCCGCCGAGCCTTCCTCGAAGCCGACCGCCTCGCTCTCGCTGTCGATCCCGGTCGCCGTGTCGGCGCCTTGGTCGAGGCTTTGCGTGAGCGCGTCTTGCGGCGACGCGTACGCGTTGCGACGGACGCGCTGGATCGGCAGCACGCGGTCGGTGTAGCCGCGCTTGACCGTACGCAGCGACTCACCGTCGATCACGACCTCGGCGCGGATGATCTGGCCGGTGTCGGGATCGCTGATGTGCGGGCTGTAGGCGGAGAAGTCGGCCGAATCCGAGGTGATCCAGCGGACGGTCGTATAGCGCGCGTCGTCGGGATCCCAGTTCGGATCCTTCGGCCGATCCTTGACGACGATCGCATTGGGATGACCGATCTTCGCAAACGCGTCGTTCCACGCCAAGATCGCGCGGCGCACCGTGTCGCGATACTCCGTCGGGATCTCGTCGCTCAGGTAGAACGTGATGGGCCCCGCGTCGAGATTCCAGCGATCGATGAACCGTTCCATCGGCGAGGCCTGCGCGTCGTTGCCGTAGCGCTTGTGCGCGGTGATGAAATAGCCGATGCGATCGTCCGCGATACGCGGGACGAAGTGCGGATCCGGCGCCGGCGGTGCAACGACGCTGTAATGCACCTGGATCGGGATCCCGCGTCCGTCGGGAACCGTCGGCAGCGCGTTGGGCGGGCCGTTGAACGCGAGGTTGACCTCGATCTCGTCGTTGGTCGGAAACGCTTTGGTCGCGCCGTAGTACGACTTGCTCGAATCGATCGCGAACGACGGACGAACCGAGAGCACGAGCAGCCCCGGAATCGACGGCGTCGTGCCGCCGGCGCCCTTGCCCAGATCGCTGCCGATCCCTTCGAAGTCGGTCAGGAAGACCGACGGCGCGACGACGGTGTGCTGGTGCTGCGGATCCTCGGCGACGATCGGCGTCGAGAGCAGCACAGTGTCGCCGACGCTGATCGCGAGCGAGTTCGCCGCAGCGGTCCCTTTCTCGGCGACATAGCGCGTGTTGGGCGTGATCCACAAGACGCGCTTGCCGACGCGCTTGAACGTGATCGTGATCGGATCGTACACGCGACCCGCGAACGCTTCGCCACCGACGCCGCGCGCGATCGACGGCAGCACGATGTACGTCTTGTCGAAGTTCTCCGGGCGCAGGTCGAGATAGAGCTCGTCATCCTTGCGCAACAGGTCGATCACGCCGGTCTGCCGCGTCGCGCTCTTAGCGAACGTAGCATACGGCTGCGCCGGTGCGTTGGTGGGGGTCAGCGTGAGCGTCGTCCCCGGCAGCGGGACGCGCGACGCGCCGGGGGACGGACTCGGCTCGCCGTTTCCTGGTTCGGCGGCGGGCGTCGCAAGCGTCGGCGCAGGCGCGGGTACCGGCGTCGCACCGGAGCGCGCCGGCGCCTGGTTCGGAGCGGTCTGCGCCCACGCGAGCGATACCGTTCCCATCAAAACGGAAAGCAGGGCGACCGCCATACGCCGAATCATGGGTGAAGATTCGCGTAGCGCATGAGCGGTGCCCGCTTCCGCTTCAGATCAGAGCTGCGTGAGCCACGACGCGGAGGGTGCCGGCGCCTCGCCGCGCACCACGGCCGCGTAGGTCGTGCGGAGGCGGTTCGTGATCGGCCCTTCGTCGCCGAAATCGCGGTCGTCGATACGCACGATCGGGACCAGCTCGGCGGCTGTTCCCGTGAAGAACGCCTCGTCGGCAGCGGTGAGGTCGTCGACCGTGAGCGGTCGCACCTGCGTCGGAATCCCCGCCGCCTGCGCGAGCTCGAGGACGCTGGCACGGGTGATCCCGAGCAGGACGTCGGCATCGGCGTCGTTGGTGATCAGCGTGCCGTTGCGGATCAAGAAGACGTTCTCGCCGGTCCCTTCGGCGATCTCACCGCGATCGTTGAGCATGATCGCCTCGTCGAAGCCACGCGCCTGCGCGTCGGCGAGCGCGCGAATCGAGTTCGTGTAGTGTCCGCCGGCCTTGACGGTCGAGGGCAACGCGGCCGACGGCGTCTTGAGCACCGGCGAGACCGTCGCGCGGAACTTCGGAACGCCCGTCGCGCCCTTGATCAGCCCGTCGAAAAAGAAGACCGCGATCATCACGTGCACCGGCGCCTCGAGTCCCGGGTTGAGGCGAATGCTGTTTCCGCCGAAGAACGCGAGCGGACGAACGTACACGTTGTCGAGTCCGCTGGCGCGCACCGTCGTGCGCACGGCTTCGGCGAGCTCGTCGTCGGTGAACCGAATGCGCATGCCGTAGTGCGCCGCGCTTTCGCGCAGGCGCACCAAGTGCTCTTTCATCCGGAACACGGCCGGTCCGCGCGGCGTCGGGTAGACGCGCAGCCCCTCGAAGACCGACGAGCCGTAGTGGAGCGCGTGCGTGATCGCGTGGAGGCGCAGCTCGTCGCCCTCCAACAAGGTGCCGTCGAGCCAAACGGTCGTAGCGGTCCGGGTCAACACGGTGAGAACGATCCTCCGAAATGACAAACGCCCCAGCCGATCCGGCCGGGGCGTTCGTTTGCGCTATGTGGAGCTTGCGGTTTTACGCGAACGACGACCCGGCCGGCGAGCAAAGCTCGACGACATAAATAAGGACGACGTAAAAAAGACCGCGGGGCGCCATGTGGGCCGACCTTAACACGCCCGGCTCCTCGCGGTCAACCGCGTATCCATCGATTCACCGGGCGCTCGCCGCGGCGACTTCGGCGACCGCCGGGTTCTCCAGCGCGCCGACCCCTTCGATCTCGATCCGAACCCGCTCGCCGGGCTTGATCCAGCGTTTGGGGGTGCGGGCCGTCCCGACGCCGGCCGGGGTACCCGTCGCGACCATGTCGCCGGGCTCGAGGGTCATCAGGGCGGAGAGCTCCGCGAGCAGGCGCGGCACGGTGAAGATCAGGTTCGCCGTCGTCGAGTCTTGCAGCGTCTCGTCACCGATGATCGTGCGGATGCGCAAGTTCTGTGGGTCGGGGACCTCGTCGCGGGTCACCAGGAACGGGCCGCACGGCCCGTGCGTGTCGAAGTTCTTGCCCATCGTCCACTGCGACGTGCGCATTTGGTAATCGCGCACGCTCACGTCGTTGAAGCACGTGTAGCCCGCGATATACGCGTACGCGTCGTCCTCGGCGACCTGCTGCGCGCGGCGGCCGATCACGAACGCGAGCTCTGCTTCGTAGTCGACGCGGTGCGAGAGCGCCGGGATCACGAACGGCTCGCCGTCGCCGACGAGGACGTTGTTCCACTTCGCGAACACGGTGACGTGCTGCGGGAGCTCGAGCTTCACCTCGGCGGCGTGATCGCGGTAGTTCAAGCCGATGCAGAGGATCTTCTCGGGATCCGGGATCGGCGGCCGTAAGCGTACGCGCTCGCGTGCGTAGCGCTGGTCGCTGCGCGCACTCGCCGCAGCGCGCCCCGCGCGTGCAAGTGCGTCGTCGCCGGCCGCGAGCAGCGTGCGGAGCGTCGGCGGAAGGTCGGGGTCGACGGCACGCAAGTCGACGATCGTGCCGTCACGCTCGGCGCCGATCCGCGCTGCGCCGTCGAGGTCGAACGTACAGAGCCTCATGCGGACCCGGCCTTAGGTAAGGAGAACGCCGCCCACCTCTTTGGTGCGGACGGCGTTTTCCAGGCTTGAGGGACAGGCTAGAAAGCAGGCTGAGAGTGACCCTCGACGGGTCGTTACCCCGCCCGCGAGACCCCTAAACGTGACGAAGGGCCCCGGGTCCTACCCTACTTCGACCCGCGCATCCCAGACCGCGCCGCCCTCGAAGATCAAGCGCAGGTCGTGGATCAGCTCGTTCTCGGCGGCAGCCTTGCTGAGCACGGAAGCGGCACCGGCAGCGCGCGCGCTCTCGAGCCATCCACGTTCCCGCTCGCCGGTCAGGACGACCGAGCGGATCGCAGGTGCTTCCGCGTGCAAGACGTCGAGCACATCCGCGATGTCATACCCGGTGAAGTCGAGATCGAGCACCACGAGATCGGGCTTGGCCGCAATCAGCTCGTCGAGGTCGAGCACCTCGCTGGTCCCGGCCAGACGCGCGCCGGCTGCACTGGCCAGCCGCGCGAGCTCAGGTGCGAAGAGGGCTTGCGCTTCGACGATGTAGACGGTAGGCACGACTTTCGCTCTACCCGCATCACGCGCGTTCTGTGTCACCGATCCTCGACGACGACGCGGCCTGCTTCGAGACGAACGATCGGCGCCTCGAACGCCGTGGCGTCGCGCAGATCGTGCGTGACGATCACGACCGGGACGGCGAGCGACGCAAGGGTCGCGCGCAGCTCGGCGCGCACGCGGTCGCGCGTTGCACCGTCGAGCGCGGCGAACGGCTCGTCGAGCAACACCGCGCGCGGCTGCGCGGCGAGCGCGCGCGCAAGCGCGACCCGCTGTCGCTCGCCGCCCGACAGCGTGCGTGGCCACGCTGCCGCGAGCGGCGCGATCCCAAGACGCTCGAGCCACACACGCGCGTGCTTACGGCGCTCGCCGCGCGGGACGCCACGCGCCGTCAAGCCGTACGCGACGTTGTCCAACACGTCGAGGTGCGGAAAGAGCGCATACTCCTGAAAGAGGTAGCCGATCTCGCGCTGGAACGGCGGGACGCGGTGATGTCCGTCGTCGAGCACGCGCCCGTCGAGCGCGATGCGTCCCGCGTCGGGACGCGCGAGCCCCGCGACCATGCGCAGCACCGTCGTCTTCCCGGCGCCACTGGGTCCGGCGAGCACCGTCACTCCCGCTGCGAACGTCAACGCGACGTCGACTTCGATCGCGCGGAGGCGCTTGCGCGCGGACAGCTCGATCACGTCACCGGCCGTTCCAGAAGCCGCGCACCGACGACGATCGCGAGCGCGACCGTGACGAGCACAACGGAGAGCGCGGCGGCGAGATCGATGTCACCGCTCTCGAGCCCCAGGTAGACTGCGAGCGGGAGCGTCTGCGTAACACCTGGGAGATTCCCCGCGAACATGATCGTCGCCCCGAACTCGCCGAGCGCGCGCGCCCACGACAGGACCGCGCCGCCGACGAGCGCGGGGAGCGCGAGCGGAACGGTCACGCGCACGAACGTCCGCAGCGGTCCCATCCCGAGCGTCGCCGAGACGTCCTCGTACACGCGCTCCACCGAGACGAAGCCCGCGCGCGCGGCGCGCACGTAGAACGGAGCCCCGACGAAGACTTGCGCGAGCACGACCGCCGCGGTCGTGAAGGCGAGCTGAACGTGCAGCACGCGCAGCGCCGGCGCCGCGACGCCAACGCGGCCGAACACGAGCAGCAGCGCGAGTCCGGCGACAGCCGGCGGCACGACGATCGGCAGATCGACGAGCGCGTCGACGAACGTGCGCCCGGGAAAGCTCCCGCGCGCAAGCGCGTACGCGAGTGGCGTGCCGAGCACCAGCGTGAGCGCGAGCGCAAGCACCGTTGTGAGCAGCGAGAGCCGCAGCGCGGATTGCGCGGCCGGCGCGGTCAGCGCCGTGAAGAGCTGGGCAGGCGAGAGGTGCGCGTACAACGCCGCCAGCGGAACGGCGATGAACAGAATGAACAGCGCCGAAAGCGCCGCGATCGCACCGCGAATCACTCGAAACCGCGGGCGCGCAGGTAGGTCGCGCCGGCGGGCGAGGTGATGAACGCGACGAATGCCCGTCCCCCGTCCGCGTTGGGCGCAGCCTTGACGGTCGCGATCGGATACGACGCATCGGGCGCGACGTCGGGCGGGAAGCGCAGCACGCGGACCTTCGCAGCGACCTGCGGCGTGACGTCGGTCGCGTAGACGATCCCCGCGTCAGCTTCGGCGAGCGCAACCTTCGTCGCGACGGCTTTCACATCGGTCTCCTCGGAGACGACGTTCGCGAACACGCGCTTGTCGAAGTCCGGCGGGTAGCCCGACACCTTGTCGAGATTCGCAAGCGCGGCACGGCCGTACGTGCCGACCGGAACGCTCGCCGCTGCGAGTACCACCTTCGTTCCGCTGTTCGCGAGATCGGAGACCGCGTGCACCGACGACGTCGCCGGCGCGATCACGACCAGCCGGTTGCGCGCAAAGACTTTCGCGTCGTCGACCAGCGTCGTCACACGCGTCATCTGCTGCATGTTCGCGCTCGCGAATACGTCGGCCGGCGCACCCTGCTGCAACTGCGCAGCCAGCGTATCCGAACCGCCGAAGTTGAAGCGCACCGGATACCCGGTGCGTCGCGTGAACTCGGGCGCGGCGCCCTCGAAGGCCTCACGCAGCGAGGCGGCCGCGAACACCGTTACGACCGGTTTGGGCGCCGCGGCGGCCGGTAGGGCCGACGTCGCGAGGAAGGCGAGAGCGGCGCACAGCACCGAGGCGCGGCGAAACACGTGCGGCATGAGGCAACTGACGTTTGCCCCCCGCTCGGGGCCCTCCTCGCGCGTCTAGAGCGTCTCGCCCAAGTACCGTAGATCGTAGGCAGCGAGCGCGTCGAGCTCGCCCCGAAAGCGCGGTCCGCGCAGCGCGTCGAGCAACGCGCCGATCGTTGCTTCACGGCGGTGGCGCTCCGGAACGACCAGCACGCAACGTTCGCTGCGGAGCGGGACGAAATCGAGCCCACAGACGCGCGCAATGCTGCGTAAGCCGATCGCCGCATCGGCGAATCCCGCCGCGATCGCCCGGCCCGCGTCGAGTTGCCCCGGCAGCTCCAGGCCGTATCCCGACACGTCCGCAGCCGTGCGTCCGGCGCGTCTGAGCTCCGCGTCGAGCAGCGTGCGCGCCGCTGCGCCGCGCGGGCGATTCACGATCCGCGGCCGCGAACGCAGCACCGCACGGGAGCGTCCTGGTGCGAGGAGCCAGCCTTCCTCCGCTGCGCCCAGCTCGATCACCGTGGCTCGCGGCATTGACCACAAGAGCGCCTGCAGCTCGTCTTGCGGTGCGTGAAGCGCGGCGAGGTGCGTCGTGCCGCGGCGCAACGCGGCGAGCGCGTCGCGATTGCTCGCCGGGAACCAGATCGCGCGCGTATCGCGCGATTCACGCTCGACGTGCGCGACGAGCATTCCGAGCGCGACGTCACAGCCGCTCAGGAAGATCGTGCGCTCCGGCGGCGCACCATCGAGCATCGCGATCGTCCCGGACGGAAGCGCGCGCCGCACCAAACGCTCGCCGATCCGTGCGACGACGGTACGCGACGAGCGAACCACGTGTCGCCGCGGCGCCGGTGCGATCGGTGTGACGCCGAAGAGGGACTCAACACTCGTGTCAAGCGCGCGGGCAAGTGCGAGCGCGACGGCAACGCTGGGCTGCGCGCGTCCCGATTCGATCGCACCGATCGCTTGACGTGTCACCTGGGCTGTCACGGCAAGCACGCGCTGCGAAATGCCGCGCTCCCGCCGAAGCGTCGAGAGGGCGTTGCGCTTCATGCCGCAGACTCGACGCGGGGGCGCAGCGCCTCCTGCACCGGTGTTGTGTCGCACATCGAACAAGCAGCCCTACGGCAGGGAAACCACCGATTCCGGTGGAGTTAGTGGGCCCGCCCTTGGGGTGGTCCTGGAGAACCGCCATGACTCCGTTGCTCGAGCGCGACCTCTCCGACTCGCCGCCGCTGCTCTTCGTGGACGACGACGCAGACGGCTGGCATTTGGAGACCAACCACGCCTGTGAGGCCGCGAAGATGCGCGGCGCGTTCCGCGCGTATCTCGAACGCGGCGCAGATCCGGTGAGCGACTTCGACGCCGCCGAGCTCATCTACGGCGAGCTGATTGCGAATTGCGCGCAACACGCACCCGGACCGCTCGGCGTGACCTTCCGTTGGTGTGACCGAACGTTACACGTCATCGACGCCTCCGAACGGCTGCGGTCCTGGCCCTTCTCGCCGTCTGACTACTGCGCCGAATCGACGCATCACGGATATCACATCCTGCGCGCGCTCGCATCGTGCGTGCGCCTCTCGCGCGTCCCGGGCGGCGGGACCTGCGCGAGCGTCGTGCTTCCGGTTTTGCGCATTTAACGAATCGACGCGAGCGTCCGCGCCGGCGCGAACACGACCGTTGCGCGGGCGCCGCCGCGTCCGCTCGGCTCGATCGTCAGGCCGTCGGACACCGCATCGACCAAACTCAAACCACGTCCGCTTTCCGCAAACGGATCGAGGCGACGCACGTCAGGGACGAAACCTCGGCCGCTGTCCTCGACGATCAGCGTCGCGTTGCCGTTGCCGTCGGTGCGCACGGTGACGAGCACCTCACCCGGTGCGTGGCGCACTGCGTTGGCAACGAGTTCGCCGAACGCGAGCTCGCTGCCGAAGCGTGCGTCCTCACGTCCCGTCCACGCGCTCACGAGGTCGCCGACTTCGTGCCGGACGAGCGCTCCGGTGCGCCCGTCGTCGCTCGAGAAGCGCCATTCCCGCTCGTCGCCCGGGAGCGGCGCCGAGAAACGCTCGATCCGCACGGTGAGGATCGCGATGTCATCGCTCGCTTCGTCGTCGCCGAGAACCGCCTTCATCAGCGCGTTCGCGAAATGATCGATCTCCTCGCTCGCAAGCGTGCGGATCGCGTTCTCGATGCGCCGTTCGCCCTCGGCGATATCGCGCGCGAACTCGAGCAGTCCGTCCGTGTAGAGCACCAGCGAACACGGCGCGTGCAGCTGCACGACGAAGTCGACGCCTTCGTCCTCGCGCAGCCCGATCGGAAGCCCCGACGCTTGCAAGCGACGCATCCCACCACGTTCGTAGAGGAGCGCGGGCGGGTGACCTGCAGTCGCATAGACGAACCGCCCGGTGACCAAATCGAGCACGCCGAAGATCGCGGTCACGAAAACGCTGCGCCCGCTCGCCACCAGCAGGCGGCTCGCACGGTCGAGGATCGCGGACGGTTCGGCGGCCTCGAACGATGCGGCACGAATCGCTTGGCGAATCTCGCCCATGATGACGGCGGCTTCGAGCCCGTGCCCGGTGACGTCGCCGATCGTGAGGGCGACGCGTCCGTCGGGAAGCTCGAACGCATCGTAGAAATCGCCGCCGACGCGCTGCGATTCCGAGGCAGCGGAGTACGACGCCGAAAAGTCGACCCCGGGAAGCAACGGGAGCTGCGCGGGCAACATCGCGCGCTGTAACGCGTCGGCTGTGCTGCGCTCGCGCTCGTAGAGGCGCGCATGTTCCAGCGAGAGCGCGGCGCGGCGCGCGAACTCGCGCACCAACCCGACGTCGTCCGCGTCGTATGCGCGACCGTTGTTGCGGACCAGGGCGAGCGCACCGATCGGGACATCCCCGCTCACCAGCGGAACGATCATCGCGGCACCGGCGGCGACCTCGCGCAACCACGGATCGGGGAAGCGGTCGGGCTTGTCGATCACGAGCGGCTCGCCCAGCTCGATCACGCTCGCAACGGCGTCGTGCAGCGCCGGCTGCAGCGCCGATCCGATCCAGCGCCGGATGCCCAGCTCGTCGGAGGGATCGCTCGAACCGACGCCGCTGAGGACGTACCGTCCCTCGTCGTCGAGGAGCGCGATCCAGGTACGGTCGGCGAACCGCGGCAGCAAGAGAGCCGTGATTGCTTGGACCGTCGCACTGACGTCGAGCGACGCACCGAGGCGCTCGCCGGCGCGCGCCAAGAACGCTTCGCGGTCCTCGAGCCGCTTTTGCGCGTCGATGTCGGTGCACGTTCCGATCCACGTCTGGACCTCGCTGCGCCGGTTGCGCACGGGGACGGCGTTGACGAGGAACCAACGGTAGCGTCCGGTCGAGCCCTCGCGAATCCGGTATTCCCCGACGAACGGCTCGCCGGAGCGCAGCGACTGCATCCAGCGCTCGCGGATATCGCCTTCCTGCTCGGGATCGATCGACGCGCGCCAGCCGCCCTCGCGCGTCGCGAGCGCGTCGTAGCCGGTGTACGCGGTCCAACGATCGTTGACGTACTCGACCTCACCGGTGGGATTCGTCGTCCAGATCAGCTGCGGGACAACGTTCGCAAGCGCACCGTAGCGCGCCTCACCGAACGCCAGCGCCTCCGCGGTGGAACGGCTGCGCGCCGCCAGGCGCAACATCAAGTCGTTGATCTTGACCAGGAAGACGAACAGCACCACGGTCGACGCGATCAACTCCTCGACGCGCGCGGCGTACCAGTTGACGCTGAACCGCCCCGCGGCGAACTGCGGCCCCGCGACCGTCGAGATGCACCGCGCGAGCAGGACGACGGTAATCCAGATCTCCGTGACGGTACGCCAGCGCCCGGCGACGACGAGCGCGGCGATGAAGAGCAGTCCGCACGTGACCGGCGAGACGACGTTCGTCCACAGCGTCGTCCACTGCGAGCCTTCGGTCGCGCTGGGAAGGATGGTTTGACCGACCGTGAGCAGGAGCGACACCGCGATCAGCGCGATGATCGTGAGCGCCGCCAACCGCCGTATCGCGTCGCGCGAAAGCTGTGCACCGGTGCGCGCGGCGACGCCCTCCGCGAACGCGAAGCCGGCAAAGCCGACCTGCGCGGCGACGAACGCCCACGCCGCGGTCTGCGCCCCGCCGCCGACGTTGCCGGAGACGTACAAGCCGGGGAACGTCAGCAGATAGAGACCCTGCTCGAACGCCGCGACACCGTAGGCGAGTGCGAGCAGCGCGAGCTTGATGTCGCGCTCGATCCGGTATTGTACGTAGAACAAGATGCTGGTCAGCACGAGCGCGAGGATCTCGATACCGACGAGCGTGGGCAGCAACGCCTCGCCACCGCCCAGCCAGACTCGCGCAAACGGGATCGAGACCCCGAACAGCGCGAGGATGACAGCGATCGACACCAACGCTCCGCGCCTGTCCCACGCCGTCGCCGGCGCGGTCGCAATGTTCTCGATCGCACGCGCCTCGAACGCCCTCATGGCGCCACCATGCATGATGGCGAGGGTTCGTGTCGAGCGTGAAGCGCGCGCGCGAAGCGAACTATCTGGAAAAGCAGAGCTTTCGTACCTGTCGCATATGAGAGCGTAAGGGCGGGCAAGGAGGCAAGCGGCTTGCTGTTACGCAGACGCGCGCTCGTCGCACTGGCCTGCTATTACATCGCTACGGGGGCCTGGCCGCTCCTTTCGATGGAGAGCTTTGAGGCGGTGACGGGACCAAAGACGGATCGCTGGCTGGTCCACACGGTCGGCGCGCTCGCCGTCGCGAACGGGCTCGCGTTGCTCGCCGGCGCACGGCAGGAACGGACCTCACGCGAGACGATCCTGCTCGCGCTCGGCAGCGCGTGTGCGTTCACGACGATCGACATCGTCTACACCCTGCGAGGCCGCATCTCGCCGATCTACCTGGCCGACGCCGCTCTCGAGTTGGCGCTCGTCGCGGCCGTATTGGCAGGGGACTAGCGCAACCAACAGCGACGCGCCGACGTCCCTTGCGTACGACAATGGCTGCTCTGTTCTCCCCCTACCGCGCGCGCGACGTCGAGTTGCGCAATCGCATCGTCATGTCACCGATGTGCCAGTACTCGTCCGACGACGGTTTTGCCAACGACTGGCATCTCGTACATCAAGGAAGTCGCGCCGTCGGCGGTGCTTCCCTCGTCCTCACCGAGGCGATCGCGGTGACGCCGGACGGCCGCATTTCTCCGTGGGACCTGGGAATTTGGAAGGACGCGCACGTCCCGATGCTCGCGCGCATCGCGCGCTTCTGCAGTGAGCAAGGCGCCGCGTGGGGGACGCAGCTCGCGCACGCTGGTCGCAAAGCGTCGACGAAGCGGCCGTGGGAGGGCGACGGTGTGGTGCCGCCCTCGGAGGGCGGCTGGCAGGTCGTCGCCCCAAGTGAAATTCCGTTCAGTCCAACGTATCCGCATCCGCGCGCACTGACCGAGATCGAGATCGGCGGAATCATCACCGCCTTCGCGGAGTCCGCGGAGCGCACGCAGGAGGCCGGTGGAGCGGTCATCGAGCTTCACTTCGCGCACGGCTACCTGGTGCACCAATTCTTGTCGCCGCTGGCGAACAAGCGCACCGACCGCTGGGGCGGCTCGTTCGAGAACCGCGTCCGGCTCGCGCGTGAGATCACGCGCGCGGTTCGCGCGGTATGGCCGGAGCGCTATCCGCTCTTCGCCCGCATCTCGGCGACCGATTGGGTTCCGGGCGGCTGGGACATCGAGCAAAGCGTCGAGCTCGCGCGTCTGCTGCGCGAAGACGGCGTCGACCTGATCGACACGACGACCGGCGGCGTCGTCCCGGTGCCGCCGGGAACGATCCCGGTGGAGCCGATGTACCAAACGCCCTTCGCGGAGCGGATTCGCCACGAAGCGGAGATCGCGACCGGCGCGGTCGGAATGATCGCCGAGCCCGCCGACGCGGAGTCGATCGTCGCCGGCGGCCGCGCCGACCTCGTCTTCCTCGCGCGCGAGCTGTTGCGCGATCCGTACTGGCCGCTCTACGCCGCGGACGCGCTCGGCGACGAAGCGAAGTGGCCGAACCAGTATCTGCGCGCGGCCGGTCCGCGCGCGTCAATGCTCGTGCCTGCGGACGTCCTCGACTAAGATTGCGCGAAGCGCAATCCTAGTAGCCGAGCGGCCAGGGGAAGCCGAACGTCAGCGCGCCCTCGAGCGTCGTCGGTCCACCGGGGATCGGCCGGTGCTGCTCGATGAGAAGCCGCGCGTGCGTGCCGACTTCGGCTTCCGCGTACCACAGGAGCGAGCGCGTCTCGGCGGGTGTCGCCGCGGCGTCTTCGCGTATGCCGACGAAGGCGTGCGGTCCGAGCGCCCAGCGCAGCCGCGCGTAGCCGCCCCGTGAGTTGATCGCACCGCCCGCACCGTCGCCGTTGTCGTCGCGGCCGTAATATTGCTCGCCGAGGAATTCGAGGCGGCCGGCATTCGCTGCGACCCAGACGCCGCCGCGGCGATACGAATCGCCGAACGAGCCGCGGCCGCTGAGCGTGATCCAGCGGTTTCCACCGAGCAGATCGGTACCGACGGTCAGGTTGCGGAACAGCGGGAAGCGCGCGTAGACTCCGAACTCGGGCGTGTTGAAGATCTCGGTCGTCCCCGTCGCGACCGGCTTTCCGCCGTACGCCGACCCCTGCGCATTGGCGAGCGCAAACGTCGCCGCGATGCGCGCGTTGCCGATGTTCCGTTCCGCTTCGACGCCCCAGCGCGGCGTCGCCAGCGTCAAATCGTTGAGCCCGACGCGATTCCCTTCATAGCCGTAGGTGATCAGCGTGTCGAGGCGCTGCGCCGGTGAGTGCGGCAACGGCAGCTCGTACAAACCGAAGCGATAGAGAACCTGCGAGTGGTCGTTCTTCGTCGCGACGTACGCCAAGAAGAGCGACGACGGCCCGCCCAGGCTTCCCAGACTATCGTGGACGAACGCCTCGACGCGCCCGATCTCACCGGCGCCGAGAATCGCGCCGGCCGGAACCCATTCACGCGTCCCGGGCGCGGGCTCGCGCGAGTAGCTGATCTGCTCGCGCAGCGCGACGATCGTCGTGCCGTGCTTCGGTAAGGGAAGGCGGTAGCCGTTGTCGCGGAAGTTGTTCCCGAACGCGTTGAGCTCCGGAAGCACGTTGTGGCACACCGAGCAACGGAGGTGGTAGCGCTGCGCGAACAGCGGGACCGCGCGCGCCTCGCGCGGCAGCGCGACGACCGCCAACAGCGCGATGAGCGTCGCGACCGCGACGCGCTTAGCGGACAAGGATCGCCGCCCGCATCGGTGCGCCGTAATGATAGAAGCAGCCGTAGAGATACGTGCCGGGTATGTCGGCAAGGAGTGGCTGCGAGAACGCACCCGCGGCGAGATTCCCGCTCGTCCATCCGGTCGAGAGCCGCGTGCCGGACTGCGTGAGTGCGCTCGACCCGAAGTTCGACGTTTGCGGGAACGTGGTGGCGTTCCCGAGCGACGTCGAGGTGTGCGCGAAGCTGTCGCGGTTGACGAACACCACGGTCGAGCCGACGGCGACCGTCGGGGTCGGCGGCGTGAACCCGCCGCTGTCGCCGAACGCCGTCGCGACGACCACCGATGACGTTAGCGAGACGTCGATCGTGGTCGTCGCGAGGGCGCCTCCACCACCGCTTGGTGGCGCACCGGGCGTGCAACCGGCGGCGGCGAAGATCGTGAGAAGCACCGGCAAGGCTCGCACGACACTTAGCTTCGCATCCGATCGTGAAACAGCGATGAGGCGCCGGCCGGGAGGCTTTCAGGAATTTTTCACCTCGATGCGCGGGAGCCGCGCGACGAACCGTGAGTTGCCTTCGAGGGTGATTTCGCCGCCATGCGCGCGCACGATACTGCGGCAGATCGCAAGTCCGAGCCCACTCCCCCGCTCGTCGTCGTCGCCGCGCACGAAACGCTCGAAGATTCGTTCGCGCAGGTCCGGGGGAACGCCCGCGCCGTCGTCCTCGACCGAGAGCGCGATCCGATCGCGTTCCGCCCGCGCGGCGAGCCGGACTCGCGAGCGTGCGTGGCGCAGCGCGTTCTGGAGCAGGTTCTCGATCAGACGGCGCAAGCGCCGCTCGTCGCCGACGACCCAGCAGTTGCCGTCACTCGCGATCTCGTAGCGGATCCCGTCGTGCGGCATCGTCTCGGCGACCGACCGTAAGAGCGCACCGGTGTCAACCGGCTCGGCGAGCCGATCGGCGACGCGTTCGGTCCGCACCAGCGTCAGCAGATCGTCGACGGTCCGCGCGGCGTCGAGCGCGATCGCAGCAATCTGCTCGTCGCCATCGCGTTGGGCGAGCGCGGCGATCCGCGCGAGCGGTGTGCGCAGCTCGTGGGCGGCCTCGGCGGCAAAACGCGCCTCGCGTTCGCCCGCCGCGATCAGCGGCCGCACCGACAGGGCGGCGAGCGCGTACGCGGCGGCGCCGGCGAGGATGAGCAGCGGCACGTCGGCGAGCGCCAGGCGTAGTGCGAAACCGCGCATCACCGCGCTGTACGCGGCGCGGCCTTCTGGCTGCCCGAGCAGCGGCTCGAGCAGATCGTGTTCCATGCGCCCGAAATAGAGGTACGCAGCGATGTCGATCCCCACCAGGAGCACGACGAGGATCGCAAGGTAGGAGGCCGCGAGACGCGCGACTACGCGTGCAATGTGTAGCCTACTCCCCACACGGTGCGAATCAGATCGCGCGCGCCGACGCCCGCCAGCTTGCGGCGCACCGCACTGACGTAGACGTCAACGACGTTGCTGGACCCGTCGAACTCGTCGCCCCACACACGCTCGAGGATCTGCGCGCGCGTCAGCGCCATCCCAGCGTTCATTGCGAGGTACTCGACCAGCCGAAACTCGGTCGACCCGAGCGGAACCTCGCGTCCGCGAATCCGGACCAGCCGCGCACCACGGTCGACGACGAGATCGCCGAGCTCGATCGTCGCGCGGACGGGGAGTCCGGTGCGTCGCAGGAGCGCGCGCACGCGCGCCGCGAGCTCGTCCTCGACGAACGGCTTGACGAGATAGTCGTCGGCCCCGGCGTCCAAACCGCGGACGCGGTCTTCGATCGCGTCGCGCGCCGTCAGCAGCAGCACCGGCGTCGCAATCCCTTCCGCGCGCGCTTCGCGGCACAGCGAGAAGCCGTCGCGCCCCGGCAGGACGACGTCGACGACCGCGGCGTCGTAGCCCCCGCCGAGCAGCATCTCGCAGCCCGACGTGCCGTCGCGTGCGACGTCGACGGCGTACTTACGCCGCTCGAGCATCGCGCGCACCGAGTCCGCGATCTCGGGTTGGTCCTCGACGACCAGGATTCGCACCCTCGTACCGTTCGGCGCGCCACGCGGCGCCCATCTTCTGAAGACTTCCTGAATGCACGATTGCGATACGCTCAGACTTGCTACAGAGCGCGGAGCTACGGTGCAAAAAACACATCGTCCGGGAGGGCTTTCGCATGAGATTCGTGCTACCGCCTGTGCTCGCCACCGGCGTGATCGCCTTCCTCGCTGCATGCGGCGGCGGTGGCAACAGCAACCCACCGCCCGCGAACGCCCCCGCCGCACCGGCCGTCCCGGTTCCGACCGCACCGGCAACGGTGGTCGCGGTGCCGTCGACGCCCGCGACGACCGCACCGTCGACGCAGCAAGTCGTCACGATGGCGCTCCCCACGACCTCGATCGGCGTCGAGAACGACCCGACCTTCGGCGCCGTCGCCGGTTACACGCAGCAGCAGTACTCGCAGGTGCTCGGCTTCGCGCCGGGCTCGCAGATCATGGTGCGCAACGGCGACCAAACCGTGCACACGCTGAGCACGGTCGGGACGAGCGGCTTCGTCCAGACGAGCTTGCCGGTGAATGCGGCCGGCGGGAATACGATCGGCGTCGGGTTCAGCAGCGGTACGACGACCCCCGGACAACTTGTGGGCCCGTACACGCTGGCGGCAGGGACATACTACATGGGCTGCGCCTTCCATTATTTGAGCAACACGATGCGGACCGTCCTGGTCGTTGCCGCGAACGCGCAACCGGGTCCGCAAGCGACGCCGGGTCCTGGCCCGACGCCGACGACAAACCCGGGCGGCGGAAACGGCTACTGATGCGGCGTGGGGCGTTCGTCGCCGGGATCGCGCTCGCGTGCGCGGCGCCGCAGGTCGGCCTGGCCGCACGTGACCCGCGCGATATCCCGCTGGTCGACCAAGTCGGCGCAACCTTCACGTTACGGCAGATCGGACGCCCTGCCGCCGTCATCTTCGTCGCGAGCCGCTGCGGCGACGCGTGTCCGATCGCCGAAGCGATCTTCGCGCGGCTCAATGACAAATTGCACCGCGCGCAGATCGACGCGCGCCTGTTGACGATCACGTTGATGCCCGACGAGGATCCACCGATCGTGATGGCGGCGCTCGCGCGGCGCTTCGACGCCGACCCGCGCCGCTGGCGCTTCGCCAGCGGCCGTCCCGCTGACGTGAACGCGCTGCTCGACGCATTCGGTGTCATGCGCGTCGACGACCGCTTCCACGGCTCGTTCTGCTACGTGCTCGCGCGCGACGGACGTCCCGCGCGGATCCTCCCGCTCTCGACCGTCGCAGATCAAGAGCTGTTCACGCTCCTGCGCAACGCCAGCAGAGCGTAGAATTATTTTACAGGCGGCTGCGCAGGTCGAGCGCGAGCGCGCGCAACGTCGGGTCGGCGGCGTCCCGCGCGCACAGCTCGAGCTGCGTACGCGCGTCGTCACGGCGTCCTAGGCGGACCAGAACCGTGCCCAAAGCAAAGCGCGCTCGCGCGTATTCCGGCGCGAGCTCGAGCGCGCGTTCGAGCTCCCCGCGCGCGACGTCGTCGTGTCCTGCGCGCAACTCGATGAGCGCGAGATCGTAGTGCGCAACCGCATAGCTTGGGTTGGTGTCAGCGAGAAAGCGAAAGTCGGCGCGCGCCGTCGTCGTATCGCCCGCACGCAACGCTGCCAGACCGCGTGCGTACCGTGCACGCGCGCCGTCGGGTGCGATCGCAACGAAGCGATCTGCCGCTGCGCGCGCTGCGCCCAGGTCGCCGCGGCGCAACTGCAGCGCGACGAGGTTCGACGCCGCCGCTGCGAAATGGGGATCGCGATGGAGGGCGTCTTCGAGCAGGCCGATCGCGATGTCGTCGTGGCCGCGCATCGCCTCCGCCAGGGACAAATCGTAGCGCGCCGTCGAGCCGGCGGGTTCGGGCGGATCGAGCGCGATGATACGCTCGAACTCAGTCGCCGCGCTGTCCCAATCACCACGTTGTTCGTCCGCGACACCGCGCGTGAACCGTTCGTGGATCTCTCTTCCGCGCGCTTCGGATTGGAGTGTTCGCGCGTCGACCGTGCGCGGCGGTGCCGCAGCCGGATACACTTGTGCGGATGCTGGGCCGCTGACCGCAAGCGCACCGGCCAGGACCATCGCTGCACGTTTCATCTCAGCGCTGCGGCAACTCCCCGGACTGTGCGTCCTTGGAGCGCGCGGCACGTTCCGGCGCGCAATCCCAACCGGTACGACCGGTTTCTGTGATGGGTCCGAGTAGCGCGGGCGGCTCGCTCGGCAACAGTCCCTGCGGGTCGCCGAGCGCCACCTCGGCGCCAAACGCGATCCCGACACTCGCCGCGGCGGCGAGCACCACGGCGACCACGACGCGTCGCAGGGCCCTCATCCGACGGATTCTAGCACGGAGCTCTGAGCGAATCGTGAAGATTCTCCTTGCCTCCCTCCTGCTTGGCTGGCCTGCCGCGGCGTCTGCCCAGGGGCTGCTGGTCGGCGCCGTGCGGGACCAAGACGGTGACGTTCTCCGTAACGTTCCGGTGACCGGATACGATGCGGCGGGTGCGGTGGTGTCCCGCGACCGCACCGCGGCGGACGGGACGTTCGCCCTCGACGAGACCCGCCCGATCGCGAGCGTCGAGGTCAAAGCGCCGGATGCCGATCCGCTGCGTTTGCCGGTCCGCGATCAACAGCAGCCGCTGGTCGCGATCGTGCGGCGCCATCGCGCCGCCGACCTCGCGCCGTCTCCGGCCGACGTCGCCGCGCTTCCCGCCGGCGCGCTCACGTCGATCGCGTCGACCGTGCCGTACTACGTGACGTTCCCCGGGGCGATCTCCTACGGCTATCTCGCGCACGGGCGCGGCGTCGTCTTGATCGAGGACCTTCCGTTCTACCGGCAATACGACGGTGCGGACGCGAGTGCGCTCTTGCCGTCGCACGCGACCGGCGCGCTCGTCGTCCGGCCACCGAGCGACGCGCTGTGGTACGGTGACCACGCCGACGGCGGGATCGTCGACGCGCAGCTCTTCAATCGAACCGACGACGCGCGCGTGACGGACCGCGACGTCGCGCTGCGCGCCGGCGGCACGGCGCAAGGATTCGTGTCACGCTCCTTCGACCCCGACGGCGTACGCTCGGTCGTGGGTGCACGCGACGCCTTTACGCTCGGCGGGAATCTTTCCGGAGACGTCGTTGCGCTCGCGGGAGACGCGCCGGGGCAAAATTATGCCGGGATCGGCGGCGAGCTGCACGCCGCGTTACGCGCCACCGATCTTACGGCGCACGTCGGCATCACCCGCGACACCGCGGACGCGGCGAGCGGCGCCGTGTCGTCCCTTGCGCTCGACGCGCGTGGACGCGGCACGAATGCTGTCGCGGTCGGTTTGCGGATCCGCGACGAGCACAGCATGGTGACGGGTGTAACCGCATCGCACGAGGACAGCGCCCTCGTCGCCGGGATCACGCGCGGGACGAGCATGCAGGTCAAAGCGACGGTCGCGCTGGCGTACGGCCGCGACAAGAATATCGACGGCGCGAACAGCGGCGTCGCGCTCCTTCCCGCGCTGGCGCTCGACGCGCCGCTAGGCCGAGGGTGGAGCGTGCACAGCGCGGTGACTGCGGCGACGCTCGGAACGCCGGGGATCGCGATCGCGCGCACGACCGTCGCGCAAACCGCGTTCGACTACACCGACGGGCACCGTTTCCGTGGCGAGGTGCAGGCGTATTCGGAGCACGACGACGACCCGTACGGCGGTACACGCGGAATCGGCGCGTCGCTGGGCTGGGAGTTCGCGCCGCGCCTTTCCCTGCGCTCCTGGATCGTCGGCGCCGGCGACGAGAGCGAAAGGGAGCAGCAGCTCTTTCCCGGCGGGCCGTACGAATTGCAGTACGTCGATCGCTCCCTTCATCGCGGACTCGTCTGGCTAACGTGGGACGCAAGTACGCGCGTCGATCTCTTAGTCCGCAACGGCGGCATCGAGGGCGCGATACGGATCCCGCTCGGCCGCGGAATCAACCTGGTCGCCGGCTCGTATCGTTACCCCAGCGGAATTCGCACCCTCTCGATGGGCGTCACACTACCCCGCTACTGAACGCACGTCGTCAGGGTGACGAAGTGCGCGCGAGGCGTGCGACCCACCGGTACAACGCCAGTGCGACCAGCGCGAAGGCGATCGTCCCAATCACCATTCCGGGCGTCTCGAAGTTGTCGCCTACGAGCGCGAGCGGTGTGCCGTTGCCGGAGAAGACGATGATCGCTGAGAGCAGGACGCCGAACAGGCTCTCGCCGACGATCAGGCCGGACGCGAGCAGCACGCCGAGACGTTGCGCGACCCCGGCTTGCGCCGCGGGCATCGTGCGTGCGACGCGGCGATTGAAGAATGCGCCGAGCACCGCACCGACGACGACGGGTGCGGTCGTCGACGCGGGGAGGTAGATTCCGAGGCCGACCGCGAGGGGCGGCAGACGATACCGTCCCGTGGCGCGTAACACTTCGTCGACGACGATGATCGCGAGGCCGACGAGCGCGCCGATCCCGATCAGTCCCCAGTCGATCTGTCCGCCGATCACGCCGCGCGCGAGTGCCGAGATCAGCGTCGCCTGCGGTGCGGGCAGTGGCTGCGCAGCGTTGGCGCCGTGCGTGTTCGCCGCGCCGGCGAAGCCGTATCCGGCGTTGAGCAGATCGAGGATCGGCGGGATCACGAGCGCACCGAAGATGACGCCGACGACGAGCGCGACCTGCTGGCGCCACGGCGTCGCATCGACGAGTTGCCCCGTCTTGAGATCTTGCAGGTTGTCGTTCGCGATCGTCGCGACGCTGAGCACGACCGCGGTGACGAACAGCGCGAACGCGACGAGTGCTGCGCGCACATCACCGCTCGCGCCGTGCGCGAGTGCGACGAGCACGAGCGCGATACCGATGACGGCGAG
>CAZABL010000032.1:0-3725 GCA_964483365.1 uncultured bacterium
CGCGGCAATACCATCCTCATCCCCCTGCGCTCGATGTTCGAGCAGATGGGGGCGACGGTCTCATACGACCCCGCTTCGAAGACGGTCGACGTCTCGAAGCCCGGCTCCGACGTCAAAGTGACGGTCGGACGTCCGGAAGTGGTCATCAACGGCGAGAGCCGTCCGCTCGACGTTCCCCCGGAGATCTACAAAGGTTCGGTCGTCGTACCGGTCCGCGTGATCTCCGAAGGCATGGGTGCCTACGTCCAGTGGGTTCCGGACCGTCGCATCGTGGTCGTCCGCTACGTCGCGGCTCCGGTTCCTACGCCGGTTCCGACGGCGCCGCCGACGGTCGCTCCGACCCCGGTCCCGACGGTTGCCCCGACGCCGGCCCCCACGCCGACCCCGGCGAAGCCGCGCTTCGAGCACTTCATCGTCGGTGACTACATCTTCTCGCCCAAGGTCTACAACGAGTTCTCCCCCGGCAACACCGGTAAGGGCGGCTCGTACTCGGCGCGCGGTGCGGTCGAGTTCCCGGCCTTCGGCCTCCCGTGGATGCTCGAGGGCGACTATCGCTCGTGGCAGTATCCGCACAACAGCGGGATCCCGGCTTCGGCCTTCGCGGCTCCGGGCGCTGCCGACGGCAACCCATGCCCGCATGCCGGTGGATCCGGCGTTGCGGGTGCAACCGGCGATCCGGGCTGCGTCACCGTCATCGGTGGCTACGGCCAGGTTCCGGTCCCCTCGTTCACGGCGCGTGACACCGACTTCGACGGGCGCCTCGGCCTGAAGGTCGCGGATCCCCGCATCTACATCGGCGTCGGCTACTTGCACCGTGAAGAGAACTACGGCTATCCCAAGCAGAACGGTTGGGGCTTCGGCGTTGAGAAACTGCCGGATCTCGATCAGCCGTTCTCGATCTACGGCAGCGTGTGGTACTACCCCAACGTGTGGGGCAACTTCACGTATCCGGCCGGCACGCCGCTTGCGGGTGCTACCGACAAGCTCGAGTCGCGCTTCCTGAAGTACCAGATCGGCGGTACGGTCAGCCTCGGCAACACCGGGCTGTTCCTCGACCTCGGCTGGCTCGGGGATACGATCAACAACAAGAACCTGATGCCGTCGAACGCCAACCACTCGGGCGGCTACCTCGGCCTCGGTATCCACTTCTAAGCGACACAGTCGCCCCGAAGGGAAAGACCCCCGGCTCACGCCGGGGGTCTTCTCGTTTATTTGGTGTGTTTATTCGTGCGGTGCTGCGCTCGCACCGGGCGCCGGAGGCGGCGTCGAGGACCCGGCGTCGGCGGTGACCGGCGATGCCGGCGGCGGCGAAAGTGCGGCGACCGCCTCGGCCTCGTCCTTCGTCGCGAACGCGAGAACGCCGCCGACTTTCGGATAGTCCTTCCTCAACCACGCGACGACGCGGTGCACTTCCTTGACGCCGTCGGCGGTGTGGATCTTGGCGTAGAAGTGCTCGAGCGCGTAGATCGTCCACGGGATCCAGCGGTCACAGGGATACTTGTGCTCCCAGTCGCGCAACGCGTCTTCCGCGAACCCCATGCTCCCGAGCGTCGACGGTGCCTTCGTCGAATCGACGTCGATCTTGAGTCCTTGGTCGCGAATGGTGTTGCGGATACCAAGCACGCTCATCTTGAGCTTGCCGAAATACTCGTCGGCCGGGGCAACGTGGCAGCTCTGCGCGACTGTCTTGGCCTGAGGTTTCAGGGCCGGCTTGTGCGCCGCTGTCGGCGCAGGCTTCGGTGCGGAGACCGCCGCAGAGGTCGTGAGGGCGACGAGCGAAGCGAACGCGATCAGTCGTTTCACGCCAGGAGTCCTCGTGTGGTTATGGAGAGACGAGCAGTCGTCTGTGACGGCGCTCGCATTGGTTGAAGGGATAATTACGTGAGTGCTCGCCCGACACCCGTTGCAGCAGTGCAATTGGATGCGCACGATCGCGCCGACTTCGAACGACGTTGGCCGGCGTTGCTTGCGCAGATCGCCGCCGCCGCACAAGTCGGCGCGAAGTTGATCGTCGTCCCCGAGGGGACGGTTCCCGCATACGTTATCGGCACACAGGCGGTCGATCCACAACTCCTCGAGCAAGCAGCGCAAGACGTGATCGCGGTCGCATCGGCGCACGACACGACGATCGTGTACGGCGGTGCGCGCGCCGGCGACGCGGGCCTCGCGAACACGGCCTACGTCGTCACGCGCGACGGCATCGCAGGCTTCGCCGACAAATGCTTCCTGTGGCATTTCGACCGGCGTTGGTTCACGGCAGGCAGCATGCTCGAGCCGGTCGACACGCCGGTCGGTCGGCTTGGCGTCTTCATTTGCGCCGACGGGCGAATCCCTACGATCGGGAGTACGCTCGTCGCGCGCGGCGCCGAAGTGCTCGTCGTTCCGACGGCGTGGGTTTCGAGCGGCCGCGATCCGCGCGCGCTCGAGAACCTGCAAGCTGATCTGATGATCACGGTGCGCGCGCGAGAGAACGGCGTGCCGTTGATCGCCGCGAACAAGTCCGGGGTCGAAGCGCGCAGCGTTCTGTACTGCGGCAAGAGCCAGATCATCGCGGCCGACGGGCACGTCGTCGCGCTCGCGCCGCAAGACCGCGAGACGACGTTGCACGGGACGGTTGCGATCGGGCCGTCGCCGCTCGTGCGCGCCGCAACGCCGCCGTCGGTGCAGCGTTTGGAAGGCGACCGGCTTCCCGATTCGATGCGCATCGCGGTGACCGCGACGACGGATCCGCAGCTCCACGCGCTCGCCGCGACGGCGGATGCGACGCTCGTCATCGATCCGCACGCGCGGCCGGCGAGCAGCGACGTTGCGCTCGTCGACGACGAGGCGATGCTCGATCCGCGCGCGCTCGTCGCGCCGCGTTTGGACGGCGCGCGACTCTTCATCTGGCACGCCTCGATCGAGGAACCGTGGGTCATGCCGTTCGCGCGCACACGCGCCGCGGAGCTACGCGCCTACGTCATCACGCTCGACACGCCGCGGCGACGCGCATTCGCGGTCGATCCTGACGGCACCGTCGTGTGCGGGACGTTCGGGCGCTTCGAACTCGCCGCGTTCGCGTTCGATCGGCTGCGCACCGAGGTGTGGAACGTGGCACCGGGGACCAACGTGCGCGAAGGTCTCGAGCGTGCTGCCGAGCTCTCCGCGGCGGCGGCACGATGAGCTCGCCCGCCGACGCGTTTCACGAAGCGCGCGAGCGTCATGAATCCGCCGGGGAGCACAGCCCGCGCTGGGTCCCGCTCGCCGCGGCGATCCTCGCCGTGCTCGCCGCGATCGCGGGCTTTCTCGGCAATTTGCGCTCCACTGCGGCGCTGTTCGAGAAGAACGAAGCCGCGGTCGCGACGACGCATGCAGCCGACGCGTGGAACGAGTACGAAGCACGCAGCATCAAGCAGAACGTCTACAACGCCGCGCTCTTGCAGGCGGGCGCGGGCGACAGCGCAACGATCCGTTCGCGCGCCGCGCACGAACGCGAAGCCGCGGGCCCTGCGATGGCGAAGGCCAAGGCGTTCGAAGAAGAGGCAACGCGCCACAACGAACGCTCCGAGCGGCTGCTGCAGGGGCACGAGATCCTCGAAGTCGGCGTCACGCTGTTCGAGATCGCGATCGTGCTCGTCTCGATCACCGCGCTGGTCGGCTCGCGTTTGCTGTTGCCGGTGAGTTTGGTCGCCGCCGGGATCGGCGTCGTCTTTACGTTGGTCGGCGCGTTGCGCTGACGTCCTCTG
>CAZABL010000032.1:3825-24546 GCA_964483365.1 uncultured bacterium
CGCCGGGATCGGCGTCGTCTTTACGTTGGTCGGCGCGTTGCGCTGACGTCCTCTGTGTCACCCTTCGACAAGCTCAGGGAGACGCCGCCCTTCGACGAGCTCAGGGTGACACGTAATGCCGCGGATGCGGCCCAAACGATGCCGCCGATGAAAAACAGACCGCCGAGCACGAGCGCCCAGGGCTCGGGCGCGGACGCGATCGCGAGTGCGGGATAGGTTCCGAGCGTCGGCTGCACGCGCACGCCGCCCAGCTCCGTCGGAACACCCGAATGCGCGAGCGCGATCCCAAGCGGATGTCCCGTGTCGTCGGCGGCCGTCAGAACCAGTCCCGGTCCCGAGAGATCGCTCGGCGCGTGACGAAATGCGGCGAGATCGCGCGGCGTGAGATAGAGCGCGCGAAAGATGCGATGCTGCGCCGGCGTCGCGAACGTGTCGAGCGGAACGGAGACTGCGCCGATACGCTGCTGCTCGCGAAAGAGCAGCACCGGTGAAAGAAACGACGGATTCGTCGGCTGCGTCACGGTGAGATGTTCGCCGGGGGCGTCCGATGCGTCGATGTACGCGGCGGGACGCGAGGTGAGATAGACGAGCGATTCGCCCAGTACGGCGCGTCCGCGATCCCGCAGCGCGATCTCCGCCGCGCCGCGGCGGCGCAGCGTGACACCGACGTCGCCGTGCGCGATCGCCTGCGCGTCAGCCGGTGAAAAGAATGCGGCCGCACCGAGCGCGGGGATCGGATCGACCGTCCCCGGCGTTCCGACGATCGTTGCCGTGTCGGGGCCGAGCAGACCCGACGCGAGTCCGGCGAGATCGATCGCGGCGGCGCCGACCATCGCGAGCGCGAGCCGCTTTCCGACCACACCGTCGGCGCCGCGTCTTGCGCGGTTCGCGTAAACGACGATCACGATCAACGCGATCGCGAGCGCCAGCGCGTACTGCCAGGTGTGGTAGAGCGCCGTTTCCGGCACGACGAGTTGGGCGAGCACGAGCGCGATCGCGAAGATGGCGACCGCGAGCGCCGAGAGGCGGCCGCTCAACGCTTTGCCAGCGCCGGTGCCACCGCGTCGCGCATCTGCGCAAGCGTGAGCGGGCCGTCGATACCGCGCACGATGCGGCCGTCACGCCCGACGATGACCGTCGTCGGCAAACCGACGGCCGCGTAGGTGCGACCGTACTGCTGCTGCTCGTCGACGAGCACCGGGAACGTCACGCCGCGCTCGCGCGCGAAGGCCGACGCGACCGCAGCCGATTCACCTTGGTCGATCCCCAGCACCGCGACGCGCCCCGCGTTCTGCTTTGCGAACTGCTGGAGTGCAGGCATCTCCTCCCGGCAGGGTGGACACCATGAGGCCCAAAGATTCATCACCACGACCTCGCCCCGGTGACGCGCCAGCGAGTCGACCCGACCATCGATACGATGGAGGTCGAACGACTGGGCCGGCGCACCAGCCAGCATCGCCGGTCCACCGCCGCCGCCTGAATTTCGGCCGGGATCGGGTCCTGAATAACAGGCGCTTGGGAGGAGCAGCAGCGCAGCGATGATCAGTCTCCGCGGCATCCGCACCGCTTCACCCTTCGTGGCGAACGACGCTGCTCCGCTCGCATGGCGTCCGTTCTCGATAGATGCAGCAGGTGTGCGGCTCGCGGCCTTCGCGGCCGGCGCCGATCACGCCGAAGCGCGCGTCGTCGTCCTGCTGCACGGCCTGGGGCATTGGAGTGACGGAGCGTGGGGTCGGCTCGTTCCTCGGCTCGACCCCTCACTGCGTTACATTGCGCTCGACCTCCCGGGGTTCGGCGAGAGCGAGAAACCGACGGCGGCGTACGATCTTCCGTTCTTTCGGCATGTCCTCGACGGCGCCGTCGCGGCGCTCGAGCTCGAGCGCTTCACGCTCGCCGGACACTCGCTGGGCGGATTTCTCGCCGCCGACTATGCCGGCGAGCAGCGCTCGCGCGTCGAGCGCCTGGTGCTGATCTCGCCGGCTGGGTTCGCCCGCACGCCACGTCATCTGTTCTACGCACTCGCCAGCGGTGCGCTGCGGCGCCTCATCGTACGGCGCCCGTCACGCTCGCGCATCGAACGCTTGCTGCGCCACAGTGTCGTCGACGCCGCGGTGCTGCTCCCGCACGAGCTCGAGCGCTTTTACGCGCAAGCGCAGAACCGTGCGCTGCGCGATGCGTTTGCGAGCGTCTACGCATCCGCACTGCACGCGTTCGCGCAGCGCTTCGCCCTGCACACCGGCTTCGCGCGCTTTCGCGGGCCGGTGTTGTGCGCGTGGGGCGCGCACGACCGGTACATCCCGCCCGCTGCGCTGCGTGACGTGCTGCGCGTCTACCCGCACGCGGAAACGCTCATTCTCGAGCGCAGCGGTCATCAACCGATGGTCGAGGAACCGCTTCGGCTCGCGAACGCACTGCGCCGCTTCTTGGCATGACCGAGCGCCGCAAGGCCGCCGTCGTCCTGACGATCTGTGCCGAACCGCCGCACGGCGTCATCTTCGTCGAACGCGCCGCACATCTGCGCAACAACGCGGGTCAAATCGGTCTGCCCGGAGGCGCGGTCGATCCGAGCGATCCGTCGCTCGAAGCGGCGGCACTGCGCGAGCTGCACGAGGAGCTCGGCGTCGCCCCGGAGCGCGTGACGCTCGCGGGCGCGCTGCCGGTCATCGGTCAGCGCGTCGGGACGTTCGACGTCACGCCGTTCGTCGGCGTTCTGACGGCACGCACCGAGCTGCGCATCGATCCGGCCGAGACCGCCGCGGTGTTCACCGTCCCGCTCAACGCGATCATCGAAGACGGCGCGATCCGCGAAGGGACCGTGCAGTGGAACGGGCGCGAGATCACCTCACTCGTCTTCGAGCACGGCGAACGTCTCGTCTGGGGCCTGACCGGACGCATCCTTCACACGTTCGTCGACGCCTGGCACGACGAGCGCAACCCGTTGCGTTCCCGCATCGAAGCCGCGCTTGCGCGGCGACTTTAGCGGACAGAGCGGCCTCCGCTCTGACCGATAAAGTCTACCAGTCACCCATCCGCACGTCGTCGACCTCGCCCTCGAAGACGACGGTACCGGGGCGCAGGATCGCCGACACGACGGGCAGCCCTTCGTGACGCAGCTCGCGGGCGAACGCGTCGTCTCCTGAACGCGCGTGAAGCTCCGCGAAGCGCGACAGCACGTCCGGAGCGCAGAGCACGCGTTGGGGTGCGACGTTGTACATGCGGCGAAATCCCGCCAGCGCCGCAGCAAAGCGCTCTTCGTCGAACGAGGCACCCAAGGCGACGGTCCAGCGCACGCGTTCCAGGGCTCGTCTCCTAGCGTTGCGAACCCGGGGGCCGATGGTCGCCCAGATTCTCGACGGACGCGCGCTCGCGGCGCAACTGCGCGAAGAGATCGTCGCGCGCGCGCACCGCTTGCGGGCGCGCGGCGTAGCGCCGCGACTCGTCGTCACGATCGTCGGCGAGGATCCGGCGTCGCATGCTTACGTGCGCAGCCTCGAACGCGTCGGCGTCAAAGTTGGTGTCGACGTGACCGTCGACGTTCTCCCCATCGAAGCAGACGAGGAGACGCTGCGCGCGCGCTTGCACGCGCTTGGCGAGGATCCGTCGGTCCACGGTGTCATCCTCCAACAACCGCTGCCGCCGCACCTGGGGATTCGCAGCATCGCCGAGGCGATGCCGCCGCACAAAGACGTCGACGGCGCGAATCCGGTGAATTTGGGCCGGCTCGCGTTCGCGAGCGGGACCGAGTTCGTCCCAGCGACACCGATGGCGTGCATGCTGCTGCTCGAACGGAGCCGGTATTGGCCGCTGCGGGGCGTGCGCGTCTGCGTCGTCGGGCGCTCGAACGTGGTCGGGTTGCCGGTTTCGCTGCTCCTCATGGCGCGCGACGCGACCGTCACCGTGACGCACAAGGAGACGATCGATCTCGCGCGTCACACGCGTGACGCACAAGTCCTCGTCGTCGCGGCCGGCGCCCCCGGTCTGATTCGCGCTGATATGGTGATGCCCGGCGCGACGATCATCGACGTCGGAACGACGTTCGTCGACGGCGTGCTCCTCGGCGACGTCGCGTTCGACGAGGTCGCCGCCGTTGCCGGCGAGATCACGCCGGTTCCCGGCGGCGTCGGACCGGTCACGAACGTCGCGCTGATGCGCAACGTCGTCTTGGCCGCCGAACGGCTCAACAGCGCACGTCCCGCTTAGTTGAGCGAGAAGTGCTTCCCGAAGTACTTCTCTTGATGAGTCCGAAACTCGCCACCCTCACGCGGCGCCTGCGAGCGCACGGCGCGCTCTTGCAATCGCTTGCGTTCGAGCAGCGACCGCAGTTGCGGAAGCAGCCGCCCCAGATAGCCGAGCTCCGCCGCAAGGCGTGACTCGACGGTCTGGAGTTCGAGCAGACGCTGCTTGAGGCCGTCCGCGACCTGCAGCGCGTCGCCGACGACGTAGCTCGCGTCTGCGGGATCGGCCGGAAGATCGACCTGTGCGGAGCTTCCCGAGAACGCGACGAGCAACTGCACGTACTCGCGGAACTCGCGCGCGACGCGCTGGCTGAGCTCGGCCGCACGTCCCTCGTCTTCTTCCTCTCCGCGCTCTTCCAAGAACGCGACGTCAGCGACGAGGAACGGGTCGCGGTCGACGATCTGCGCGATGCGAAAGCGGCGCCGGCCGGTCGCGCTGATGTAGAACCGGCCGGCGGGAAGCGGCGTCACGTCGCGGATCTCCGCGGTGGTCCCGACGTCGTACGGCGCGACGTCCGGATCGCCGGCTTCGGCGCCTTCACGAATCAAGACGACGCCGAACGCCTCGCCCGAGTCGAGACATTCGGCGATCATCTTGCGGTAGCGGTCCTCGAAGATGTGCAGGTTCAACACCGTGCCGGGAAACAGCACGGCATTGAGCGGGAAGAGCCGGAGCCGTGCCGTCTCTCCCACGCGCCGTTAGACGGTGCGGCCTGCCTTCGCCGCGTCGAGACGCTGTTGCACGACGTTCCAATCGACGTTGACGAAGAACGACTCGATGTATTTCGAGCGTTCCGCCGGCTTGTAGTCGAGCAAGAACGCGTGCTCCCAGACGTCCATGACGAGCAACGGCTGGAAGCCGGCAACGTTCCCGTCCTCGTGCAGCGTCACCCAATGGTTGGTGATGCGCTGCGAGTGCGGGTCGAAATAGGCGATCGCCCAGCCGACGCCGCGCATCCCGCCGACGGCCACGAAATCCTTCTTCCAGGTATCGAAGTCGCCGTAGGTGCTGCCGATCGCGTTGGAGACGGCTGAGCCCGGCTGTCCACCCGCGCTCTTGGTCATGTTCCCGAAGTAGAACTCGTGCAGGACCATGCCGTTGTACTCGAAGCCGAGGCGACGCGTGAGCTCCGCGAACTGCGGATTCGCACCGGCCGCCTTTCCGCTTTGGATCTGCTCGGCGAGCTGCTCGTTGAGCAGATTCGTGTTCTTGACGTACCCCTCGTAGAGGCCGAAGTGGACCTGCAGTGTGTTGTCCGAGATCCCTTGCAATCCCGAGAGATCGAACTTCTTCGGCGTGTACGATTGTTGGGCGAGCGTTGCCAACGGAAGCCTCCTACTGTTGTTTTCGCTTTGGTGACTCGAAGCTTCGACGACGAACCTTCGCCACCCGGCAGGTTCCCGCAGCGAGCGGGCGGCAAACACCACGGATCGTGCGCGACCTGGCCTATCTTACGCGGCTCCACCGCGAGCCGTCGCCGCTGCTCCTGGAACTGGAACAACACGGACTGCGGGAAGGGATTCCGATCGTTGACCGTGCTGGCGGACGACTTTTGTCGGTCTTGGTCCACTGCATGCAGGCCAACCGTGTCCTGGAGCTAGGTACAGCATACGGCTATTCGACACTTTGGATGGCGCTCGCGCTTCCGCCGGCGGGCCGCATTTGGACGATCGACCCCGACATGAAGCGAACCGAGATCGCATCGTCGTACTTCCGGCGCGCCGAGGTCGATGACCAGATCGAGATCATCAACCAGCCCGCGCTCGAGGTGCTGGAGTGGTTTCCGCAACGCAACCTCGACATCGTGTTCATCGACGCGCTCAAGACCGAATACAGCGACTATCTCGATGCGGTCGTCCCGATGCTCAAACGCTCCGGGATCGTCGTGATCGATAACCTGCTCTGGTCGGGCCGCGCCGCCGCGGCGCCCAAGGGGTCGGACGACCCCGACACGCTCGCGATCCGCGAGTTCAACAAGTACTTTCTCAACCACCCGCAGCTCGACTCGACGATCGCTCCGATCGGCGACGGGATCGGCATCGGTGCCCGCGTCGACTGAGGAGTTCAAGGCGGCGATGCGCCGCTTTGCGACGGGCGTGGCGATCGTCACCACGGCGCACGAGGGCCGCATCCACGGCTTTACGGTCAACGCCTTCGCAAGCGTCTCGGCCGAGCCGCCAACGGTGCTGATCTGCGTCAACCGCAACGCGACCGCGCACCCGCTCATCTCCGCCGCCGGCCGCTTCTGCGTGAACATCCTCGCGCTCGAGCAACGCGCGCTCGCGCAGCGCTTTGCGGGCGGCGAGCCCAAGCAGCGCTTCGAAGGCGTGGAGTACCGCATCGGACCGACCGGTTCACCGATCCTCGCCGGGACGCTTGCGCACGTCGACTGTCGGCTCGGCGAGGAGCTGAGCGCGTCGACGCATACGATCTTCTTGGGTACCGTCGTCGACGCGGGTTCGCGTGACGGGGTTCCGCTCGGCTACTTCGATCGCGACTACCGCGATTTCGGGATCGCACGCATATGATCGTCGAGACGTTTCCGGTCGGCCCACTCGCCTGCAACTGCACGATCTTGGGCGACCCGGCGAGCGGTGAAGCGATCGTGATCGACGGCGGCGACGAGGTTCCGGCGATCGCGGAGCGCCTCGCTGCGCACGGGCTGCGGCCGCGGTATCTCCTGCACACGCACGCGCACATCGATCACATCGGGGCGCTCGGCCCGTTACGCGAACGCGTCGGCGGCGACGGGTTGCTGCATCCGGCCGATCTTCCGCTCTACCAAGCGCTCGGAATGCAGGCGCGCTGGATCGGCCTGCCCGCTGCGCCGCAGGTCGTCGCGCTCGATGGCGAGATCGTGGACGGCGACGTGCTGCGCGCCGGCGCGGTCGCGCTGCGCTGCATCCACACGCCGGGGCACACACCCGGCTCGACGTCGTTCGCGCTCGAGGCGGAAGGCGCGACGACGCTCTTTACCGGTGACACCTTGTTCCGCGGCAGCGTCGGGCGCTGGGATCTGGGCGGGACGTCGCTCGCCGACATCGTGCACTCGATTCGCGCGCAGCTGCTCGTGCACGACGACGCGACGCTGGTCGTTCCTGGTCACGGACCGACGACGACGATCGGGGAGGAGCGCCACGAAAATCCGTATCTGACGTCCGAGCCGCGTTAGCGCGAGACGGCGCCGTAGCGCAGTCCGTCCATCAAAAGATCGAGGAGGCGGCGGGCCTGATCTTGCCAGCCCTCTTCGTCCGGCGCCTGCCACACGCCACGCATCGCGCGCATGACGTCTTCGGCGTCGACGTCGCTGCGGATCGTCCCAGCGGCGACGCCGGCCTGCAGCAAGGACGAGAGCGCCGCGACGATCTGGTCGCGCGTCTGCGCGAAGAGCGGCGCGTTCGACGACACGACCGAACGCAGCGCCTCGCCCATCCCGCGTTTCGCCGCAACGTACGCAACGAAGCGGTCCATCCACTCCCGCAGTGCAGCGTCCGGGGGCATCGCGCGCAGCAACTCGGCAGCCGCGTCGCAGAGATGCTTGACCTCATGCTGGTACGCCGCGATTACCAGCGCGTCGCGGGTTGGAAAGTGCCGATAGAGGGTACCGATTCCGACCCCGGCCTCTTGTGCGATCGTCTCGAGCGGGACGTCGGCGCCGGAACGCGAGAACGCCTCGACCGCCGCTGACAAGAGCTTTTCGCGGTTCTGTCGGGCGTCCGCGCGTAACGGTCGAGCT
This sequence comes from uncultured bacterium, assembly GCA_964483365.1. GTDB lineage: Bacteria > Vulcanimicrobiota > Vulcanimicrobiia > Vulcanimicrobiales > Vulcanimicrobiaceae > Vulcanimicrobium. The sequence goes on from CAZABL010000032.1 coordinate 11,798, forward strand.
CCACGAATCCCTGGCATAGCGTTGTCCTCCCCTTGATAAACGGAGATTCCTCCGCTATAGTGTCACGGTATTCCGGAGGTTCCTCCGATTATCAGCCAACAGGGTGGACACGGCCGATGATGATGATGCTAGACGAGCAGGACCGTCAGCACGCTTACGCTGCTTTCCTCGATGACGTCCGCACCGTCGCTCGTGAGGGCGACGTCGGCTTCGCGGCGGCGCTCGCCGTCGACCTCGTCGAGTCCGCGCTCGACGAGACGCTCGGCCCATGCCGCCCCGCCGACGACCGCCCGTGGTGCAGACTCGTGCACGCCGTCAACTGCCTTCTCGCGACCAACGTTGCGGCGCATCGACTGCCGGCCGGGACGCGGCTGGAGCGGTTTGTCGAGGAGAACGCCGACCTTCTCGGCGCGGCCTGAACGCGCGTCTCACCGGCTCGGCAAGAGCTTCCCGTCGTCGTCGGCACCGAGCAGCAACGGGCGCAGCAGCGGAATCGCCGGATCGCCGTACTGCAAGAGATCGTGGTGGAAGCGAGCGAGTGAGAAGTCGGCGCCGAGCTTCTTCTTGTAGTCCGCGCGCAGCTTGAGGATCTCGAGCTTCCCGAGCGTGTAGTAGCCGTAGGTCGCGTCCTGCGTCCCACGTCGCGCTTCGGCGCGAGCATTGGCCGGATCGAGGAACGCCTGCGTCTCGAAGAAGCGCGTCGCGCGCGCGACCGTCCAGCCTTGCGTGTGCAGCTTGACGCCCGCGACGTAGCGCGCGTTGCGCCAGATCGCTTCACGCAGCTGCATGAGCTTCACGCGTGGGTCGCCGTTGCCCCAGCCCTGCTCGACCATCATCTGCTCGTCGTAGTGCGCCCAGCCTTCGACGAACGACGTCGCACTGAGCAGCTTCTCGCTGAGCGTGAGCGGCAGATGCTTGTCGATCACGAAGTTCGTGTAGTGCCCGGGATAGACTTCGTGCGCGGAAACGATGGGGCGCTCGTAGTCGTTGAACGACTCCAGGTACTGCTCTTGCACCTTCGGCGGATCGTGCGGATTCACCGGCGTCACGTTATAGTACGCCTGACGCGCGACCGTCTCGAGCGGGCCGGGCGCGTCCATCGACGCCTCCGTCGTGGCACGCAGGAACGGCGGCGTCTCCGTCACGCGAATTTGCGCGTCGGCGGGGAGATCGATGATGTGGTGCGCGACGATGAACGCGCGCAGCTTGACCAGATCGGCCTGCGCGGCGGGGAGCAGCTGCGCCGACGTCGGGTGCACCCTGTACAGCCGGTCGAGGACCTGCTGCGTCGTCGCGTGCGGATCGATCCGCTTCGCGGTCGCCACCATCTCGGCGTGCGTTTGCGCGAGCGCCTTCTCGCCGATCGCCAAATACTCGGCGAGCGGCATGTCGACGCCCTCTTCGTACCGCAGCCGGGCGCTATAGTTCGCCGCGCCGATCGCGAACGTCCCGACGGGGAGCGCGATCCAGCGTGTCCGCACGTACGTCGCGAACGCCTTCGTCGCCGCGACCGCGGTCGCCGTCGCGCGGCGCAAGTGCGCGCGCGTCGCGGCGTCGCCGGCGCCGGCGAACGCCTGCGGCACCGTCGTCGTGAACAAGTCGACGCTCCCGGTCGCGTCGTCGAGCGCGATCTGCGCGGTGTCGCGATCGACCCCGGTGAGGTTCGCGCGCGCTTGCGCGTAGAGGTTCGGCAGCGCTTCTTCCCGCGCGATCGCATCACGCATCCGGACTGGGGCGGGCGCGAAGTTGCGCGAGATCAACACGAAGACGCCGTTGCTCGCGAGTTGGACGTACGTGTCGGGCTGATGCCGCCACTGCTCCATCGTGCCGTTGAGCAGCAGGTCGTCGCGCAACGAGTTGATGAGCATCTGGCGATCGAGCGCAACGCGGGGCGAAAGCGTTGCCGGATCGAGCGCGTCGACGTGCGCCAGCGTTTCGCGGTCGCGCGCGAGCTGCGCCGCATAGTCCGCCGCCGCGTACGATCCCAGACGGGCGTCGTACGCGTGCACCCCGGTCGCGGTCGCGCTGACCGGGTTCGCGCGGAAGTTGGCGTCGAAATACGCCTGCGCGAGCGCGGCGTAGCGCGCGTCCCCGCCGCCGACGTCGGGGACGGGAGCCGGCGATGCGCCGAGGAGGGCCGCCGTCAAAAAGACGGCGGCGAAACGAACGTGATGCCGCACCGCGACGCCGTTCCGCGCCGCCGTTCGTCTAGCCCTTTTTGTCGATGCTCACGCACGTGTACCGCAGCCAGTAGTGCGCGTTGGGGCCGAACCCGTTATCGATGACGACGACGTTCGTTTCGACGTACACGACGCTCGAGAGCGTCGTCGAGTACCCGAGAACGTCGAACCGCGCCCCCTGGCGGGCGACCGGTACCGGCGCGAGCGTCGGGATCTGCGATCCGGGCGCATACTGGTAGAACGGCGCGACGTCGCAGATGACCGTCGCCGTCTCGGTCGGCGTTGCGTCCGATGCAGGGCTTGAAGACGGCGACGCCGCCAGCAACGCGATGGCTGCTAGCGGCGTAAAAATCACCGATCTCATAGACTGCTGCTTTCAGCGCAGCGTCTACATCTTTTTGTCGATGCTGACGCAGGTGCGCGGGAGCCAGTAATGCGCGTTGGGTCCGAAACCGTTATCGACAACAGGGACGTTCGTCTCGACGTACTCGTTGCTCGAAAGCGTTGTCGATTTTCCGAGCACCTGGAAGCGCTGCCCTTGACGGGCGACCGGCGTCGGCGCACGCTGCGGGAGCGACGATCCCGGCGCGTATTCATAGAACGGCGTGCGTGCGCAGATCACCGTGGCGGTCAGGGTCGCCGAGGCGGACTCGGACTGTGCGGGGCTTGGAGACGGCGACGCCGCTAGCAACGCGATTGCTGCTAACGGCGCGAAGATCAGGGGTCTCATCGGACTACTTTCAGTGCAATTTGATGGTCAGGACGCCGGAGTCCTGAACGACTTTCGGGCCGGCATTCTCGTCCTGTGAGGTCTTACCGTTCCCCGGCTGGTTCGCGAGCGCGGCGGCCGCAGCCACCGTCGCTCGCGCGTCTTCGAGCATCGCGTCGCTGATGCGACCCTCAGCGCGGCCGCGCTTGTACTCCTCGATCGCGGCTTGCAGCGCGAGGCGCGAACGCTCGGGATAGTCTTTCTTCTTCTCAGGGTAGCCGTCGAGCGCGGCTTCGATGTCGGCGTCGCTGATCGCGAGCGCTTCGTCAACCGTCTTCCCACGCGCAAGCTCGACGAGCAGCGAGCACGTCGCCGTCCCGAAGCCGCACCCGGTCGTGAAGTACGAAACATCCTCGATGACGTCGCCCGGGCCGACCTTGAGGAAGAAGGTATACAGATCCCCGCACGAGTCGCTGAAGTACTCCCCGCTCACGGTGGGATTCTCCATCGTCCGAAACCCGGTTCGGAGCTCAACGAGCTGCTGAAACTTCGCGAAATTCATTTTAACGGCGCTCCGCCCCGGGCTGCGCGCCCCCCACGCGTTGCGTGGGGCCCCCGGTCCGACCTCGCAACGCGACTGCGATAAAGTCGATATGGTGCTGCGCTCGGTCCGTCACCAGGGTGCTAGTTATCATGCTTCAATCTCGAACCGGCACTCTTCGCCGCCGGTTGCGAGGCTCTCCACGTGCTGGGCTTTGCCGGGGGCGACGGATTCTAGGATCGTGTGGATCGCGGTGCAGGCTTCGGGGTTCTCGGCGACGACCGCGGCGTAGGGGCAGTTGTGCTCGTGCAGGACGAGCGTCCCGTCCTCGGTCTTCTGCACGTCGGCGGCGACGCCGCCGGCCTTGAGGGTCGAGACGACGCGCTGGATCCGCTGCTCGGTCGTCAAATCGATCACCGTGGGGGCGAGCCGTTCGGCGGATCGGCGCCCGATGCGTTCGAAGACCGCCTTGACCGCGTCGTCGCCGCCCGCTTGGCGAATCTCGCGCAAAACCGCGTTGAGCATCTTGTCGTAACGCTGCGGGAAGTAGCGCTCGGCCTCGGGCGTCAGCGAGTACTCGACGGTCGGCTTGGTGCGGCCGCGCCGCACGCTTTTGCCGATCACCAGGCCGTCGCGCTCGAGCACCACGAGCTGCTGGCGGATCGCGTTGGGCGAGAGCCCGAACGCTTGGGCGAGATCGTACGCCGACGCTGAGCGCCGTTCGCGGAGCGCTCCGACGATCTTCCCGCGCGTCGAATCGAAGAAGCGGTCGTGCATCCTTCGCAACCCTACCACGGAAGTCGCAGATAGTCCAGGGTTTCCTTGACTTTCTCCCACCGCGCGCTTTACGATACGGGCGCATGTCTACGCGCGGTCTGGTTGTACGCGGCCTGCGGGTCGCCGTCGAGGACAAAGAGATCCTCAAGGGGATCGATCTCACCGTCGAGCCGGGGCGCGTTCACGCGCTCATGGGCCCGAACGGAAGTGGGAAATCGACCCTCGCTTTTACACTCGCCGGTCACCCCGGCTACGAGGTGCTCGGCGGTGAAGCCAGCCTCGACGGCGAGGGCCTGCTCGAGCTGAGCCCCGACAAGCGGGCGAAGGCCGGACTCTTCCTCTCCTTCCAGTATCCGGCGGCGATCCCGGGCGTCTCGGTCGCGAACTTCATCCGCACGGCACGCCAAGCGGTCCGCCCCGACGATCTCACGCCCGCGAAGTTCCGCCAGCTCGTCTTCAACAAGCTCGAGACGCTCGACATGGATCCGGCGTTCCTCGGCCGCTACGTCAACGACGGGTTCTCGGGCGGTGAGAAAAAGCGCCTCGAGATGCTTCAGATGGCGATCATCGCGCCCAAGTACGCGATCCTCGACGAGACCGACTCGGGTCTGGACGTCGACGCGCTGCAGTCGGTCGGCAACAGCGTGCGCGCGCTCCGCGCGAGCGAGGAGGGCAAGGACACCGGGTTCCTCGTCATCACGCACTACCCGCGCATCCTTCAGCACGTGAAGGCCGACGTCGTGCACATCATGATCGACGGGCGCCTCGTGAAGACGGGCGGCCCGGAGCTCGCGGAGCAGATCGAGCGCGACGGCTACGACCGCGTCCGCGAAGAGACGGCGGGCGCGAGTGTCTAGTTCGACGCAGGCCATCTCCGGCGTCGGTTTCGAGCCGACTGCGCAGGCACTGGAAGCGGCGATCGCTCTCGTGCAGCGCGAAGGTGAGCGCAGCGGAAGCGCAGTCGATGCCGAGGCGCGGCGCGCGGCGTTCGCGCGCTACGAAATGCTGCCGGTTCCCGGCACGAAGCCCGGCCGCGGCTGGCGCCACGACTACACGAAGCTTCGTTACGACGGGCTGCGGTGGACGTCCGATCGGATGACGGTCGCGACGATGCCGTTCGGCGCGGTCGCGCCGCAGGAAGCCGCCGCCGACGTGGACCGTCCGGCACTCGCGAGCGAGAACGCGGGCGGGATCGTCCACATGGGCGCAACGCTGCTCGAGGCGCGCGAAGCGCCACGGGTCGATCCGCGCATCACCGTCGCGCCGCTCGCCGACGCGAAACGCGCCTGCGAACCGTCGCTCTCGGCGGAGACGCTCGCGTTTCTCGACGAAGCCACACGCGGCGGCGACAAGTTCACGCAGCTCGCGATCGCGTTCCAGAATTGCGGCGCGTTCGTCTATGTGCCGGACGGCGTCGTCCTCGACGCGCCGATCCAGCTCGTCTTCGCGAACGCTGAGCCGAACGCCGACGCCGTCTTCCCGCACGTCCTCGTCGTGCTCGGCAAGGGCGCGGAAGCGACGATCATCGAGCGTCACGTCGGCGACGGACAACCGCTGATCTGTGGCCTCGTCGTCGCGCACGCCGGCGAAGGCGCGCGGCTGCAGTACGTGACCGTGCAGCAGGCCGGCGAAGAAGCGCGCATCCTGATGCATCGCACGGCGCGCTGCGAGCGCGACGCGCAGGTGAGCTGGCATCTCGCCGAACTCGGCGGGACGCTCGCGCGCACCGTCCTCGAGACCAACCTTGAGGCGCCGGGCGCGCACGGCGAGATGGCGACGCTCTTCTTCAACACCGGCTTGCAGCACGTCGACCTGACGACGACGACGAATCACGCCGTCGGCCCGACGACCTCCGAAACGGTCGTGCGCACGGCGGCGAGCGATCGCGGACAAGGCCGCTTCTTCGGGAACATCGTGATCGCGAAGAAGGCGCACGGCGCCGACGCGTCGCTCAAAGACGATGCGCTGCTGCTTTCGCGACGCGCCCACATCGACTCGGTCCCCGCGCTCGAGATCGCGGCGAACGACGTCAAAGCGTTCCACGGCGCGACGGTCGGTTCACTCGATGAAGAGACGCTCTTCTACGCGAGTAGCCGCGGCATCGCGCGCACAGACGCGGTTCGCATGGTCGCGCTCGCGTTCTTCGAGCCCACGATCGCACATTTCCCCAGCGAAGCGCTGCGCGACGAAGTGCGCACCGCGCTCGACGCCAAGATCGACGACGCCACGGAGCTCGACGTATGATCGCAGCAGCGGCCGATCCCAAGCAAGCCGCTATTCTGGCGGACTTCCCGATCCTCGACAAGCCGACGTCGCGCGGGAAGCGTCTGGTCTATCTCGACTCGGCCGCGAGCTCGCAGAAGCCGCGCGCCGTCATCGACGCGCTCGTCCACTACTACGAGAACGACAACGCGAATATCCATCGCGGTGTCTACGAGCTTGCCGCACACGCGACCGAAGCGTTCGAGGGAGCACGCGAAAAGGTCGCGCGCTTCATCAACGCGGCGCACACCGCCGAGATCATCTGGACGCGCAACACGACCGAGGCGATCAACCTCGTCTCGTTCTCGTGGGGTCTGGCGAACCTGCGCCCCGGCGACGCGATCGTCACGACCGAGGTCGAGCATCACTCCGACCTCGTCCCCTGGCAGCTGCTCGCCGCAAAGACGGGCGCCGAACTGCGCTACATCCGCGCCGCCGCCGACGGCACGCTGATCCTCGACGACCTCGACACGCTGCTGCACGGCGCCAAGCTCGTCGCGCTTGCGCACGTCTCCAACACGCTCGGCTCGATCGCACCGCTCGACGTCATCGTCCCCAAGGCCCACGCCGCCGGCGCGCTCGTCCTCGTCGACGCCGCGCAGTCGGTGCCGCACATGCCGGTCGACGTCCAAGCACTCGACGTCGATTTTCTCGCTGCGAGCGGACACAAGATGTGCGGGCCGACCGGGATCGGGTTCCTGTACGGGAAGCGTGCGCTGCTCGACGCGATGCCGCCCTTCCTGACCGGCGGCGACATGATCAAGAAGGTCAGCTACGAGACGACGACGTTCAACGAGCTGCCCTGGAAGTTCGAGGCCGGCACGTCGAACATCGCCGACGCGATCGCGCTGGGCACCGCCGTCGACTATCTTTCCGAGGTCGGGCTGGACTGGATTCGCGAGCACGAGATCGCGATGACGCGCTACGCGCTCGACCGCTTGCGCACGCTCGAGCCGCGCGGCCTCGCGATCTACGGACCCGCGCGCGCCGAGGATCGCGCCGGCGTCATCTCGTTCAACTTCGCCGACATTCACGCGCACGATCTCGCGTCGATCCTCGATACCGAGGGCGTCTGCGTGCGCGCCGGGCACCATTGCACGATGCCGCTCATGGACAAAATGGGCTGGCCAGCAACCGCACGCGCCTCCTTCTACCTCTACAATACGGAGGAAGACGTGGACGCGCTCGTCCTGGCTCTCGAGAAGGCGGCCGAGGTGTTCCGTATCGCGTAATGGACGACTTTTACAAAGAATATATCCTCGACCACTATCGGAATCCGCGGAACTTCGGGCATATCGAAACGCCGACGGTCAGCGCTGAGGATCTCAATCCGCTGTGCGGCGATCAGATTCGGATGGAGCTCGCCGTTGGCGATGACGGGCGCGTCGAGGACGTCAAGTTCAGCGGGAAGGGCTGCGCGATCTCGCAAGCGTCGGCATCGATGCTCACCGAGACCATCAAGGGCATGAAGCTCGAGGACGTCGCGAAGCTGCCGCAGGACGCGGTGCTCGAGAACGTCGGGATCGGGATCAGCCCCACGCGCATGAAGTGCGCGATGCTCGGCCTCAAGGTGGTCAAGAGCGCCGCGCTCGGTGAAATCGCGTCGTGGCCCGACGAGTCGCCTGCCTAAGCTGACGCTCCTGCTGTCACCCTGACGACGGTGTGCGGATGTGCTCGGGACGCACGCCGACGCCGACGAGATACGCCGGGATCCGCCGCAACACCGGGAAGACGTCGAATACGCGCAGGGGTGCAGGGAACGTAATCTCCTTCGTCGAGCCGAGTACCGGGAGCATCACGCGGTTTTGGATGAAGACCTGGACCGCTTGCGTCGCGCGTGCCGCGAACGCCCGGCGGCGCTGGACCTTGGCGAGCATCTCGACCGTCACACGACCGTCGCGCAGCGGGAGCGCCAAGATGTTCGCTGCCGCTACGGCATCTTGAATGGCGAGGTTGATCCCGACGCCGCCGACCGGCGACATCGCGTGCGCCGCGTCGCCGATGCACAGGAGTCCCGGCGCGTACCAGCGCTCGAGCCGATCGATGCGGACGGTCAGCAGCTTCACGTCGTCCCAGCTCGTGATCGCGCCGACCGTGTCGCGAACGTACGGCGCGAGCCTGACGATATCGGCACGAAACGCGGCGAGCCCACGCGCACGAACCTGCGCGAACGCACCTTTATCGATGACATAGGCCGCTTGATAATAGTCGGCACGATCGAGCAGAACGAGAATTCGCCCAGCCGCGATCGTCCCGAACGTCTGCCCTTGGGCAGCCGGCGGCTTGGGGATACGCACCCACAGCACGTCAACCGCGGCGCCGAGGTCGCGCACGGCGAATCCAGCACGCTCTCGTATCGTCGAATGCCGGCCGTCCGCGCCGATGACGAGATCCGCCTCGATCTCGAGCATCCCCTTCGGCGTTTGCGCGCGAACGCCGCGCACGCGCTCCTCGTCGCGCACCAACTCGACCGCTTCCGCCTGCATCTCGACGTGAAAACCACGATAGCGGCGGCCCTGCTCGGCCAGAAAGTTCAAGAAATCCCATTGCGGCATGAGCGCCAAGTACTTTGCGTGCGTCGGAACGTGCCGGAAGTCGGCGAGCACGACGCTCCGGCCGCCGATCTTGCCGGAGAGCTCGGCGTATTCTTGGTGCGGAAGCGCAAGGAACGCGTCGAGCAGGCCCAATTCGTGCATGAGCTCGAGCGTCGACGGATGGATCGTGTCGCCGCGAAAATCGCGGAAGAAATCGGGATACTTCTCCAGCACGACGACGTCGACGCCGGCGCGCGCGAGCAGGAAGCCCAGCATCATCCCGGCCGGCCCGCCACCGGCAATGCATGCAGATACGTTCAACGGCACCCTCGCTTCGCCACGGCAAAGAGAGATTGATGCTCCTCGCCGGGATCCGCTTTGCCCTTGCGATCATCCTGGACGCGCTGGCGTTTACGATCTGGGACGTCGGGACGCGGCCGCCACTGCGGTTGTGGCGCGACATGACGCGCGGCGCTCGTGTCCCGCGCTCGCTCGCGCGTGGGATCCTGCGCTTCGTCACGGGCTTCGCGTTACTGCTGCTTGCCGCACTGATCGCGCGGCCGGCGATCCCAAGCGCACGCGCCTACACCCTGCTCGAGACCGGGATGCTGGCGGTCGCGCTTCTCGTCGAAGGGTTGATCGGGCCCGACCTGCGGCGCCGGACCCGACCCTAAGCCCTCAGCGGCTCTTGCCGCGGGTCGTCTTGCGACTCGAGTTCTTGCGTGCCGAGCCTTTGCTGCGCGCGGAACTCTTGCCGCGCGTCCCTTTGCGCGCCGATGCCGCCTTGCGCGTCGACCCGTTCCGCTGACGGCGTCCGTTCGCCGCACCGCCCTCGGCTTTGAAGCGTTCCATCTCGCTTCCGATCTCGCGCAGACGGTCCTCGCCGAGCACTCGCCGCGCCTCGTCGAACATCTCCGACTCTTCTTCGCGGATGTGCTCCTCGACCAGCTCCCGCAGGAGCGTCAGCTTCGCCTTGAGCGTTTCGTCCCGGCCGGAGATGGCGCGAATTTTCGCCATCAGCTCCTTGGCGACGCCGTGTTCCTCATTGGCCAGCAGGACCGTCTCCCGCTCTTCGGTCCCGCCGGCGCTCCGCACCGCCGGATAGAAGATCGTCTCTTCCATCCGTGCGTGGAGATCGAGCGCGTCGAGGATCTTGCCGATCGCCGTACGCCGCTGTGCAGACGGTGGGGCGCCCTCGAGCACGGTCTTGAAGAGCGACTTGACCTCGGCGTGGTCGTTACGAAGGAGCGTCAGCGCGTCGGTTGCGGAGTCGCCCTCGCGGCCCAGGACGCGCTTCGTCGCGTTTCTCATCGTCATGGCCCTCCTCGCGCGGTTTTTTGCAGACGTGCCCGGCGGTGAGTCGCATGAAACAGGCTTTACGGCTCTGGCTGACCTTCGATGCAGACGTCTTGAATATCGTGCGCCTTTTCGAGCACCGTCTTCTCGCCGCTGGGCGTTTTGAACGTCAGCCAGACCGGCCGCGCATGGTTCGGAACGTCGACCTGGTTGGTGACGACGGCGCGCACCAAGGTGAGGTAATCGCCGTCCAGGCCCAGGGCCTTTGCGGTGTTCGGCGCGCGCAGCGGCTGAGCAGGCCAGTACGCGAACGCGCCCCCCACACTTTGAATGATCTTGCGCATCGCCGCGTCACCGGGGTAGGTGCCGGGCTGGATCGTGTCGTCGGTCGAGGCGACGATCGCTTCGATCGCCGTTTGCTTCACCGAGTTGTGCTCGCATTTGGCCTCGACATTCGTCGGAAGCTGGAGACGCGGCTCGTGCGAGACACAGGCGCTCGTTGCGGCAAGCAGCACGAGCGGAAGGAAGCGGCGGACGATCACGTCCTTCCAGGTTACGCGAGTCTACCGGACGTCCTTTCCAGCAGGCTCCACGAGTCGGATCCGAACGTCTGCGCCCATTTCTTGTAGAAACCCGAGCTCGCGAGCTTCGCGCGGAAACCGCTCGTGTCGGCCCGATTCATCGTCATCCCGTGCCGCACGAGCTTGTCCGCCAACGAGTCGTTGCGCAGCTGCGTGTCCCGGCGCTGCAGCAGCGCGTATTTGGTCAGGTTGCGCTCAACGGTCGCCTGCACCTCGGGCGGCAGCGCCTTCCACGCGTCTTGGTTCCCCAAGAAGTGGTACGCCGACCACATGTGGTTGGTGACGCTGAGGTACTTTTGCACCTCGAAGAGCCGTGCCGTGTCGATGATCGCGTACGGGTTCTCTTGGCCGTCGACGACGTGGGTTTGCAGCGCGGTATAGACTTCGTTGAAGTTGATCGGCGTCGGGGCCGCACCGAACGACTTGAAGAGGTCGACCCAGAGCGCCCCCGCCGGCGTGCGGATCTTGAAGCCTTCCAAATCGGCGGCGGTGCGGATCGGCTTGCTCGACGACGTGATCTGCCGCATCCCGTTCTCCCACATCTTGGGATGCACGTACAGACCGACCTTGCGAATCTCGCCGCGCACGTAGTCGCCGAGCGGGCCGTCCATCGCGCGGAACGCGTCCTGCGAGTCCTTGAAGGCAAAACCGACGCCTTGGATCCCCGCGACCGCAACGACCGATTGTAAGATCCCGCCGTCGAGGGTGAAGAACTGGACGGCGCCGGAACGCACCTGCCCGAGTACCTGCGTGTCGCCGCCGAGCTGGTTGTTGGGGAAGACCTGCACCTCGAGCCGGCCGCCGGTCTCGTTCTTGACCGCGTTCCAGCACTCGTGCATCCGCACGTTGAGCGGATGATCAGCGGAGACGTTGCTGGCGTACTTGTACGTCCACTGCGCGGCGCGTGCGGGTGCGCGTACGACCGCGATCGAGGCGAACGTCGCCGCGCTTGCGGCGAGGAAGCGCCGGCGCGCGATTGTGGATTGGGGCATGCGGTCGTCCTCCGTCGTCAGTCGAGCATGAGTCCGCCGTCGACCGTCAACGTCTCACCGTCGACGAACGACGCACGGGGTGATAGGAGCCATGCGATCGCCTCGGCGATCTCCGCCGGTTCGGCGCATCGCCCGAGCAGCGCCGAGGCTTCGATACGCTGGCGGTGTTCGGGATTCTCGAAGGGCTGCGCGGTCATCGCCGTGATCGTCGCGCCCGGCGCAACGCAGTTGACGGTGATGCCGAGCGGTGCGAGCTCGCGCGCGGCGTTGCGCGAGAGCGCGAGCACCGCGCCTTTGCTCGCGGCGTACGCCGCCGTCCCCGACAGCCCACCACCGCGCTTTCCCGCGACGCTGGCGACGGTGCAGATGCGCCCGCCCGGCTGCATCCGCCGTCCCGCCTCGCGCACGCACAGGAACGTCCCGATGACGTTGATTGCGTACACGCGCGCGAACGTCGCCGCGTCGAGCTTGAGAAACGGCGTCGTGTCGGCGATCCCGGCCGGCGTCGCCAGCGCGTCGAGGCGGCCGCCGAACGCGTCGAGGACCTCGTCGAAGAGACGCTCCACCGACGCTTCGTCGGCGACGTCGCAGGTGAAGACCGCGCCGTCGATCGCGCGCGCGACGGCCTCGGCAGCACTGCGGTCGCGGTCGGCGACGGCGACGCGAAAGCCGTCGCGCGCGAGCACCTCACAGGTCGCCTTCCCGATCCCCGCGCCGCCGCCGGTCACCAGCGCGGTGCGCCTCTCGCCGTTCACAGCAACATCCCCGGCTGTTCGCACGCCTGCGCGAACGCGGCGAGGAACCGCGCCGCCGGCGCGCCGTCGACGAAGCGATGATCGAAGCTCAGCACGCAGGTCAGCATCCATGCCGGGACCAG
>CAZABL010000032.1:24646-36242 GCA_964483365.1 uncultured bacterium
AGCGACAACGGCTGGGCGCTGCGTCGCCGCTCCGATCCCGAGGATCGCCGTTTGCGGTGGGTCGGGGAGCGGCGCGACGCGTTCGACGCCTTGCGGTCCGACGTTCGAGAGCGAGAAGCATGCGCCGCCGACGTCGTCAGGGTGCAGCGATCCCGCGCGGGCAGCGGCGGCGAGGCGGACGATCTCGCGCTGCGTCGCGGCGAGGTCGAGGGTGTCGGCGTTGCGCACGACCGGGACCACGAGACCGTGCGGCGTATCGGCGGCGACACCGATCGCGATCGTCCCGAACGGCCCTCCGGTCGACGCGTCGGTCCGCAGGTCGGGATGCGCACGCAGCAGACGCGCGAGCGCAAACACCACGTAAGCGCTCCACCCGAAATCGCCCCGCGCCTCAAGGAGCGCGCGCAGCGCGTCGACACGGACGTGCGTCTCGACCTGGGCGACGGGGATCTGCGCGACCTCGGTCATCTTCCGGAAGATCGCGCGACGCTGCGCCGGCATGTCCGGCGGTGACGGAGACGGCGGCTGTGGTTGCGGCGGCGGCGCAGCGGGGGAGTCCGCCGGCGAGAGCGCACCGACGTCGGCGAGTGTCACGCGGCCGCGCGGACCGCTGCCGCGCACCTCGTGCAGCGAGACCCCGCGTTCGCGCGCCAACTTGCGTGCCGCCGGCGAGGCGAGCACGCGCGCACCGTCCGTGCCTGCAGCGATCGCGCCGATCACGGCGCCGCAGGCGAACTCTTCACCCTCGGGCGAGGCGTGGGTGAGCACTCCGCTCGCCGGCGACTCGACTTCGTAGGTGATCTTGTCGGTCGCGACCTCGACCAGCGGCTCGCCTTCACGCACCGATTCGCCGGGACGCTTGCGCCAGCGCGAGACCGTCCCCGCAGACATCGTCAGCCCGAGCTTGGGCATCGTGATCTCGGTCTGCACGCCGCTACACCTCGCGCCGCACCAGCCGGCGCGCGGCCTCGGCGATCGCCGGCGCCTTCGGGTAGATCGCTTCCTGCAGCGTCGGCGCGAACGGCACCGGGACGTGCGCCGCTCCGAGCCGCACGACCGGCGCGTCGAGCTCGTCGAAGCAGTGCTCGCCGATCCACGCCGCGATCTCCGCGCCGACGCCGGCGACGCGTACCGCCTCGTGTGCAACCACGACGCGGTGCGTGCGCGCGAGCGCATCGGCGATCGCGTCGTAATCGAGCGGCCACAGCGAGCGCAGGTTGAGAACGATCGCCTCGATCCCCTCGCTCTCGAGCACCTGCGCCGCTTCGAGGGCGCGGCCGACGGTGATCCCGTATGTGATGATCGCGACGTCGCGCCCCTCGCGCATCGTCTTCGCACGCCCGATCGGCACGACGAAATCCTCGTCGTCCGGGACGCTCCCTTGTCGCGCGAACAGTCCCTTGTGCTCGAAGTACAGCGTCGGGTTGTCGCTGCGGATCGCCGCCTTGAGGAGTCCCTTGGCGTCCTCGGCGTCGGCCGGTGCAACGACCTCGAGTCCCGGCGTGTGTACGAACCAGGCCTCGAGCGACTGCGAATGCTGCGCCGCGGCGGACTTCGTGATCCCGTCGGGCGCGCGCAACGTCATCGGCACCGCGCACTGCTCGCCGAACATATAGCGCAGCTTGGCGGCCTGATTGACGACCTCGTCCATCGCGCAGGTGATGAAGTCGGCGAAATGCATGTCGACGACGGGACGGCATCCGGTCAGCGCCGCGCCGACGCCCGCGCCGACCAGTGCGGCTTCGGAGATCGGCGTGTCGCGCACGCGCTCGTCGCCGAACTCTTGCGGGAGACCCTTGAACTGGCCGAAGATCCCGCCTTGCTTGGCGATGTCCTCGCCCATCACGAACACGGCCGGATCGCGCCGCATCTCCTCGCGCATCGCCTCGAGCGTCGCTTCGGAGAACGAGAGCGTGCGCGACATCAGCCGTTCCTCTGCGCGTCGCGTTCGCGCGCGGCGAGACGGTGCAGCGGCGTCGCCGGATCGCGATCTCCGGCGTACGCGCCGAAGAACGCTTCGTCCGGCGACGGCTCCGGCGCGGTGCGCGCGAACGCGAGCGCGTCGGCGAACTCTTCGCGCGCCTCGTGCCACAGCTGTTCGTACTCCTCGGCCGTGAGCGCATCGCCCAGTTGCATCTGCATGCGGACGATCGGGTCGTCGGCGCTCATCACGTCCTCGACCTCGCGCTTGGTGCGGTAGCGCTCCGGATCGCCGATGTAATGTCCGCGCGCGCGGTACGTCTTGCACTCGACGAACGTCGGACCGCCGCCGCCGCGAGCGCGCGCGACCGCTTCGCCGATCGCGTCGTAGACGGCGAACGCGTCGAAGCCGTCGACGATACGCCCCGGGATCCCGTAGCCGTCGGCGCGCCGCGCGACATCGGTGATCTTCATCGTCTCTTCCGTCGACGTCGTCGACGCGTAACGGTTGTTCTCGAGCACGAAGATCGCGGGGAGATTCCACACCGCGCACAGGTTCAAATTCTCGTGAAACGGACCGCGATTCGTCGCGCCGTCTCCGAAGAAGCAGACGGCGACCTGATCGGTCTTGCGCTGCACCGCGGAGAGCGCGGCGCCGGCGACCAAACCGAAGCCGCCTGCGACGACGCCGTTGGCACCGAGCATCCCGACCGAGAAGTCGGCGATGTGCATCGAGCCGCCTTTGCCGTGGCAGACGCCGCTGGTGCGCGCGAAGAGCTCGGCGACCATCGCGCGCATCACCGTCCCTTTCGCGAGCGTATGTCCGTGCCCACGATGCGTCGAGGCGATGCTGTCGTCGGTGCGCAGCTGCGCGCACGTTCCGGCTGCGACGGCTTCCTGCCCGATCGAAAGGTGCGCGAAGCCCGGGATCTCGCCGGCGAGGAACTGCTTTTCGATCCCCTCCTCGAGCACGCGAATGCGGATCATCGTGCGCAGCAGCGCCGCGCCAAGCGCGCGCCGGTCGGGCGGTGCAGCGAGAACGTCAGCCAAGCGAAACCCTCCGATCCGATGAGCTCAGCGCGTCGGTCGCGGCGCGCGCCGCGGCGAGGACGGCGGTCCGCACCGACGCCTTGGCGACGCGGTAGCGGAACGCCGGGAGCGCGACCGAGAGCGCACCCGCGACGACGCCGCCGGCAAAGAACGGCGCGCCCAAACAGCACACGCCGTCGGCAAACTCCTCGAGGTCCTCACTGTAGCCGCGCCGTCGCGTTCGGTCGAGCTCTTCCTCGACGGCGGCGAACGACGTGCGCGTGCGGCGGGTGAGACGTCGCGGCGGCTGGCTGGCGAAATGGAGCCGGACTTCACTGGGGGTGCGATACGCGAGCACCGCCTTGCCGAGCGCGCGCGCGTGAAGATCCTCGGCGAAGCCGCGCTGCAGCGCGTTGACGCGAACCCGTTGGTGCGACTCGGCGATGTCGATGATCACCACCTGGCTGCCGTTGAGCAGTGCGAGGTAGGCGTTCTCGCGCGTGCGCGCGCCGAGCTCGCGCATGATCTCGCGCAGCCGCGGCTCGACCGGCCACGAGCGTGCGTAGGCCTCGCCCAGCCGCGCCGCCTTCGCTCCCAGTGCATAGCCACCGGCCGGATCTCGTGAGACATAACCGTCAGCGGCAAGCGTGTTCACGACGTGGTACGCGCTCGCGAGGGTCAAGTCGAGTGCCGAGGCAAGCCGTTTGATCGGAACCGGCCCGTCCGCCTCGGCCAGATGATCGAGCACGTGCAACGCTCGCCGCACCGTCCCCAGGAGCTCGGCCATTTCAGATACTCCAACGCCCGTTTGGACATCGTCAAAACCGCAGTGCGCCGACGGTACGACCTCCGACAAACGTCTGTCAAGAGTTTGCGCTTCGCGGGACCATCGGCGGAGGGAAGTTTCCTGGGAGAGACCTAAGTCGCACCTCCACGTCTCTCGCTGCTTGCTAGTCCCAGGGAGTTAGCCTGTGAAGCACGCCATTTCGCGCGGAAAGTTCGTCGCCGGCACGGCCGGCGCGGCTGCGCTCACGCTGGGCGGCGGCCCGTACGTCATCGCCGCACCGACCAAAGAGATCGTCGTCGGTCTCAACGTGCCGCAATCCGGCCCGTATTCGGACCAAGGCCAAGATCAACTCAAGGCATACAATCTCGCAATCGACGAGATCAACGCCAAGGGCGGGATCATGGGGATGAAAGTCCGCGCCACCGTCGGCGACGACCAAACGAAGGCCGACGTCGCACGCGACAATGCTCAACGCATGATCGAGCGCGACAACGCGATCATGATCACCGGCGGCTCGTCGACCGGGACCGCGCTCGCCGTCTCCGCGCTGTGCCAAGAGAAGAAAACGATCTTCATGGCGACGCTTACGCACGGCGACGAGACGACGAACCAGAACTGCCATAAGCACACGTTCCGCCGCTACAACGACGCATACATGAGCGCGCAGTCGCTCGCGCGTACGCTGGTGAGCAAGTACGGGACCGGCAAGTGGTTCCACATCACAGCCGACTACGCGTGGGGCCATTCGGTGTACGACAACCTCACCGCGGTCGTCGAGCCCAAGGGCGCGAAGACGGTGAAGAACGTGCTGCTCAAGCTGGGCACCAAGGACTTCTCGTCGGCGCTGCAAGAGGCGCAGTCCGCCAAGCCCGACGTGCTCGTCATCACCGAGTTCGGCGCCGACATGGTGAACTGCGTCAATCAGGCTGCTCAGTTCGGCCTCACCAAGTCGACGAAGATCCTCGTCCCGCTCGTCGACGAGTACATGGCCAAAGGCACCAAGGACAACTTCGACAACATCGTCTCAACGGCGCCGTACTACTGGAAGTACCACGCCGCCAAGTATCCCGGGGCGAAGAAGTTCGTCGACGCCTTCATGGCGCGCTACAAGACGCCGCCCTCGAACGGCGCGGAGTGCGCGTACGCGGACATGTACATCTACAAGATGGCGGTCGAGAAAGCGGGCACGACCGACGCCGCCAAGGTGATCGACGTGCTCGAGAATCCGGCCACGAAGTTCCAGTTCACCAAGGAACAGGAGTGGTATCGTAAGGAGGACCACCAAGGCGTCAACTCGTGCCTGGTCGTCGAGGGGCTCCCCGAGAAAGATCGCGGCCCCGGCGGCTTCGAGTACGCCAAGGTGCTCGAGGTCCACGACGGACCGGGTGTCGTGCAGCCGCTCAACGGGCTGGCGTGCAAAATGGAAACGGCGTAGCGCCGGCCAGCGTCGAACAAACGGGCCGGCACCCGAACGCGCCGGCCCGTTTCCTTTCCTCCCGGCAAGGAGTCACGTGACAGCCCTCGTTCAAGCTCTGATCAGCGGCATCGTGCTCGGGCTGATCTACGTCGCGATCGCCGTCGGCCTGACGATCGTGTTCGGAACGCTGCGCCTGGTGAACTTCGCCCACGGCGCGTTCTACGCGATCGGCGCGTATATCGGACTCGTCGTCGCGCAGCACACCAACCTGTGGTTGGCGCTCATCGCTGCCCCGATCGGTGTCGCGCTCTTCGCCGTGCTGCTCGACCGGCTCGTGCTCCGCTACTTCTACGACAAGGAGCAGACATCGCAACTGCTGCTCACGTTCGGGATCGCCCTGGTCGTCGAGGAGGCGCTGCGCCTGTTCTTCGGCGGGACGACGCAGCAGTATCGCGTCCCCGACGCGCTGACCGGCTCCGTCTCGCTGGGCGTCATCACCTACCCGCTCTATCGCGTCGTCTTTGCGATCGGCGTGGTGATCATGCTCGTGCTGGTGTGGCTGTTCATCGAGCGGACGAACTACGGACTGATCGTGCGCGCCGGGATCCGCGACCGCGTGATGGTGCAGCTGCTCGGCGGGAACATCCGGCAAGCCTCGACGATCGTCTTCGCGTTGGGCGCCGCGATCGCGGGTCTGGTCGGCGCGGCGGCATCGCCGATCTACAGCGTCGATCCGTCGACCGGGTTCGGGTTCTTGGTTCCGTCGTTCGTCGTCGTGGTCGTCGGCGGTCTCGGAAGCTTCTGGGGCGCCGTGCTCGGCGGGCTGCTGATCGGTGAGCTGCAGAGCGTGACGACGCTCTACTACGCACCGGCAGCGAACGTCGTGATCTATCTGTGCATGGCGCTGGTGCTCTTGCTGCGGCCGCAAGGCTTGCTCGGCGAGAGCGAGGTCATCCGTCAATCATGACGGGCGATACGTCCGCGGGCGACGTCACCGCCGTCGTACCGCAGCAGCGCCATGCCTCGCTTGCGCTCGCCGATCTGCGCTTTGCGCTCGCGACCGCGCTCGGGCTGGCGCTCTTCCCGTTCGTGCTGCACCTCATCGGCGGCTATGCTGGCTTGGCTACGCAAATTCTGATCGTCAGCGTCGCGGCGGTCGGCTTCAACCTTCTGCTCGGCTATGCGGGGATGCTCTCGTACGGTCACGCGATGTTCTACGGCGGCGGCGGATATGTCGCCGCGATTCTGCTGATGCGGCTGATGCCGCAGTCGCCGAACCTCTGGCTGGCGGTGCTCGGCGCGACAGCGGCGACCGCGCTGCTCGCGCTCGTGATCGGCGCCGTCACGGTGCGTCTGTACGGGATCTATTTCGCGCTGCTCACGCTCGCCTTTGCGCAGATGGTGTTCTTCATCGTCGAGCAGGCGAAGGACTGGACGAACGGTGACGACGGCCTGCAGTCGTTTCCGCACGCGCTCGTCCCGCTCGGCCCCGCGAACATCGACCTGTCGACCTCGCTTCCGACGTTGCCGCTCGGTCCGTTCGGAGACTTGAGCGACATCAAGCTGTGGTACGTCTTCGCAGCGGCCGTGCTGCTCGCGGTGCTGCTGTTCGTACGCGGACTCGTCCGTTCGCAGTTCGGCGAAGTGCTGCACGCGATCCGCGAGAACGAAGAGCGCAGCGTCTTCGTCGGCTTCAACGCCGCCCGCTATCGGCTCGCCGCGTTCGCGATCTCCGGCGCGCTGACGGGGCTCGCAGGCGCGCTGCGCGCGCTGTACGACGGGACCGTCGCCGTCGAGTCGCTCGGGATCGACCGCAGCGGCTCGTTCGTCATCTATACGATCGTCGGTGGCGTCGGCACACTGTTCGGCCCGGTCGTCGGGAGCGGCGTAATCATGTACCTCGAGAATGTGCTCTCCGCGAAGACCGAAGCGTGGCGCTTGATAGAAGGGCTGATCTTCGTCTTGGTCATCGTCTTTTTACCAGCCGGTATCATCGGCACCCTGGTGAAGGAGCGAGCGCAGAAAAGTCGTGCACTGCTCCGCCGGTCGTTGCGAGCTCGGACCGGGGGCCCCGCGCAACGCGCGGGGGGCGCGGAACCTGGGGCGGAGCGCCGTTAAACCATGATCTTGGAGACGGACGGGCTCGGAAAGTCATTCGGGCACTTCAAGGCCAACGCGGACATCGGCTTTCGGGTCGCACCTGGTGAGCTACGCGCGGTGATCGGCCCGAATGGTGCCGGAAAGACGACGTTCTTCAACCTGCTCGCCGGGACGATCGGCGCGACGACGGGCTCGATTCGTTTCAAAGGACGCGACGTCACCAGCACGAGCGGGACGCGTCGCGTGCACATGGGGATCGCGAAGGCGTTCCAGACGGCGAACGTCTATCCCGAGGAGAGCGTCTTGCAGAACTGCCGGCTCGCCGCGCTCGCGCACGTGCAAGGAGAGTTCGCGCTGCAGGTCTTCCGGCGCTCGCTGCGTCTGAGCCGCGTCGACGCGATCGCAGAGCGTGCGCTTGCGCGCGTCGCGCTCGAGGACATGGCGGAGGTGCGCGCCGGCGATCTCTCGCACGGTGACAAGAAGCGGCTCGACATCGCGATCGCGCTTGCGACTGAACCCGAGGTGCTGCTCCTCGACGAGCCGGTCGCCGGGATGTCGCGCGACGAAGCGCGCAAGACCGAGACGCTGATCCGCCGGCTCGCCGACGAGATCACGGTGCTGATCATCGAGCACGACATGGACCTGATCATGGGGATCTCGGATTCGATCACCGTGCTGCATCAGGGCCGCGTCCTCGCCGACGGCACCCCGGCAGAGATTCGCGACAACCCGGCGGTCCAAGAAGCATATTTGGGCGGACACTCGGAGACGGAGCTCGCGCACTGATGATCGCAACGCAGACCCGGCTGCGCGTCGACAAGATCAACACCTACTACGGCGAGAGCCATGTTCTGCGCGACGTCTCGCTAGAGATCGGCGCGGGGGAGATCGTCGCGCTGCTCGGCCGCAACGGTGTCGGCAAGACGACGACGCTCAAGTCGATCGTCGGCTGGCTGCGGCCGCAAAGCGGGAGC
Source organism: uncultured bacterium (assembly GCA_964483365.1). Lineage (GTDB taxonomy): Bacteria > Vulcanimicrobiota > Vulcanimicrobiia > Vulcanimicrobiales > Vulcanimicrobiaceae > Vulcanimicrobium. The sequence continues at coordinate 32,874 of CAZABL010000032.1, forward strand.
GTCACGCTCGACGGCGAGGAGCTCGTCGGCCGCGACATGATGACGATCGCGCGCTGCGGCGTCGCGCTCGTCCCCGAAGAGCGGCGCATCTTCACCAACCTCACCGTCGCAGAAAACCTCAAGCTCGCCCAGGTAACTGCACGCAAACCGGGCTGGAGCCTCGATCGCGTCTACGACAAGTTCCCACGGCTCCGGGAGCGTCTCGGCCACAAAGGCGACGAGATCTCCGGCGGTGAGAAACAGATGCTCGCGATCGCCCGCGCTCTGCTCCAAGACATCAAGGTGCTGTTGCTCGACGAGCCGACGGAAGGGCTCGCGCCGTTGATCGTGCGCGAGGTGGAAAGCGTCATCCGCGAGATCAAAGCCGCGGGGATCACGACGCTGCTCGTCGAGCAGAACCTCTACAGCGCGCTCGCCGTCGCGGACCGCTGCTACATCATCGATCAGGGCGAGATCAAGCGCGAAGCGACACCGCAAGAGATCCGCGACGACGCCGAACTACGCCGCCGCTACCTCCACGTCTAGCCTCCGCAAACACAAGCCGTACCAACAAAGCAAGCACTTCGTTCCGTGTCGTGCACTACAGCGAAAGACCTGGAAAGGGCTAAAAGTTAACCATCCTGCAGAGCCTCAGCGTATAATCGATTCGTTCGACCAACCTATCTGCGGGAAACAACAAATGATCACTCTTACGGTGAACGACAAACGGTACGACCTAGACGTACCGCCGAGTGTGCCGCTGCTCTGGGTGGTTCGCGACGACCTCAACCTGACGGGAACGAAGTTCGGGTGCGGCATCGGACAATGCGGTGCGTGTACGATGCACATCGACGGCGTCGCGCAGCGCACATGCATACTGCCGGTCTCCGCAGCCGCTGGGAAGCGGATCAACACAATCGAAAGTCTATCGACGGATAACTCGCATCCGGTTCAGAGAGCGTGGATTGCCGAGCAAGTCCCCCAATGCGGGTATTGCCAGTCAGGACAGATCATGGCCGCAGTCTCGCTGCTCAAGCAAAATCCGAAGCCGAGCGATGCAGACATCGATCAAGCCATGACCAACATCTGTCGCTGCGGTACGTACGATCGCATTCGGGCCGCAATTCATCGCGCCGCCGCGACCGCGTCGAAGATTTGAGAGGTGGCCATGCAAACGATAAATCGTGGCGACTTCATTCGCTTGACGGGAGCGCTCGGTGCGGGCTTGGGCCTAGCAGTCTATCTTCCGTCGTGCTCGTCATCAAAGTCATCGGGTGTACCGGGCAATCAGTTCGCACCGAACGCATGGGTGCGCATCGCTCCCGACGATACGGTCACGGTAATTATCAACAAGTCCGAAATGGGGCAAGGTGTCGCAACCGGCCTGCCGACGATTCTCGTTGATGAACTGGATGCTCCGATGGATCGCGTGAAGTTCGAATTTGCGCTTGCCGATCCACGCTATGTAGATCCCGTATTCGGCGAGGCGCTCACCGGAGGCAGCACCAGCGTTCCAGACTCTTGGATGCCCCTGCGAGAAGCCGGTGCCACAGCTCGAGCGATGCTCATCACGGCCGCAGCGAAACAATGGTCAGTGGATCCCTCTTCGTGTACTGCGAAAAGCGGCGTGGTCTATCATCAAGCATCGAACCGCAGCGCCTCGTATGGTAGTCTTGCACTTGCGGCCGCTACACTGTCCGTGCCGCAACACGTCGCGCTCAAGTCGCCTGAACAGTTCACGCTGATCGGAAAGCCGGCGGAACGCCTAGATGTTCCGGCTAAAGTCAACGGGAGCGCGCAATACGGTATTGACGTGCGCGTTCCCGGGATGCTGTATGCAGCCATCGCGCGCTGCCCCGTTTTTGGGGGACGTGTGAAAACGTTTGATGCAGACAATGCCAAGGCGGTTCCGGGCGTTGTGCAAGTCGTGGAGGTATCGAACGGTGTAGCGGTTGTCGCAAAGAACACCTGGGCCGCATTTCTAGGGAAGGACGCTTTGCAGATCGTCTGGGACGAGGGACCGAACGCCAGTGTAAGCACCGCGTCGCTCTTCGCAGAAGCGGAGCATCTTGCGAGAACCCACATCGGCGAGCGCGTTGCGATCTCGCGCGGAAATCCGAATGCGAGTGTCGGCACGGTACTGGAAGCGACGTATCGAGGACCGTTTCTCGCTCACGCGACCATGGAACCCCAGAATGCAACCGCCGACGTGCGGGACGACCGCTGTGAGCTATGGGTACCGACGCAAGTGCAGAACCGCGCGCAAGATTTCGCGGTAAAAGTCACCGGTTTGCCCCCGGAGAAGTGCATAGTCCACACGACATTTCTCGGCGGTGGGTTCGGCCGGCGCCTGGAAGCTGATTACGCTCGAGAGGCGGTCGAGGTTTCGAAGGCAATCAAGTCACCAGTCAAGGTTATGTGGAGTCGCGAGGACGACACGCAGCACGATTTCTACCGCCCCCTTCACCTGAGCGTGGTGCGCGGCGTTATTTCCGGAGGCGAGCTCGTATCGCTGTCACATCAAGTGGTCGCGAAATCTATATTTCGCCGCTTTTTACCGAAGTTGTTCAAGAACGGCATTGACCCCGCATCGCTCGCGGAGGCGGTCGATGCGCCGTACAAAGTCCCGAACTTCCGCGTGACGTTCATCGATCACGAACACGGGATCCCAATAGGAAATTGGCGCGCCCCCGACGCGAACTGGAACGCGTTTGTTACGGAATCATTCATCGACGAGCTCGCGCACGCGGCAGGTAAAGATCCGCTGGCGTTCCGGCTCTCGTTACTGAAGGACAATCCGCGTGCAGCGAACCTGCTGCGGCTCGTGGCCGAAAAGGCGACTTGGGGTCAGAAGCGTGCGGGCATCGCGCAAGGTATGGCCGTTATCTTCTGGGGAGGCAGTTACGCCGCCATGGTGGCGGACGTTTCCATGGACGGAAAGATGCCGAAGGTCCATCGCGTCGTCGCGGGAGTCGACTGCGGAACCGCGGTCACTCCCGACATCGTCGTGCAGCAAGCACAGAGCGCGACGAACTTCGGTCTCTCAGCGGCGTTAACCGGAAAGATCACGATCGAAAATGGAAGAGCACAGCAACAAAACTTCAACGATTACACGGTGCTGCGCATGGCTCAAGCGCCACGCATCGATGTGTATATCGTACCAAGCAAGGTAAACCCAACGGGCGTCGGTGAGATCTGCACGCCACCGATTGCCCCCGCGGTTGGTAACGCGGTCTTCGCTTTGACCGGCAAACGCGTGCGGCGTCTGCCGTTCAGTGATGCTCTCGCGTCGTGAACGGGGCCACCATGTCACGCTGAGCTTGTCGAAGCGCACCGCCCCGCAGAGCTTGTCGAAGCGTGAGCTTGTCGAAGCGTGAGCTTGTCGAAGCG
>CAZABL010000033.1:0-9190 GCA_964483365.1 uncultured bacterium
CGTCGTGGCGCGATCGCTTCGACAGGCTCAGCGAAAACGCGCCCTTCGACAAGCTCAGGGTGACGGGGGAGTGGGGCGCGTCTACGAGCTCAGCGTCTCCGCCGCGGTGGCGATCGCGTCCAGCGTCTCGCGATCGATGGCAAAGAGCGGCTGCGGGAGCGCGTCGAGCGGATAGAAGTCCCAGCCCGCGCATTTCTCGGGCTCGAGGTTCACCGGGACCGCGTCGTCGTCGACGCACGCGACGACGAACACCGTGCGCCACGTCTCGCCGTTTTCGGGAAACGTGTCGATCTGCTCGGCCGCGACGGCCGTTGCGCGCGCGACGAGGCCCGTTTCTTCGGCGAGTTCACGTATCGCGGTCTGTGTGACGCTCTCGTCGTCGTCGGGCTTTCCGCCGGGGATCTGAAACGCGCCATTCCCGTACGCCGCGATGCGGCGACCTAGCAATAGCGCGCCGTCGCGCACGACGGCGACCGCGACGCCGGTCTTCGGAATCATCTCAGTAGCGGCCGAGGACGCGGTGCTCCCCGCCGATCGCGGCGAGCGCGTCGTTGAGCCGCGCATCGTCGCTGGTCGCGAGCTCGCAGAAGAAGCGGTAGCGGAAGGGTTCGCCGAGCAGCGGACGCGCGATGACGAGGCGCAGATCGATTCCGCGGTCGGCGAACGCGCCGAGTGCGTCGCGCAGCGAGCCGGGGCGGTCTTCGAGCGCGAGCCCGACGACAGCGTTCGCGCGCGCCGCAGCGTCCGCATCGTCGCCGCGTCCGATCAAAAAGAAGCGCGTTGCGTTGCGCGGTTCGTCCTCGACGCCGCGCGCGATGATCGTCGCGCCGTACAGTTCCGCGGCGAGTGCCGGACCGATCGCTGCTACCCCGCGATCACCCAGCGCGGCGACCTCGGCGACCGCGCCCGCGGTGTCGGTCGTCGCCGTCTTGCGCCACGGGCGTCCTTCGCTGAAGCGGCGTACTTGCTCGAGCGCGACCGGGTGCGAGCGAATCTCTTGGATCGTCTCGATCGTCGTGCCGTCGACGCCGACCAGGCACAGCTCGACGGGGAGGACGAGGTGTGCGCGCACGCGCAGCGCCGGACGCTCCCAGAGGATCTCGTAGTTGCGGGGGATCGGCCCGGCGATCACGTTCTCGAACGGGAGGGCCGCGAAATCGGTTTCGCCGGCGTCGAGCGCTGCAGCCGCCGCGTCAAACGAGGAGAACCCGCGTGTCTCGGTCCCGGGGACGAGCGCACGCGCCGCGACGTCGCTGAACGCGCCGGCGTGGCCCTGGTACGCGACGACGGACATGGTCGTCTACACCTTCGCGTTCGCGGCGGCGCCGAGGCGGAACGCGCAGACGTACGCTTTGAAGATGACGCGATAATCGTTGTGCACGAAACGCACCGTTCGTCCGCCGATCCGCTCGAAACCCGGGATCATGTCGACGAAGTCGGCGTTGTGCGTCTGCACGAAGTCCAGCTCCATCGTGATCGGCGGCTCGAAGACGAAGGGTTTGGCTTCGTTGACGCGTCCGATCGCTTCGCGCGCGCCGGCGCGGATGAGCTCGCGTGCACGTGTCGGTGAGAGCGAGTTGGTCGCGTAGCGTCCGATCGAGTCTTTCACGACGACGCCGGTGATCCACGGCATTGCCGCCTTCGTCTCGTCGACCGCGGCGCGGTCGCCGGTGATCAGCGTGACGGGGATGCCCGAGAGCCCGAGCACCGCGGCGTTGAGCATCGCCTCGTTGCAACGCATCCCGTTCATCCGCGTCTCACGCAGCGTCTCGCTCGTGTAGGTGTGGTCAAGGGTGCCGTCCTGCGTCCCGATCCCGGCGTGGTAGCCGGTGAAGAACGCGGCATCGAACCCGCCGTCGGCGCCCTCGGCCATCGAGAACGGTTTGCGGTTGCCGTAGATCAGACGTACATCGTCGGGGAGCTCGTCCCAGAGCACGTTGCGCATCGACGAGTGCGAGTCGTTCACGAGCACGTCGCCGACGCCGGCCTCACGCGCCCCGTCGATCGCGGCGCGCACTTCTTGCGACATCAGACGGCGGTAGTACGGATATTCGGTCGTGTTCGTCGGGTCGACTTGGGTCCAGGAACAGACCGCAGCGGTCCCTTCCATGTCGGCTGAGATGTAGAGCTTCACAATCCTTGCGCTGTTCCTTGGAAGAGTTATGCGTTGAGGTGTGCGAGCGCGTCCTTGGCATCCGCTGCACGTGGGTCACTGGCGGGGACAAGCTTGAGGAACCGTTGGAAATCGGTGGCGGCGTCGCTGCGGCGCCCGATCGCTTCGAGCACGACGGCCCGATCGAAGACGGCGTTCGCAAACGTCGGCCGCTTCGCGAGGACGGCGTCGAGCTGCTTGAGCGCCTCGAGGTCGTGACCGGTCTGATGGAGCGTGGTCGCGTAGTCGGTGCGCACGTCGGGATTCGAGGGATCGAGCGCGAGCGCGCGCCGGAAGTAGTCCGCGGCTTTATCGTACTTCTGCGCTTGGAACTCCATGTCGCCCATCGCGACGAGCGCGGCAAGATCTTTGGGGTTGCGCGCGATGCGTGCGGTCAGTGTCTGCACTTCCTGCATGACCGGCGCCGGCGGTCCGCCCCCGGTCGATGCGCCGGGAAGGGCGCTGGAGTTTTGCACAGGTCCCGTTCCCGTTTGCGGAACGGTAAATGTTCCCGGTGGATCGGTCGCGATCGGGACAGGGGTCGCCTGGATCCGCGCATCGCCCTGTTGTGCGACGACGCCGGGTCCGAACGCGGAGCCCGTCGTTCCGAAGCCGAGCCGGAGCAGCCACGCCATGATGCCGAGGAAGACAATCGCGAATGCGACCAAAATCGGCGCGGCGATCCGCAGGGGAAGTCCCATGCCGAACGTTTACGCCGCAAAGCTATCGGTTCTTGCAGCGACGCGCGGCGCTCGCTTCCACGCTTCGTCCGGAAGAACCGCCGCGCGCAAGGGCGAACGAAGACCGACGTGCTCCCCGGTCTCCCTCCCGTCGCCGAGCTGCAGCTCATGTTCGCTCGGTACAACTTCCTGTATTTCGACGGCGAAATTCCCGCGTATCGCATCGGGTACAATGGGCGCTTCTCGAATCTCGCCGGCCGCATCACCTACAAGCCGCCGATCATCGAGCTCTCGCCGAAGCACCTGGCCGGTAAACCTGAGGAGCTACGCGAGACGTTGCTCCACGAGATGATCCACGCGTGGCTGCACGCCAAGGGCCTCCCGCCCGGACACACGCCGACGTTCAAGAGGAAGATGCGCGAGCTCGGTCTGCGCTCGATCTATCACGACCTAGGCAAAGCCGCTCCGCTGACCGAGTCGACGAAGCGGTACATCATTCGATGTCCGAACTGCGCGATGGAATTACTGCGCAAGAAGAAGCCGTCGCCGAACCTGATCTGCGCGCGTTGCCGCAAGGGCCTCGAAGCGTTCGAGGTCGTCGAGATGCGCCCGGTCGAGCTGCAACGCGCCGCCTCGCGTACGCGCTGAGCCGGCGTCGTGAACGAACTTACTGCCGCCCTCATCGGGTTCGCGCTCGGCTTCCTCGGCACGCTCATCGGTGCGGGCGGCGGGTTTTTGCTCGTCCCGATCCTGGTGTTCTTGGAGCCGACCTGGTCGGCGGCAAAGGTCACGGCGTTCTCGCTTGCGATGGTCTCGGCGAATGCGCTGTCCGGTACTGTCAGTTACTTGCGTGCCGGTCGCGTCGACATCGGCAGCTTCGCGCTATTCGCGCTCGCGGCCGCGCCCGGGTCGATCATCGGCGCGTTCATCGTCAACCAGATCCCGCGCCGTATCTTCGATCCCGTCTTCGGCGTGGCGCTCATCGCGATCGCGACGTGGCTGTTCTTTCGCCGCCTACCCGCACAGGGGAGCGGAAACGGGAACATGCTGCGCACGCTGACCGACGCGAACGGCAAGGAGTACATCTGGTCGTACGATCCGCGCCTCGGGATCGTCGCGGGCGGCGTGGTCGGCTTCATCTCGAGTCTGCTCGGGATCGGCGGCGGGATCATTCACGTCCCGCTGCTCGTCACCGCGATGAACTTCCCGGCGCACATCGCGACGGCGACTTCGCACGCGGTGCTCGGAACGACGGCGCTACTCGCGACCGTGATGCACATCTGGCAAGGCGATTACCGTGATGACTGGCAGCTCGTCGTCGCGTGCTGCGCCGGCGCGATCGCCGGTGCTCCGCTCGGTGCCCGCGTCTCGAGCCGGGTCCCCGGGCCCGTCATCCTGCGCATCCTCGCCGTGGGGCTTGGCTTCGTCGGTATGCGGTTGTTGCTGTTGACGCACTGACCACGCAGCTCAGATTAGCTTGCGGCGACTTCGAGCCCCATCAAGCTGCGAATCCGCTCGCGATCGGCTGCGAGCTCCGCGGCAGGACCCTCGTGCACGACCCTCCCGCTGTCGAGGACGTATGCGCGCTCAGCGATCTTCAGCGCGAGCAACGCGTTCTGCTCGACGAGCAGGATTGCGACGCCCGTGCTCTTGAGCTCCGAGAGGATGCGGTAAACCTCCTCGACGACGATCGGTGCGAGGCCCTGTGACGGCTCGTCGACGAGGAGCAGTCGCGGGTTTGCGACGAGCGCGCGGCCGATCGCAAGCATCTCCTGCTCACCGCCGGAGAGACGTCCCGCCTTGCGTGCACGCAGCTCGGCGAGTTGGGGGAGATGTTCGAGCACGCGTGCGATCGTCCAGTCGCCGTCGCGGTCGTTCTCGGCGAGCTGCAGGTTTTCGAGCGTGCTGAGATCCTTGAACATCCGGCGTCCCTCGGGAACGTAGCCGACACCGAGTCGGGCGATCTTGTATGCGGGCCAACTCGTGATGTCGCGACCCGCGTAGCGTACCGTTCCGGCGCGCGGAGGCGTCAGCCCGAGGACGCTGCGCATCGTCGTTGTCTTTCCCGCACCGTTGAGACCGAGCAGCGCGACGCATTCGCCCTGACCGACGCTCAGTGAGACGTCGCGCAGGATGCGGATCTTGCCGTAGTTTGTGCAGAGACCGTCGATCGCGAGCAGCGGTTCAGACATGCTCGAGGACTCCTTCGCCGAGATACGCGCTGCGCACGGCCTCGTTCGCGGCGATCTCGGCGGGCGTCCCTTCGGCAAGCAGCTTGCCGCGGTCGAGGACGGTGATGCAGTCGGCGAGGCTGAGGACGACGCGCATGTTGTGCTCGACGAAGAAGACCGTCAGCCCAAGCCGCAGACGCAGGTCGTGGATCACCGCGATAATGCGATCCGTCTCGGCTTCAGCGAGTCCCGCCATGGGTTCGTCGAGGAGGACGAGGATCGGATCGGTCGAGAGGCTCATCGCGATCTCGACCAGGCGCTGCGAGCCATGGGCGAGCTCGGCAATCGGACGATCCCGGTGCGCGGTGAGATTCACGAACCCGAGCAGCTCGTCGACACGCCGATCGACCTCCTCTTCGGCGGCGCCGGCCGGCGTGCGCAATCGGAACGCCTGCTTCGCGTGCGCGCGCACGCCGAGCCGAACATTCTCGTCGACGGTGAGTTCCGGAAAGAGGCTCGGCGTCTGGAACGTTCGACCCATCCCCATCACGACGCGCTTCCAATTGGGGGCCTTCGTGATCTCCTCGCCTTTGAACGCGACGCGGCCACGCTCCGGGATCGAGAATCCCGACACCGCGTTGAAGAACGTCGTCTTTCCGGCACCGTTCGGGCCGATCAACGCGTGGATCGTTCCTTCCCGCACTGCGATCGAGACGTCGTCGACCGCGCGCACGCCGCCGAACGCTTTGACGATGTTGTCCGCTCGGAGCAGGATCCCGTCAGACACCTCGGCCCTCCACGACGGCGTGCGGGTCGAATGCTGCACTCGCTTCCTCTTCGACGTCGGCGGCACGTACGCGCCGGCGCATCGCGAACAGCGTACCGAGAATCCCACGCGGGAAGCCGAGGACACACGCCACGAACAACGCACCGAGGAAGATCTGCCAGAGCGGCGTGATCGTCGAAATGATGTCCTTTCCAATAACGTAGATGAACGCGCCGACGAGCGGCCCCCAGATCGTCCCGGCGCCGCCGAGGATCATCATGAGCACGAAGTCGCCGGACTGGTGCCAGTCGAGCTCCAGCGGATACGCGAAGTTGATCAACAGCCCGAACAGGGCGCCGGCGACCCCGGTCATGGTCGCCGAGATGAGGATCGCGACGAAGATGAAGCGGTCGGCGTTGAGCCCGAGATACCGCACGCGGATCTCGTTCTGGCGGATCGCGACGAGCGTTCGCCCGAACGGCGAGTGTGCCAGCACGCGGAACGCCAGGAGTATGCACACGAACACGATGAGCGCCGTGTAGTAGAAGCTCTGTTCCTTCAGCGTGACGTGCGCGCCGGGGAAGCCGAGGTACGGACGCGGGAAGTTCATCCCGTCCTCGCCGCCGGTGACGTCCGTGAAGCGGTACGCGATGAAGTAGAAGACCTGCCCGAACGCGATCGAGAGCAAGCCGAAATAGATCCCGCGCCGGCGGAGCAAGAACGGTCCCAAGATCAGTGCACCGCAAAACGCCGCGACCGTTCCGATCAGCACCGCTCCCATGAAGTGGACCTGGAAGTATTTGATCGACAGCGCCCCGCCGTACGCCCCCAAGCCGAAATAGGCGGCGTTTCCGAATGCCGGGAGCCCAGTATAGCCGAGCAAGAGGTTCACCCCCATCGCCGCGATCGCGAAGAGCAGCACTTCGCTGAGGATCGAGACGTCGAGATGAATCAGCGGCGAGAGAAACGGTGCCAGCGCGAGGATGACGACGACGCCGACCGTCGTAACCAGCTCCGTCCGCCGTTTCACCCGAAGATCCCCTCTTCTCCGAAGAGCCCGCGTGGCCGAATCGTCAGGACGATCGCCATCAGCACATACATCGAGACTTCGCTCGCTGCCGGGATGAACAGCGTGGTCAGCGAGATCGCCATCCCGATCAAGAGTCCACCGACGATGCTCCCGAACAAGCTTCCCATGCCGCCGATGATGACCGTGACGAACGCCGGCATCAGCAGCGCATTGCCGCTCGTCGGCGAGAGGCCGAGCATCCCGGCGGCGAGGACGCCCGCGATCCCAGCCAGGAAAATCCCAAGGCCGAAGTTGACGGCATAGAGCACCTGGGTGTTCGTCCCCAGCGCCGCGATCATCTCGGTGTCCATCACCGCCGCCCGCAGCTGCAAGCCGAGCCGAGTGCGGGTGAGGACGAGGGCCAGCACGACGATCGCGAGGATCAGCACTGCGGCAATGAAGAGCCGGTACGCCGGGAAGTTCATGAACCCGAGCGCAACGGTTCCGCCAAGCGCGACCGGCGGCGACAGGGGGACACCGTTGGAGCCCCAGATCAGCCGGTAGACTTCCTCGGCGATGAGCGACAACCCGAACGTCATCAAGAGACTGTAGAACGGGACGCGCTTGTAGAGCGGACGGACCAACGTCCGCTCTACCGCGACGCCGACGATCACCGTGATCAGTGGCGCGATCAGCAGCGCCCACCAAAACGACGTCCCGCGCAACACGAGCGAATATGCGAGATACCCCGCCAGTGTCATGAAGCTCCCGTGCGCCATGTTGATCGTCCCGGTGAGGTTCATGATCAGCGAGAGACCGATCGCGACGATCGCGTAGAACGCGCCGAGGACGAGCCCGTTGAAGACCTGGGGCGCGAGATGCTCGATCACGCCACCAGCGCCTACGCCGGATAGTCCAGCTTACAGACTTTTTCTTTCTCCGCGATCGACTGCTCGACGTTCTCCGCGGGCTGGATGTCGTTGACGTCGAAGAGGTCGTACTTGTCGCCCGGCGTTCCGTCGGGACGGATCTTCGCGACCCACATCGGCCACATCAGCTGGTGGTCTTCTTTGCGGTAGTACGCCGTGCCGTTGAAGATCGAGGTGAAGCGCGTGTTCTCGAACGCGCGCGCGAGCTTCGGCGAGTCGGTCGATTTCGTCTCTGCCATTGCCGTGACCAACCGATCCCCCGTGACGTAGCCGAAGCAGCTCCGCGCGGTCGGCGGCTTGTTGAACCGCTTCGTGTAGTCCGCGACGAACTGGTGCGCGAGCTTGTTGTTCGCGCCGAGCGTCATGTTGCTCTTGTAGTACCACTCGATGCCCCAGTAGCCGCTGCGCGCCTCTGGCGGAAGCGACCAGAGCGGTTCGAGCTCGACTTGCGGTCCGCCGACGGGGTACTTCTTGAGCAGACCGAACTGGTTCATCTGCTTGAGGCAGTTCGTGTAGTCGTCGCCTTGCACGAAGACGAGGACGAGGTCCGGTTTCGTGGCGTCGATCTTGGTGAGGAAAGCGCTGAAGTCCGTTGTTCCCAGGGGCGTGAGCTCGTTTCCGACGACCGATCCGCCGGTGCGAGCGATGACGTCCTTGAAGCCGTTCTCGAGCGCATGGCCGTACGCGTAATCGGGCGTGATGAAGTACCATCTCTTGCCGAAGCGCTTGGAGAGCGAGTATCCGGTGGCGTGCGTCTCCATCCACGTGCTGTGGCACGTGCGGAAGACGTTCCAGTGGCAGGTCTTCCCCGTCACGTCGTCCGTGTGTCCGCCGGAGTCGATGAAGAGCGTGCTGAGCGAGTTCGCCGCGCCCGCGACCGAGAGCGAGACCGCGCTCGATACGGTCCCGACGAGCGCGACGACCTTGTCCTGGTTGATCAGCTTGCGCGCCTTTTGCGCCCCCACGCCGGGATCGTTCTGCTCGTCTTCCTTGACGAGCTCGATCTTACGCCCGAGCACGCCGCCACGCTGGTTCCAGGCGTCGACCGCCATCTGGAAACCGTTCGTCTCGTTCTCGCCCGGAGCGGCGTAGACGCCGGTGTACGGTTCGAGGAGTCCGATCTTGATCGTGTCCGCGGCCTCCCCGATCCGGGGCAGGTAGGATGGCATCCCGAGGACGGCGGCGGTACCCGCCCCGGCGAGCGTAACGAACGAGCGACGACTGAGGTCAGGTCGACTCATGGAACGAAACTCCTCGCAAGCGAGCGCGATGTGGAATAATTTTTCGTAAGGAGGACCGTTCAAGAGGGCCGCTGCCAAGAACCTGTTAAAAGCGCGCGCTGTTCGGGCGTCTCCCGACGCACCGCCCGCCGAGCGCTGCCCACCGGGGGCTCCTTCTAGGCCTATCGCAGCGCGAGCGAAGCAAAGTCTGCAATCGTGCTGAGCGTGCTGCGTTCGAGATCGGTAACGTCGTGCGGACGCGT
>CAZABL010000033.1:9290-35687 GCA_964483365.1 uncultured bacterium
CTGCAATCGTGCTGAGCGTGCTGCGTTCGAGATCGGTAACGTCGTGCGGACGCGTCGACGTGCCGCCTACGTGCGCGGACCCGCCCGGCCACCGAATGTGCGCTGCGACCGGCGAATCCCAAGCGATGCCATGCTGTTGCAACGCGAGACGGTACACGCGAACGAGGTCGGGCGGGTACGCGTCGAGGGACACGAGGGCACCCGCCGGCGCGCTTTGCCATAAATTGACGGCGTCGCGCCGCGCCAGCTGTACCGGCGTATACTGGCGCAGCGCGTCGGCTCTGGCCGCGGCCAACCGTGCCGCCCAGTTCCCATCCCGGCGCGGAAACGGCGTCTCCTCGGGAGTGCTTATCCGCCGGGCGAAGATGAGCTCGAAACACGGCACCAGCTGACGCGCTTCTTCGCCGGCTACGTGGAGGATCTCGTCTTCTGAGGTCGCGCTCCACAGCCGTTTTACCATCCGGCGCACGACGCCCAGCGCGTCGTAGAGGTCGGCCGCGCATCGGCGGACGATCGGCGCGAGCTCCGGCTTCGCAAGCCGCATCAACTCCACACGTTCCAGATCGGACAGCAGCAAGAGGTCGGCCAGATCATTGAGCAGCGCGATTGAGAACACGGCCGGCGCGCCGGCTTCGATGCGCGTGTACCATCCTCGTGAGATCCCAAGATGCTCGGCGAGCTCTTCTTGCGTGACAGGCTTACCGATGCGACTTGGTAAGCGCGGATGTTCCCCGAGAAAGCGCGATTCTGGTGCGAGCCTCATGCGCCGCTCGCGTACGAACCGATGCAACGCCTCGTCGCTACACCGGCGCCTCATCGACTTGATCAGAAGACGACCCGCTCCGTAAGAGACATTGGAACGGTGTCACGATAGCGGCTCGGCACGCGCGTGTCTGCACACTAAAACTGCACACGGTGGACAGGAATGGCTAACGTCAGTGGGCGTCGGCGACGGCTGCTTCGGGGAGATTGTCAGGGTCGAGCAGCGTTGACGTGTTGACTTGGCCCGGCTCGAGGCGTCCGATGATCTCGAAGTTGCGCAGCGGGAGCGTCTTGCCTTTGACGAAGACCGGCGTGAGCTCGTTGACGACGAAGTAGTCCTTCACTTCCTCGTACGTCGACTCGCTGATGATCGTCTGACCGCCCTTGGCGACGTTGTACAGACGCGCGGCGGTGTTGACGTTGTCGCCGATGACCGTGTAGTTCAGGCGGTCGCTCGAGCCGAGGTTGCCCATGACGACCTCACCGGTGTTCAGCCCCATCCCGACCGTGAAAATCTGACGGCCCTCGGCGGCCCAGGCGGTCATCATGTCGAGGATCTTCTGTTGCTGCTCCCACGCCGAGAGCACCGCATGATACGCGTCCTCGTTGCCCAGGCGCGGGTTGGGCGCGGAGAAGACCGCCATGAGGCAGTCGCCGATGAACTTGTCGACGTAGCCGCCGTGCGCGAACACGATCTTGCACATCTCTTCGAAGTACTCGTTGAGCTGCGCGTAGATCTGTTCGGGCGACATCTTCTCGGACATCGCGGTGAAGCCGCGGATGTCGGAGTAGAAGATCGTGACCTTCACGCGCTTGCCGGAGAGGTCGAGCGCCTTGAGCGGGTCGTCGTGCTTCATCATCTCTTCGACCAGCGCCGGGGAGACGTGCTTGCCGAACATCTCCTTGATGACGCGCTTGTCGGTGCCTTCGGTCACGACGCGGTACAGCGCGACGAACAGCGCGGCGACGACCGTCGCACCATCGACCTGCAAGAGGTTGAGCCAGTCGAGCGTGTAGCCGTAGAGCAGCACGCCGAAGATCGTGTAGAGGACGACGATCCCCAGCGCCAAGCCGATCCCGAGCGCGGGCCGCAGCTGCGTCACGGCGAAACCGACGAACAGCGGGATCAGCAGAATCAGCGCGATGTCGATCGCCGGCGGAACGCGCTCGATGAAGCGGTTGCGCATCAGCTGATCCATCAGGCGCAGATTCGAGAAGACGCCCGGATACCGGCCGTTCGGGGTGAGGATGTAGTCGCCGAGCGCCTGAGAAGTCGAGCCGATCACGACGACGTCGCCGCCGGCGAACGCCTTCATCGTGTCGCCATCGAAGTGGATGACGTCGGCGAACGACGCGGCTTGGAAGAACGGCGCCGACTCGTCGACCGCGCCTTCCCGCTGGTCCTTGCCGAGCAGATGCTCGTTGGTCTTGAACGGGAGCATCATCAACAAGCCGTCGCCGTCGAGCGGGATGATACGGTCCCCAAAGCGCGCGTGCCAGCCGTCGATCGGTTTGACCTTGAACTGCTCGTATGCTGCGGCCGTCGCGACCGCAAGTGACGGGAAGAGCTGCGTGTGATTCGCAATGTCGGTCGTCGTGATTGCGAGCGGCTGACCCAAGAGCCACCCGCCCGGATTGTCGACGGTCGTCGAGCCGACGGTGAGCGCGGCCGAGAGCAGCTGCGGCGGCGGCTTGAGGACGCCGAGCACGCCGCCGGTCGTCGTCGCGAGCGACATCCCGAGAATCGACGGCTGCGCGTGCATCCCGCGCGCGAACAGCACATCGTCGAGCGCGTTGTGTGACGGCTCGAAGAACTCGACGTCGAACGTCACCACCTTCGCGCCGGCCTGATGGAGGCGTTCGAGCAGCGACCCGTAGACGCGGCGATCCCACGGAAAGCGCCCCAAGCCGGGATGGTTGGGATCGTTCGGCGGGTTCATCGACGGTTCGTCGATCGCGATCAGCCGCAGGTGTTCGTTCTCGCTGTCGCGGTCGG
Organism: uncultured bacterium; assembly: GCA_964483365.1. Lineage (GTDB taxonomy): Bacteria > Vulcanimicrobiota > Vulcanimicrobiia > Vulcanimicrobiales > Vulcanimicrobiaceae > Vulcanimicrobium. The sequence goes on from CAZABL010000033.1 coordinate 12,049, forward strand.
GGAAGTGCAAGAGCTTCCCGACGTGCGCGTCGAGCCAGAAAAACGCTTCGTTGAGGACGACGAAGTCCTCGACGCGATTCGCCGCCGGCGCGACGTTGCGTGGGACCACGTACAGCGCAACGCCGGCGAGCGCTGCGAGCGCGGAAAGCGCCATCGCAACGCCGAGAATCTTGAGGCGGCGAATCTTCACGTCCGGCTCCCTCCTTGGACCCGGCCCTTGTTCGCCTCGCCGGGCGGGTTAGCCCTGGACGCGCCCGATATACCGGCGGTCGCGCGTATCGATGCGGATCACATCGCCCGGATTCACGAACAGCGGGACCTGCACGGTCGCGCCGGTCTCGAGCTTCGCGGGCTTCGTCGTCCCGGTCGCGGTGTCGCCCTTGAAGCCGGGATCGGTCTCCTCGACTTTGAGCTCGACGTGCGCGGGCAGGTCGGCACCGATCGGCGTCCCGTCGTGGAACTGGACCGCGATCTTCATCCCGTCCTTGAGGAAGTCGGCGGGATCGCCGATCACGTCGCGCTGCAGCGTGACGTTCTCGTACGTCTCGTTGTCCATGAAATGATAGCCGTCCGCGTCGTTGTACAGCATCTGCATGTCGCGGTTGTCGACGGTGGCTCGCTCGAGCTTCTCGCCGGCGCGGAACGTGCGCTCGACGGTCGACCCGGTCTTCACATTCTTCAGACGCGTGCGCACGAACGCCGCGCCCTTGCCGGGCTTGACGTGGAGGAACTCGATGACCGTCCACAGCTGGCCATCGATAATGATCGTGACGCCGTTTCTGAAGTCGTTGGAGCTAATCATGACTGGTGGGGATCCATCTCCGAGGTAAAAAACGCCCCAACGGGACGCGATCTATGACCGGCGCGCTTTCAGCAAAGAGAGACGGTTTTCCGTCCCGTTACGCAAGCGCTCGATATTTTCACGGTGTTTATAGACGACCAGGATCGACGAAAGGACGGCGTAGAGCAGGCCGATCCTGCCGGCGGCGCCGAGGCCGAGCGCGGGGATCATCGCCAGCGTCCCCAGCATCGAACCGACCGACGCAAAGCCGGTCGCCGCGACCGCCGCAATCCAGACCAGCGCAAAGACGAATCCCGCCGGCCACCACAGCGCAAAAAGCGTGCCGAAGAAGGTCGCGACGCCCTTGCCGCCCCTCCCGCCCAGGAACGGGGAGTAACAGTGACCGAGCATCGCCGCGAACGCGGCGATCGCAGCAGACGTCGTCCCGTCGAGCGCTGCGGCAGCGAGCGTCGGTGCGAAGCCTTTGAGCGCGTCGAGCAGCAACACGGCGACGGCTCCGCGTTTGCCGAGCGTGCGCAGCGCGTTTGCCGCGCCGATGTTCCCGCTCCCGCTGCCGCGGATATCGGTCCCGTAGAACGTGCGCGAAACCAGCACGCCGAACGGGATCGCTCCGACGAAGAACGAGACGACGGCGATGACGATCGCAAGAATCGGATTCATGCGGATTCCTCGTCTTCACCCCGACGGGAACGAAACTCGAACGTCAACGGGACACCCTCGAAATCGAACTCGGCGCGCAGCGTGTTCTCGATGAAGCGCCGATACGACGACGGAACCAGTTCCGGGTCGTTCACGTGAAAGACGAAGAGCGGCGGATGCGTCTGCGGCTGCGAGCAGTAGAAGATCTTCAGCGGCTTTCCCGAGGTAATTGGCGGCGGATGCGCGAGCACTGCATCGCGCACGACTTGGTTGAGCTTCGCCGTCGGGACGCGCCGGTCGAGATTCTCCGCAACGCGTTCGACGGTCGGCATGAGGCTCTGCAAGCGGCGCTTGGTGAGCGCCGAGAGGAACGTCACCGGCGCAAACCGCGCGAACGGCAGCTGCTCGTAGATTCCCTCGGCGAGCTCGGTTTGGCTGAACTCTCCTTGCTCGCGCACGAGATCGTACTTGTTGCCGACGATCACCAAGCCTTTGCGTTCTTCGAGCACGATCCCGGCGAGCCGGCGATCCTGATTCGTCGGGCCGCGCAGCGCATCGATCAGCAAGATCGCGATGTCGGCGCGCGCGATCGCTTTGAGCGAGCGCAGTGACGAATAATACTCGATCGAGCCGTGCTGCGTCGCTTTCTTGCGCACGCCGGCAGTGTCGATCAGACGGAATGTCCGCCCCTTCCACACGAAGAGCGTGTCGATCGCGTCGCGTGTCGTGCCGGGGACGTCCGAGACGATCGCGCGCTCCTCGTTGATGAGCGCGTTGAGGAGTGAGGATTTCCCGACGTTCGGCTGACCGATCAGCGCGAGCGCGAGCTCGGGTTCTTCGAGCTGCGTCGGATCGTCGGGTGGAAGCCGGTCGACGATCGCGTCGAGCAGATCGCCCGTCCCCTCGCCGTGGATCGCCGAAACGCCGAGCGGCTCACCGAATCCGAGACCGCCGAACTCGGCGTGGATCGACGCCGCGTGACGCGGCGACTCGGTCTTGTTCGCCGCGAGCAGCACCGGACGGCGCGTGCGGCGCAGGATCTGCGCGACGTCGTCATCGGCAGCGGTGAACCCGTCCTGCGCGTCGACGACGAACACGATCACATCGGCGTCACGCGCCGCTGATTCCGCCTGTTCGCGCGTCCCGCGCGCGATCGGGTCGTCGAAGTCGGTCTCGCCCTCGATCCCACCGGTGTCGACGAGCGTGAACGTGCGGTTGCGCCACTCGGCGAGCGCGTAGAGGCGGTCGCGCGTCACGCCGGGGGTATCCTCGACGATCGCGAGACGCTGCCCGAGCAGACGGTTGAACAGCGCGCTCTTCCCGACGTTCGGGCGTCCCACGACGGCGACGGTCGCGGGGCGCACGCGTAGGGGCGATGCGAGGGCTTCGGCCATGACCGCCCAAGCTTCCCACCAATATGCTCCGTCGCCTCGCGGCGCTCGTTGCGTGCGTGCTGTTGCTCGCCGTCGCGGCGACCGGCTCTGTTTACGTCACGACCCTGCCGACCGGGGCCGACGTCTGGATCGACGGCATCTATGTCGGCCGCACGCCGCTCGTCCTCGACGCCCTGTCGACCGGGCACCACACGCTCGGCATCGCCAAGGGCGGCTGGAACCCCCGGCAGCTCGACGTGACGGTCGAAGGCGGGCAGACGACGCTGAGCTCGACGCGCCTGGACCGCGGCAACCAGCCTGCCCCCCGCCCGACCGGCTCGATCGCGGTACGCGGCGTCGATTTGCGGGGGCTGCGGGTCGACGGCGTGCCGGTCGCTGCGAGCAAGGACGGGACCTTTCCGGCTCCGGCCGGGATCCATGACGTCACGGTCGAGTCGCCCAAGGGACGATTCGCCCGGCAAATCACGGTCTGGCCGCAGACGCGGACGGACGTTGTCATCCAACCGGAAGATCAGCAGAGCCGCCCGAGCATCGTTGCCCCGGTCGAGGACTATCTCCCGAAGAGCGCTGTGCGTGTCGACGGCGAACGGATCGTGATCCACTATGGCGGACACGACGTCGTCGCCCGCGCCGGCGAGACGTCCTACCGCGTCGACGGCCGCAGCGTCGACTATGACGCCGCGCCGACGTTCATCGGCACCCGCCTCTACCTCCCGATCGCTTTGCTGACCATGCTTGCCCCCGACCGGAATCGCTGATGGCTTCGATCTATATTGAAACGCACGGCTGCCAGATGAACGAGGCCGACTCGCAGGACGTCGTGCGCCGCGCGCTCGCCGCGGGCTTCACGCTTGCCGAGCGTCCCGACGATGCGTCGGTCCTCGTTCTCAACACGTGCACCGTCCGCGACAATGCCGAGCAACGTGCGTACGGGCGGATCAGCCACTGGAAGGCCGTCAAGAACGCAGACCCCTCGGTGAAGGTCGTCGTCACGGGTTGCCTCGCGGAACAGGATCGCGACCGCATGCAGCGCATCGCGCCGCACGTCGACGCGGTGTTCGGGACGCGCGAGCTCGGCGCGCTCGGCGATGCCCTCGCGCAATGGCGCAGCGAGTATCCCGACGACGAGTTCACCGTCGATCGCGAGATCGAGACGATCATCGGCGGCGACGGCGAGAAGGTCCCCGGCGCGTACGATGCGCTGCGCGGTTACGTCACCGTGCAGCGCGGCTGTTCGTACTACTGCACGTTTTGCATCGTACCGCACGTGCGGGGGCGCTTCGACCATCGCCCGATGGCGGATATTCTCTCCGAGGTGCGCGCGAAAGCTGAGGCCGGCGCTCGCGAGATCACATTAGTGGGGCAGACCGTCAACGCGTACAAGGAGCCGGCGACCGGTGCCGACTTCGCCGACCTGCTGGAAGCGGTCTGTGCGATCGATGCTGTCGAGCGCGTCATGTTCGTCAGTTCGCATCCCAAGGACAACACCGAGAAACTGGCGCGCGTCGCCGCGACGCTGCCGAAGATGAATCCGCGCTTTCACCTGGCGCTGCAGTCCGGCTCCAACCCCGTGCTGCGCCGGATGAACCGCAAATACACGATCGAGCAATTCCTCGAGCGCATCACCGAGTTCAAGGCCTACAATCCGAGCTGGGCGATCACGACCGACCTGATCGTCGGCTTCCCCGGCGAGACGGAAGAAGATTTCCAGCGCACGCTCGACGTGTGCGCAACGGGGATCTTTGCGCAAGCGTACATGTTCGTCTACTCGCCGCGCCGCGGGACGCCGGCGGCGGTGTGGCACGAGAAGGACGCCGTCCCCAAAGAGGTCGCGCAGGATCGCTTCCGTCGCCTCGTCGCGGTACAAGATGCCGCCGTGCGCGCGTATCACGAAGCGAAGGTCGGGACGACCGTGCGCGCGCTCATCCATGGCGTTTCGCGCAAAGACGCAACGAAGCTCAGCGCCAAGACGATCGACAACGTCACGGTGAACTTCCCGATGGTCGAGAGCATCCCCGATCCATCACGCCCGTGGGTCGACGTCCGCGTCGAGTCTGCATCGGTGTGGGGCGTGCGCGGGACGTGCGTCGGCCGCGCGGCATCCTACGACGGGCCGGCAGAAGCGGTCGCACCGCCGCTCATCGACCTTATCGGCGCCTGATCGAATTGAATCGTGCCGGAACCTACGTGAATCGCCTGTCCGCCAACGTCCACAAACTCGAGCGTTTCATCCCGAACGCCGAGCCGAGTATCGACAGGTGTCAATTCAGGCTGCCCGGGCGACCCTCCGGTATACTAGGGGAACCTTCACCTGAGGAGTGATCGTATGGCCTACGCTCGCTTCGTCTCTTCGCCGCTCGGCCGCGCGATTCGGATCGTGCTCGGGGTGATCTTGATCGTTGCGGGTCTCTCGCGGCGCGATGCGTTGAGTCTCGTGCTCACCATCATCGGTTTGCTCCCGTTGGTCGGGGGCATGCTCAATGTCTGCGTTCTGTGTCCGCTGCTCGGCGCGCCGCTCAGCGGGACGACGCTGCGCCGTAGTTAGTTATCCACACCATCCACATCGGCCGCAGAGTGGACCCCCCAGGATGCTCGGGCGTGCCGCGGCGCGAACGGTGCGTGCGGATTGAGCACCACCGCAACGTGGTCGCCGATGCTCGAGCAGTACTTCGGGATGAAAGCGCGCTACCCCGAAGCGATCCTGCTTTCTCGGGTCGGTGACTTCTATGAAGCCTACGGAGAGGACGCAGAGACGATCGCGCGTGCCCTTTCGATCGCCCTGACGTCGAAGGAAGCGGGCGGCGGACGCCGCGTCGCGATGGCAGGCGTCCCCCACCACGCGCTCGATGGGTATCTTGCGAAGCTCGTCGCCCAGCGCCGCGTCGTCGCGCTCGCCGAGCAGCTCGAGACACCAGTGCCCAACAAGCTCGTGCCGCGCGACGTCGTGCGTGTCGTGACCCCGGGGACGCTCCTCGAGGAGCACATCCTCGAGCGCTCCGCGCATAACTACCTCGCGGCCATCACCGCGCTCGACGACGTGATCGGTCTCGCGCACGCCGACATCTCGACCGGTCATGTCTCGGTGACCGCCTTTGACGGCGAGAATGCGCTCGACGACGCACTCGCCGAGATCGCGCGGCTCGATCCCGCCGAGCTCGTTGCCGACGTCCCCGCCGACGTGCGCGGCGCGCTCGACGCTGCGCTGGAAAACACGCAGACGCGCATCGCCGCGCCGGCCCTTGCTGTGGTCGATGAACGGCCGCGCGACCCGGTCGACGGTTTCTCGCTCGACGCCTCGATGGCGATGCATCGCGCGCTCGACGCGCTCGGCGCGTTCGTGCGCCGCGTCAGCGTGCAGCGGACGAACGGTCAGACGTTGCGCGCGCCGTCGTTCTACCGTCAGGCCACGTTCCTTGCACTCGATCCCAACACGCGTAAGCACCTCGAGCTCACCCGCGCGCTCGGCGCTAATCCCCGCGCTACGCTGCTCGCCACGATCGACCGTACTCGTACCGCGATGGGTTCGCGGATGCTCGGGCGCTGGCTGCTTGCGCCGTTACTCGATGCCGGTGCGATCGAGGTGCGACTCGACGCTGTTGAGACATTGTTGCGCGACGCGGCGCGCCGGCTCGCGCTGCAGGACGTATTGCACGGCTGCTTCGACCTCGAACGGATCGCGCAGAAGATTCGCTTCCGGCGCGTGCTTCCGCGCGATCTGGCCTCGCTGCGCCGCACGCTCGCACTACTCGATCCGATCGCCGATGCGCTCGCCGATCCCGTGCTTCCCGGGGCGCTCCTTGCGATCGCGAGGCGGCTCGGCGACTTCGGCGAGATCCGCGAGGACCTCGTCGCGACGCTCGTCGACGAACCGCCCAACACGCTCGGCGATGGCGGCGTGATCCGCCCCGAACGCGAGTCCGAGCTCGCGGAATGCGTCGCACTACGCGGTGACGCGCGCTCGCGGATCACCGCGCTCGAGGAACGCGAACGCGAGCGCAGCGGGATCTCGTCGCTGAAGGTCAAGTACGCGTCGGCGTTCGGGTACGCGATCGAGGTCCCCAAGGCGCAGCTCAGCAAAGTCCCCGCCGACTACACGCGCAAACAGACGCTCGCGAACGGCGAGCGGTACGTGACGCCGGAGCTGCGCGAGCTCGACGTTGCGATCGCGTCGGCGCAGTCGCGCCAGCTACGCCTCGAACAGGCGCTCTACGAAGCGCTCGTCGAGCGCATCGCGGAACGGGTCGATGAACTGCTCGCCACCGCCGACGCGCTCGCCGAGCTCGACGCGTACTGCTCGCTGGCGCAGATCGCCGGCGAACGCGCCTACGTGCGACCGTCGTTCGCCCAAGAGAGCGTCGTCGAGATCGCCGACGGGCGCCATCCCGTCATGGAGGCGCTGCTCGGCTCGTCGTTCGTGCCCAACGACTTGCGGCTCGGCGTCGAGGAAGCGCGCTTCATTCTGCTCACCGGCCCGAACATGGGCGGGAAGTCGACGTATCTGCGGCAGACCGCGTTGCTCGTCGTCCTCGCGCAGATCGGCTCGTTCGTCCCCGCGCGCGCGGCAAAGCTCGGGATCGTCGACCGCATCTTCACCCGCATCGGCGCGGGCGACGACCTCGCGTCGGGGCAGTCGACGTTCTACGTCGAGATGGCCGAGGCCGCGAACATCCTGCGCCGCGCGACCGATCGCAGTCTGCTGTTGATCGACGAGGTCGGACGCGGGACGGGGACGATCGACGGCCTCGCGATCGCGCAAGCGATCTCCGAGTATCTGCTCGAACGCGAGTTTCGCGCGCCGATGACGCTCTTCGCAACGCATTTCCACGAGCTCGTCGCGCTCGCCGAACGCTGGCCGCTCGTCGCGAACTTTCATATCACCGCGGTCGAGAGCACGAAGAGCGGCGCGCCGGTTTTCTCGCATCGCGTCCTTCCCGGCTCGTCCTCGCGTTCGTTCGGGATCGAGGTCGCGCGAATGGCCGGACTGCCGCCGGCCGTTGTCGCACGCGCTCGCGAGATCGCAGCGGCACTCGAAGGTCGTCCGACCGTCGAGACGACCGTCCCCCTTCGTGGAAAGCTCACCAAATCACCGGTCGTCGAGCAACCGTTGCTCTTCGACATGTGAGCGGGTAGGAAAGCCGCGGTATGCAGCAGTTCCTTTGGCTGAACCGCACCGAGCTCGACACGATCATCGCGCTGGGCTGGATCGCGCTGGCAATCGGGATCGGCGTCGGGATCCATCGGCTGGCTTCATTCTTCATCGACCGCTGGGCGACGCGCACCAACAGCGTCCTGCTTGCGACGATCGCCAGACGGACACGGCGCCCGGCCGCGTATATCGTCCCGCTGCTGTGCCTGCTCATCACGCTGCCCAACCTGGTGTTGCCGGCGCGTTGGACGCAGATCGCCCTGCACGTTACGGGTCTCATGACGATCGCTGCGATCGCGTGGGCGATCCATGCAGTGGTTCGGATGTACGGCGACATCGCGCTCGCACAGCATCGGCTCGACATCGACGACAATCTGCTAGCACGTCAGCTCGGGACGCGCGTCAACATTCTCACGCGCGTCATCGTCACGCTCGTCTGGCTGTTCGCCGTCGGGATGATGCTGATGACGTTCCCCGAGATCAGGACGATCGGCACGACCGTGCTCGCTTCGGCGGGCGTCGCAGGGCTCGTTGCCGGTCTCGCGGCCCGACCGCTCTTCGAGAATCTCATCGCGGGGATTCAGCTTGCGTTTACGCAGCCGATCCGGCTCGACGACGTCGTGATCATCAACGGCCAGTACGGTCGTATCGAGGACATCACGTCGACCTACGTCATCGTGCAGATCTGGGATCTGCGGCGTATGGTCGTGCCGCTGACGTGGTTCATCCAAAATCCGTTCGAGAATTGGACGCGCCGGACCGCGAATCTGATCGGCGAAGTGCACGTGATTACGGACTGGACGGTGAACGTCGACGGCGTGCGCGCCAAGGTCCCGGAGATCGTGAAGCGCTCGCCGCTGTGGGATGGGCGCGTGCAGAATTGCCAGGTCGTCGACGCGACGGCGAGCGGGGTCGACATTCGGGTGCTGGTGAGCGCGAAGAATGCCAGCGAGTTGTGGGATCTGCGCTGCTTCGTGCGTGAGGCGATCGTCGCGTATCTGCGCGACGAGCAGCCGGACGCGTTGCCGCGCCGGCGCCTGAGCACGCTCGGCAGCCCCGAGGGCGCGGCGTCGAAGGACGGCAACGCGTGATCCGACTGCTCGACCCGGAGACGATCGGACAGATCGCGGCCGGCGAGGTGATCGAGCGGCCGCTCTCGGTCGTCAAAGAGCTGGTCGAGAACGCACTCGACGCCGGCGCCACGCGCATCGCCGTGCGCGTGCGTGGCGGCGGTCTGGTCGAGATCGAGGTCGCCGACGACGGCGTCGGGATCGCTCCCGACGAGCTCTCGCTCGCGCTCACCCGTCACGCAACCTCCAAACTCGCCGATGCGAGCGGGTTGACGCGCGTCGACACGCTCGGCTTTCGCGGTGAAGGCCTCGCGTCGATCGCCGCCGTCGCGAAGGTCTCACTGACCTCGCGCACCGCGCACACCGAGGTCGCGGCGACGATCGAGGCGCACGGCGAGAGCGTCGGCGACGTCGGCCCAGCGCCAGGTCCGCTGGGCACCCGCGTCGTCGTCCGCGAGCTGTTTGCGAACGTTCCGGTGCGACGCGAATATCTGCGCTCCCCCGCGGCCGAGTTCTCCCGCATCGCGTCGTGGCTTGCGACCCTGTCGCTGGCGTATCCCGACGTCGCGTTCACGCTCGAGCACGACGGAAAGCAGACGTTCGCGTTCCCGCCCGGCGACGATCTTGCGCCGCGGCTGCGCCACGTCTTCGGCACGTCGTCGTCGACGATGGTCGCGATCGAGGGGGAGGAGCGACACGGACGCGTCCGCGGTTGGGTGAGCTCGCCCGGCGACGATCGTCCCGATCGCCGTAATCAAGTGCTCTTCGTCAACGGCCGCTTGTTGCGAAGCACGCTGGTGAGCGGTGCGTGGAGCGCCGCATACCGCACCTTCGCGATGGTCGGGCGGCACCCGTTCGGCGTCCTCTACCTCAGCGTGCCGCCCGGCGAGGTCGACCCGAACGTCCACCCGACCAAGAGCGACGTGCGTTTACGTCACGGCGACCGCGTCGTCTCGCTCGTGAAGCACGCGATCGAGACCGGGCTGCGGCGCGGTGCCGTTGAGCGACTCGAGCGCTCGATTTCACTCGCGCCTCCGTTGCGATCGTCGCCGGGCGCGGGCCCGGTGGAGAGCGCGGAGCTCGTATGGAGCTCGCAGAGCTTCATCCCGGAGACGGCTGCGGAACCCGGCGGACTGCGCGTCCTCGCGCAGATCGACCGCAGCTTCATTCTCGCGACCGACGGTTCAGCGGTCGTGCTGATCGACCAGCACGCCGCGCACGAGTGCATCGTCTACGAGCAGCTCGCAGCGAATGCGAAAGCGCACGTGACCGCTGAGCCGCTGCTCATCCCGTACATCTTCGAACTGCGACCGGAAGACGCCGATCGGCTCGAGGCGACGCTCGACGCGCTCGCCGCAGGCGGTCTGCACATCGAACACTTTGGTGAAAACGCCTATCGCGTCACGGCGACACCGGCGCGGCTCGTGCACGCCGGACGTTCGCGACCGTTCGATGTCGCCGATTTCATCGAATGCCTCGGCGACGACGTGCGCGGGCTCGACGCCGACCAGCGGGTGTGGGCGTCACTTGCCTGTCACTCGGTGGTGCGCGCGGGCGAGACGTTGCAGTACGAGGAGATGACGACGCTCGTCGAGCGCCTGCAGCGCTGCGCGAACCCGATGCATTGTCCGCACGGGCGGCCGACGATCGTCCGGCTCGAACCCGATCGCATCGCGCGTCTCTTCAAGCGAATGTGACGCCCGGCGTCCTGCTCCTCACCGGGCCGACGGCGTCGGGGAAGAGCGCGCTCGCGCTCGCGGTCGCCGAGCGCTTCGACGCGGAGATCGTTGGTGCCGATTCGCGGCAGATCTATCGCGGGATGCCGATCGGGACCGCAGCGCCGAGCGCGGCTGAGCTCGCGCGCGTCCCGCACCATCTGATCGGGTTCCTCGATCCGCACGAGCGCTATTCGGCGGCGCGCTTCGTCCACGACGCGCTCGCCGCGATCGACCAGATCCACGCGCGCGGAAAGCGCGCGATCGTCGTCGGTGGAACCGGCTTCTACGTGCGGGCGCTCGCCGGCGACGTGGTGCTGTCGCCGATTCACGACGAGGCGTTGCGCGAACGCCTGGCGCGCGAAGCGCGCGTCCATCCCGTCGACGCGCTCGCCGGGTGGCTGCGCGTCGTCGACCCGCAGCTCGCTGCGCGCGTTCCGCCGCACGACCCGTATCGCGTGACCCGGGCGCTCGAGATCGCGCTGAGCACGCGCGACGGACGCGGCGCTCAGCAGCCGGCCGCGGCGGACGAGAGCCTGCGGAGCCGCGGGATTCCGTCTCGTAAGCTCGCGCTCGCGGTCGCACCGGACGTGTTGCAGTCGCGAATCGCGGCGCGCGTCGACGCGATGCTCGCGGCTGGGTTGCTCGACGAGGCCGAACGCGTCGGGCCCGAGGCGGTCGCGGCGGACGCGGTCGGTTACCGAGAAGCGCTCGCTTTTCTTGCTGGCTGGTCGACGTACGACGAGCTGCGCGGGCACCTCATCCGCGCGACACGGCGCTACGCGAAACGTCAGGCGACGTGGTTACGCAGCGAGCCGGACCTGCTGCAGATCCCGGCCGGCGACGCGCTCGCCCATGTGAGCGCCGAGGCCGCAACGCTCACCGGCTGGAACTAGGTCCCTATGGCTATGTCCCGTCCGCAACCGCTGCAGGACACGTACCTCGCGGAGGTGCGCCGGCAGGCGGTCCCCGTCGTGATCTATTTGATGAATGGCTTCCAGTTGCGCGGGGTGGTCAAGGGCTTCGACCCGTTCACGATCGTGCTCGAGTACGAGAAGAAGGCGCACCTGATCTACAAGCACGCCGTCTCGACGATCTCGCCGCAAGGCGCGGTCGCGGGGCCGCTCGTCCCCGAGGAAGCCGCCGCCTCATGACGACCGGCGTCCCGGTCATCAAAACGAACGGGACGGGCAACGACTTCGTGCTGGTCGACGAACGGCAGACGCCGCTCGCCGACCCGGTCGCGTTCGCGCGCCGTGTCTGCGACCGCGCGCACGGGATCGGTGCCGATGGTGTTCTGCTGGTCGGGCCGTCCGAGCGCTACGACGCGCGAATGCGCATCATCAACGCCGACGGCAGCGAGGCCGAGATGTGCGGCAACGGGATGCGTTGTGTCGGCCGCTATCTCGACGAGCACGACGGCCGCGCGGCTGCCACCGTCGAGACGCTTGCGGGACCAATCGGGACGCGCGTCGTCGATCGTGCGCCGTACCGCATCGAGGTCGAGATGGGCGAGCCGGTCGTCGGCGTGCCGCACGACGTCGCAGGCTTCCGCGCGACCCCGGTTGGGCTGGGGAATCCGCACGTCGTGATCGAGGTCGAGGACGTCGACGCGATCGATCTCGCGACCGTCGGTCCGCGGATCGAGCGCGATCCGCGCTATCCGCAGGGGACGAACGTCCACTTCGTCCAGCGTGACGGCGACGGTTGGCGTGTGCGTCACTGGGAGCGTGGAGCCGGCGCAACGCAGGCTTGCGGCACCGGCGCCGTCGCGACCGCGGCCGTCCTGATCGCCGACCACGAAGCGGAATCGCCGGTCAGTTTGCGTGTGCCTGGCGGCACGCTCGACGTCGCGTGGAAGCCGGGCCAGCGCGCGACGCTTACCGGCGACGCCGTCCAGGAGTACGACACGACCATCGTATGACCGGCCTCGCCTACACCGACGCGCGCGGCCGCATCTACTTCGACCCGACGCAGAGCCCACTCGCCGACGGCGGAATCGAACGCGCGCCGTTCCGTGACGAACTGATCCCCGCTCCGCCGGGGACCGTGACGACGATGTTGCCGGGTCGAGCGCCGCTGCTCGCCGGCGGCGGCGCTGCATCGCGCCGCACCGCGCTCGCCGTGCTGCTCCCCGCAGGCTACACGCGCTTGCTGCTCCCGGCGTATCGCCGCCGCGACGACGCGCCGGCGCTGCCGCTGTTCGGCTACACGTTCGCCTGCGTGATCGACGACGAGCTTTACGTCGCCGCGATGCGTACCGACGAGAGCGAGGATTGGACGCCGCGGTATTTCGCGGAGGGCGAGCTCGACGCGATCCTCCAGCGCCGTCAGGCCGAGGATCCGACGAACCGCACCCTCACGCAGCTTGCGCTGTGCTCGCGCGACTACGGCTGCTTCACCGCGCAGAACGTCTTCCTCGAACGCGGTGAAGCAGCGCTCCCCGTCTCGCCGAAATGCAACGCCGCGTGCGTCGGGTGCATCTCGGAGCTCGCGCCCGACGCCGGGCTGCCGTCGCCGCAGACGCGCGTCGCGTTCGAGGCCGACGCCGACGCGATCGCGCGGATCGCGATTCGCCACCTCGAGCGCGTCCCCGACGGGATCGTCTCGTTCGGCCAGGGCTGCGAAGGCGAACCGCTGCTGCGCATGACGACGATCGAACGCGCGATCGAGAAGATCCGCGCCGCACGCGACAACGGCACGATCAACCTCAACACCAACGGCTCGCTGCCCAAGAGCCTAGGGCGCTTGATCGACGCCGGACTCCAAGCGGTGCGCATCAGCCTCAACTCGTTCCGCAAGGACGCGTACGCTGCGTATTACCGTCCGACGGGCTACGATCTCGACGACGTCCTCGAGTCGATCGCGCTCGCGGTCGACGCGGGGCTACGCGTCTCGCTGAACTACCTCACGCATCCCGGCGTCACCGACGAACGCACCGAGGTCGCGACCCTCACCGAGTTCCTGGGCGCGCATCGCGTCGCGCTCGTCCAAACGCGCACGCTGAACATCGATCCCGAGCGCTACTTCGCCGCCGTCGGCCGCCCACAAGAACCCCTCGGAATGCGCGAGGCGCTCGCACGAATCGAGCGCCTCGGCATCCCACTAGGAAACTTCACCCACACCCACTAGCGGTCGTTGTCATGACGGGGGGACTAGGGTTGGTTGAAGTCGAGGGATCCCATGAAGGGGTTGGCGTTGGCGTCGTGGGTGCCCATCGGCTTGAGGCCCCAGCGCTTTTCGATCAGGGCGAGGATCGAGTCGGTCTCGTATTGGGTGTGATCGACGAAGTGCTTGCGCGCGAAGCGCGAGACGACGATCCCCGGGACGCGCGATCCCGGGCCCCAGCGGTCGACGACCGGCGGCGCGACATGATCCCAGCGCCCGCCGTTCTCGTCGAACGTGACGATGATGACCGTGTCGTTCCAATACTGGCTGTTCTGGATCGCGGAGATTAGGCTGACCGCGTGCTGGTCGCCCTGCAGCAGCGAGGCGTACCCGGGGTGCTCGTTGTCCTGGCCCAGCGGCTTGATGAACACGACGGACGGGAGCGTGCCGCCTTGGACGTCGGTGAAGAACTCGGTCTCGTCGCGCAGGTGCGCCGTGCGGCCCGGTGTTCCGTCGCCGTAGTTCGTGTAGTAGGCGAAGGCTTGATGGTGGAACTGGAAGAGCGGATCCGGATTGCCGGCGATCGCGTTGTTCCAGCCACCCGAGTACCACTTCCAGGACACGTTGGCCGCGCTGAGCTCGTCGCCGATCGTCGTCGCCGTCTGGGGCGGGACGAGGTTCGCCCCGGAGACGCTCGCGGGATGGGGACTGAAGCTCGAGAACGACGTGTTGACCGCGTAGCCGTCGGGCGTGACGTGGGTGTCGAACGCCGGATTCGACGTGTTGTTCGGCGTGGAGATGTAGTTGGCCGGTGCGTTCGGCCACGTGGGCGCACAGGCGCAGATCAGAAATTGGTGGTTCAGGAACGAGCCGCCGAAAGCGCTGTGGAACAGGTTGTCGGTCAGCGTGTACTGCTGCGCGAGCTGCCCGAGCGGAAGGCTCGTGCCGTCGAACTGGCTGAGCGTCAGCCCCGGGTTCGTGCTCCACGCCGCGAAGCGGTCCATCTTGCCGCCGTCGATCTGCAGTTGCTCGTGATAGAAGACGTGATTGATGTCACCGGTGATCGCCGTCGTCCCGACGTATTTGCTCGCGTCGTAGGTCTGCACCGGGAGTGAGGCCGGGAATCGCGGGTCGGGGTTGTTGCTGGAATCGAGAGGCTGTGGCAGCGACGTCAGCTTGTTGCCGCTGGTGTCCGTCTGCGTCACCGCGGTGTTGAAGAGCGTTCCGTTGGCGCCCGGAAACTGTCCGTACAGACCGTCGAACGACCAGTTCTCCTGGTAGATCACCACAACGTGGTTGACGCGGCTCTGCAGCGACTGCAGCGTTGCGCCGTTGACGACCGGGGTCGTCGACGAGCTCGCGCCACTGCACGCGGCCAACGCGGATATGGTCGAAAGGAGCAGCGCTACACGACGGAGCGCGCCCCCTGGTACGAGGCTCAGCATCGCCTCCCATTGAGGTGACCAATTCCTAACGCCGCATTAGACGTTCGTTCAGGGAAGCTTAACGAACGTGCGTTCAGCATGACGAGGGGACGCTTCAAGCGTTGCGGTGGTGGTGACGCATCGCCGTGCGCTCGGCAGTGGAAGGGACGGCGTTGCCGTTGGCGATGTCGCCGCCGATCATGATGTTTTGTGCGTGGGTGGTTACGTCGACGCCGCTGCCGGTGGCGCGCATCGTCGTTGCGATCGTGCCGCCGTTGCCGTCGGTGGCCGTGACGGTGAGGGAGCCGTCGGTGTTGCTTGCGACGGTTTCGCCGGCGGAGAGCGTCGTCGTTTGACCGGACGATAATGTGACGGCGTTGCCGTGGTCGGTGATCGCGAAGGAGCCGTCGCGGTTCATCGTGACTTCGTCTTGGCCGAACCCGGTGTGGACCGTCGCGGACTGGTTGTAGGTGACGCCGTTTGCGGCGGGCGCGGTGACTTGTGTCGAGACGCGGTAGCCGCCCGGAACGGCGTTCGAGTCGACGAGATCGTGGTGCGAGACCATGCTGTCGAAGTGCGTGTCGACCGAGGCGTTTGCGCCGTTTGCGGCGACGGTGCCGGTCTCGGCGAGGTGCGGGTCGCCGGTCGAACTGAGCGTCGCATCGACGGCCTGTTGCGACGGGCCGGTTTGTTGCGTCGCGCCGAACAGTTGGCTCAGCCAGTTTTGGATCTGGCCGATGATCGACTGGACGAAGTCGTACGTGTTGCCGTTCGGGGTGATGGACGGGAGCGGGCCCGACGACTGTTGCCACCAGGGGCGCGAGACACCGTCGCCCGTCCCTGCTGTCGCGAGCGATCCCCATGCGCCTCCGCTGGGCGTCGTGGTGCCCGCGTTCGCGTCGTTGGCGAGCGGAATCGGGGTCGGATCGAAGATCGGGCTGCGAAAACCCGGCCAGCTGGACTGCATCATCGGCGCGTCGGCTCTCCCTGGAAGGCGGTACGCCTCCCGTTCACGCGCCGCTGCGCGACTATCTAGCCGCTGTCGCGACCGCCGCCGTTCCGACGAGTGCCGAGCAGACGTCGGTTCGCGCCTCGCGCTTGATCATCGCGATCACGTCGTCGCCGCGGCGCAGCGTCGTCTCACCGTTGGGGACGAGGACCTCGCCATCGCCGCGGTCGACCGCGACGATGATGCTGCCGCGCGGGAGCTCGACGTCGGCGAGCCGTTTGCCGTTCGCGGGTGAGTCGTCGCTGATGTGGAGCTGCACGATCTCCAGGCCGCCGCTGCCGATCTTCGCGAGCGGCTCGAGGTCGCACGCGTTGACGCGGTCCTCGATGATCCCCAGGATCAGCTCCGTCGACGAGATCACCGTCACCGGCCGTTCGTGGTCGAGTGACTCGAAGATCAGCTTGTTCTTCGGGTTGTTGACCCGTGCGATGCAGCGCGCCTGCGAGTGCTTCTTGGTGATGATCGTGACGACGAGGTTGTCCTCGTCGTCACCGGTGTCGGCGACGACGACATCGGCGCGCTGGATCCCGGCCTGCAAGAGGATGTTGGGATCGCAGCCGTCCCCGACGATCGCAACGTCGGTCTCGAGCAGGTTCGTCATCATCTGCGCCTTGCGCGCATCCTTTTCGATGACGACGACCTCATGGTTCTGCTTGATGAGCGCACGCGCGAGGTATGTTCCAACCTTGCCGCCACCAACTATTAAAATAAACATTATTTTACCGAGCGTAGCTCGGTCGATGAAGACCGACGCATGAGATGTTGCCAAGCGCGCCCGCGGGGAATCGTCAGCTGAGCACCATCGTGCCGCGCGCTGTGGTTCGGGGGCCCCATGTGCGCAGCGCATGGGGGGCGCGGAGCCAGGGGCGGAGCGCCGTTAAACCACGCGCGCAACGACATCTTGCTTTCTTTCTGCATGGCTCGCGCTACGCGCTCAAACGGGCGGCGGGATGTGCCGACGCAAAGGCGGCGGCGAATTGGGAGAGCGCTTCCGGAGCGACGATGGCGTTGATCTCGTCGCCTTCCACGAGCACCTCGTTCTCCGACGCGATCTTGACGGTGCCGAGGTGGCGGATCGCAGCGATGCGGATCTTGCCCTCGACCTCGACGTCGGCGACGCGCTTGCCGGCCTGCGCACGGGAGACGGTCGCGACGAGCGAGGAGATCTTGTCGAAGTCGAACGACGGCACGGACGCGTACGGGACGTCCGCTAGCTTGTCGCGCAAGAACTGCGCGCCGATCGTCGTCGGCGAGAACGTTTCGATCCCGAGCTCGCGGTAGAGCTGAGCGCGCGGCGGGTCGTAGATGCGTGCCACGATCTTAGGAACGCGGAACATCCGCTGCGCGATCAATGCGGCCATGACGTTGCGGTTGTCGCCGTCGGTCACCGAAACGAAGCCGTCGGCTCGCTCGGCACCCGCGCGCTTGAGGACGTCATAGTCGATCCCGGTACCGACTTCGACGGCTCCGCCGAAACGATTACCGAGCCTTTTGAACGCCGCCGGATTCTCATCCACAACAATGACGTCGTGTTTGTCGGCGACGAGCAGCTTGGCGAGGGTCGACCCCACGCGCCCGCAGCCGACGATCAGGTATCTCATGGGCGGATCGGACGATTCGGTGTTACGATTGTTGGTCCCCCGCGGCAGGACCCAGTTCTGCATTTGCGAATGGGCGGGTTTTGGTTCCAAGCCGGTTACGGGGCGTAGCTCAGCTTGGTAGAGCGCTGCGTTCGGGACGCAGAGGTCACAGGTTCAAATCCTGCCGCCCCGACCATTTCCACCTCCCTATAACGGGCCGCTTTGTTCTCACGTTTCAGCCCGGCCGCCCGTCGCGTGCTCCGTGCGGCGGAGCAAGAGTGCCGCAATCACAACCACTATTACGTGGGTGCCGAGCACGTGCTCTACGCATTGCTCGAAGAGCACGACGCGGAGATCGACGCGCTGCTCGCAGCCGAGCACGTCCAACCCGCGCGCGTCCATGCCGAAGTCAAGCGAGCGCTCGGCACGGGTGAGGACCGGATGTGGGAGGGGATCCTCCTGACACCTCGGGTGCGGAAGATCGTACAACTAGCCGAGACACGGGCCGGCGATCGAGAGATCGAGCCCATCGATCTCTTCGAGGCGATCCGCGCCGAAGGCGGCGGGCTCGCCGCCGACATCTTGAGGCGCGCATGGAACAGCTGACCCACGTCTTTCACGATCTCGTCGTCCGCCTGGGGTACGAGGGGCTCTTCCTCGTCATGATGCTAGGCAACATGGGTGCCCCGGCGGGGACTGAGATCGTGATGCCGACGGCCGGCGCGCTCGGCGCGCAAGGCCATCTCCCGCCGCTCGGCGCGGTCCCGGCCTGGATCGTCGTCGCGATCGTCGGGACGTGTGCGGAGGTCGTCGGCGGCGGGATTCTGTACGCGGTCGGCTACTACGGCGGGGAACCTGTCCTCGAGCGCTACGGCAAGTACATCGGCTTCAAGCAGAAGGAGCTCGCGCGGGTCCACGGCTTCTACGCGCGCTACGGCAACCCGACGGTCTTCTGGTGCCGCTTCATTCCGTTCATCCGTGGGGTCGCGGCGTTCCCCGCCGGCGTGGCGCGGATGTCGAAGAGCTATTTCTTTACGTACACCGCGCTGGGCTCGGCGATCTTCTGCTTCGGGCTCGCCTTCCTCGGCAATCTCGCGGGGAAGAACATCGACGCCGTGACGGGCTCGCTGCACAAGGTGGCGCTTCTCGTCGTGTTGGTCGTGCTCGTCGGGATCGTCGGTGGGGCGCTGTACCTGCGTGCCCGCGCGAAGAAGAACGCCGCCGCGCGCGACATCGCGGTTTAGGTTCCGGCGGTCGTCTCCGCGTACTCACCCGCGTAGGCGCCGACGCTTTGCCATGGCGTCTCGATCGGGACGATCTTCTGTTCGCTGCGCACGCGCGACCACGGGATCGCGGCATCGTGTCCAATCAGCGGCTCGTCGACCTCGAAACGGCGCACGGCTTCGAGCATCCGGCGCCGCATGCGAATGATCGCGATGTCGGAGGTGCCCAGGTGTTCCTGTGTGCGGTCGACGATCGGCCCCATCGACTCCTGACACGCCATGTCCTGATTGGTGAAGCCTTCGATCCCGGTCCAGCTGCCGTTCTTCATCGCTTCACGATCCTGGTTGAACCAGTTGTCGACGTTGGCAAGACGGAACCAGTTGGCGTCCAGGTCGATGCCTGGGAGGACGTGGTGCTGCGCGCGCGTCTCGCGGTCACTCACCGGGCTGCCGTTCTGACTGAAGAAGATTCCGTAGAACATCGTGCGCTCGTCGTCGACCGGGACGAAGATCTGCACGTGCGCGACGTGCGCTGGGTCGAGCGGACGCGGGATGAACGCCGTGAACGGCGCGAGGAAGAGCGTCACGCGGATGTAGCGCTCGGTCTCCGGGTTTCGCGTGGGGATGCGGATCGCGGCGTAGCGGAAGCCGTACGCGGTGTCTTCCGCCTCCATCGTCGGCGAGGTGTCGGTCGAGACGTCGGTGCGTTTCTTCCAGTCCCACACCGAGCCGCGATGGAGGAACCACGAGTGCGACGAGTCGATCGCGCCTTCGATCGCCTGTAAGTAGTTGACGCGTTCGCCGACCTTCACGATCGCGCGCTGCTCGGCCGGCAGCGCCATCCAGTCGTACTCGGGAAACTCGGGTGCAGTCCCTTCGGGGCCGAGGTACGTCCACAGCATCCCGCCCGCCTCGCGGACCGGATAGCTGCGCAGCCGCATGCGATCGCGGAACGCATAGCCGGGCGGCTCGGTCGGCATCTCCATGCACGTGCCGTGCACGTCGAACTTCCAGCCGTGGTAGATGCAGCGTAAGCCGCCTTCTTCGTTGCGGCCAAGCGCGAGCGAAGCGAGACGATGCGGGCAGTGCTCGTCGACGACCGCGACGCGTCCTTCGGTGTCGCGGAATGCGACGTAGCCATCACCGAAGAGCCGGACCCGGCGCGGTGTGCCGCCGGGCTGCGCGACCTCTTCGCTCAGGCACGCCGGCACCCAGTACCGCCGCATCATTCGTCCCATCGGGGCGTCGCCGGTGACGTGGGTCAGGCGGTCGTTCTCGGCACGTGACAGCATGAGTGACGTTCCCCTAGGTCTTGGCGGCAGTCTCGTTGAGCAGCTCGTGCGCGCCGAACGACTTGTCGATCACCTTGTACTTGATCGCCGCGTCGATCACGACTTGGATGTCGGCAGGGTTGAGCGAGGTGGCGAACGTCTCGCGCGTGCTCTTCTCGAGCACTTTGGGATCGACTTTGCTGAACTCCGAGAGCAGCGCCGCCGTCTCCGCGCGATGGGCGTTGGCGTACGCCGCGGCTTCCTCGACGACGCGCCCGAACTTCGTCGCGACATCGGGGTGCGCGGCGACGTACGACGACGTGCCGAACCACGCGGAGATCAAGAAGTGCGGCGAGACCGACTCGAACGACTTGCCGAGCACGCGGACCTTGCCGTTGGCGAGCGCCTGCGAAAGACGCGGCTGCAGGACGGTCGACGCATCGACGCGACCCTCTTCGATCGCCGGGACGACCGCCGAGTTCGGCAGCTCGATCGTGTGGACGGAGGTCAGGTCGCCGCCGTTCTTGTCGATCCAGGCGAGGTTCGCGGTGTAGATCAGGTCTTTGAGCGCGGGCGATGAGACCGTTTTGCCGTTGAGGTCTTTGCCGCTGTGGATCTTCGAGTCGGCGCGCACCAGCATCAGCGCGTACGGTGCTTCCGACGTATATAAGCCGTCGGCGGCGACGATCTTGAACGGGACGCCGCGTGCGTGCGCGGAGATCAATGGGATCGTGCTCGAGTTGCCGATGTCGACCGAGCCGCCGGCGACGGCGGCCGCGACGGCGGCCCCGCTGGGAAGCGCCGACAACTGTACGTCGAGCCCCGCCTTTTTGAACAAACCGGCATGCAACGCATACAGGACCGGGGTCGCGTCGTCGACCGGCGGCACCGCGACACGCACGACGACAAGGTTTTGTGCCCGGACGGGTGCGCCCGAGGCGGTCGCGATCCCGGCGACGATCGCCAGCGCGAGAACTCGGCGAAGATTCTGCAGCAACACGTGCCCTCCAATCCGCTGGTTTCCGAACCAGTGCGAGCGCAGGAGTTGGGCGGCTCTTCCCACGCGCCCGCCTATGCACCTTTTGGCGGGAGTGCGGAAAAATCGATGCGTATTTGGAATCAATCGATGCGAGCGGTATGATTGGTGGGATGGCCCCCGAGCCCTCGCGACTCGAGATCGCGCTTTCACAGCTCCCCGACCAACCCGGCGTCTACCAGATGATCGGGGAGGACGGGCGCATCCTGTACATCGGAAAGGCTGTCTCGCTCCGTAACCGCGTCCGCTCGTACTTTCAGGACTCGGCCGCGCACCCGTACCGCACCCTGAAGATGGTCGAGCGCGTCGCGGACGTGCGCACGGTCGTGGTCACGAACGAGGTCGAGGCGCTGATCCTCGAGGCCAACCTCATCAAGCGCCACCAGCCGCCGTTCAACGTGCGGCTGCGCGATGACAAGCGCTTCCCGTACCTCAAGGTCACCAACGAGCACTTTCCGCGCGTCGTCTTCACGCGCGTCGTCAAAGACGACGGCGCGCGCTATTTCGGGCCGTACACGAATGCGGCGGGATTGCGAGAGCTGATCGATCTCATTCGCATCGTCTTCCCGTTACGAACGTGCCGCGAACCGATCGACGGACGCCGGAAGCGGCCGTGCTTGCAGTACCACATCAAACGTTGTCTCGCGCCGTGCGTCGGCTATCAGTCCGAGGACGACTACGACGCGCTCGTCGATGAAGCGACGCTCTTCCTCGACGGCCACTTCGATCCGCTCATCGAGCGTCTGCAGCACGAGATGAGCACGGCAGCCGAGCACTACAACTTCGAGGCGGCGGCGCGGCTGCGCGATCGCATTATCGCGGTCCGCCGGACGATCGAAGGGCAGAAGGTCGTATGGCGCTCGCGCATCGACGTCGATTTGATGGCCCTTGCGCGCGCGCAGGGACAAGCCTGCGTCCAAGTCTTCCTCGTGCGCGACGGGAAGCTGCTCGGCCAAGAGCACTTCATCCTCGAAGGCGCCGGTGAGACGAGCGACGCCGAAGTCTTCTCGGAGTTCATCAAGCAGTTCTACACCTCGCGCTCGGGCAATCTCGGGATGAACGCCGCGATCGATGCCGAGGTGAGCGGCTCGCCGCTCGCGCTGCGCGCGGCGCGCGATCAGCAAGTGCCGGTCGCGCTCAAAGCCCGCGCCCGCCGGCGCGACGGTCTCGACGCGGCGATCCCCAAGGAGATCCTCGTCGAAGCGCTTCCGGACGACCGAAGCCTGATCGAGCTGTGGCTGACCGAGCTCAAGGGCCAGCGCGTGCGCATCCTTCGCCCCGAGCGCGGCGACCGGCGCGACTACCTCGAGCTCGTGAAGAAGAACGCCGAGCAGAACTTGCGCGCGTTCCTGGTGCACCAAGAGGCGGCCGAGACGGCGTCGGCGAGCGCTCTGACCGAGCTCGCCGCCGCGCTCGATCTTCCCGACGCGCCGCACCGCATCGAGTGCTACGACATCTCGAACATCCAAGGGACCAACTCCGTCGCCTCGATGGTCGTTTTCGTCGAAGGCCGTCCGAAGAACAGCGACTACCGTAATTTCACGATCCAGCAGGTCGAAGGTCCGAACGACTTCGCGTCGATGCAAGAGACGCTACGGCGGCGCCTGCGCTACCTGCGCAACGACGCGGATCGCCCGCCGGTCTCCGACAACGATCCCGCGACCGCAGCGATTGAAGCGCAAGCGCGGCGCAAGGAGCGTTTTCACGAGAAACCCGATCTGCTGCTCATCGACGGCGGCAAGGGACAGCTCAACGCGGTCGTCGAGGTGCTGCACGAGATGGATATGTGGGGCATCCCCGTCGCCGGGCTCGCGAAAGAGCACGAATGGCTGTTTTTACCAGGCCAGAGCGAGCCGATCGTGCTGCCGCCCAACTCTCCGGGACTGCACCTCGTGATGCGGATCCGCGACGAGGCGCACCGCTTCGCGATCACCCACCACCGCAAGAAGCGGGGCAAAGCGATGACGCGTTCGGTATTGGATACGCTCGACGGTGTCGGGCCTGTTCGTAAGAAGCGGCTGCTGGGCGCGTTCGGCTCGGTGCGCGCGATCAAGCACGCGTCGGTTGACGAAATCGCGGCGGTGAAGGGGATGACGCCGGCGCTGGCGTCGCGCGTGAAGGCCGCACTGGGCGGCTAGCGAAGGGCTGCGCCACCGTGGGCTTTTTGATTCGCCTGATCCTCAACGCGGTCGCGCTGATCATCGTCGCGTACGTCGTCCCGG
>CAZABL010000034.1:0-34761 GCA_964483365.1 uncultured bacterium
TCGCACCACCTACGCATCCTTCGCGACGCCGGTCTCCTTCGCGTCGACCGGCGTGGAACATGGGCCTACTACGAGCTCGTCCAGGACGCCCGTGAACGGATCAGCCGCGCTGTCGATGCCTTCTTGCACCTCGACGCCGACGCGCAAGGCGGACACGGACAACACTTCGGGATCGTCGTCGACTCTGCCGAAGCGGCTCGGTGCGTAGGCGGGCCGCGCTTAAGCAGTTAGCGCGATGCTGATGGCGACGCTGAGCCTCTGGACTAGACTCGTTCGCCTGGCTCTACTCCCTTGGTCGAGGCGTTCGACCCAGGTGGTTGACGCGGCGCGGGCTCACCTTGCTCTCACCGATATCGAGCGGTGCTTCCGGAAACAGCGCAGCGGTGGCCGGTGCTTCAGGTTCGAATCCGCCTTCCTTTATGCGGATGTATCGTCATTAACCACGTCCCCGTATAGTGGAGTGGTCCTTCCCCAAGCACCGCGAGAGCACGCTCCTACGTTTGCCGATGACGTGCAGCTCGGACTTGTGACGTTTGGAATGGCGTTGGCCGTCGCAGTGAGCCTGCTCGCGATGATGATACTTCTGCCCGAGCGCTATTCCATCGGACTGCCTTTAACGATTATCGGAGTCTCAGGAACTTGACGATTCGAACTGCGGTGCTGACATTCAGAAATCTGGTGCGGCGCATCCCTATCTTGCTCGGTTACACCCCCAACGTCGAATGGCTTCGCGCGCGGCTAAGCTCTCGCACACTTCCGCTCGACCGCGCGCGCGCACACCTCGCGATGAGCGAGATCGAGCGATGCCTCCGCATCCACCGCCAGGGCAGTGAATGCGCGCGCTTCTGGCCCTCAGCCTGAATTGATCTGATCCTCGGATTCCCGGCGTTCACGGAAGTTGTCAGTTTCATCGGGCGCGCCGATTGACATTCGGGCGGCTGTTCCGGCCGAGTCAGCAGAGCGGGGCGTCGCGTGGCCCGAGGAGATACGTCGCTCGCATTCCGTCGCCGGACGGCTCGACCCCGAGGAGCAGCACATTCGGATAGCCCGCAGTCCGTAACGCGTTGGCCAACGCTTCGACGCCGCCCGGATCGCGGAAGACGCGGCTCAGCGTGCGCTCGTTGCTCGACGCATTGTGCAGACCTGCGTCGCTGACGATCTGTGCCGCGTCGACGCACGTGAACGTCTCGACGTTTGGCAAGTAGGCAGGGGTCGGAAGCTCAACGACGGGCGCGCCCTCGGGCTGCGCCGGCGGGACGTCGGCCGGATACGGCAGATCCGCGTCCGCTGTCCCCCACCATCCCGCGGTCCCCCACCACCCAAAGGGTTGGAAAAACCGGCGAGACCGATGGCGGAAGAAAAACCCGTCGCGCCTGACGTGGAACGGGAACGGCTGTATCCCGCGGACGCCGAGGGCGCGAAAGCCGCCTGTCGCAGGCCCGCCGAGGCGCCCGGGGGGACCCACGCGGCCGCTGCCGGGGTTACCAATGACCGGGCGAGCAGCCGGTCCGGCAACGTGTTGGGCACTTGAGGGTCCCGGTGCCAACGCGAGTGCGAAGACGAGGACGACGGGGATCCGATGCATCGAACGCGCCTCCCGAGCTCTCGATCGTACCAC
The DNA here is from genome assembly GCA_964483365.1 of uncultured bacterium. Classification (GTDB taxonomy): domain Bacteria; phylum Vulcanimicrobiota; class Vulcanimicrobiia; order Vulcanimicrobiales; family Vulcanimicrobiaceae; genus Vulcanimicrobium. The sequence goes on from CAZABL010000034.1 coordinate 1,619, forward strand.
AAATGCGACGTTAGGGCAGGACGGGCAGCTCCGTGGGGATGATCGTGCGCGTCTCGAGCGCGTTGCGTCGGAGAATCGTCACGGTGGTCGGCGTTCCCGGCGCGTGATCGGCGAGCACTTTGTGCAGCGCGTCGACGCCCGTTACCGGTTGCGAGCCGATGGCGAGCACGACGTCGCCGTCCTCGAGACCCGCGCGCGAAGCGGGACTGTGCTCCTCGACCCCGTGCACGATGATGGCGCGCTCCTGGGCGAGGGCGTGGAGGCGCTGCAGATGGCGCGGAATCTCGATGTCGGCACCGGCGACGCCGATGTAACCGCGCGTCACCTTGCCGTCGCGGATCAGGATCCCGGCGATGCGCGTCGCGGTGCTGGAGGCGATCGCGAAACAAATCCCTTGCCCAGCAGCGACGATGGCGGTGTTCACGCCGACGACGCGTCCGCGGGCGTCGACGAGCGGTCCGCCGCTGTTGCCGGGATTGAGCGCCGCATCCGTCTGGAGGATGTTGTCCATGAGGCGGCCGGACTGCGCTCGCAAGCTGCGACCGAGCGCCGAGATGACGCCGGCCGTGACCGTGCACTGCAGGCCGAACGGATTGCCGAGCGCGACGACGAGTTGACCGACCTTGACGCTGCTGGAGTCGGCGATCTCCAACGGCTGTAAGCCGCCGGCCGCGACGCGCAGGACGGCGAGATCGCTGTCGGGATCGTCGCCGACGAGCATGCCGCGCACGTGCCGACCGTCGAGGAGCGCAACCTCGATCTCCCGCGCGCCGTGGACGACGTGCGAGTTGGTGATGACGAAGCCGTCAGGCGTCGCGACGAAGCCGCTGCCGCTGCCGGCGCGGCGCCCGTTGACGCGAACGTCGATGCCGACGACCGACGGCGCGACCTTCTCGACGACAGCGGTGACCGTCGACGAATAGGCGTCGAGCTCGTCGGCAACGGTACCGACGGGAAGAGAATTGACCATGGGGTCTCATGAAGACCCGGGCCGGGACGGCAAAGTTGCACGGCGTTCTCTCGTTCCTGGTGGCGAAATGTGGGTACGGGTAGGGCTGGTTAGTTCGGCTGGATCGCCGGTAGTCGCCAGTTTGTGAGGGGACAATACAGAGCACGGTGCGTGGCGCGGTTGATCGAACGCATGAGCGTCTGATGTTGTTGGTCCGCGCGGGCGAAATGTTCCATCAGTCGCTCGACGTTGAGGACACGCTCAACAACGTTGCACGCATGGCGGTGGAAGCGTTTGCAGACCTGTGTCTTTTCGATTTGGTCGACGAAGACTCAGACCGCCTCTACGTTACAGCAGGCGCGCATCGCGACTCCTCGGTGGAGGCCGCGCTCAAGAGCGTCGGCTCCTCGATCCTGTACACCTCAGGGCCGCGCAGGCATCCCGCCGTCGAGGTCACCATGACCGGCCGGTCCTTCTTCTTGCCCGTCCTCAACGAGCAGGTCATCGCTCAGCACGCAGTCTCGCCGCAGCACGCAGACTTCATGCGGCGGATGCGATACCGCTCGAAGATCGTCGTCCCGGTAACCGCGCAGTCGCACCTCTTCGGGGCGCTTACCTTCGTGCGCACCGATGAGACGGCGCCGTTCGACGGGCGGGACGTCCAAGCTGCCGAGGAACTCGGCCGCCGCGCCGGCGTCGCGGTTGCAAACGCGAAGCAATATCATCGCGAGCAGCACGTAGCGACAACGCTGCAGCGCGCGTTTCTCACCCGAGAGTTTCCGATTCGCTCGGATCTGCTCTTCCACGCGATCTACCGGCCGGGCAAAGGCGACGCGGAACTCGGCGGCGACTGGTACGACGCGTTTCAGACCGCGAACGGCTCGATCATCGTCACGATCGGCGACGTGACCGGCAAGGGCGTGGAGGCGGCGCGGCTCATGGTGCAGCTTCGTCAATCGGTCCGGGTCGCTGCAACGGTTACCGACGATCCTGCGGCGATGATGCGCATCGTCAATGACGCGCTGCTGTTCGACCGAACGGGGTCGTTCGCGACCGCATTCATCGGGATCATCAGCACCGATTCGAAGCTCTTGCGCTATGCCTCTGCCGGGCATCCCCCTGCGTTCATCCGCTGGGACCGCGACGGCGTGGAGCGTCTGTCATCCGGCTCTCCCCTCCTGGGAATCTCGTCCGAGATCGAGTTCGAGAGCCACGCGACGCGAATCGAAGAAGGCGCGCTCCTCGTTCTCTACACGGACGGCCTCACCGAGGCGACGCGCGACGTGATCGCAGGCGAGGATCGGCTCTGCGAGGTTTTGGCAACCGAAGCATCGCTCCACGCTGCGAATCCGGCCCGATTCATCGAGCGTACGATCGCCGACCTGAATCCCCGTGACGACGTCGCGATCCTCACGGTACGTTTTGGGATCGCGAAGCCGTACTGGCGATTCGATGTCGGCGAGGCCGCCGCCGCGTACTCCGTCAAGCGCGACCTGATGGACGCGATTGCGAACCTGTGCGAGGATTCCCCCGAGGCACTACATGCGTGTGAGATGATCGTTGCGGAGCTGATCGGCAACGCTGTTCGTCACGCACCGGGACCGCTCAGTCTCTCCCTCTCTCAAGAGCACGGCGCGGTCGTGCTGCATGTGATCGACGAAGGACGGGGCTTCGACTATCATCCGTCGCTCCCGCCGGATACGTGGGCGGAATCGGGACGTGGCCTCTTCCTCATCTCGATGCTGGCACCATCGATCAGGGTCACGCGCCTCCCAGGCTACGGCAGCCACATTCGCGTCGTTCTGCCACTGTCGTCGCGATGCGCGTTAGAACCCGAGAAGATCGTGGTTTGACCTGAACGTCATTCCTTCGGGAGCGCCCGGTATGCGGCGATCGTGCCGTCCGGGTCGAAACGGACGTGCAACAGCAGCGATCCACCGTCGAACAGCGCCTCGAAGTCGTATCGGCCGGGAGCACGCTCACCGATCAAGCTGACACCCTGATAGCCGCCGAGCGTGCGCATCTGCTGGCCGAGATTCGAGACGCTCGTCGGTGTCACGCTCTCGCGCACGGCGTCGTCGAACAGTGATTGCACGGTAAGCGCGTCATCGGCGTAGACGGCGCGCGTCACCTTGTCGACGCTGATCGCCATCCCGACGCGCGTCGGACCCGTTCGCCGGCCACAGTCCACGAGTCCGATCGCAACGATCAGGACGAGGACCGCGAGCCGGCCGGGGCTCACGGCTCGCCCCAGCCTACGCCGTTCGGATTCCTCGCATCGATACGGGCGGGGGCGGTACGCTGCGGACCCGGGCGCGTCGCGTGACGGCGTGGCACCGGACGCGCACCTTCTGCCGGAGCGGCTTGCGATCGCGGCTCGATGTGGAGCGTCATCGGTTCCTCGACCGGTACCGTACGAAACGCCAAGCGCGGCGCACCGTCGCGTGCGGAGGCGAGCTGACGCAGCGCGTACACCTGCCGCAAGAGCTGCGCGATGCGGCGCCGGTCGGCGTGCTGCTGCAGCAACGCCTGCTCGACGGCGTTGTGCTCGCGCACGTACGCCTCGTGCTCGCGCACCGCGGTAAAGTGTTCACGCAATACGTTCTGGAACTCGCGCGCGTGCGCGTCACGCTCGCGCTGAACGGCGTCGTGCTCCCGCAGCATTGCGAGGTGCTCGCGTTGGAGCGCCGCTTTTAGGGTACGCTCCGCCGCCTCGGCACGCTCGGCCCGGTGGCGAACTTCGTCGTATTTCTTACCGTTGACAAAGAGCGGGTGCGCCGCGAGCGGCACGGGGACGACAAGCGGCCCCATGACCACGAACGCCAGCGCCGCTACTCCTGCGACGCGTAGCATCATTTGTCACATCGTAGCGCGATACGCGCGCGATTCCACTAGGCAGCCGCCTTACCGCCTGTCCTTTAGCGGAGCGCCCGTAACCGCTCGGCCGCGATCATTGCGGCGCGTTCCCACGTCCATTCTGCGCGCGCACGGTACGCGCCGGCTTGCGCCTTTGCGCGTGCCTCGTCCGGATGTGACGCGACGTGCCGCATCAGCGCAGCGAGCGCATCGACATCCGGTTCCAGCCACCACCCCGTGCCGGCGAGTTGCTCGCCGCGAAAGACCCCGCTGAGCGCTTCGCGTCGCGACGGTATGCGGTACGCGACCTCGTCGTCGAGGAAATCGTCGGCAGCACCCCCGGCCGTCGCAATGACTGGGAGCCCACAAGCGAGCGCCTCGAGCATCGGGAGACCGAATCCTTCGCCGCGGTAGGGGAACGCGAGCGCGTCGACGCTCCGGTAGAGCCGCACCACGTCCTCGTCGCTCACGTCGTCGTCGAGGATCACGAGCTCGGGCGCCTGCGGATCGTCGCTGAACGCGCGCAGCGACGCGCCGCCGTCCGGCAGCGGGTAGAACGAGCGCGTTCCGAACAGCTTGAGGACGAGCGCGACGTCGTCGTCGCGCCGAAACGCGCGCCGGTACGCGGCGAGGAGCACGTCGACGCCCTTGCGCGGAAGTACACCCCCCAGGTACAGGAAGCGAAAGCTCTTCGCGGTCGGGAGCGGATACGGCGTGACTGCACGCTCCGGCGAGAACATCTGCGGATCGACGCCGTTGGGGACGACGGCGACACGCTCGGGTGCGACGCCGGCTTCGAGGAACATCGTGCGGCAGTAGGTGCTCGGCGTCCAGATCTCGTCGGCGCCGCCGTCGCGGATCCCGGCGAGCCACGCCGTCGGTGGAGCGCCGTACTCCCACGGCAGAATTTGCACGATCCGCCGTGCGCCCGGAGCGCGCCGAAAATCCGCTTTGCCGTTGGACTGCCGAACGAGCACGTCGCACGGCGGCGTGGAGCGACGCTGCTGTGCTCGTAGCTGCGCGTAGCGCTGATCCGCGGCGACCGAAACCTCTTCCCGCGGCTCGTCGGCGACGATCGCGGGCGCCACGTCCTCGTGTGCGCTGAGTGCGCGTGCGAGCTCGCGGTTGACCACCGCCATCGAGTTGTACGCGAAGAACTCACCCTGAAACGCGACTGCGACGCGAGCGGTGTCGCCACCGACCTCCATAGCGGTGCGGGCCACGAGGTAGGTGTGCTGCCAGCCATCCGGCTCGTTCCCCGCACCGACGATGCGCAGCCCCAGATCGCTGAGCACGACGTGCAGTGTCTCGAGCGGCCACGGACGCTTCGTCCACGGCTCGAGCCACAGGCCACCGTCGCGCACAGCGTCGTTGCGCGGGTTGAGCGTACGCACGACGAGGAGACCACCGGGCTCGAGCGCGCGCACGCAACGGCGTAGGAACGCGATTCCCTCATCGCCGTCCATCGTCTCGATGACGAACGACGCATGGACGCCCGCGAACCGCTCGTCGCCGACCCCGAAATCGACGCGCGCATCAGCGAGTCGCGCGTCGTGCCCGCGGGCTTGCGTGTCGGCGACCATCTCGGGATCGCGGTCGATCCCCACCCGCCGCCCGACGCCGCGGTCACGCAGCATGTCGAGGAAGACGCCGGTCCCACAGCCGACGTCGAGGACGCTGGTGCAGGGCGCGAAGACGTCAGCGAACGCGTGGTGCCACGCGCGCCGTCCCGGCTCGTCCTCAGCCGCGCGATGAAAAATCGAGAACCGTTGATGCCCGGCCGGCCGCGGCGCTTCCACCGCGGCCTAGCTTAGACGTCGTCGACCTGCATGCCCTCGCTCGGCAGCCGACCCACGTCTTCGGTTGGGATGGTTTCCTGTTCGAGCTCGAGCTCGTCCACGTCCGGATGATCGACTTCGCGTCGCCGCGGCTCTTCTATCGGCTCGTGTTCCATGTGATGGTAGTCCCCGTACGTTTGGGTACAAACGGGAGGATGTTGCGCTTGCTTCTTGCTTTGCTCGCCGGCGTCGTTGCAACGGTTTCTGCTGCCTTTGCCGCTCCGAGTGCGACGCAAACGTTGTCCGTGACGATGAATCACGGTCATCCACGGATCGCGCATTTGACCTCCTACGTCGTCGATACGCCGATCGCGGTCACCGTGCACGCACCGCGCGCACAGTCCGTCACGCTCTCCGGCCTCTCGCCTGACGGGCAGAACATGCGCGTGCGGCTGGATCGTTCGAGCGGCGGGGATTACGCGGGGACCGTGACGCTGTCGACGCCTGGAGCGTGGTCGCTTGCGCTCCGCACGGAAGTCGGGCCGATCACGAACACGACCAGCAGCTTTGCGATCCAGGTCGCGCAAGGGACGTCGCGGAGCGCGCTGGCAATCGTCGCCGCCGTTGCGTTCCTCTTCGTCGCAAGCGGGCTCGCGGTACTGGTCGCAGCGCTGCGGCGCCGCCCTCCGGCGGCTCAGCTCACGTAACTGACGTTGACCGAATAGCCGCGCGCCTCGGCTTGACCGAGAACCATGAGCACGGCTTCGATCTCCGCATCGACCGCGATCATGTCGTGCGCGCTGATCCCGACCGGACCGGCGTTCTTCCAGAGCAGTCGCCGCGCGGTCTGAAACGCCGCACGGAGTCGCTGCGGCGTCGCCTCGAGCACGGGCCAGTCTTCGTACGAGACGGCCGGGACGATGCGCCAGCCGTCACCGGAGCACTCTTCTTCATCAGCGTAGGCATGCGGGACGTTCGCGAGGACATCGAGCTGCGCACGGTCGGTCGACGTCACGTCGAGCGGTGCTTCGCCGAGGCGAAGCACGTAGCGATAAAACGCCGGATTTGCGACGGTGCACATCCCCGCCGGCGAACCGACGCTGACGCTGATCATATGCTCCGAGGGTTCTCCTCCCTGCGGCGCACCCCCTCGCCCGCGAGCTCGGGCGTGAGCACGGCACTCGCTACCCCGTGTCGTGCAAAGACGTCGGCAAGCGCGCGACCGATCCGCTTGGCATCGCCGCGCACCAATGCGATCACCGACGGTCCGGCGCCGGAGAGGGCGACGGCGACAAGCGCGGGATCATCGAAGGCGAGCATCTCATCGAGACCTGGGACGGCGAGCGCGCGGTAGGGCTGATGGAGGCGGTCGCGGACGGCGGCGCGCAGCAAGTCGAGCCGGCCGCTCGCCAGTGCTGCGCCGAGCAACGCCGCGCGTTGCACGTTGTGAACCGCGTCGGCGCGCGTGTAGCGGTCCGGCATGAGCGCACGCGCGTCCGCCGTGGCGAAGACGAGATCGGGAACGACGACGACCGCGTGCACGGCAGGCGGCGGGAAGCGAACCGACGTCAGCCCATCGTCACCGAGTGCGGCGACGATCGCGCCGCCGTACCATGCGGCGAGTGCGTTGTCGGGATGCCCCTCGAGCTCGGCGACAGCGTGGGCGAGCAGATCGTCGTCGGGAGCTCGGTCGACGAGCTGTGCGCCGATCGCGACACCGAGCGCGTGCGCGGCGGCGCTGCTGCCCAGACCTGCACCGAGCGGGATCGCGTTCTCGAGACGCACGTGCAGCGGCGGAGCCGCGGGTGCGATACGAACGATGCCGCGTTCGACGCAGCCGCGTAACCCGTCGTGCGTCGGCGCGCAGGGACCACTGTACTCCCACTGCGATGACGCGCCGGGCGCGAGTTCGCGTACGGTCGCCGTCATGCGCAGCTCGAGTGCCAGCCCGACCGCGTCAAAACCCGCGCCGAGGTTCGCGCTCGACGCAGGCGCGGAGATGACCGTTTCGATCACGCGCGTGCGGCGATCAAGACGTCGAGATATTCGCTGACGTCGCGACCGCGCACGATCGCGTTCGCGTACCGCGCGCCCGATTCGTGGTAACGCGTCGCGTACGCGGTGTCCTTGAGGAGGTGCCCGGTGAGGACGCAGACGACGTCGGCGTCGCGCGCGACGGTCCCCTCCTCGACGAGTCGGCGCAGTCCGGCGAGCGACGCGGCCGAGGCGGGCTCGCACCCGACACCGTCGCGCCCGATCACCGCGCGCGCTTCCGCGATCGCTGCGTCGTCGACGTCCGTAACGGTCCCGGCCGACGCACGCACCTCGGCGCGTGCCTTCTTCCACGACGCAGGCGCGCCGATGCGAATCGCGGTCGCGTCCGTTTGCGCACGGACCGGGATCAGGTCATTGTCTTCGCGCCAGGCGCGGGCGAACGGCGCGGCACCGGCCGCCTGCACGACTCCCAGTCGCGGCGCGCGCTCGATCAACCCGAAGGCCCGCGCTTCGCGGAACCCCTTACCGAGCGCGCTCGTGTTCCCCAAGTTTCCGCCCGGAAGAACGACCCAGTCCGGCGACTCCCACAGACGCTGCTCCAGCAAGACGAATGCTGCCGTCTTCTGTCCCTCGATTCGATACGGGTTTACGCTGTTGACGACCGCGACGCGCGCCGGATCGAGCGCGCGCACGGCGCGCAGGGCATCGTCGAAGTCGCCCTCGACCGCGACGACGTGCGCCCCGTAGTCGAGCGTCTGCGCGACCTTGGCGGCGGAAATTCCGTCGACGGGCGCGATCACGACCGCGGTGATTCCGGCTCGCGCCGCATACGCCGCCATCGATGCCGCGGTGTTCCCGGTGCTCGCGCAGACCGCGATCGCTGCGCCGCGCTCACGAGCGCGTGAGATCGCGACCGTCATCCCGGCGTCCTTGAACGACGCAGTCGGATTCATCCCCAGGTGCAGGTACGCCAGCCGATCGACGCCGGCGTACGCCGCGCCTTCTCGCGCCTCGTACAACGGGACGTCACCTTCGCGCAGCGTCGTGATTGCGTCGACGTCGATCGGCGGAAGCAGCTCGCGGTAACGCCACACGCCGCTCCGGTCGATCGGATCGACCGACGCGCGACGTAGGCGCGCCGTCCCGTCGATCGCAAGTCCGTCGATCGCGTCCGTCGCCAGCACGAACGCGAGCAACTCGCCGCACGCGGCGCAGGCGAGTGTATCGCGATCGGCGGGAACCGCGTCGCAGGCGCTGCAGCGCAGCTCGATCACGTCGGCTGGCCGGTTGGTGGACGGGTGACCGCGCCTTCGGCAGCCGACGAGACGAGCGAGGCGTACTTCGCGAACACACCGCTGGTGTAGCGCGGCGCGGGCTGACGCCAGGAGCGCAGCCGTTCAGCGATCTCCTCGTCCGAGAGCTCGACGTCGACGCGATGGGCGGCGACGTCGATCACGATCGTGTCGCCGTCGCGGACGGCGGCGATCGGGCCGCCCGCAAACGCTTCGGGCGCGACGTGACCGATCATCAAGCCGCGTGTCGCGCCGCTGAAGCGCCCGTCCGTCACGAGCGCGACGTCGCCGCCGAGTCCCTGACCGACGATCGCCGACGTCACGCCGAGCATCTCGCGCATCCCGGGACCACCCTTGGGACCTTCGTAGCGGATCACGACGATGTCGCCCGCGATGATCTCGCGCGCGTCGACGGCGTGCATCGCATCCTCCTCGCGCTCGAAAACCCGTGCGCGGCCGCGCAAGAGCGTCGGCTCGTGTCCCGCGATCTTCACCACGGCACCGTCGGGCGCGATATTGCCGCGCAGAATGACGATCCCGCCGGTCGGCTTGAACGGACGGTCGGCGGTCGCGACGACGCGCTGACCAGGCGTCTCTTGTGCGCTCGCGACTTCTTCCGCGAGCGTCTTCCCGCTCGGCGTGAGCGTCGAGCCGTCGATCAGTCCACCCTCGAGCATCCGTTTCGCGATGAGCTGAATTCCGCCGGCGCGATCGACGTCGAGCGCGACGAACTCGCCGCCGGGACGCAAACTCGCAACGATCGGCGTGCGCTCGGAGACGCGCTCGAAATCCTCGAGCGTCAAGTCGATCCCCGCTTCGCGCGCCATCGCCACCAAGTGCAGCACGCTGTTCGTCGAGCCGCCGGTCCCGGCCGCCGCCGCGATCGCGTTCTCGAACGCCGCACGGGTCGCGATCTTGCGCGGCGTGAGCCCCTTACGCAGCATCTCCATCGCGGTGACGCCGGCGCGATACGCCTCTTTCTCCTTGCGCGGATCCGTCGCGCCGGGGCTCGCGCTCCCGACCGGCGAGAGCCCGAGGAACTCGAACGCCGTCGCCATCGTGTTCGCGGTGAACTGACCGCCGCATGCGCCCGCACCGGGACACGCCGTGTGCTCGATCGCCCGCAGTTCTTCGTCGCTGATCTTGCCGGCGGCGTGTGCGCCGATCGCTTCGAAGACATCGCCGACGGTGAGGTCGCGTCCCTGATACCGTCCAGGCGCGATCGAGCCGCCGTAGAGCGCGACGCCCGGGATGTCCAGGCGCAGCAACGCCATCCCCGCGGCGGGAATCGTCTTGTCGCATGCGACGAGACAGACGACCGCGTCGAAACCGTAGCCGCGCGCGACGAGCTCGATCGAGTCGGCGATCACTTCGCGCGAGATGAGCGACGCTTTCATCCCCTCGGTGCCCATCGTGATCCCGTCGGAGATCGCGATCGTGTTGAACTCCATCGGAGTCCCGCCGGCGGCCCGCACGCCGGCCTTGACGTGATCGGCAAGCGCGCGCAAGCCGAAGTTGCACGGCATCGCGTCGGTCCACGTGTTCGCAATGAGAACGAGCGGCTTGGCGAGGTCCTCGTCGGCTAGTCCGACGGCATGGAAGAACGAACGCGCGGCGGCGCGGTCGCGCCCGTCGACGACGACGGAGCTGCGAGCGCGCATGGGATCAGGAGGCTGCATGGGCGCGCATTCGCGTTCGCGAAGCCCGGTTCATCGTGATCGACCTGACGCGCGGTTTCGTCGGCCCGGACATCCCGCCCGATGACGTCTATAACCGCTGTGTCCGCTGCGGCTTGTGTCTGCCGACCTGTCCGACCTATGTCGAAACGCTCGTTGAGACGTCAGGGCCGCGCGGGCGCATCGCGCTGATCAAAGCCGTCGGCGAAGGACGCCTCGACGTGACCAGCCCCGGGTTCGTCCATCAGATGTCGGAGTGTTTGGATTGCCGGGCCTGCGAGGCGGTCTGCCCCTCGGGGGTCGAGTACGGCCGAATCCTCGAGCCTGCGCGCACGCAGGTCGTCCGTGCGTTGGGTCCCCGGCGCTCGTGGTTGGGACGGCTCGGACGCGCGGTCCTGATCGGCCAGCTCTTCGGCAACATGGGGCTGATGCGCGTCGCCGCGTCGCTGCTGCGGTTCTATCAGCGCAGCGGTCTGCGCGATCTCGTGCGCGGCTCCGGTCTCCTGCGCCTCATGGGTCTGCAAGACGTCGAGGCGCTCGCGCCACAAATGTCGGAGCGTTTTTTCGTCCCGCGCGATCAGCGCTTCCCCGCCGCGGGCCGCGCGCGCGCGACCGCGTTCCTGCATGCCGGCTGCATCATGCACGTCGCGTTCGCGCCATGGGACGAAGCGACGGTCCGCGTCCTCAACGCCGCCGGCGTCGACGTCGTCGTCCCGCGCGATCAAGGCTGCTGCGGCGCGATCACGATCCACGCGGGCGAGATGCCGCGCGGACGCGAGCTCGCAAAACGAAACATCGTCGCATTCGAGCGCAGCGGCGCCGACGTCTACGTCATCAACGCTGCCGGGTGCGGCTCGGCGCTCAAAGAGTACGGCGAGCTGTTCGCCGGCGATCCCGCGTGGGAAGAACGTGCCATCGCGTTCTCCGGCAACGTGCGCGACGTGTTGGAATACGTCGACGAGCTCGGCTTGCCGCAGGGTGCGCTCGGCGCAGTGAACGCGATCGTCACGTATCAAGACGCGTGCCACCTCGCGCACGCGCAGCGCATCACGGCACCGCCGCGGCGCCTCCTCGCGTCGATCCCCGGGCTTCAGCTGCGCGAGATGGCCGAATCATCGCTCTGCTGCGGAAGCGCGGGAATCTACAACGTCACGCAGCCCGAGATGGCGCAGCGGCTGCAGCGCCGCAAGGTCGAGCGGATCGCCGAAGTCGATCCCGAGATCGTCGCGACCGGCAACCCGGGCTGCGCTCTGCAGATCCGCAACGGGCTCGACGCCGCCGGAAAACCCGACGTCTCCGTCAAGCACGTCATCGAACTGCTCGACGAAAGCCTCGCCGCCGCGTCACGCTGAGCCTGTCGAAGGGTCAGGGTGACGGGCTATAAATCGCCGACGCGTTGGCCGTCGTTGACGGCGTCTTCGAGCGTCGGATAGACGGCGAAGACGCGGAGCAGCCCCGTGATGCGGAGCAGGCGCAAGATCTGCCCCTCTTTCGCGACGAGGCGTACTTCGCCTTCGAACTCGCGAGCGCGGCGCTGCGCACCGATGAGCGCGCCGAGTCCGGTCGAGTCGAGGAAGTCGATCTTGTGCAGGTCGACGATCAAGCGATGGTCACCGCGTTCCGACGCGTCGGTCAGTGCCGCGCGCACGGAGGGTGACGTCGCAAGATCGAGCGACCCGATGAGCTCGAACACAGGGATCCCGTCGACCTGGTGGACGTGGATCGAAAGGTCTTCGTGATGGTGGGTCGTCGTGCCGTTCACGTTCATCAGCCGTCGTACTCCCGCCACTCTGCGATTTGACCTCCCGCGTCCAATCGCACGGTAGCGCAACCCGCGCGTTCGCGCCACGTCTCGCCATCGCCTTCGGCAATTTGGAAACGGTAGACGACGCATGCCCGGTCTTCGTCGCCGATGACGTCGTCGACCAGGAATCGCCAGCGCACACCGGAGGCCGTATATGCTGCGTAGTGTGCGGCGATCGCGGGGCGCCCGACGATCGGGGGCTGCCCACCCGACTCCCGATACACCCCACGTTCAGCGAAGCAACCAGCCGCTCGCTCCAAATCCCCCTCTTCGAATGCCTCGAGGATCGGTTCCAGCCCGGGCGGCGTCATGCTGGGGCGGCTGGATTCGAACCAACGCATGGCGGAGTCAGATCGTGGCGGATGTACCGCAATCCTGGGGCGGCTGGATTCGAACCAACGCATGGCGGAGTCAAAGTCCGCTGCCTTACCACTTGGCTACGCCCCATCAGTGCGGCCCTCGCCTTCTCTACCGGCTGCGTCTTCCCTCGGCGCGCTCATCGAGGCCGCGGAAGATACGGTCCGCAAGCGGCGTGACGACGGGGATCGCGAAGAGTTCGCCGCGCAGCGTGCGCTCCCGGTACGTCATGCAGAGCCCGAACCAGACGAGCGCGCCGAAGAGATCGGCGAGCAGGCCGACCGCGTAGAGCCATACCACGGCGGTCGTCCCGATCGACGGGATCGCGATGACGATCAACACCGGCAGCGCGAGCAGCACGAGGTACGCAAACGCGGCGACGATGCCGAAGACGAACGCTTGGCGTGTGTGCAAACGTGACCACGTCGTCGCATCGGGTTGCGCGCGAAACAGATCCAATGCAGCGAGCGGCCACACGACGTATGCGTTGGCCGCTCGTTCTTCGATCTCGCGCTGATCGCCGGCGTCGCTCACACCGGCGATCTTCGGCACACGACTCGGCGTTTACTCGACGATGCGCTTCGCGCCCAGATAGCGAGCGGACCAGTACGCATCGTGCAGGCTCGACACGCTCACCCCACGTCCCGACGCGCTGACGAACTTGTCGCCCCCCAGCGAGATCCCGACGTGCGAGACGCCGGAGGTGTACGTCTCGAAAAAGACCAGATCACCCGGTTTTATGGCGCCTTTGATTTTATGCGCGACTGCGTACTGTGCATCGGCGGTGCGCGGCAGGTGCACGCCGATCATCGCGAAGACGTGTTGGACGTAGCCCGAGCAATCGAAGCCGGCGCGGCTCGTGCCGCCGAACTCGTACGGCACGCCGAGGAATTTGAGCGCGTTGCGGGTGAGCTTCGAAGCCATCGCAAGGCCACGCGCCGCGATCCCGCCGGCGAACTTCTTGACGTTGAACAGGTGGCGCACGGTCGTCGGCTGCTCGGTGACCGGCGCGACGTCATTCGCGCTCGCGGTCTCGTCCTTTGCGGGGGCGGTGCCGCCCCACATTGCGACATCAGCGCCTTCCGTCGGCGCGGCAGCCTCGGCTGCGGCGGTTGCCGCAGCGGCGGCTCCGACGGCCTCAGGAGCCGGCGCGGTAACGGCCGGCGTACCCGTCGTCGGGCTCATCTCGTCGGCTCGCGCCATCGCTGGCAGAGAACTCGACAAGGCGAAAACAGCAAGCCCGGTGAGGAGGAAACGAGTCAAAAACTGCTCCTTCTTCCAACACGTACGGGGTTAGTTGACGGGTTCGGACAGAAGAATTGCCCGCGCGCCGACCGGCGCGTTCACCCCATTCCTGGGTAGTCCCCCGCTCCGTCGCGACCTGTCCTCAGGACGGGGCGACGGACTCCGTGATTCGTTAGCAGATCAAGTGGGATATGCGAACCCGGCGGAGCGATATACGCGTGCTTTACGCGTTCACTTCACCGGTCCGGCGACACCTGAATTGTCAGGGCCACGAAAAGGAGGGTATCGCCTGGGAATGACCATCTCCTGCTGCTGGGACAAAAGGTCGGTAAAGATGCCAGTGATGTGATCGGCGTCGTGGTACGCGTGTTGTATGGCGATTCTCAGACTGGTGTCGAGACCGCGCGAATCGTCCCCGCCACGGCATCGGCGACCGCACGCATTCGTGCCTCGTCTTGTGCCTCGACCATGACGCGCACGAGTGGTTCGGTTCCTGACGGGCGCACGAGAATACGACCGTCACCGAAAAGTTCACGTTCTGCGCGCTCGACGGCCTCGCGCACCGCAGGATGTTCCGCGACGTTCTTGTCGCGCACGCGAACGTTCACCAGCACCTGCGGATACTCGACGAGTCCGGCGACCAAATCGTGCAGCGGCATCTGGCTGCGCGCGGCGAGCGAGATCAGCGCGACAGCCGTCATCGGTCCGTCGCCGGTCGTCCCGCGGACGAGATCGATGATGTGACCGGACTGCTCGCCGCCAAAACGATAGCCGCCGGCTCGCATCGTCTCGAGCACGTAACGATCGCCGACAGCAGCGCGCAGCAGCCCGATCCCTTCGCTCGCGAGCGCCTTCTCGAAGCCCATGTTCGACATCACCGTGCCGACCACGACATCGCCGGGAAGCTCCCCGCGCGCGTGCAGCTCGCGCGCGAGCGCGAGCATGACGTGATCTCCGCTGAGAATCGCGCCCGTCTCGTCGACGAACAGCGCACGATCGGCGTCGCCGTCGAACGCGACGCCGATAACCGGACCGGTCGAGCGCGCGATCTCCTCGCGAACGCGACGCTGTAGCGGCTCGAGATGCGTCGCACCGCAGTCGACGTTGATCCGGCTGCCGTCATCTTCTGCATGCAGGGCGACGACGCGCGCACCGAGCCGCTCGAAGATCTTCGGACCGACTTGATAGGCCGCGCCGAACGCTGCGTCGATGACGACGGTGAACGCACGCAGATCGGCGCCGGTGGCGACGAGCTTGGCGAAATAGTTGTCGATCAAGCCGCGCGTCTGCGTCACGATCCCGATGTCGAGCCCGGTCGGGCGCGGCAGCGTCTGCGAGTCGAGCAGCGACTCGATCTCGTCCTCGACCGCGTCGGAGAGCTTGAAGCCGTCGGCTCCGAACCATTTGATCCCGTTGTCGGCGATCGGGTTGTGCGACGCGGAGATCATCACGCCCGCCGCGGCTTCGATGCTCACGGTGATCGCGGCGACCGCCGGCGTCGGCACGATCCCGAGCTGCACGACGTTGCGCCCCGTCGACGCAATCCCCGCAACGATCGCGCCTTCGAGCATCGGCCCCGACAACCGCGTATCACGTCCGACCACGATCGGCTTGTCCATCGATTGCGCATGCCCGATCACCGCCGCGCCGGCGCGCCCAATCCTATACGCAAGCTCCGGCGTCAAATCAAGATTCGCGACGCCACGAACCCCGTCGGTGCCGAAGAGACGACGCTCCGACTTCAAGGGCGTAGCGGTCGACTGAGGATCGTTCTGCGCTCGGTCCATGACCAGGTACTTCTACCTCTGGGAGTTGGGAGCAACAAACTGGGCGCGGACGCGCACGAGGTTCGGTGACACCTCGACATTCGGAACTTCCGCGCCGGACGCGTCCGCGGGTGTCGGACGGAGCATGGCGTCGAAGCGCTGCGGCTTGCCGGGCATCGGGATCACGACGTGGACGGCGCTCACGCGCGCGAGCTCGCTCGCTACGCCGCGGATCGTCGTGCTTGCCGGTGTGACCGCGGCGGAGTCGACGACGATGCCGCGCCGATCGCCGACGTAGTCGACGCCTACCGGCACGACGCGTTCCTCGATCCGGTCGACGGACAGCGTCACCGATGCCGGTGAGAGCGACTGGATCGCGACGTCGGGCGCAACGATCTTCACCGGCACGTTGCGATAGCCGGGCTCGCTCAGATCGCTGACGTCGAGCACTGCCTGGATCTGATCGGGTCGTATCGCGGTCCCGTTGCGCGGCACTTGGATCACGACCGTCGCCACCTTCTCGGTGTACCGGACTTGAAGACCCGGACGCAGTCCGGTCACGACGATCGGAACCGAGAGCGTCTGATCGAAACGCGCGATCGCAGCGGGCGAGGCGGCAAGGTGAAAGTACGCCCAGGCCGCGATCGCGAGCCCGAGCGAGAGCACCTTAAGTCCGAAGTTGTTCCTGAGAACGTTGAGCACGCGTTTTGAGCTTTTCGAACGGTCGCGGCAGCAGGTTGGCGAAGACGTTGCCTTCGGCCTGGGCACGCCGGCGCATCGGTCTCGTGCAGGCGGCCAGGACGCGGCGCAGCCGCTCCTCATCATCGATGGGAACGGAAAGGCGTCCTGCGCGGGCGACGGAGACGATCCCGCTCTCCTCGCTGACGACGACGACGACCGCGTCGGTCTGCTCCGAGAGACCGACCGCCGCACGGTGGCGCGTCCCGACATGCCGGTCGATCGCGATCACGTTGTCGCTCAGCGGCAAGAAGCACGAGGCGCCTTCGACGAGCAGGTCGCGCACGATCACAGCCCCATCGTGCAGCGGCGAGCCTTTCACGAAGATCGAGAGCAGCAAGTCGAGCGAGAGCCGCGCGTCGAGTGCGGTGCCGCTCTCGACGTACTCGCGCAGTCCCGTTTGCTGCTCGATCACGATGAGCGCACCGACCCGTTCGCGTGCGAGCGCGAACGCTGCGTGCGCGACGATGCGGACCTGCTCCGCGACGATCTCGTCGTCGTCGCGGCGGTCACGCACGAACAGGCGCCCGCGTCCGAGCTGCTCGAGGCCACGGCGCAGCTCCGGCTGGAACACGATCGGCAACCCGACCGCCGTCCCGAGCAGGAGGTACTGCATGACGGTTGCGAGGACGAGCAGGTGCAGCAGATTCGAGACGGCGAGGATCACGAGCAGGACGAAGAGCCCGAAGATGATCTGCACCGCACGCGTTCCGCGAATGAGCAGCAGCAGATAGTAGATGAGGACAGCCGTCGCGACGATGTCGATCGCGTCCGTGATCCCGACGTGGATCGCCAGATGGGGCCAGCTCATGAGCGTTCCCCGGGCGCGAGGTAGGTCTCGATGACGCGGCTCGCGTCGAGCTCGGGATCGCCGAGCCCCGCGGCGGCGATCGCGGCCGCTTCGCCGATCTCCAGCTCCCGCTCGGTCTTCGCGGGGACGAAGAGCGACTCGATCGCGATCACGTCGTCGATGAGCTCGGCCGCGGTGATTGCGTCATCGAAGCGGATGACGAGCTCGGCCCCGTCCTCGCTCACGTCGATGACTCCCGCGGGACCGCCGGGGCCGCTGAGGGCCTCGATGACGTTCGCGCGGGCGAGCGGGTCGGCGAGGGAGACGGTGCGCGAGACGATCACAGGTTCAGCGTCCTTCGCGTGAGCGACGATGGACTCCGCCGGGCTCGCGTGATCGCAGTCGGCCGTAATGCGGCGTGGATCGTCGCCGACGACGAGACAGAGCCGCGCCTTGCCTCGCTGCGCTCCAAGACGAAGCACACGATGCTCGTCCCCGGCGATCTCGTGCAGGCGCGCCAAATCGCCGACGATCGCACCGTCATCGACGCGGTCTCGCCGCGCAGCTTCGCACTCGTGCGCCGCACGCCAGGCGGCCGGACGAAGACGATGGCGGCGAACATCGATACGCTCGCGATCGTCGCGGCTTTGGTCGATCCGCCGCTGCACCTGGCGATGATCGACCGGCTCACCGGATTCGCCGTGCAGCACGCGCTTGCGACGCTCCTCATCCTCACCAAGGCTGACCTCGCCGGCGAGGCGCGCGCCGAGGAGATCGCGGCGATCTACCGCGCCCTGGACGTCCCGGTGCTTCTCCTCAACCCGAAGACCGGACGGGGGGTCGACCGGCTGCGTGAGCAGCTTGTCGCTCGCCACGCCCTCCTGGTCGGCAACTCCGGGGTCGGGAAGTCGAGCATCTTCCGTGCGCTTGGCGGGATCGCGACGGTCGGCGACCTGTCGCGGACGGGCCGCGGGCGGCAGACGACGACCTCGGCACGGCTTTTCCGGCTCGGCGACGGCTTCCTGATCGACAGCCCCGGGATCGGTGAGTTCACCCTCGACCCGCTCCCGGCCAGCGAGGTCGCCCGCCTCTTCCCGGAGATGCGGGCCCCGGCCGAGCACTGCCGCTTCGCCGACTGCCGCCACCTCACGGAGCCGGACTGCGCGGTCCACGACGCGGTCGAGGACGGCCGGATCGCCCCGACCCGCTACGCCTCCTACCGGGAAATCGTTGCAGGCGAGGGCGGACCGCAGCGAAGCGAGGACCGCGAAGGGCTCGGCCCTGGCCGAGCCCACTAGACCCATGGGGCGGTCTATGGTACTCTACTCCTCGTGCCCAACATCAAAGCCGCCGTCAAATGGGTGCGCCAGAGCGAAAAGCGCACGCTGCGGAACCTCGCGATGAAAACCCGTCTGAAGACGCTGTTCAAGCGGGCGAAGTCCGTGAACGACGCGTCGTTCGTGTCGACGGTCGAGGCGCAGTTCGACAAGGCGGCGCGCAAGGGGATCATCCACCCCAACAAGGCGGCCCGCAAGAAGTCGCGTCTGGCCAAGGCGCTCGCGAAGAAGGCCTAACGGCCGCTCCCGGCACAAAGAGATCCACGAGGCCGCTCCCACCCGGGGCGGCCTCGTTCGTTTCCTACGCGTCGATCGTGATCGTCAGCCGGACCCCGTCCGCTTCCGCCGCGCGGGGTACGACCTGCTCACGGATCGAGGTGCGCAGTGCGTCCATCTCGCGCGTGCGAACGGCGATGCGATAGCGCCACTCTTCGTTGACGCGCGCGACCGGATACGGCGCGGGTCCGAGCACCTCGAATCGGCCGTCGTCGCGCAGCGGCTGCGCCCACTGTGCGATCGCGCGTTCCACGGCGCGCCGCGAGCGGCCGATCGCGCCCAGCAGCGCGAGCCGCACGTACGGCGGCCAGCGCAACTGCTTGCGTTCCGCGAGCTCTTGCCGCGCGAAGCCCTCGTAGTCGTGTTTTGCGGCGTACACGATCGCCGGCTGTTCGGGCGAGTACGTCTGCACGATCGCCTCGCCGGCGCGCGCACGTCCGCTGCGCCCGCACACTTGCGTGAGCAGCGCAAACGTCCGTTCCGCGGCGCGATAGTCGGCGACGTGAAGATCGAGGTCGGCCGCGACGGCGCCGACCAGCGTCACGGTCGGGAAGTCGAGTCCTTTGGCGACCATCTGCGTTCCGACGAGCACGTCGCCGTCGTCCCCGAAGCGTTCGAGCAGCCGCGCGTGATCGCCGACGCGGGTCGTCGTGTCGGAGTCCATCCGAATCACGACCGCGCTGGGAAAGAGCCGCTCGGCTTCCTCGGCGACGCGCTGCGTCCCGGCGCCGAACTCGCGCACCGGCCCCGCACCGCAGCTCGGGCACACCTCGATGAGCGGCGTCTGGTAGTCGCACCAATGACAGCGCAGCAGCGTCTCGCTCTTGTGCACCGTCAGCGACGTCGAGCAGCGCGGACACTCCGGGACGGCACCGCACGCACGGCAGAGCACGAACCGCGCGCTGCCGCGGCGGTTGATGAACAGCACCGTCTTCTCTCGCCGCGCAATCCGTTCGGCGAGCGCCTCCGCGAGCGCGGTCGAGAACACGCGCCGGTTTCCCGATGCGAACTCGGCGCCCATGTCGACGATGCGGACGGTCGGGAGCGGCTGCGCCGTCGCGCGCTGCGTGAGGCGTACGAGCGGAAAGCGCCCGAGCTTCGCGCGCGCGTAGTCGTCCAGCGCCGGTGTCGCGCTTCCCAGCGCGACGACGCCGCCGGCGCGGCGCATCCGTTCACGCGCAACAGCGACCGCGTCGTACCGCGGCACCGTATCCTGACGGTACGTACTCTCGTGCGCCTCGTCGACGACGATGAGCCGCACGTTGGCGAGCGGCGCGAAGACGGCACTGCGCGCGCCGACCACCACGTCGATCTCTCCGCGCGCCGCAGCTTGCCATGCGTCGAAGCGTTCACGCTCGGAGAGCGCGGAGTGCAGCACCGCAACGCGATCGCCGAAGGCCGCCTCGAAGCGCGCTGCGGTCTGCGGCGTCAACGCGATCTCGGGCACCAAGACGATCGCGCGACCACCGCTTTCGAGGACGCGCGCGATCGCGTGCAGGTATACGAAGGTCTTTCCGCTCCCGGTCACCCCGTGCACGAGCACCTGACCGTACGCCTTCGCGGTGAGCAATGCGGCGAGCGTTTCGATCGCCGTGCGCTGTTCGTCCGTCGCGACGAACGGCGGCAGCGCGACCCGCGCACCTCGTTCTCGCCGGACCTCGCGCGTCTCTTCGACCAGCGCACCGGCCTGAACGGCGCGGCGGATCACCGCGTCCGAGAAACCCGCGAGGAGCGCGTCGCTGCGGCGCACCTCGCCGAGCGCGGCGACGTGCGAGACGAGCGCCTCCGCCTTCTTTCCGCGGATCGGGATCTCACCACGCCGCAGCACGCGCACCGTCGCGGCGCCGACGCGCGCTTGCGCGAAGATGCGCCGGCGCTCGAGGGCTCCCGCGCGCACGAGTGCATCGACCGCGCGCGTCAACGCTGCACGGTCGCCCGCACGCCGCGCTTCCGGATGGCGCAGCAGCGCGTCGGGCGCAACGCCGTCGCGAAAGTCGGTCCACAGCAACTGCACGAGACGCGCGGGAACGATCTTGAAGCGCGCGGGATCCGGCGGTTGGGCAATCGGGATGAGCCGTTCGACCGCGCGCGGGATCGCGGCGGCGAGGACGACCGCGCCGAGCGCCTCGCGGAGCGAGCACACGTACTCGTCGGCGATCCAACGTGCGAGCGCGAGCCCCGTCGCATCGAACGCGCGCGGCCCGTCGATGCGCGCGCCGACCTCGCGCAATTGGGTCGACTCGTCGCTCGCGTACGGCGCGCTCAGAACGTACGCAAAGACCTCACGTGACCCGAGCGGGACGCGCACCACGTCGCCGACGTCGAGCGCAACACCGTCGGGGACACGATACGACAGCGCCCGGTCGAACTTCGCCGTCCGCAGGTGCACGAGGACGTCGACCGCCTTGGCGGTATGCGTCCTCGGTTCGTGAAGGAGCGTCAAGCCGGGACGGTGTCGTGTCCGGCGTGCGAGGAACGCGGCCGCATATGACGACGGGACTTCGAGCCCCGGGAAGTGATTCCGCCGTTCGCGGTTACCGCATTACTTGCCGCCGGAACCAACGACAGGGACGGTATCTACCACGTCGGTGGACGTCAGCGTGATCTGGCCGCTGGCTTGTGCAGCCAGGATCGCTGCCTGTGACGTAAATTGGTGCGGTGTCGTTCCGGCGTTGAATGTAATGTTCACGACCTGCCAAAGCGGGTTGAAACCGGGTCCCTGAATCTCATTGATTACCGGAAGGAACCCGGGCGCCTCGAAGATCGTATTGACGTTTTTGTTGTGCGCCAGTACTTGCTGTGCCGCCTCGGGCGACAACTGAATGATAAAGATCGAGACGGGCTGATCGTTGAAGAATGCCGCGACCGCCTTTGCCGACGCGTTGGCGCCGGCCGTGGTGCGACTGCTCAGCGGAGCGTTCGCGGGCGACAACGCGTTCTGCTGCGGTCCAGCGCAGCCCGCGGCCAGTGCAACGGTCACGAGCATTGCGCAAAGCCCAACGTTTGCGTGCATGTCATTCCCCCAGACATTTCCCAGGGCGAATCGACCTTGCACCAAAGACGTGAAGGAAGTCTGAGCAGGTGCGAAAGACGCGTCAAGCCGGAACGGCGTCGAGTCGGGTCAGCGTGCCGTCGACGCCGACGTACGAGACGCCGTCGCGTCCGGTCTGCTTGATGTGATACATCGCTGCGTCGGCGCGCTCGAGCAAACCGCTCGCGCTTTGCGCGTCGGCGGGGAAGGCGGCGACGCCGATCGAGGTGCTGATCCGGACGCCGCTCGTCCCGACGTCGAGCGGCGAGAAGTCTGCAGCCGAGACTTGTGCGCGCAGCGTCTCGGCGCGCTCGATCGCCGTCGCTTTCTCGCAATCGGTGAAGACGCGGCAGAACTCGTCGCCGCCGTTGTGCGCGACCACGTCATCAGCGTTCGCTGCACGACGCAACAGCGTCGCGAGCTCGCGCATGAGCGCGTCACCTGCGGCGTGCCCGTAGCTATCGTTCCACTGCTTGAAGCGGTGGACGATACTCAACAGACCGCAAAGCGCCGTCGCCCAGCGATATTTGCGGCTATACGCACTTCTTGGACGTCAGGACCTTCTTTACGTGCGCCGCCAGATCGTCCCCCACATCGGAGCACGCGGCGCGTTGTGAGATCCTCACCTGCAAGACGACGAGACGCAACCCGAAAGGGCGAGCGAGGTGAGATCCCCAAGCGTGCTTAGCTGCGCGCGCTCGATCGCGGAATACGTGTGCGGGGTGGCGTGGAACACCTGAAGCCGCCCGACGAACCCGTGTTGTGAGCGGATGTTCGCGATGGCCATCGACACGTCGGCCCAACCGACCTCAGCGTGCCCTGCGCGAGCCTTCTCGGCAACATCGGGGAAAAGCGCGTCGCGCTCGGAACGGGTCAGCACTTCGCCGGGCTGCGCTAGGAGCGTATAGCAGTGGAGGTCGTCGATCACGGCCGGCCCCCAGCGGTCGCGGACCAGCGCAAAGTAGCGCCTCGCGCAGTCCTCTGCGTCGGCGTCGCCGGTCGACACGCTATCCCACCGACTCTCCCCGACCCTCTTATACGTCGCCGCCTCGTCCGGCGCGAATAGCGTCATCGCCTGCTCTCGGACGACCGTCAGCGCTTCCGCCTCCGTGGTCGCCGCCCACAGCGGCCGGGTGAGGCGGCGCAACGATTCGAACGTATCCAGGATCGCGGCTGAACGCTCCGTCAACGAAGCTGAGCGAAGCTCCGGGACTCCGAGCCGAAACAGCGCCGCACGCTCGGAGGCGTCCATCATCAGCACGTCAGCGGTGCGCGCGAGGACGGCCGCCGAGGCGCGAACCGGCCGGTCGTTCTCCAGCGACGCGTACCATTGGCGGCTGATCCCGACGGCCTCGGCGACCTCCTCCTGCGTGACGGCCTTCCCGACGCGCATCGGCAGGCGAAGGTACTGGCCGAGCGACGGGCGCTCGGGACCGATTCGCGCGCGGCACCGCTTGAGGAGCCCGCTTAGCCGCTCTTCCTCGCCTTCTTCCGCACGCTCTGGGCTGATCATCGGATCGTTCTCAATCTCGATCGCCACGCTACGCTCACGAGTGCTTGGTTGTGCCGAGAAGTCGGCATTAGTACCCAGCCAGTACGACCGCTCACCGGATGAGACGTTTGCGCCTGGTCAAGCTCCTGCTCGAAGGTGCAAACCGCTCGTTTTCAGCGGATCGCTACCAGGCGTCTTGAATAGTGCCCGTCAGCTCAAACAGCACCCTAGCAGCGAAAACGCGCCGTCGACGTCAACATACGAAACGGCGTTGCGACCATGGCGTTTGCTGTGATACATCGCCGCGTCGGCGCGTTCGAGCAGATCGCTCGCGCTCGTCGCGTCGACCGGAAATGCGGCGACGCCGATCGAGGCGCTGATCCGCACGGCGGGCTGCGGCGCGGCGGGGCGCAGGGGCGTGAAGTCCGCTTCGGCGATGCGACGGCGCAGAGCCTCGGCGCGCTCGATGGCGTCGGCTTTGCCGCAGTCGTCGAAAACCAGGCAGAACTCGTCTCCACCGTTCCGTGCAACGAGATCGCGCTCGTCGCGCGCCGCCGCGCGCAGTATCCGCGCCAGCTCGCGCAGCAACGCGTCGCCGCACGCATGACCGTAGGCATCATTCCATTCCTTGAAGCGGTCCGTATCGACGAAGAGCAGCGCGATCCGTGCCGCGGGCGCATGACGCGCGCGCTCCACGAGCGCACCGAGTTGCTGGCGGAATGCGCGCGGCGTCAGCAGTCCGGTGAGACCGTCGTATTCTGCACGGCGGCGGTCGCCTTCGCGATCGAGTGCGATGAGGTACGCCGGCGAGGCCTGGTCGGCGAGCGTCACGAGCCGCTCGATCGCGTCGCCGTCGAGCGTGCCGCGCGTCGCGACGACGAGAATGCAAACCCGACCTGCGTCGAGCGCGAGCGGCACTGCGAGCGCGGCGCGGTCCGCCGGATGGAGCGGGACGACGTCCGGATCGTCGAGCGTGACGCGATGCCCTGCGCTGCGCGCGCGCACCACCAGCGCGGTGCCGTCGTCGAGCGCGATACGGGAACCGGCGAAATACGCCGTGCGTTCACCGGCAGCGTAGACGCAGACGAGCGCGCCGTCGTGCTCTTCGTACAGCAGTACCGTATCGATCTGCGGTGCCGTGACGCGCGCGGCGTACGCGATCTCGTCGCGTACGGCGTCGACCGAGTCGCGCGCCGCGCTAGCAAGCCGTCGCGCGACCTCGACGAACGCACCCTGCCGCGCATGTGCAAGGCGCAGTGCGAGTCGGTCGGCGTGTGCCGCGGCGCGCGTCCGCAGCGCGACGATCGTGCCGCATGCGCCGCACGCGAGCGCCCCGCTGACGATCGCGAGCTCGAGCGCGGCGGCCGCGGTCACGGGATCAGCGCGCGCAGCTTATCCGGCTCGGTGACGACGACGTGCGCGGTGCGCATGTCGACGAGCCGGTCATCCCAAAAGCGGTTGAGCGTGCGGTTTACCGTCTCGCGCGTCGTCCCGATCATGTTCGCCATCTCTTGATTCGTCAGACGCAGCGTAATGCGGGTGCCGTTGTCGACGGACTCACCGAACTGTTCGGCCAGGTTGAGCAGCAGCGAGGCCAAACGCGCGCGAATGTCCTGCGATGTCGTCGCCGCGATCAGGGCGTTCGCCGCGCGCAGGCGCTCGGAGAGCTCGATGACGAGCAGCTTCCCGATCTGCGGGTTGCGGTCGATCAGCCCCATGAAGTCGGACTGTCGGATCGCGCCGACTTCGACGTCGGTCAGCGTCTTGATCGATGCCGAGCGGAGCGAGCTGTCGAACATCGACATCTCGCCGAAGAAGTCGCCTTCCTTGAGGATCGACAAGATCGTTTCGCGACCGTCCGGCGCTATTCGGCAGACGGCGACCGACCCGGCCGCGATGATGAAAAAGGTGTCGCCCGGCTCGCCTTCCCGGACGACGAACTGGTGCTTTGCGAAACGTCGCTCGCTAACGGTCGCCATCACCTGCGCCAGCTGATCGTCGGAAAAATCGCGGAACAGCGGGATCCGGCGGAGCGTCGAAACGTCGATCATCGGCGATTCCCTTTCGGCGCGAGCGAAATGAACCTTGTCATACACGTGCGCAGCGCGGGCACCGCAGCCTCTGTGAACGGCCAGCACGATCCGGCCCTGCATGCGCTCAGCGTCGAGCCGCGCGTCGCGCGCCCCGGTGCAACGGTCCTGCTGCGGTTTCGTACGCCGAATCTCGGCCCGATCGCGATCCCGGACGGGCTCGTTCGATTCCTTCTTCCTCCCGCCCTGGAAGCGCTCGGCGACCCGGTTGTGCCGACCGGAGAGACGCCGCCGGGAAGCCTTCTCGAGGCGACGCTTGCGGCGCGGGTTCACGCCTTCGATGACGATCGTGAAGCGTGCGAGGTGCAGGCACTCCTCGAGTTGCCCGACCGGCACTTGAGCAGCAATCTCGCGCATCTCGTCGTTCGCGCGCTCCCCGTCCTCGATGGCCCAGCAAGCGGAACGTGGGTCGAGCCGCTCGACGACCAGACGGTCGTCGTTCGCGCTCGCATCGTCAATGAAGGCGACGGGCCGGCACGCGACGTCGTCCTCACGCTCGTGCCACCCCGCGCGACCGTCCCCGACGATCCCGCAGAGCCGCGAACGCTGACCTTGGCGCGGCTCGACGCCGGGGCGACCGCCGACCTCGCCTATCGCGCGAGGATCGTCGCGCCGGCGTGCGCGCTCGTCGCCGACGACGCGCTCGTCGAGCGCAGCGGCGGCGTTCGCGTTGCGCTCACACCGCGCGGGACGCTTGCGCTTTGCCAGGCGCTTGCTGAGCCGGTCGTCGACGTTGTCCCCGCGCGCCGCGGTATCGCAGTAACGATCGACGTGCCGAATGCCGGCTGGTCCGATGCGCGGGACGTCGCGCTGCGCGTCGCATTGACACCGGGCGTGCGCCTCATCGAGGGGACGCTCGAGGTCGACGGGATCCCTGTCGTCTGTCGCCAGCCGCGCGCGGGAACACCGCTGCTCGTCACCCTTGCACGCGTCGCAGCGCGCGAGCACGTTCGCGTGACGTTCAACGCGACGCTGCCGCGCGGGTTCATCGACGGCATGCTCGGCGCCGGAATCGACGGACACGACGTGCACGTCCCGTTCGCGGCACAGGTGATGCGGGACGTGCGACTGCGCATCGTCGAGACCGCCCCGTGCGTGGCACCGGCAACGACGCTCGACGTCATCGTCGCTGTCTGCAATGCCGGCGATGCCCGCGAGCGGGTGCAGATCACCTGTGATGACGGCGAACAGACGCAACCGCGAACACAGGAAGTGAACCTCGGCCCCGGTGCATCGACCGAGCTGCGCTTTGCATACACGGTACCGAGCGGGCTGAATGACGGCGATTGGTTCACGATCTCCGTTGTCGCTTCCGACGAGAGCGGCGAACGCGCCCGCGCCGAGCAGCGGGGTACGATTCGCGAACGCGCGTGGTTGGTCGCCGATGAGCCGCCAACGCGCCGCGACGGCGAAGTTCACTACGTCGTGCGCAACGCGGGGACGACGACCGCACGTGAGGTGCAGGCGCGCATCGGGAATGATCTCATCGAGCTCGCGCCGATCGTGCCCGGCGAGCGTGCGCGGCTGCGTGTCGCTGAGATCGACGCGCGAGGCGGCGTGACGGTGATGGTCCGTGGCCGGCACACGCTCACGCTGGCGCCGCTCGACGACCGTCCGATGGCAACGGTCGCAGCGACGTTGCGGACGTTGGATGCGGTCCTCGGCGGCGCCGCATTCGCGCTGCGCGCGTCGCTCACGATCGAGGATGCGGTCGAGGAGCTCATCGTCCGCGCGCGCGACGTCGCAGGTACGGTCTACGTCGCAGGCTCGACGACACTCGACGGCCGCGCGCTGCTCGATCGCGCCGACGGCGGACCGCTCGCCGGATCTGGTCTCGTCCTGCGCGGTATCCCTGCGAAGACGAACATCGAGATCGGATGGTCACTCCGCGCCGACCCGATGCTCGCGGACGCAGTGCTCACCGTCGAAGCCCTGCTCGTCGTGGACGGTCAGGAACGGTCCGTCGAACCGCTAGAGATTCCGGTGCATACTCGCGACGGCTTCGCTGCGCGGCCGGTGGGTTTAGGCTATCACGTCGACGCGTGCGCTGCACAGGAACCGGCACAGCTCCCTGCGCGCTCCGTGGTGCCCGTCTACGAGCCGATCGCCGCCGAGGACGACGAGAACGACGACGTTGCGCCCGCCGAGCGATTCGCGTTCGCGTTGACGCTCGACGCGGATCGGCGCGATGCGCTCGTCAAGGCACTTCGCGGCGCCGACGGAGGTACGCTCGCAGCGCACGTCCTCGCCCTGCGCACGCTGCTCCCCCAGCGCGACGACACCGGCGACACGTCCGTCGCGCACGCGCTCGAGGATGTGCGCCGCGCGCTTGCGGACGTCTTCGATCGCCTCTTCGTGAAGCTTCGTATCCCGGGTTTCGTCGTCGCTGCGGCCGATCTCGAAGATCCCGCGCTGCGTCGCGCGCTCGTCACCTTCTTCTCCCGGCTTGCGCAGACGCGCGCGGCATACGAGCCACTCGACGGGGCGCTCGCGCTCGTCGAGAGCGATCGCGTGCCGCGGTTGCTTGCGAGTTTCGCCGACGCGCCGTTCGGTGCACCCGAAGCGCTTCGAGCGCTCGTCGCGCTCATGCCCCGCACGTGCGACGACGACCCGTTGCTCGGCGCGGCGCTCGATCGTTACGCCGGCGCGCTCGACGCGGCGCTGGCGCGTTGGGAACGGCGTGCCAGCGCCTTTGACGACGCCCTCGCGCATACGCACGACGATGCGCTCGACGACGCGCGCGCGGCAGTCCTCTCCGCGCTGCGCGCGCACGTGACGGTCTTCCGAGCCGGGCCGTGACGCTCCAAATTCCGACCCTACTCGCGCTGCTCGGAACCGCGTTGATGGCCGTCGTGATCTTCGCGCCCAAACGTGAGCTGCCGGCCGCGGCGGCGATCTCGTGTGCACCACCGACCGCGCCTCCCCCGGTCGAGCGGTGGGCACCACCGGCGGTTGACGTGGATCTGTTCGCCGCTGCGTTCCCCGAGCTACCCGAGCCGGTCGCCGCAGCGACATGGCCGACGCTCATCGATCCGCGCGCCGAAGGCTGCACGCGCGAAACGCGTCTCGGACTCGTGGACGCGCTCGCGAGCGTCGGATCGGCCTGGGCCGAAACGATGCTCCAGCATGCGCGTGACGACGAGCCCGACGAGACCGTGCGCGCGGCGATCGACGTCGCGCTTCAGAGGATCGCTAGGACGTCGGTCCCGGTCTCGAGCGCGAGCGTTTCCTCCTCGGACGACAGCGCCGCGTTCGCGTCGACGGTGAATCGCGCGATCGCTTGACGGAGACGCTCGGCTTCGTCGCGCATCCCGTCGGCTGTCTGCGCCATCGTCGTCACGGCACCGGCCAGCTCGTCGGTCCCCGCCGCAACCTCGCCGGCGACCGCGGCCGACTCTTGTGACGACGCGACGAGCGGCTGCAGCGCAGCGCTGACGCTCTCGCTCGTGCGCCCCATCTCGTCGGCAGCGGCGGCATTCTGTTCGACGACGGTCGAGACGCTCGCCATATCGGCCGTGAGGGTGCCGCTCGCGACCTGCATCGCGTTGGCGCGCTCGGCGACCTCACCCGCGATCCGGCGCGTTGTCGAGATCGCTTCGTCGAGCGTCTGCAGCGCGGCGCGCGCCCGTTCCGCCGAATGCAGCGACTCTTCGAGCGAGACGTGCGAGCCGCGCAGCGTCTGCGCGACGGCGCTCGTCCGGCCGCGGATCGCGTCGAGAATTCCGCCGATCTCCTTGGTCGCGTGCGATGCACGCTCGGCGAGCTTGCGGACTTCGTCGGCGACGACCGCAAAGCCACGCCCGTGCTCACCGGCGCGCGCCGCTTCGATCGCCGCGTTGAGGGCGAGCAGGTTCGTCTGCTCGGCGATCTCGTCGATCGCGTCGAGGACCGCGCCGACGTCTGCCGTGCGCGCTTGAAGCGCCTGCATCGCGTCTGCGCTCTGCGCGGCGTCTTCGCGGGCACGCGTCATCGCTTGGGTACACGCGCTCATCGCCGCCGTTCCGGCCGTCGATTCCGTCTGCGCGCCGCTGGCCGATTCCGCCAAGCCGGCGCCGTGCGCGACAAGTGCGCCGATCTCGGCCTCGATGCGTTGCACGACGGCGAGCGCGGAGTGAATCGCGGCGGACTGATTCGTCGCACCGCTCGCGATTTGCGCGGCCGTGGAGGCGAGACCGTCGACCGCCGTCCCGGTTTCCTGCAGACGCGTCGCTTGCGTGAGCGCATCCGACGCGACGCCGGAGACGGCGTTGCGGATGTGCCCGACGCGCTGTCCCGCTTGGCTCGTCGCGGACGCGACGTGCGCGCTGGCCCCGAAGATACCATCGATGAGCGCCGCTACGTCGCCGACCAGCGCGCGCAGACGCTCCATCCCTGTCTCGAAGCGCGCGCCGATCTCGAGGAGACGAGCGCTGAGATCGTTGTAGTCCTGCACCAGCACGCCGATCTCGTCGTGTCCGCCCTGGCCGAGCGGTACGGCTTGCGCCACGAACGTCGCGGTGAAATCACCTTCGGCGAGACGGTCGGCAACGTTGGTGAGGCTCGCGAGATCTTCGTTGACGACCCCGTGCAGCGCGGTCGAGAGCGCGCGCAAGCGGCGCACGAAGCGCCGCGTGAGAATGATACCGGCGGCCGCGGTGGAGACGAACGCGAGGAGCCCGACGGCGCCGCAAATGATGAGCATCAGACGACGCGTCGCGTCGAATGCGGCGATCGCGTCATCGGAACGCTTGGACGCGACGATCACGAGCTGTTGCGCGTCGTTTTGAATCGTCTTCCCTTGTTCGAGCACGATCTTGGCCGTCGAGGTCGCGCCGATCGTCGCACTCGACTCTTTCCCGCTCTGCATGAGTGCGCGCAGCATGTCAGCACGCTGCGCTGAGCCGCCCGAACGGAATGACTCCTCGGCCGTCGAGAGCGAATACGCCGCGAGGTTCGCTTGGTCGAGATATTTTTTCGCATCGCCCAGCGCGGCGGCGTTCGTGCGCAGAAAATCGAGGTCGGCATTGACGGCGGCCTGGCCTTGGTCGGCGATCTTCTTGTCGTCGTCGCTGCCGCTGAGCAAGTATCGCTGCAAGCCGTAGCCGACGGTGGTCGCGCCGAGCACAAGATCGCGCGCGGTCTCGCGAATCGTCGCCGACTCGACGAACACTGCCTTTGCCTGCGCCATGCGCGCGGACGCGTATGCGAAGGTTGCGCTCAGCACGACCACCATGATCAGCGGGACGGCGAAAGCCGCCGCCAGCTGTGCTCCGATCCGTCGGTTCATCCGGTTCACCCACTCCGTCAGGACGACGTGCCGCGGCTAGCCGCAAGGCACGTACTCCAGGGCTACCGTCGGCAATCGCTGCAGCGAATGTGAGCCACAGCGCTTGCCAGGAGCGCGTTACGGGCAAGAAATATGCGTTAGATCACACATTTGACCCGAACCGAGCCGGGTCAGCGCCCATAGGTCCCGGTGATGCGGCCGCTGGCCAAGACATGGCCGCGCATATAAAACATGAGCTTGGCGTAGGTCGTCATCTCGTTCAAGTCCGCGAACGTGTCGACGTTGAGCGCGTTGACGGTGAGAATGTAGCGGTGCGGCGGATCGCCGGGCGGCGGCGCCGCACCGCCGAAGCCGTTGAAGCCGTAGTCGTTGATCCCGGTGATCGCGCCGACGCCGGCGTCCTTCTTCGCGCCTGCGCCTGCCGGAAGGCTCGTCACGCTTGCGGGGATGTTGAAGACGACCCAGTGGACGAAGCCGACCGTCGTCGGAGCGTCGGGATCGTACATCGTGATGGCGTACGACTTGGTCCCCGCCGGCGCGCCGGGCCATTGCAGATCCGGGCTCTGGTTCCCGTCGTCGAAGACCATGCTCGGCGGCAGCGTTTGGCCGTCCCGCATGATGGAGCTGGTGACAGTGAGTGCGTTGGTCGCCATGTCGAGGCTCTTATCCAGCGATTTGGCGGGCCCTACGGTCGAGTCGCCGGAACGGCTTGCGTCCGCGCGTCCTCATAGACGAGGTCACGACCGAACGCGATCACCGCGCCGTCCTTGACGCGAAACCACTCGGCAACGCCGGCGCCGCTCGGGCCCTGTCGCGCGTAGCGGTAGAGCTGGCTCCCGTTCGCGGCCGGGACGGGCCGCGCGTTGCCGTAGAGCCGCAGCACGTCGCTGACGGGCGCGAGCAGCGCGATCCCGAGCCCGGTGTGCGCCTCGGCGAGCGCGCTGTGCGGCGTCGGGAACGGCGGCTCCGGGAACGCGCCGACGACCGCGACGCGTGTCGCGACCGGCGACGCATCGCACACGAAGACCGCGTGCGTCTGCGGATCGAAGGCCATAGCCGTCCCGCCAAGCTCTTGCTTGGGACGGAACCAGCGGACCGCACTGTTCGTGGGGAGCACGATCGCGTCGCCGTCCGGCTTACTCGAGAACGCGCCGTCGGTGCCGGCCGGCGGCGTGAGCCACGGCGTCAGTCCGGCAAACCACCCCTGCGCTTCCGGGGCCGAGAGCGTCCCCGGGTCGCCCTTCGGGCAGTCCTCATGGGCGAACGGGAGCGGAGACGGATCCTCGCGCTGGGCGTAGACGGGAACCGCATGCGCGCGGTCGTCGGCGAAACGCCCGAAGACGTCCGGTTGCGAACGGAAGTGCGCGAGCAGATCGCTGATCCGATGATCGTCGCGCGGATGGTTCGAGAGCATCTCGAGCGTCCCGTGTCCGCCGGCCTGCGATTGCAGCAGCTCCATCGTCCACACCAGGCCGTACGGATTGAAGCCAGCCTTCGCGCAGAGGTCGGCGCCGCCCAAATCGGCGGACGTCTCGACGTTGCGCGAGTAGTGCAGGAGCGCAAAATTCGCCGCATAGCCGGCGGCGTCGGTCGCGATCCGTCCCATCGGCGAGCCCAGCAAGATCGACGCGACCGTCAGGCCGATGTTCATCGTGTTGGCCCGGCTCTGGAGGTGCACGCCGTCGTGATGGATGACGTGGTTCATCTCATGACACATCACGCCGGCGAGCTCGTCCTTCGTTCCCACGGCGTCGATGAGCCCGTCGTTGACGAACATGAAGCCGCCCGGCACGGCGAAGGCGTTGATCGTCTTGTCGTGGATGACGTAGAACTGGAACGGCTCGTCGTAGAGCGGCTTCGCCGCTTGGCCTAAACGCGCCGCGATCGGCGCGAGCACGCGGTTGTAGCCGCCGCCCGTGACGATCTTGCCCTGTTTGTTGATCTCATCGTAGACTCGTTGCCCGATCTTGCGCTCGCCTTCATCAGCGCGCACCGAACCCGCGAAGACCAGCGGCAGCGCGAGCGCGCACGCTGCCGCGAGGGCGTGGACTAGGCGGACTGGTCTTTCGGACGGTCGGCGAAGACGAGGGCCGGAGCCTCGCGTTTTTCGACGACTTCCTTGTTGATGACGCACTTCTTGACGCCTTGGAGCGACGGCAAATCGTACATCACGTCGAGCATGATCTCTTCGAGGATCGAACGCAGACCGCGAGCGCCGGTCTTGCGCGACTGCGCCTTGATCGCGATCGCGATCAGCGCTTCCTTGGTGAAGGTCAGCTCGACGCCGTCCATCCCCATGATCTTCTGGAACTGACGGACCAGCGCGTTGCGCGGCTCGACCAGGATACGGCGCAGCGCGAGTTCGTCGAGCGCGTCGAGCGTCACGACGATCGGCAAACGACCGA
>CAZABL010000035.1:0-34415 GCA_964483365.1 uncultured bacterium
GTTTCCCCGACTGGATCGCAAGCGTCTCGTCGTCGGCGAGGCGTTCGAGCTCGGCAACGAGCCGTCCGTATACGCGTTGCACGGTGATGCCCGAGTCGATCACGGGGCTCGGGCAGCACTGTGCTCGTCATATTCCGCGCTAGAGATGGGGAAGGCACTCGGGGAACGGTGAGCAGAGCGGCGGCTGATCCTCCGCGTCGTTCACGAGGGCGTCCGCATCGAACGATCCAACGACCTCGGGCGATTCGTAGTTCATCGTGTCTACCTCCCAGACCGGGCCAAAATCGGCTCGGGCCCACAACGGTGCCACACGAAGAAGCCGCCGGTCGGAAAACCCCGACACGACGGCCTTTTGGTGGTAGCGCCAACGGGAGTCGAACCCGTCTCTCCGCCTTGAAAGGGCGGCGTCCTAACCGATAGACTATGGCGCCCCGTGGCCCCGGCTGGATTCGAACCAGCGCGCGACCAGTTATGAGCCGGCTGCTCTACCGCTGAGCTACAGGGCCGTAGCCCCTAACCCTTCGACAGTGCCGCGAAGGCTCTCTTTCCCGGATAGCGAGCCGTTCCCGTCCCGAGGTCCTCGGCGATCGCCATCAAGCGATTATATTTCGCCGTACGGTCGCTGCGAGCCAGCGAGCCGGTCTTGATCTGGCCGGCACTGGTCGCCACGGCGAGATCGCTGATCGTCGTGTCCTCAGTCTCGCCTGAACGATGCGAGATCACGGCGCGATAGCCCGCCTTGTGCGCCATCTCGACCGCGTCAAGGGTCTCGGTGAGCGTCCCGATCTGGTTGACCTTCACCAGGATCGCATTGCCGCAACCCTCGCGGATCCCGCGCTCGAGCCGCGCGACGTTCGTCACGAACAGATCGTCACCGACGAGCTGCACCTTCGCGCCGAGGCGTTGCGTGAGCAGATTCCAGCCTTCCCAATCGTCTTCGGCGAGGCCGTCTTCGATCGAGACGATCGGGTAGTTGTTGCACAGGCCTTCGTACAGCGCCACCATCTGCGCCGCGTCGAGCGGATGATCGTCCGGGATATGCGGCCAGTACTTGCCGTCGCGGAAGAACTCGGTGGAGGCAGCGTCGAGCGCGATCGCGATGTCGCCGTCGCGTCCGGCTTTGTAGCCTGCCTTCTCGATCGCGGCGACGAGCAGCTGCAGCGCTTCGTCGATCGTCTGCAGCTTGGGCGCGTATCCGCCCTCGTCACCGACGAGCGTTTGATGTCCCTGATCGTGCAGCATCTTGCCGAGCGTGTGGAAGATCTCGGCACCGTAGCGCACCGCTTCGGCGACGGTCGGCGCGCCGATCGGAACGATCATGCACTCCTGAAACTGGAGCGCGCCCTCGGCGTGCTTTCCCCCGTTGATCACGTTCATCATCGGTACCGGCAGCGTCGCCGCGGACGGGCCGCCGAGATAACGATAGAGCGGGACGCCGAGCGAGACCGCGGCTGCGCGGGCGACGGCGAGCGAGACGCCGAGCAATGCGTTCGCGCCGAGATTCGCTTTGTTCGGCGTGCCGTCGAGTTCGATGAGCGAACGGTCGATCTCGCGCTGCGCGGTCGCGTCCATCCCTTCGATCGCGGGTCCGATGATCTCGTTGACCGCGGAGACGGCCTTGAGCACGCCCTTGCCGTTGTAGCGCTTGGGATCGCCGTCGCGCTTCTCAACCGCTTCGTGCGCGCCGGTCGACGCGCCCGACGGCACCATCGCTTCTTCCACCGCGCCGAACGACGTCGCGACGGCGACCGCGACGGTGGGATTGCCGCGGCTATCGAGGACTTCGCGCGCACGGACGCTCTCGATTAACGGACGTCCGCCGCCGCGCAACGATTCGATCGACACGTTACACCAGATCCACTACTTCGCGGCGACCATGTCGCCCAGGAAGTTCAGCCGCGGGAACAACTCGCTCTCGCTGAAGAAGATCGCCGTTTCGCGTTTGCCGCTCTCGACCGAGTCGGAGCCGTGCACGAGGTTGCGGCCGATCGTCTGGCCGTAGTCGCCGCGAATCGTCCCCGGGTTCGCTTTGATCGGGTTCGTCGCGCCGATCGTCGCGCGGCAACCCTCGACCGCGTCTTCACCCTCGATCACCATCGCGACGATCGGCGTGCTCGTGATGTAGTCGACCAGACCCGCGAAGAACGGCTTGCCGTCGTGCTCCGCGTAGTGCCGCTTCGCTTGATCCTGCGAGACCTTCATCATCTTGAGGCCGAGGATGGTGTAGCCGCGGCGCTCGAAGCGCGCGATGATCTCACCGACCAAGCCGCGGACGACCGCGTCGGCTTTGCACAAAATCAAGGTCCGTTCGACTGCCATAGCGGAGGGGCTATACGTGCCGGACCACGACGCACCTCTCCTCGACGCCGCACGTGTGCGCGCTGCCCTCGCCGGAACCCGGTTCGCCGACGTGCGCGCGGTTCGTGAAACGGGCAGCACGAACGACGACGCTACGCTGCTCCTCGGTGATCCGGCCGCAGCAGGTGCGACATTGGTCGCAGACTTTCAGCATGCAGGCAAGGGGCGCAAGGCCGGTCGCACCTGGATCGCGCCGCCCGGCAGCGCACTGCTCTTCACCGCGATCCTGCCCGAGCGCGTCGCCGCGCCGTCGCTGTGGGCCGTGCCGTTTTGGGTCGCGCTCGCCGTCGCCGACGGCGTCGAGGAAGGCTGCGGTGTGCGGTTGGACCTGCGCTGGCCCAACGATCTCGATCTGGGCGAGCACAAAGCCGGCGGCATTCTCTGCACGGCGCGCGTCGTCGGCGGCGACGCGTACGTCGCCTGCGGAATCGGGCTCAACGTTCAGCGGACTCCGGACGCTGCGATCGCGTCGATCGTGCCGCCGCCGGCATACCTCTCCGACCTTGCACCGCGTGCTGCGCGCGAAGAGATCCTCGCCGGAATCCTCGGTGCAATGGACGCGTTGCTCGACGTTCTCGAACGTCCCGATGACGTGGCGCGCGCGTGGGAAGATCGGGCGATGCTGCGCGGCCGCCCGTATCGCGTGCGCCTCGACGCTGACGGCAGTATCATCGAGGGTGTTGCGCTGCGCCTCGATCGCGAAGGCGGTCTCGTTCTCGCAACCGAGGCAGGCGAACGCGTCGTGCACCTCGCCGACGCGCGCGTCGTTACTTGACGACGCCTCCCAGTGCGACGTTCGCCTTTCCGAGTACCGCGATGGCGTTCTCCGCCGCCGCCGGATCGACGCTCAGACACAAGTTCGCGTTCGAGCTGACGTGCGGCGGCTTGGGGATCATCTTCGCGGTGACGCCGCCGTCCTTGAGCGCTTTGGTCGCGATCATCGTGTCGGCATTCGACGAGAAAAAGAGAATGACGTCAGCCATTCACGAGCTCGTCCAATCCCGCTGCGACGTCGTTGAGCTCGTTGACGCGCGTAACCGCCTGCTGCGTGCGCTCGGCCATCTCGGTCGCCAGCGTGTCGATCACGATGACGTCGCCGAGGATCTCCGCGTTGAGCGCGGAGAGCGACAGCACGGTCTCTGAGAGCCCCTGCGCGACGCCGACGCCACCGCTCGACGGCGCAGTCGATTCCGCCGCAAGCTGCATGAGTAGCTCGCCTTGTCGTTCGACCGCGGCGCGCGTCTGCGCGACGTGGTCGCCGGAGACTTCGCTGCCGACGATGACGACGGAGAGCTCCTTCGCCGACTCGCGAACTTGACGGCTACGACGGATGAGCTGACGCGAGAGCCGCTCGACGAACGGCAGCGCTGCGAGCAGCGCGATCACGATGCCGACGATCCCCCAGATCACCAGCGAGAGCAGCGTGTGGCTTTGAATCGAGGCGTACTTCGAGAGCGGGACGCCGTACCAGCGCGCCGCGACGACTTGGTTCTGATCGTTCAGAATCGGGTCGACGCGTACCAGATACGTCGAACCGCCTTCCGTGTCCAGGCCGGTGAACGGTTGGATGACGTTCTTGGTCTTCGCCGACGCGGCGTCGTCGACGAAGCGCGTTCCGTCGGCGCGCAAGATCGAGCTCGAGATCATCTCGCCGTCGAAGATCACACCGGCTTTGCCGCCGAGCGAGCGCGCGGCCTGATCGACGACGTCGTAGTAGTGGTCGAGTACAATACCGCCGTAGACGGCGCCGATCGTGCGCTCGTTCTCGTCGGAGATCGGCGTCGCAGCGACGAGCCCGAGCCCTTCGGTGAGCCCTTCGCGACCGGCGGTCGTCGATTCGATCTGCGGGACGAGCTGTTCGGGGACGAGCTCGTCGTGCGGCAATTTCGCCGGCGTGTTGATCGTCTCGCCGTTCAGCGCACGGTCGATGAACGGGGAGGCGAGCTTGACGCCCGTTGGGCCGCCGTTCGCACGCGCGAGCACGGTGCCGTGCGCGTCGACGATCGTCAGGAACGAGAGTCCGCCCTGTTTCGCGATCCCCGTCAACACGGTGCCCAGCGTGTTGCCGTTGCGCGCCGAGGTCGCTTTTTTGACGATGTCTTCGATCGCAGCCTGCGTGACGAGCAGCTTGACCGAATCGCGTTTGGCGTCCCAGTAGCCGCCGAAGCCGGTTGCGCCGGTGTTGACTTCCTGCGCGGCGAGTTTGTTGAGATCGACGGCCATCGTTTGACGTGCCGCGATCCCCGAGATCACACCGGAAATGAGGGTCGCTCCGATCAGCGCACCCACGAGCTGCACCCGCAAGCCGAACGTCATACCGGTGTCTCCTTCACCTTTCGATCCGTGATGCTGTAGCGTCCGAGCTGCCCGTCGATCGCGGCCGCGCGTTGATTCATCTCCTGGACGGAGCCGAGGATCCGTTCCGCCGCGGACGTCACCTCGGCGTTCACGTACGTGAGGACCTCGACCGAGGACGCGTTCTGCGAGCTGATCGACGTGATCGCCTCGAACGCGCCGGAGACCTCGCCGGAATGCAACGCCATCTCGGTTGTCGCGGCCAGGTTCACGCTGACCGAACGCGCGATCTCCTCGATCGACGCGATGACGCGCAACGTGTTGTCCGACATCGAGCGCGTCACGCTGCTGATCTGCCCGATCTGCTGATTCGAGCTGAGCACCGCCTCGACGATCTCGCGCAGTGCGCTCGACGCGTTGTCGGTCGACGACGAGCTCTCTTCGAGCCGCTCCGTGAGGCGTGTCATCGCATCGGTGACTTGGCCGATGACGCCTTGCGTCGAACCGATGTGCCCGGCGATCTCCTTCGTCGCCTGGACGCTGCCGTCGGCGAGCTTGCGGATCTCGGAGGCGACGACCGCGAAGCCGCGACCGTGCTCGCCGGCGCGCGCCGCCTCGATCGCCGCGTTGAGCGCGAGAAGATTCGTCTGTTCGGCGATCCGATCGATCACCTTGACGATGTCGCCGATCTGATCGGAGTTCGCGCCGAGCCGCCGGATGTCGCCGGCGAGCTCGTCGATCGTCGCGCGGACCGTCTCCATCGCCTCGACGATCGTGTGGATCGCGGTACCGCCGCGATCGGCGGTCAGCGTCGTTTCCGACGAGAGCGTCAGGAGCGAGTCGACCTGCGCCGAGACCTCCTCGATCGACGCGGACATCGTGCTCACGTTGACCGCGGTTTCGTCGAGCGTGCGGGTCTGCTGCTGCGCGGAGGCGGCGAGCTCGTTGATCGCGTCGCTCATCGCGCGCACCTTGGCGGCGGCGACGTCGACGATCTGCGACTGCTCGACGATCCCTTCCTCGAGTTGCCGTTGCGCGATCGCGCCGCCTTCGATGACGGCGAGCGAGCTCGACGCCGTCTCGTGCAGCTCGCCGCCGGCTGCGCCGAGCCGTTGCGCTTCGCGGTGCAACGCGGCGAGAAAATCGCGCATCCCGAAGATCAGCTTGTTGAGGCTCACCGCGAGCTCACCGAGCGGGCCGTCCGCGACCGCCAAGTTCTTGGTGAGATCGCCGGACGCGACTTCCCGGACCCCGGTCGTCAGCGCCGTGATGCTCGTCCCCAGCGCACTTCCCGGCGGGAGCGCGAGACGATCGGGCCGGGTGGTCAGAGCGAGTTCCTCGTCGCCGTCGGTCTTGCGTTGGGCGCCGAGAACCACGGCGAGCAGCGCACCGGTCAGGAGCATCGCAAGCGAAGCCGTCACCGCTCCCGTCGACCCCAGGGGTGGGCGGATCAGGTACGCGGCGAGCGTCGCGACCAGCGTTGCGCCCAGTCCGGCGAGCCGGCCCGCGGCGAGGGCGCCGCAGGCGATCGCGAGCAGTGCGAACAGGTCGAGGTCGGGGACCTGTGGGCACGACGAGAACGCTGCCGCGAGGATCACGGCAAGGGAGGCCGCGACGTTCCGGCCCAGCCGGCGGCGGCGGAGTTCGACGAGGTGCTCCAGGGTCAGGCTCAACAGGACCTCGGGCAACGGTGCAAAGGGGGATTCGGCAGTTCGCCGATTCTCCTGAAGTGCCTTGCCCCTGCTTGGTTAGGTCAGGCTGAGCGATTCGCTCGGCTACGCCGTTCGCACGTCTCGCAGAAGTGCGAGTACTTGTTGTCGGTGTCGAAAACGGAGTTCGAATAGTACATGGCGCAGCGGGCGTTGTAGCAGTGACGCAGCCCGAGCGCGTGGCCGATCTCGTGCACGCTCTCTTTCAGCAAACGCTGGAAGAGCGCGTTCTCGTCGGGTTGATCGCCGTAGAACTCCGAGCGCAGGCGATGCAGCGACACAACCGCGCAGCGCTGGGTCTCGCTTGCGGCGCCGAAGACGAACTGATGCGACGTCTTGTAGAGATCGTAGTCGGTGACGGCGACGACCAGTTCGTCGCGCATCTCGTACACGCTCGTCAGGCGCGTGACGATCGATCCGAAGAAGAGTTGCCCGCGCGCGCTGTTGAGCGCCGTTTTCGGTACCGCGAGCTGTGCGCGAATGACGCACGTCGCGAGGAAGCGCTCTTCCAGACAGAGCGCGAGGCGGGTGAGCAACCCCGCGTCGATCGCGTTGATCGGGACGATGCTGATCTCGCGCACGTCGAACGTCGGTTCGATCTCGACGCGAGGCTGTCCTGGCCCAGTGGGGAACACGCGCCCGTATGATCGTCGGCATCGGGATCGATCTCGCCGAGGTGGAGCGTTATCGTTTCGACGACGCACAACGCGAACGGTTCGCCCGTAAGGTGTACACCGAGGAAGAGATGGCGTACGCGCTGCGCAAGCGTCACTGGGCCGAGCGCCTCGCGGGATTTTACGCAGCGAAGGAAGCGACGCGCAAAGCCTTCGGGCATGCGATTCCGTGGCGCGCCGTCGGCGTCTCCCACGAAGGCAGCGGAAAGCCCATCATCCGCTTTTACGGCGCCTACACCGCGCTTCCCGAGCGCCGAGGTGTGCGGCTCATCCACCTAACCATCACGCACACCGCGACGACCGCCGCCGCCGTGGTCGTTCTCGAGGCGTAGCGATGCGCGCGGTCACCGCGGCGCAGATGCGCGCGATCGATGCGGCAGCGGTGAGCCGTGACGGCGAGATCACGCTGATGCGCCGCGCCGGCGAGGCGATCGCACGTCTCATCGATCGCTACGCGCGGGGTGACGGCATGGTGGTCGCGCTTGCGGGAAACGGCAACAACGGCGGCGACGCGTACGCGGCGCTCGCCTCGTACGGCGGACCGCGCCGCCGCATCGTGTATGCCGACCCGGCCGCGCGCGGCAGCGACGCTCGGCGCGCCGCGCGCGAACGTGCGCTGCATGTCGGCGTCGAGGAGCGCCCGTTCCCGCCCGATCCCGCCGCGCTGCGCGACGCGTCGCTGCTGCTCGACGGCGTGCTCGGCGTCAACGCGCGGCTCCCGCTCGACGCCCACAGCGCAATGCTCGTCGACGCGATGGCGGCAAGCGGGACGCCGGTGGTCGCGCTCGACGTACCAACCGGCATCGATCCCACCACCGGTGCGTGCGACGAGCACCGTTTCACCGCCGTCGCGACGATCGCACTTGGGCGTCCCAAGCTCGGATGCTTTCTCGATGCCGCGCGTGCCGTCGTCGGTCAGCTGTGGTGCGCACCGATCGGGATGCGCGACGAGGACGCGGACGGCGTCGACGATCCGCCGACGTGCGTGATGACCGCGCATGATTTCGATGTGCTGCTGCCGCGACGTCCCGAAGAATCGGAGAAGCGGAGTTCGGGCGCACCGCTCATCATCGCGGGGTCGACGCAATTCCCGGGGGCGGCCGTGCTTTGTGCATGGGGCGCCGCGCGCGCCGGCGCGGGCTACGTGACCGTTGCGGCCCCGCAAGGCGCGGCCGATGCGCTGCGTGCCCACCTCGTCGAACAGGTCGTCGCGAGCTATGACGAACGCGATCCCGACGCCGCCGTCGAGACGATCGTCGAATTGACGAAGCGCTGCTCGGCGATCGGGATCGGTCCGGGCCTCGGGTTGTCGGACGGCTACGCGACGATCGTCAACGGCGTGATCGCGGCGACGGACCTGCCCATCGTTGCCGATGCGAGTGCACTCTACCATCTGTCAAAGCGGCTTCCCGCGTATCGCGACAAGCAGCTCGTCATCACACCCCATGCGGGAGAGTTCGCGCGCATCAGCGGCAAAGGGACCATCGCGCCGGGTCAACGGCTTCCACGTTTGCGCGCGTTCGTCGATGAGTACGGCGTGACCACTCTGCTCAAAGGCCGCACAACGTTGATTGCGGATCGCGAGCGAACGTGGCTCAACCCGACGGGGACGAACGCGCTTGCGACCGCGGGAACGGGCGACGTTCTGACAGGGATGATCGCGACGCTTTTGTCACAAGGCCTCTCGCCGGTCGATGCTGCGCGCGAGGCCGCGTACTGGCACGGTCGCGCCGGGCAGGTCGCGCTTGCCGAGCGGTGTCGCGGTGTCATCGCGCGTGACGTTGCCGAGGCGCTCGGTCACGCCAGCGTTGTGCAGCCGGACGACCCGCAGATCGTACGCATCTTCTAACGTTGCGCCCGAGTGTGACCCAAGGCTTGACGTTCACACGAGACGACGTGATACGCTCCCGTGTGGGAGCGAGGAACACGATGCGCGAGATCATTCTGCCGGAGACCAAGCCGGCATTGGAGTGGATCCTCGGACGCGCGGTGCAGAAGGTGAGCCCGAAGCGGCGCCATGCCCTGCTGCAGGCTTGGTGGGGCGAACGACTCCGCGCATGGGCACATGGTCGCGGCGAAGTGGGATCCGAGTGGCGGTTCCGAATCGCACCGCCCGGGGAGATCATTCGCCCGTTCGTCCCGGACGTTGCCTATCTCTCGTACGAACGGATGGGCGACGCGACCGACGACGAGTTGGAAACACCGCTCATGGCACCGAACGTCGCCGTTGAGATCCTCTCGCCCGCCGATGAACGGCGCTACGTCGACCACAAGATCGATGTCTACCTGGCGGCTGGTGCTGATGCCGTTATCGTCGTCGACTCGATCGCCGAAACCGTGACGGTGCACGACACGCACGGTGTCGACGTGTTCTCGGGAACGCGAACGTTTTCGCACCCTGCACTTGCGGGTTTCGCGTTTCGTGTGGATGAGATGTTCGACACGCTGCGCAGGCCGCGCTGAACGTCAGGCCCCGCTCTTGATGAGCTCGCGCAAGCCGGCTTCGTCGAGGATCGGGATATCGAGCTGCTCGGCCTTGACGAGTTTGCTGCCCGCCTCTTCTCCCGC
The DNA here is from genome assembly GCA_964483365.1 of uncultured bacterium. Lineage (GTDB taxonomy): Bacteria > Vulcanimicrobiota > Vulcanimicrobiia > Vulcanimicrobiales > Vulcanimicrobiaceae > Vulcanimicrobium. The sequence goes on from CAZABL010000035.1 coordinate 9,605, forward strand.
GACGACGTAGTCGGTTTTCTTCGAGACGCTTCCGGTCACTTTGCCGCCGGCCGCGACGATCAGCGCGGTCACTTCCTCACGCGAGAGATTCGGCAGCGTCCCGGTGAGCACGAGCGTCTTGCCCGCGAGTGCGCCGACCGGTTCGCGCTCGCGCAGCGGCGCGGTCGTGTCGACGCCCGCGGCTTTCAGCCGCCCGATCATCGCGCGATTCGGCTCTTGCGCAAAGAACAACGCGACGCTGCGCGCGATCTGCTCGCCGACCCCTTCGCTCTCGAGGAGTTGTTCCTCGGTCGCCGCTTCGAGCGCGTCGATCGTTCCGAAATCCCCGGCGAGAATCGCGGCGTTCTGCGCCCCGACGTACCGAATCCCCAGGCCGAAGAGCAGCCGCGCGAGGCCGCGCTTCTTCGACGCCTCGATCGCCGCGAGCACGTTCGACGCACTCTTCTCCGCCATCCGCGGCAGCGTCAGCAGCTTCTCCATGTCGAGATGGTAGAGATCGCTGACGTCGCGCACGAGGCCGTTGTCGACCAGCGCGAAGGCTAAGTTCTCGCCGATTCCTTCGATATCCATCGCACCGCGCGAGCAGAAATGTCGCAGCCGTTCGCGGCGCTGCGCCGGGCAGGTCGCGTTTGTGCAACGGGCCATCGCCTCGCCTTCGGGCCGATCGACTTCTGCGCCGCACACAGGACAGCGCGACGGCAGCTCGTAGGGCGCGCTGCGCTTGCGGCCTCTCTCGAGCACCGGGCCGACGATCTCGGGGATGACGTCGCCCGCACGCCGCACGACGACGAGGTCGCCGACGCGAATATCCTTGCGCCGGATGTCGTCCTGGTTGTGGAGCGTCGCCTTCGTCACCGTCACGCCGCCGATCCGCACCGGCTCGAGGACGCCGAACGGGTTGAGCGTGCCGGTGCGACCGACGTTGACCTCGATCGATAGCAGCCGCGTCGTCGCCTCGCGCGCGCGGAACTTGTAGGCGATCGCCCAGCGCGGGTCTTTGCCGACGTTTCCGAGCCGTTCTTGCAGCGCGAGGTCGTCGACCTTGACGACGACGCCGTCGATCTCGTAGTCGAGCGCGTCGCGCTGTTCTTCCCAGTGCTCGACGTACGCCAGCACATCGCGAATCGAGGTCACCCGTCGTTCGTTGGGATTGACGGGGACGCCGAGCTTGCGCAGGTACTGCAAGAGCTCGTGCTGCGTGCGCGGCGGGGTGCTGTCGTCGATCTCGCCGATGGCGTAGCCGAAGAACGAGAGCGAACGCTGTGCGGTCATCTTCGGATCGAGCTGCCGGAGCCCGCCGGCCGCCGCGTTGCGCGGGTTCGCGAACGGCTGCTCGCCGCGCTCCTCGCGCTCCGCGTTGAGCCGCTCGAAGTCGCGCTTACGCATGTAGACCTCGCCGCGCACGTCGATGTGACGTGGCACCGTCACTTCTTCAGCGCGCAGCGTGAGCGGAATCGCGCGGATCGTGCGCAGGTTTGCGGTCACCTCTTCGCCGACGTTGCCGTCTCCGCGCGTCCCCCCCGCGGTGAGCCGGCCGTCGTCGTAGCGCAGCGACACCGCGAGGCCGTCGATCTTGAGCTCACACGTGTACGCGATGTCGACGTCGTCGGCGATCCCGCCGACCTTGTGGACGCGCGCGTCGAACGCGACGAGCTCCTCTTCCGAGAACGCGTTCGCCAGCGAGAGCATCGGCCGCGTGTGGACATACTCGGGGAACCCCGCCGCGGGCGCCGCACCGACGCGCTGCGTCGGCGAGTCCGGCGTGCGCAGCTCCGGGTAGCGCTCCTCGAGATCGACGAGCTCGCGAAAGAGGGCATCGTACTCGGCGTCGCTGATCGTTGGATCGTCGAGGACGTAGTACCGGAACGCCGCCTCTTCGATCTTCGCGCGCAGTGCGCGGACGCGCTTCTCCTGCGCCGTCACTTCAGCGTCGCGACCTGCACGGGATACCCGTCGGGATCCGCGATCATCGCAACGCGGCCGGTCGTCTGCGGATACGGTTCCTGGAGCACACGCACGCCCGCGACCCGCGCGTCGTTGACGAACGAATCGACGTCGTCGACCGTGAACCCAAGCTGCACGGACCCCGGCCGCACCGCAAGATAGTCGTTCGTCGCATAGAGCGCGAGCACGCGCCCGTCACCGAGCCCAAACTCCACCCAACCGGGCGAAGCATCGACGATCAGCGGCAGCTCGAGGATCGTACGATAAAATTGCTTCGACCGGTCGAGGTCGGAACAGACCACCATAGCGCGTGCGAAAGTCGCCACGCGCTAGGCTTCGACGGGGACTCTTCCGTCCTTGGCGAGGTCGTCGAGAGAGTCGCGGTTGAGACGTTCCAGCTCGGCGATCCGGTTCGCGTCGACCGGGATGCCGTGTGCGCGTTCGTCGGCGAGGACCGCTTGCAGGTAGCGGCCGGTGAACGAGTCGGGGTGAGCCGCGATCTCTTCGGGCGTTCCGGTCGCGACGATCGTGCCGCCCTTGTCGCCGCCTTCGGGGCCGAGATCGATGATGTAGTCGGCGGTCTTGATGACGTCGAGGTTGTGCTCGATCACCAGCACCGAGTTGCCCATCCCGACCAAGCGCTGCAAGACTTCGAGCAGCTTGTGGATGTCGGCGAAGTGCAGACCCGTCGTCGGCTCGTCGAGGACGTAGAAGGTACGCCCGGTCGCGCGGCGCGAGAGCTCGGTCGCGAGCTTGATGCGCTGTGCCTCGCCGCCCGACAGCTGCGTCGCCGGCTGCCCCATCTGAATGTAGCCGAGCCCGACCTGACAGATCGTGTTGAGGCGGTTGGCGATGCGCGGGATCGTCGAGAACAGCTCGGCCGCCTCGTCGACCCGCATCGCGAGAACGTCGGCGATCGACTTGCCTTTGTACTTCACCTCGAGCGTCTGCGCGTTATAGCGCTTGCCCTTGCAGACTTCGCACGGCACGTAGACGTCGGGGAGGAAGTGCATCTCGATCTTGATCACGCCGTCGCCCTGACAGGCTTCGCAGCGGCCGCCCTTGACGTTGAACGAGAAGCGCCCCGGCGTGTAGCCGCGCATCTTTGCTTCCGGCGTCATCGAGAACAGCTCACGGACCAGATCGAACGTCCCGGTGTACGTCGCGGGATTCGAGCGCGGGGTGCGTCCGATCGGCGACTGGTCGATCACGACCATCTTGTCGAGCGCCTCGGCGCCTTTGACGCGACCGTACGTTCCCGCGGCCGGCTGATGGTGCAGGTGCTGGTTGAGCGCCTTGACGAGGACCTCGTTGACGAGCGTCGACTTCCCCGAACCCGAGACGCCGGTGACGCACGTGAACGTGCCGAGCGGAATGTCGACGTTGACGCCTTTGAGGTTGTTCGCCTTCGCGTTCTCGATCCGCAGCGTGCCGCGGCCTTCGCGCCGTCGCTTCGGAATCGCGATGAACTGCCGTCCCGACAGGTACGCGCCGGTGAGCGACTCGGGATTGGCGATGATCTCGTCGATCGAGCCGACCGACAAGATTCGTCCGCCCTCGGCGCCGGCGCCCGGACCGATGTCGACGATCACGTCGGCCGCGCGCATCGTGTCCTCGTCGTGCTCGATGACGATGAGCGTGTTCCCGATGTCGCGCAGCGTCTCGAGCGTCGCGAGAAGCCGGTCGTTATCGCGCTGATGGAGCCCGATCGAGGGCTCGTCGAGGATGTACAGGACGCCGACGAGTGCCGAGCCGATCTGCGTCGCCAAACGAATGCGTTGTGACTCCCCGCCGGAGAGCGTCGTCGCCGAGCGTGACAGGTTCAGGTAGCCGAGCCCGACGTTGCGCAGAAAGCCGAGCCGCGCCCGAATCTCCTTGAGGATCTGGTGCGAGATCTTCTGCTCGCGCTCGGTGGGGTTGAACGCCGAGAAGAACGCGTCTGCCGCTTCGACCGACATCGACGTCGTCTCGTGGATGTTCTTACCGTCGACGAACACGCCGAGCGCTTCGGGCTTGAGCCGCGCGCCGTTGCAGACCTTGCAGGTCGACGCCGACATGTACTTCTCGATCTCTTCCTTGACGTAGTCGGAAGAGGTCTCGTTGTAGCGGCGCTGCAGGTTGTTGACGACGCCTTCGAACTGCGACTCGTACTCCCACGTGTGCCCGCTGCGCGACTCGTAGGTGAACTTCTGCTTCTTGTCGGCGCCGTACAGGATGTTGTCGACGACGTCCTCCGGGAGATTCTCGACCGGAGTGCTCGCCTTGCAGCGCCGCGAGCGCAGCAGCTTCTCGACCTGCTGCATGTAGTACGGGTTCGTCGACGGGTAACGCCCACCGCCGAGGTTCTTCGACCACGGTACGATCGCGCCGTCGGCGATCGACTTCGTGCGATCGGGGATCACCTTCCACGGGTCGATCTCGATCTTCACGCCCAGACCGCTGCACGCCGGACACGCGCCGTACGGCGAGTTGAACGAGAACAGCCGCGGCTCGAGCTCCTGGAACGAGATCCCGCAGTACGCGCACGCGAACGATTCGCTGAACGTCGCCTCGGTCCACGTCGTCGCCGGCTTATCGGTCCCTTCGTTCGCCTTCGCCTGATACATGACGGTGACGATTCCGCTCGAGAGCTTGAGCGTCGTCTCGACCGAGTCGGTCAGGCGGGCGCGAATGTCGGGCTTGACGACGAGACGATCGACGACGACCTCGACCGTGTGCTTGCGCTTCTTGTCGAGCTCGATAGCCTGCCCTGAGCCCGCCGAAGGGCGCAGCTCGCGAATCTCGCCGTCGACCCGAACACGCGCGAAGCCCTCCTTCGCGATCTCCTCGAACAGCTTCTGATACTCGCCCTTGCGGCCGCGAATGACCGGCGCGAGCACCTGGATGCGCGTTCCCTCCGGGAACTGCAGGATCTGCTCGACGATCTGCTCGGGCGTCTGCGGCGAGACCGGACGGCCGCACTGATAGCAGTGCGCCTTACCGATGCGCGCGTAGAGCAAGCGCAGGTAGTCGTAGATCTCGGTGACCGTGCCGACCGTCGAGCGCGGATTGCGCGAGGTCGACTTCTGGTCGATCGAGATCGCCGGCGAGAGGCCCTCGATGTAGTCGACGTCCGGCTTCTCCATCTGCCCGAGGAACTGGCGGGCGTATGAGGAGAGCGACTCGACGTAGCGCCGCTGCCCTTCCGCGTAGATGGTGTCGAACGCGAGCGAAGACTTGCCGGAACCGGACAAACCGGTGACGACGATGAGCTTGTTGCGAGGGAGCGTCAGGTCGACGTTCTTGAGGTTGTGTTCACGCGCGCCCTTGATGACGATCGCGTCGAGGGCGTGCGGTGTCCCGTCCGGCATGCTTTTGTTAGACCGCGCGATCGTTCACGAGGTTGCCGACCTCCTCGGAGAGCAGGTCAAGCGACTAAATGGGAGGCGCAGCGGCGGGGCTTGCCGGCGGGATCCGGCCTTCGTTGCGCAGGTTGAGATACTCGCCGACGACGACGAGCGTCGCGTAGGCAACGGCCGCCTGGATGATGCACGCGCCGACGATCGGGCCGAGGAACGGCGCGAACGAGAAGAACGCGGCGATGATCCCGGCGATCACGTAGATCACGGCGAGCACAATTGCGATGATCAGCGTCGGCACGAAACGGTGCCCGGCGATGCGAAACGACTCTGCGATCGAGCTGAAGCCGGGGCGATTGCCGACGATTGCGGCCGGCATCGCGTAGAGTGTGAACAGATAGAACGCGAGCAGCGAGAGGAAAAACGTCGGCAACGCCAAGATCGCAGCGATCGCCGCCAGGATCAGCAAACCGATCGACGTGATGATGATGCGCCCGGCGTCTTCGCGGAACGATGCGGCGCCGTCGGCGAATGTTGCGATCCCGCGTTCCCACGCTGCGCCGGCCATCCCGGTCGTGTACGACAGCGTCGCGATGTATCCGACGAGCGAAACGGCCGCGCGGAGAATCCCGCTCGAGGCGCGCGCGAGCACGACGCCGACGCCGTACTCATCCGGGGCGAACACGGGCGTGAGCAGCGCTTGTACGATCCCGACCACGAGCCCGATGACCAGCCCGGGGACGATGATGATCCAGTTGCGGTTGAGCAGCGCCCACGCGCGGCCGAAGATCGACTCGATAGGCTGCGGCTGTGTCATGCCGGAGGGTTCTCCTCCCCTCAGGCAGCCCCCCTTGGCGGAGCGAGCGGGAGCACAGCCAACACGTCTGCGATCGCGGGGACGATTGCATCCGGCCGCGGCGCGCCGTCCGGGAGCGGGATCGCGTGCACGTCGATCAAGACCGTGAAGATTCCCAGTTCCAACGCCCCGCGCACGTCGCGATCGTAGCGGTCGCCGACCATCGCCGTCCGCTCGGGCACGGTGCCGAGGATCTCGCACGCGTGCCGGAAGAGCGCGGGATCCGGCTTGACCATCCCGACCTCGTCGGCGAGGAAGAACGCGTCCATCCGGTCGCGCAGTCCGAGGCGGTCGATCTTGTCGTGATGTGTCGCCGCAAAACCGTTCGTCACGAGACCGAGCTTGCAGCCGCGTTCCCGGAGCGCGACGAGGACGTCGAGCGCGCCGGGCGCGAGCGTGAGGACGTCGGCGCGCGCTTCGACGTAGAGCTGCGCGGCGCGCTGAGCGAGCGCGCGGTCATCGATCCCGACTTGCCGCAGCGCGTCGTACCACATGCGCTCGCGCTCGTCGCCGATCGAGCGGGTGAGGTGCTCCGTCGTCAGCGCCGCCCAGAAACTCATCGCGGCGCCGTCGTACGCGTCGACGAGCGCTTTCGCGTCAATGGCGCGCTCACGTGCGATCGTCTCGGCGACCGTGCGCGCCGCGGTGAGATACGCGGTCGTGTCGTCGTGAAGCGTGTCGTCGAGGTCGAAGAGCACGGTGTCGATGGCGCGCACAGGGTCGGAGAACCTCTTCAGAAGCGGACCAGGAAGGAACGCAGCGCGTAGGGCGGCAGCGTGAAGAGCAGCGATTCGTTCTCGATCCGCGCCTCTCCGTCGATCGGCCGCTCGGCGGCGTCGATCGCGATCGCTTCATGCATCCGTCCGCCGCAGCGCAGCGCCACCTCGCGCGCTTCGCCGTCGCACTCCCGTACGCGCACGACGACGCCGTCCGCGTCGTCAGAAGGATACGTCGCGACGATCAGCACGCCGGGATCGTCGCAGGTGAACAGACGCACGCGCTCTTCTGCGGCGTACACCTGCCACGCGTGCTCGAGCCCGGCGACGCTCGCACCGGCGGTCGGAACGAACGCCCACGCGAGCCGCTGTTCGCCGCGATCGGCGGTCGGATCGGGCCATTGCGGAGCACGCAACAGCGACGTGCCGAGCCGGACGCCGCCGTCGCGCAGGCCGATGCCGTTCCAGCCGTAGAGATCGGTGACGAAGACGGCGAGCCCGTCGTCGCCTTCGTTCACGTGCGCCCACCGTTGCGCGGGAACCTCGAAGCGTGCACGCTCGGCCGCGTTTTGCGGATACGCGGTGCGTACGAGCGTTCCGTGCGGCTGTCCGTACCGGACGTCGCGCGCGGCAAGCGCGACGCGGTGCTCGGTGCGCAGGAGCACGTGATCTTCGTGCCACGCGACGGCGAGCTCGGCGCGCAACCACGGCTCGTCCTCGAGCAACGCGAGGCGCAGCGACGCGCGCGAGCGTTTCCCGATCGCGAAGTGAACCACCAGGCCGTCGTCCTCGACCGTCACGTCCTGCGGCCGCACGCCGACTTGCACGTTCGCGTACGTCGCGTCGATGTTCCACGCGTCCCACTGCTTGGGCGCGTCGACGTAGCCCACGATCCCGTTTGCGATCGCGACGAGGTTCCGCCCGTTGGCGCCGGCGAGCTCAACGAGCGTCCCGTCGTCCCGCGCGCGAGCGCGCACGTATGCGTTCTCGAACAGCCATGTGTCGCCGTCGCGGCGTGGCGCGAGCGGGGGCGGCGGGATGCGCCGCAGATCCGTGCGCGGCAGGACGGCGCGCGCCGAGTCTGCGACGCGCGCAACCATCTCGTCGGCACGATCGTACTCGGCGTGCACGTCGCCGTAGACCGCCGGGATCGCCGTCCCCGGCAGCACGTCGTGGAACTGCGCGCGCAGCACGATCCGCCACGCGTTGCGCAGGTCGTCGACGAGCGCGCTGCGCACCGGCGCGGGCGCGCGCACCGCGACACACCAGGCGGCAAGCTCCTCTGCGCCGTCGAGCGCGCGCTCGAGCGCGGCGTTGCGCGTCTTGATGTCGTGATGCGTCGTGTACGTGCCGCGATGCGTCTCGAGATACAGCTCGCCGCGATACGACGGAAGCGGTCGCTGCGCAACCTGCGAGAACCAGCGATCGGCATGCGTCCACGGACGTTGGTCGGGCGCGACGGCGGCGAGATCGTCGTCGGTCGGTCCGCCGCCGCCGTCTCCCCAGCCGTGCACGCACAGCTCGTTGCGTTCGCGCGCGCGACGGACGCGGCGTTCGTCGAGCCGTCCGTCGTACCCGGCGACGACTGCCGCGACGACGGTCGACCCGTCGTCACCCTGCCAGCGAAACTGCGGATACGGCCAGCGCGTCGTCTCGTTCCACAGCAGCTTGGTGGTGAGGAAGAACGGAACGCCGGCGTGCGTTGCGAGCTGTGGGAACGTCGAGGGAAAGCCGAAGGTGTCAGGGAGCCACGCGACGGTCGGCTCGACGCCGAGGTTGGTGCGCGTCCAGCGAATGCCGTGCGCGAATTGGCGCAGCAGCGATTCGCCGCTGGGCGCGTGGGTGTCGGACTCGACCCACATCGTCGCGACGCTCGCGTCCCAACCGTCCGCAACGTGAGCGCGGACGCGCTCGAAGAGCTCCTTGTCTGCCGACGCGACCCAGCTGTACAGCTGCGGCATGCTCTGCGCGAAGACGTACCGCTCGTCGCGCTCGATCTCGCGGATTGCGGTCGCAAACGTGCGCATCGCTTTCCGCTTGGTCTCGTCGTACGTCCAGAGCCACGCGACGTCGAGGTGCGCGTGTCCGACGAGCGCAACGTCGCGCTGCGTCGGCCGAAGCACCTGCTGCAGCGCGTCGCGAATCATGCCGTCGGCCCACGGAAGGCGAAGCTCTCCGTCGAGCAGCTCGAGCGTGTCGTGCGGCCGCTGTGCGGCGCGCGCGAGCAACCAGCGCCACTGCGGGCCGTCGCCGTCGGGGAGTCCCGCCACCGGAAGACTGCGGCGCTCGACCTCGAGCACGATCTCGTGTTCGCCGCCGAGCGGCGGGAGCGCGATCGTCATGTGCTTGCCGTCGAACGCGCCGCGCACGATGCCGTCGACGCGCAGCAGCGCCCCCGTCCGCGTCGGGTAGCGCAGGCGGATCGGCGTGTCGGGGAACGTTGCGGTGCCGGCGAGCGTGACGGTCGCCTCATCTTCCTCGCGCGGCGCGAGGCGGATGCGCGTCACAGCGTTACGGAGAGCATATCGCTCGTGCTCGTGCACTCGCGGGACGGCGTCGGGCTGTCGTCGGCGTAACGAAAGTCGACCTTCAGCGGCTGCCGTTTTGCCTGATGCGGAAGCTGCAGCCGAAACGCTGCGACGTAACTTTGCTGCGAGCCGAGCGGCGGTATCGGCTGCGAGCCCAGCGTTTGTGTGCCCTGGCGCAACTCGAGGTGCTGGCGCGTCGTGCCATTCTGTCCCGCGCGTCCGCGATTGGTCACGTCGACGGAGACGATGTAGTTGTCGAAGCCGGCAGCGGCGCGACGGACGACCTTGATCTGCGGGTCAGCAAGCACAAGCTCGACGGGACACGACGAGGGCGTGCTCGACAGTGCAGCGGCAACCAGGTACGACAAGATCACTCCGAGTCGTACGCGCGCAGATGCGCGAGGACCCGCTCCGCAACGTCGGCAGCGCGCTCACGCTGTAAGAAGTGACCGCAGCCGGAGAGCGTCTCGACTCGGTAGGGCCCCGCGAACAGTCGCTCCTTTCCTCGCGCACTCCCGGGCAACGTTGCGCCGTCCTCCGCGCCGAGGAGGGTGAGGGTCGGGACCCGGATCGCCGGAAGCGCGGCGAGCCCGCGGCGCTCCTCGTCGAAGACGTCGACGCCGCGCACGAATCCCCACCGTTCGCGATACGAGGAGAGCACGACGGTTACGAAGTCGGGGTTCTCGAACGAGAGGGCCGTCGTCTCGTACTCGGCTTCGTCGAACGACCAATCCGGCGCCCATGCGCGCCACAGCTCGCGGCAGAACGCTCGCCGATTGCGAACGAGCTCGTCTTCGCCGCGCGGCGTCGCGAAGTACCACTGATACCAGTACGCGCGCGTTTGCTCGATCGGCAAGATCTGCTGGGCGTTCGTCGTTCCGTACGGATTCGCGAGCCCGCACACGGCGATCACCCGCTCGGGCCAGAGCGCCGCGGCGCCGTACGCCGCGCGGGCACCCCAGTCGTGGCCGACGAGGTGGAACCGGTCGATCCCCAGCGTGTCGGCGAGCGCGACGACGTCGTGCACCTGCGCAGGGATCTCGCCGGTTCGTGGCACGCCGTTGCGAAAACGCGTCGGCCCGAATCCGCGCACGTACGGAGCCATCGTGCGAAAACCGGCGGCCGCGAGCGCGGATGCGACCGCATCCCAGGTCTGCGCGTCATCCGGAAAGCCGTGATAGAGAAAGACCGGTGTCCCGTTGTCAGGTCCGTCCTGGAGATAGACGACCTCGAGATCGTGCGTCGTCGCAGCGCGCGGCACCGCACTCACCGCTCACCCGCGAAGTAGTCGAGCTGCGGCTCGGAGCGAACCAGCGTCCCCGTCTTCTCAACCATGACTTTATCCGAGTCCGGGTAGTAGCAGACGTCTCCCGCATCGAGGTTCGCGCAAATCAGCAGGCGCGCATCCTCGTCCGCATCGTTCCAGAAACGGTGCGCACCACCGGCATCGGTCGCAAACGCGACCAGATCGCCGGGACGCAGCACGAACGTGCCTTGCGGTGTGCGCACCGTGGGTGTACCGGAGAGGACGACGGCCAACTCTTCTTCCGCGGTGTGCCAATGGTACGGGCAGAGGTGGTCGCCGCGGCGCATCCGATACAGGGCGTACCCGAGCCGCTGCGCGCCGAGCAGACGCCCAACCTCGGCCGCCGTCGCGGTGAACGGTTCCTGATCGTCCGGAAACGACTTGGGGTTGAGCTCGTCGAGGTTCACGCGGTTCGTCGCGACGCCGCTGCGTGCGGCGAACATCGCGTTGAGCGCAGCGTACGCGTTGCCGAAGATGCAGGCGCCGTCGCCGACGAGGAGATGATCGAGCGGCAGCCCGCGTAACGCGCGCAGCGAGAGCGCAGCCTTGCCGGGATCTTGCAGCTTTGCGTCCGGCATGAGGGTCAGCGCTCCGGCCGGCGTCCCCCAGATCGCGTCGCCGACGATCGCCGCACGACGACCGCGATCGTAGAGCGCGATCTCGCCGGCGGTTTTGAGTCCCTCGAACCCGAGGATCGTCCAGCCGTGCACGACGTCGCCGGGAACGAGCGTGCGGTCGACCTTGACGTGGAGTTCCGGCGCATCGAGCGTGCTGGCGAGGATAGCTGCGCCGGTCGCTGCGGCGACCGCAGCGGTGCCGCGCTCGTGATCGCGATTCGTAACGACGACGGCAGCGACGCCGCGCGAGCGCAGCGCGTCGAGCACCGCATCGTCGGGCGCGATCGGATCGACGACGAGATTCCCCTCGTCCGTCTCGATGAAGAACCCGTTGAAGTCGAGGTTACGATCCGGCTGCCACGCCGACCAGGACCACACGCCTTGAACGACCGTCGCACGCACGCAAGATCACTGCGGCGAGAACGCAATCGCTTCCCCTGCCGCGGTCACCCTTCGGCAAGCTCAGGGTGACGATGAGAGCTCGGCGTGGACGAGGTCGGTGACGAACATGTGGCCGGGCTCGTGGGTGATCGCAAACGGGACGCCGCTTGCTGCGATCGCGCTCTGCGGCGTCACACCGCAGCCCCAAAAGACCGGAACGTCGCCCGCCTCGAGTACGGGCGGATCGCCGTAGTCCGGTTGCATGAGGTCGTCGATGCCGAGGGCGTCAGGCGCTCCCCATGCGATCGGCTCACCGTGAGCGACGCGATAGGGCCGGGTGACGTCGCGCACGCGCCCGATCTCTGCCTGCTTGTAGGGACGCATACTCACAACCATCGGCCCGTGCAAGCGCCCGGCGGCGGCAAGCGGCACACGGGTGCGGTACATCGGGACGTTGCGGTCGAGCGCATAGTGACGGGGGACGAGTCCGGCGTCGGCGAGCGCATGATCGAACGTGAACGAGCAGCCGATCAGGAACGCGACGAGGTCGTCGTTCCATTGTTCCGCGACGTCGCGCGGCTGCGCGACGAGTGCGCCGTCACGCCAGACACGATAGCGACCCAGATCGTATCGCAGGTCGGCGCCGCGCGCGCAGCGCGGTTCCCACGCGCCGGGCGCGAGCTCTTCGAGCACCGGGCACGGCACGGGGTTGCGCGCGCACAGGTCCCGCAGGTCAGCAGCCCACGTGCGCGGGATCACGGCGAGATTCGCTTGCACGTGGTCGGGCGCGAAACGCTCTGTTGCGCCGCCGAGCGTTCCTGCGCGCAATCGCGCGCGCACCTCGAGTGCAGTCACGACGCCGCAGCGATCCCGTCGCGTCGATCGCGCTCGCCGGCAGCCGCTTCGCGCGCATCAGCGTCGCCGTACCCGCCGCCGCCGGCGGTGCGCACGATGATCGCGTCGCCCGGTTCCATCGCAACCGTCGTCTTCGCGGGAAGCTCGCGTGCCTCGCCCTCGCGCGTCACGAAGACGTGCATCCCCGGCGCGCCGTCGCCACCACCTTCGGCACCCTTCGGTCGGACGGCGTGGCGCTCGGCGAGCAGCGACGCGGTCGCGGTTCCTTCGCGCAGCGCGAACGCGCGCACGAGACCGCTGCCGCCGCGAAACTCTCCCGCGCCCGCGCTATTCTCGGCGAACTCATAGGCCGTGATCAGCAACGGCATCGTGCGTTCGATCGCTTCGATCGGGGTGTTCAGTGTGTTTGTCATGTGCACGTGGATCCCGTCGATACCGTCGGCATCAGGACGCGCGCCCATCCCGCAGCCGTTCGTTTCGTAGAACGCCCAGGAACGCCCCGACGCGTCGGTCCCGCCGATCAGCACGTTGTTCATCGAGCCGCCGCTCTGCGCGGGAAGCCGTCCCGGAGCAAGACGCGCGAGCGCGCCGAGCACGAGGTCCGCGTTGCGCATCGAGGTCTCGACGTTGCCGGCACTCACGGGTGCGGGACGACGCGGATTGAGGATCGTTCCCTCGGGGGCGCGGATGTCGACGGGCCGGAACGAACCGTCGTTCATCGGAATGCGCGGATCGGTCACGGCGCGCAGCGCGTAGTACGCACCCGAGAGCGTCACGCCGTAGACGGCGTTGAGCGGCATCGCGACTTGCGGCGCCGTCCCGGTATAGTCGAGCACGAGCGCGTCGCCGCGCTTTTCGAGGCGCACACGCAGAACGATCGACGGTTGTCCGCGCTCGTCCTCGAGAACGTCCTGGTGCTCGACGACGCCGTCGGGCAGCTCGCGCAATGCGGCGCGCGTGCGGCGCTCGCCGTCCGCGAGCGCTTTGTCGAGCGCGGCGTCGACGACGTCGATTCCGAAGCGGTCGACCAACTCCAAGAAGCGCCGTTCCCCGACGACGTTGCCCGCGATCTGCGCACGCAAGTCGCCGGCACGCGCTTCCGGCGTGCGCGAGTTCGCGCGCAACAGTTCGACGGTCTCATCGACAACCCGATCGTCGCGCATCAGTAACTGCGGCGGGACGACGCAGCCTTCGGCGAACAGATCGCGCGCGTCGGGCGGCATCGACCCGGGAACCGCACCTCCGACGTCGGTGTGATGCGCCTTGTTCGCGGCGTAGCCGACGAGCCGTTCACCGTGATAGATTGCGCGGATGACGGTGACGTCGTTGAGATGCGTCCCCGAGAGGTACGGATCGTTGACGACGATCATCTCGCCCTGGCCGAGCGTCCGGCCGCGCTCCCGCAACCACTCCAGCGTGCGGCGAAGGCCCCACGGCAGCGAACCCAGATGCACGGGGATGTGCTCGGCCTGTGCGACGAGCCGTCCGCGGGTGTCGAACAGCGCGCACGAATGATCGAGGCGTTCCTTGATGTTCGGGGAGTATGCGGCGTCGCGCACCGCGATCCCCATCTCTTCGCTCGCGTAGACGAGCGCGGACGCGACGAGCTCGGCGGTGATCGGATCGAGCGTGGCGATCATGCGGATCTCTCCAGGACGAGGTTGGCGTAGCCGTCGACACGCGCCGACCAGCCGGGAGCGAGATACGTCGTCGCGTCATACTGCTCGACGATCGTCGGGCCGTCGAACGCGTCACCCGGCCGCAGCAGCGTGCGCGCGTAGACCGGCGTGTCAACGAACGCAGACCCATCGTAGGCGAGCCTGCGCTCGCGCAGCGCACGCAGTTCGGGAGCACGCGCAGAAGGGGTTGCAGCCGAAACGAGGCGCGGCTTGGGCGTATTGCCGACCGCGACGACACGAACGGTGACAACTTCGACGGGATCGCGCCGCGCTGCAAAGCCATAGCGCTGCTCGTGGCGCTGATGGAACGCTTCGACCGCGTCTTCGATCGAACGCGGCGCCGTCACCGTGAGCTCCGTTGATTGCCCGACGTAGCGCAGGTCGAGCTCACGCACGAAGCTGCGATCGCCCTTCGCGACGCCCTGTTCGCCGAGCGCGACATCGCCGTCTTTCGCCAGCACGTCGAAGAGCGCGCGGGCATCCTTCCACGTGTCGGCGTCGGCCGGCGCGACGAGCGAACGCAGGTTGACGGCACGAACGTCGGCGGCGAGCAGGCCGTACGCCGAGAAGACGCCTGGAATCGGCGGGACAACAACACGTCCGACACCGATCTCGGATGCGACCGCGCAGGCGTGCAGTGGCCCACCGCCGCCGAACGCGAGGAGCGTGAACTCCCGCGGGTCGTGACCGCGCTCGATCGACACGATGCGCAACACCTTCGCCATCTCGGCGTCGACGAGCGCGACGATCCCCGCCGCAGTCCGCTCGATGTCGCCGACGAGTGGCGCCGCAACCGACGCGACGGCTTCGTGCGAGCGCGTCGCATCGATCGGAAACGCGCCGTCGAGCAGCGCGACCGGATTGAGTCGGCGTAGCACGACGTTTGCGTCGGTGACCGTCGGGCGATCCCCGCGTCCATAGCACGCCGGACCCGGGTCAGCGCCGGCGGAGAGCGGGCCGGCGCGCAGGGTTCCCGCCGCGTCGATCCACGCGATCGTGCCGCCGCCCGCGCTGACCTCGGCGAGATCGACGAACGGAAAGCGCACCGGATAGCCGCTCCCCTTCACCGACCGTCCGCTATGCGTCGAACCGGCGGCTTCGAACGACGCGCTGACCTCGGGGACGCCGGCGAAGATCGTCCCCGCCTTCGCGGTCGTTCCGCCCATGTCGAACGAAAGCACGTTCTGCACGCCGAGCGCACGGCCGACGTACGCCGCGCCGATCACGCCGCTCGCCGGACCGCTCTCGATCAGGGTCGCGGGCCGGCGTGCGGCGCTCGAAAGCGACGCCATCCCGCCGTCCGAGCGCATGACGAAGATCGGCGCTTGCACGCCGGCAGCGCGCACGCCGCGCGCGACGCGCTCGAGATACGCGCGCACGATCGGCAGGAGCGCCGCGTTGACGACGGTCGTCGAGAAGCGCTCGTACTCGCGGTACTGGGGATCGATGTCGGACGAGAGCGAGACCTCGACCCCGGGGAGCTCGCGCGCGATCGCGTCCGCGAGCGCGCGTTCGTGCTCGCCGTCAACGTCGGCGTGAAGCAGCCCGACGGCAACCGCCGTGATCCCACGCTCGCGAATCGTCGCGACCGCGCGCGCGACCGAGTCGGTGTCGAGCGCGACGATCGCCGTCCCGTCCTGCGCGCGGCGCTCGCGCACGACCAGACGGTCTTCCCGTCGTGCGAGCGGCTTGGGCCGCGTGACGTGGAGATCGTAGATCGCGCTGCGGTTCTGGCGTCCGATTTCGAGCACATCGCGAAACCCTTCGGTCGTGACGAACGCGACACGCGGCAGCTCGAGATGCACCTGACCGAGCAGCGCGTTCGTCGCGATCGTGCTGGCGTGCGCGACGAGCGCGACCTCGTGCGGCGCGATCTCGCCGAGCAGCGCACGCAGTGCGTCGAGCAGCCCGTCCTCCGGCGCGCGGGGCGTCGAGGCGACCTTGTGCCGCACCAGACGGCCGTCGTCGGCGAGCGCGACGAGATCGGTGAACGTCCCACCGATGTCGATACCGACGCGCCAGCTCATGCCGTACCGATGCCGAGGAACGCTTCTTGCACGAGGGGATCTCCAATCAGGTCGCGCGCGACGCCGTCCAGGACGACGCGGCCGGTTTGTAGGACGTAGGCACGATCGGCGGCGGCGAGCGCCTCGCGCACGTTTTGCTCGACGAGCAGCACGCCGGTTCCGGTTGCGGCGATCTCACGGATCCCCGCGTAGATCTCCGGGATCAGCTTGGGCGCGATCCCGAGCGACGGCTCGTCGAGCATCATCAAACGCGGTGCGCTCATCGTCCCACGCGCGATGGCGAGCATTTGCTGCTCACCTCCGGAGAGCGTCGAGGCGCGCTGTTCGAGCCGCTCGCGCAGGATCGGGAACGCGGTGAAGACGCGCGCGAGGCGCGCGCTGCGGCGCGCCGCGTCGCGATCGACGTACGCACCGAGCAAGAGGTTGTCGCGTACGGTCGCCGAGGCGAAGACACGCCGGCCTTCGGGGACGTGCGCGATCCCGCGACGCACGATTTCGTGCGCAGGACGGCGCGTGATCTCATCGCCGGCGAAGCGGATCGTCCCGCGCGCGACGGGCACGAGACCGCTGATCGCGCGCAGAAGCGAGCTCTTCCCCGCGCCATTCGCGCCGACGAGCGCGACGATCTCCCCGGCGTCGGCTTGGAGCGAGACGCCCGCGAGCGCGCGCATCCCGTCGTACGCCACTGCAACGTCGTCGACTTCCAATAACGCGCTCACGGCACGTGCTCCGCGATCGGGGAGCCGAGGTACGCTTCGATGACGCGAGGATCGCGCACGGCGTCAGCCGCCACGCCGTCGAAGATCGTCTTTCCGGCAGCGATGACCACGACGTGGTCGGCGATCGGCATGAGCACCTCCATGACGTGCTCGACCATCAGCACGGTGATCCCACGCGCGAGGATGCGGCGCAGCAGATCGACGGCGTCGCGGCACTCTGCGGGCGTGAGCCCGGCCATGACCTCGTCGAGCAGCAGAAGCGTGGGATCGGTCGCGAGCGCACGTGCGACCTCGAGCCGCTTCTTGTCGGCGATCGTCAGCGCGCGGCCGAGCCGATGGCGCTTTTCCGCGAGTCCGACGAACGCGAGCACCTCTTGCCCGTATGCGGTCGCATCGCGCAGCCGCGGCCGGTGCAGCAGCGCGCCGACCGTCACCGCCTCGAGCACCGTCATATCGGCGAACGTCTGCACGATCTGATACGTGCGCCCGATCCCGAGCGCCGCAACGCGATAGTACGGCAACCCAGCGATCTCACGGTCGCGAAAGCGAACGCTTCCGGCGCTCGGTTTCGTCGCGCCCGCGATGCACGAGAAGGCGGTCGATTTCCCGGCTCCGTTCGGGCCGATCAACCCGGTCAGCCGTCCTTCCTCGACGGTGAGGTCGACGCCGTCGAGCGCGCGCAGCGAGCCGAAGCGTTTCGTCAACCCGCGGACTTCAAGCAGCGCGCTCATGCTGCGGTCTCCGCGACTGCGCCGGCCGCTGCAAGGTCCTGCGCGCCGCGACGACGGCGCAGCGCGTCGACGATCGTCCCGACGATCCCGTGCGGCCGCAGCGCAGCGATCAGACAGATGATCGCGCCGTAGATCACCAGGTCGTAGCCTTTGCCGGCCCCACCGAGCCGCAGCGCGACGCCTTTCGCCAGCGCAACGTAGACGAGGGCACCGACTGCCGGACCCCACAGCGTTCCGATTCCGCCGACGACGCCGATCAGCGCGATATCGATCGAGATCGCGAGCGCGATCGTCGAGGGTGGGTCGACGAAGAGCGTGTACTGCGCGTACAGAACGCCGGCGAGCGCGGCAAGTACGGCCGACCATGCGAAGGCGATGAGCTTCCAGCGGCGCTCGTTGATCCCGGCGGCGGCCGCGGCAGCATGGTTGGCGCGCAGCGCGCGCAGGTAGTAGCCGAGCCGCGAGTGCTCGAGCGCGATCGTCGCGAGCTGCGTCGCGGCGAACAGCGCGAGCGCGAGGAGCACGTACGGTCCTTTGCTCGTGAACTGCAGCGATGCCAAGCCGACCTGAATCGGAAGCTCGAAGCCGTTCGCGCGTCCGAGCCAGTCCTGTGTACGCACGAACGCGTCGACGAGCGCTGCGACAGCGATCGTCGCGATCGAAAAATAGTGACCGCGCAGCGCAAGCGTCGGGTACCCCGTGACCAACGCGAGCACGGCAGCCGCGAGCGCGCCACCGGGGATCGCGAGCCACGGCGAGACACCGTGCGCGACGCACAGCGCCGCCGCATACGCGCCGCAGCCGAAGAAGATCGCGTGACCGAACGAGATGTTGCCGGCATAGCCGCTGATCCAGTTCCACGACTGCCCGAGCACCGCGTACAGCAAGAACGTGAAGACGAGATCGAGCGTGACGGCGTCACGCACACCGAACGCCATCGCGATCCCGGCGACGACGAGCGCGGCGAGCGCGATCAGGTGCGCTCTCATCGCCGCCCCAACAGACCCTGCGGACGCAAGAGCACGACGACCAAGTACGCGAGATAGACCGGGACCATCTTGATCTCGGGCGAGAGGTAGTATCCGCCGAACACTTCGAGGAGCCCGACGAGCAGCGCGCCGACGAGCGCACCGGCGATGCTTCCAAAACCGCCGAGCGCGACGACGACGAATGCGGTGAGCGCGAAGCTCGCGCCCGCGGTCGGATAGACGGGATAGGAGAGCATCAGCAGCGCACCCGCCGCGCCGACGCACGCCGAGCCCAAGCCGAAGGCCCGCGCGTTGATCCGCTGCACGTCGATCCCCATCAGCGTCGCCGCGACGCGATCCTCAGCGACCGCTCGCATCGCACGCCCGGTCTCGGTGTACTCGACGAACGCGTACAGGAGCGCGGTCAGGATCAACGCACCGATCCCTTCGACGAGCGTCGCTTGCTGCAGCGCAAGCGGACCGACCACGATCGTTCCTTGCAGCGGCCGGTTCGGTAGCGAGAGGAAGTCACTGGAGAAGAGCGCCTGCGCCGCGCCCTGCAACAGCACGAGGAGACCGAACGTCCCGAAGACCGTCGCCTCCGGCGGCCCTGCGAGCAGCCGCCGGATGAAGACGCGGTAGACGACGACACCGAACAGGAAGAGCGCGATCGCGACCAACGGCAGACCGACGAACGGCCCCAGCCCAACGAGCGCGAGACCGAGCGTGGCGTACATCGCGAGCATGAGGAACTCGCCGTGCGCGAAGTTCACCACGTCCATCACGCCGTAGATCAGCGTCAGGCCGACCGAGACGAGCGCGAAGACCAGGCCCGTGAGCACGCCGCTCGCGAGGAGCTGCGCGAAGGTCGCTAGCGCTTCCACGCCGGCATTGGCCAAACGACCGGCTTGACCGCGACGTCGAACGGCCACACCGTTTCGTACTTGCCGTCCTGGATCTGCTCGATGATCCCCATCCCGCCGTCGTTCTGTCCCTGCGCGTCGAAGTGGATACTCTTCCACGGCATGAGCGTGCGATTGCCCGGAATATTCGTCTTCTGCAGCGCGGTGCGGACCGCGTCAGGCTTCGTCGAACCCGCGCGGTCGATCGCGTCGGCGAGGATGACGACGCCCATGAAGTCGCGCGCGGTGTTGCCGTCGAGCGCCTTGTTCCCGAAGCGCTGACGGAAGAGCTGGTCGATCAGCGGGACCGCCTGATTACGCTGCTTGATGTCGAGCGAGAAGACCTCGCGCGTGAAGATCCCTTCGGCGTCCTTGCCTTCCGTGCGAATGAAGCCGGGATCGATGAAGCCCGCGTCTTGCGCCAGCAGCGCCTTCGGTTGCACGCCTTGATCCTTGAAGCCGCGCACGAACAGCAGCGCGTCGGGAAGATATGATGCCATCATCAGCACGTCGGGCACCGCGCTCTTGATCTTCTGCACTTCGGCGTTCACCTCGGTCGTCGTGGCGGGATACGCGATCCGCCCGACGATGTCGTAGCCGTCCTTCTTGCCGATCGACTCTTCCGCGTCTCCGGCGCCGGAGCCGAACAACCCGTCCTCGCCGACGACGGCGACCTTCTTGACGTCGACCTTCTTCGTCTTCTTCAGATCCCCGAGAAAGTCGTAGAAGTTCTGCGCGAACGTCGCGTCGCTCGGTGTTGAGCGGAAGAACCACTTGAGGCCGCGCTGCGTTAGCGATGCGGCGGACGAATCGGGGTTAAGGAACGGCACGCCGTAACGCTCGGCAACCTGCGACGCCGTCGCCGTCGTCGACGAGATGTACGCGCCGAGCAGCGCAACCGCGTGGTCCTGCGTGATGAGCTGCTCCGCCGCGGCGCGCGCTTGATCCGGCTTCCCTTGCGAATCGGCGAAAACGAGCCTGATCTTGGCGTGGCCGAGGTGGGGGAGTCCGTCGTGCCCGACGAGCGGGAGCGGGTAGCTCACGTGGCCGTTCACCAGATCCGCCGCGAGCTGCTGCGCCGTCCGTAGCCCCGCGCCGGTTTGCGCCGAGGCGCCAGTGAGCGGCAGGATCGAGCCGATCACGATCTCAGGCGGATCTGCGGCGCGCACGTTGGCGCCGGAGATCACGCCGAGCGCGAGCACGGCGGCAAGAGCGGCGGTGAGACGACGGGCGGACATGCAGACCTCCTTGTAGTCAGATGAGCGCGAGTGAGATGCGGGCGGCCGCAGCAGCGGCGAGGACACGGGAAACGGCATCGTCGCCGAGCGCGCGCGCCATCCGTTCGCGAACAAGACGCGTCGCGTCGACGAAGCGCATGCGCTCGTCGGCGTGCAGCGTGACGACGTTCATGCGCGCCGACAGTCCGGCGACGAGGAGATCCTCGCGCTGCTCGGCGCTCTCGGCGTCGGCGGCGAGCGCGTCCCGCATTGCAGTGTGGACGACCGCTGCGCCGCTTCCGAGCGCGCCGAGGATTTCGGCATTCGCGAGCACGAGGTGCGCGGAAAACGTGTGACGCGTGAGCGTGAGGGCACGCTGCCAGCGCCACAGTTCCAAACCCGCGGCGTTACAGAGCGCATTCTCTTGCGCGTCGATCTCGCCGGCGGCGAGCGCTTCCGCGAGCCGCGGAAACGGGATCGGGACCGCAATCGCGCCGAGCGCTTCGGCGAGGTGCACGTTGATCGGCGACTGCTGGACCCGCAATCGCAATCCCGCGGCGTCCTCGGGATCGCGAAGCGCACGATCGCGCGTCGTGAGCGAGCGAAAACCGTTCCCGATCAGCGCGAGTCCGACCAGCCCGAACCGCTCGGCGCTCGCCAGGAGCTGTGTCCCGAACGGCCCGTCGATGAACGCGCGCGCGTGCGCGGCCGAGTCGAGCAGGTACGGAAGCTCGACGAGCTGGGCGTCGGTGAGCAGCGTACCCGCGACCGGTGTCGTGATCGACGCAAGCGCGAGCTCGCCGCTGCGCACGTCGACGAGCGCTTGCAGCTCCCCGCCCGGCGCGCGTGACGGGAGCTCGAGCTCGACGCGCAGCGCGCCGCCGCTGCGCTCCGCGACGAGCGCCGCAAAGCGCGTCAACACCGCGCCGACGGCGGAGTCGGCGACGGTGAGAGTCGTCGCGCGCAAGGTGACGACGGCGCCACCGCGCGGGCGCGGGACGGCAGTTCGGTTTTCGAGGCGGGGCGGCGCCAAGGCCCCGGGCTCCAGCGCGCTCATGACGCGTCCGAGCGGCTCGAGCTCCTCGATCAGGTGGCGGCCGCGTTCCGTCAGCGCGATCCGCGAGACGCGCCGGTCGCCGGGCTCCGGGCGCCGTTCGATGAGGCCGGCCGCTTCGAGTCGGTCGAGGTGCCCGGTCAGCGAGGATCCGTCAAGGTCCAGTGCGGCCGCGACGTCAGAGGGTCGGGCGCCCTCATCGCCGCCGCCGAGCAAGAGGACGAAGTACGGGATGTAGCTGAGCCCGTAGGGCCGGAGCCGGCGGTTCCAATCGCGCGCCAAGCGGCGCGCCGCAACGTCGATCGCGAAACCGCGAAACGACCCGGGCGTGAGGGGCGATACGGGTCGCGTGAGCGCCAACCGCGGTCCTCAAGGGCGGAAGAGGTAGGCCGACGATAGAGCCCGCGCCCCGCAACGTCAATAGTTGGGTTCCACAGTATCTCTCAGATTGACCACTCCCACGAGTTCCAGCTGTCGAGATAACCCGTCGGCCGGAAGCCGTGGAAGTCGGTGTTGTAGGGCTCGACCTGCCGCCACCACGAGAGGTACGCGAAGGGGATGTCGCGCGCGAGGAGCTCTTCGATCGTCGCGTACGCCGCCTTGCGCTGGGGGCGGTCATACAGGGTGAGCGCGCGGCGCTGCGCGGCGTCCATCGCAGGGCTGCAGTAGCGCGGCCAGTTCCAGCCCTTGGGCGCGACCTGGTCACAGAGGAGCTGGGTCGAGTCGTCCGGGTCGGCGCCGGAGATCCAGTCGGAGACCGCGAGCTGATAGCGTCCGCCCGCGATCGGCCCATTGGGCGCCGGCGCGTAGTAGAGGCTGCGCGCATAGCCCTTGAGGTCGAGCGCGAAGCCGGCTTCGCGGAGCTGATCGGCGACGAGGACCGCGATCTGGCGCGTCGTCTCGTCCTCGCTCGTGTAGCCCAGCCCAACGCGCAGCGCGACGCTGTTCTTCGTGCGCGTGCCGTCGCTCGCGGCGCGCCAGCCGGCCTCGTCGAGGAGCGACTTTGCCGCGGCGAGGTCGCGCACATCGGTCCCTGCCTTGGGATCGTACGCCCAGATATTCGGTGGAATGTCTTCGCGCGCGGGCAGATGCGTGCCGTACGTCGCGTCCTCGACGATCCGCTTCTTGTCGACCGCGAGCGCAAGTGCACGGCGCACGCGCGGATCGTCGAACGGCGGCTTGGCGACGTTTACCATGATCGCCGTGTACGCGTTGAGAGGAACGAGATCGGTGCGCACGCCGTCGACGCCGCGCACGCCGGGATAGACCTTGGCGTGCACCGCGAACAGGTAGTCGACTTCGTGCGCCCGGAGTTGGTTGACCATCGTCTCTTCGTTGCCGGCGATACGCAGCACGATGCTGCGCAGCTTCGGCGCGCCGCGGTAGTACGCGTCGTTCGCGACGTACTCGATCCGGTCACCCCGTACCCAGCGCACAAGCTTGAACGGCCCCGTCCCGATCGGATGGACGTTGAACGGGACGTGGTTGAGATCGTGGTACTTCGCCAGCAGGTGCGCCGGCAGGATGAAATACGGCGTGTCGCTCGTCGCAAAGAACGTGTCGACCGCCGGCGCGAACGGTTTCTCGAG
Organism: uncultured bacterium; assembly: GCA_964483365.1. GTDB lineage: Bacteria > Vulcanimicrobiota > Vulcanimicrobiia > Vulcanimicrobiales > Vulcanimicrobiaceae > Vulcanimicrobium. The sequence continues at coordinate 33,032 of CAZABL010000035.1, forward strand.
GTGGAAGACGGCCGTATACGCGTCAGGCGTGTCGACGCGCACAATGTCGTCGTAGCCATGCTGGCTCGTCACGTTCGTCGCGCGGTTCATGATCGCCGCGACCGTGAACGCGACGTCGCGGCTGCTGAACGGCGCGCCGTCCTGCCAGCGCACACCGTGCCGCAAATGGTAGGTGATCGTCAAGCCGTCGCGGCTGATCCCGCCGTTGGCGACCGTCGGCACGACGCTCGCGAGGACCGGGACGTCTTGACCGTCCGGGGCGGTCGCGATCAGCGGTTCGAGAACGAACTGCTGGGCGAACGCCTCGGTCGAGATCGTCGACAGGATCGGGTTGAGGGTGTTGATCGACGCGATCGTCGCAATGCGCAGTTCGCCGGGATGCGTCCACGGATGCCGCCCGTTCGCGGTCTCCGTGGCCGTCCGACTGCACGCCACGCACCCGAGCACACCAGCAGCGAGAAAAACGGCACGCAGCAAGCGGGTCATCGCACGCTAGTGCGGTTAGGTGCCGATGAGCTCCTTGAGCGCGTGCTGGAAGATCTTGGGCGCCTTGCCCTGGAAGAGAACCGACTCGTTGCCGCCGATTTGCCGGCGCAGGCTGACGAGCTCGTCGCGCAACGCGGCGGCCTTCTCGAACTCCAGGTTCGCGGCCGCCTCGCGCATCTTGCGCTCGATCTCCTTTGCCATCGCCTCGGCGACCTCGCGGGGGAGGCGCTCGGCGCGCACCGCGGCTGCGACGTCGCCGCCGCCCTGAGCACCGTTGCCGACCAGACTGAGAATGTCGTGCACCTCTTTGCGCACGCTCTTGGGCTCGATCCCGTGCTCCAGGTTGTACGCGACCTGCATCTCGCGCCGACGCTTGGTCTCGCCGAGTGCCTTCGCCATCGATTCGGTGACGACGTCGGCGTACATGATGACCTTGCCCTCGACGTTACGCGCCGCGCGCCCGATCGTCTGGATCAGCGAGGTCCCTGAGCGCAGGTAGCCTTCCTTGTCGGCGTCGAGGATCCCGACGAGCGAGACCTCCGGAAGATCGAGCCCTTCGCGCAAGAGATTGATCCCGACGAGCACGTCGAACTCGCCGCGGCGCAGATCGCGTAGGATCGCGATACGTTCGAGCGTCTCGACCTCGCTGTGCAGATAGCGGACCTTGATCCCGTTCTCGATCAGGTACTCGGTGAGGTCCTCGGCCATCTTCTTCGTCAGCGTGGTGACGAGGATCCGTTCGTCCTTCTCGGCGCGTTTGCGGATCTCGTCCATGAGGTCGTCGACCTGGTGGCGCGTCGGCCGCACCTCGACCTCCGGATCGACGAGCCCCGTCGGCCGGATGATCATCTCGGCGACCTGCGTCGACTTCCCGATCTCGTACGTCGCCGGCGTCGCC
>CAZABL010000036.1:0-16634 GCA_964483365.1 uncultured bacterium
GCCTCGTCGAAGCCACCTCGCTGCACTAAGGGTCGTCCTCCCGTCACGCTGAGCTCGTCGAAGCGCGTCGCGGCGGAACGCCGCAGGCTGAGCTTGTCGAAGCGCGTCATGCCACGATCGCTTCGACAGGCTCAGCGGGGACGGGCCCTTCGACAAGCTCAGGGTGACGGGGAGGGACGCGCAATCGGCGATGCTGACGGCATCACGCTCGGAGACGGAAACGCCGTCGGACCCGCAGACGCGGACGGCACTGCGCTCGCGGACGGCTCCTGCGGTTGACGGCGTGCGGGCGGTGTTGGGGTTTCGGTGGGCTTCGGAACGCGACAGGTCCCCATCGCAAGATCGTCGCCGACGATCACCGGCATCCGTGCGCCGACCGGGAGCGTCACGTCGGAGCCGTGGTGCAGAAACCCGTACGGCCCGAGCGCGTATCCGACGAACGGGATCGCACCCAAGAACGACGGCGCGTTGTTCGTCGAGCCGCTCGTCGTCGCGGCACCGTCGCGGCTGTGATCGCCGATCACAGAAACGTGTTTGCCGTCCGCGAGCGTGACCATGCGCGGTTCCAGCACGAGGATTCCGCCGCGGCCACCGCGCCGTGCGTGGTCCGCATAGGAGACGATTCCGTAGCCGAGAGCTCCGGCCGGAATCTGCGTCCCGTCCGGCGTCGTCGTCGCATCGGCGATGCGGAAACGAAAACTATCGCCGGCGAGCGCGTTCGCCGAGTTGACCGCGTCGACGAGTGTGATCGTCGCGCGTACGCACGGGTCGGCGTTGTCCGTTGCGCGGATTTGCGCTCCCGCGGCGCGCGGTACGAGCAACGTGACGAGGGCAACTAGGGCGAGCGTCGGGCGGACCACGGCGAACATCGTTAACTCAACGTATCAGGTTTAGCTGTGGTGCCGCTGGACCAACCACACCAGCGCGAAAAACAACCAGCTCGCCCCGATAAATCCGATCGCCACCTCGGACACGACCGCTAACGCGATCCCTGTAGCGAGCTGCTTCGAGGTCGCGACGTTGCGCGGCGGGTCGATACGCCGCACGATCAGATAACCGAACGTCGCCTCGGCGAGCGCCGCGACCGCGACGACGACCGTCGTAGCGCGCACGTCGAACAACGCCGTTTGGACGACCAAGCCGAGGAGTAGGTACGCGATCCAGGTTGGAATGGCCAGACGCGAATAGGGGAACCCCCACCGCCGCGACAGCACCGCGCCCGTCGCGGTGAACAACAACACGAACGCGACGGCGCATGCGAGCGCCGCGCCGAGCGACTCCGACCAATGCATACGAGAACGAGAGTAGCACGGCTGGAGCCGCAAGTGTTACATGTGGCCGCTCCCGGCGATGTCACCGCACGACACATAGGTCGTGAGAGCGGCGGCCGACTTGTGGACGTTGACCGCCGTCTTGCCGTTGAGCTGCGCGATCGTCACGCCTTTGACCGTGGTGACCGACATCCCGTTCACAACGTTGTGCAACGGATACTTCGGCACAGGATTGAGGTTCGCGCAGCTGCCGTCATGGATGTGCGCCGGCTGTGGGCCCTTGGCGTTCTTGATGTGGATGGTAACGACCAGCCCCCGCGGGGTATCGCGCAAGGTCGTCGTGCCGGTCTCGCCGGACGCATTTTGCGGTTTCATGGGAATCGTCTCCGATGTGCTCCCCATGTTCATGCCAGGCATCGCGCCGCTCATCCCACCACCGGACGGCGCCATCGTCTGGCCCGTTGCCGCTACGATGAGGGCGCCGCCGGCGACGAGACTCGTTACGAGGAATTTCATGCAGTTGCCACCTCCGATGTATACCGACATACCCGAAAACCGGGACGACGGCGCAAGAAGGTCAACGCTCCCGTTCGCGCGGCCGGATCAATGCTTGGATGACAAATGTAACGGATCGCGTCGTCGAGCAACGTTGTCTGCACGACGACAAGTGTATGCTGTGAAGCGTTACTTGCCGCCGCTGGGCGGGATGTCACCGCACGACACGTAGTGCGCGAGGTCGGTCAGCGACTCGTGGGCGTTGATCGCGTGCTTCCCGCGAAGCGCTCCGATCGTCAAGCCTTTGATCGTCGTGACCGACGTGCCGTTGACGACGTTATGTAAAGGATACTCCGGCGTCGGATTGAGCTTCGCGCAGGTGCCCTGATGGATATGCGCGGGCTGCGGACCTTTCGCGTTCTTGAGATGGAGCGAGACGACGAGGCCTGCCGGCGTATCACGCAGCGCCGCGGTACCGCTTTCACCGGACCCGTTCTGCGGCTTCATCAAGATCGACTCCCAGGTGGTCGTGCCGGGCATCGTGCCGGTCAGTACCCCCGACGGCGCCAAAGGCGTTGCCGTTGCGGCGATCACGAGTGCGCAGCTCGCAGCTACGCTCGCGGTAAGAAGGTCCATGTGATTACCGTTCCTGTTCGGTCGGCCGAATCAGCACTTCGTTGATCGCGACGTAACGCGGGCGGGTGACGACGTAGCGGATCGCATCGGCGATGTCCTCAGCCTGTAACCGCTGCTCCACCCCGAGACCCTGGCGCTGCGCTTCGACGATCTCGGGGCGGTTGTGCCCGAGCAGTTCCGTCTGAACGGCACCCGGTTCGATCAGCGTCACGCGCACGTGACGCTTCGTCACTTCTTGCCGCAGCGATTCGCTGAACGCTCCGACCGCGAACTTGCTCGCGTTGTACACGCCTGCGCCATTGCGCGCGAAGCGTCCGGCGACCGAGCTGATGTTGACGATGTCGGCAACGCGTCGCGGACCCTCCTCGGCGGCGCGCAGCAAGTGCGGGAGCGCCTCGTGCGTCGAGAACAGCACCCCGTCGACGTTGATGCGGAGCATCCGCTCCCATTCCTCAACCGAAGACCCGACGATCGGACCGAGCAGCATCACGCCCGCGTTGTTCACGAGAATATCGAGGCGGCCGAACTCCGCCACGGTCCGCGCGACGACGCTGCGTGCCTGCGCCGCATCGGAGATGTCCGCCTCGATCGCGAACGCGCGGCCGCCGTCGGTGACGATCCGCAAGACGAGATCCTCGAGGCGATCGCGCCGCCGCGCGACGACCGCAACGGCCGCACCCTCGGCAGCGAGCGCACGCGCCGTCGCTTCACCGATCCCCGAGCTCGCGCCCGTGACGAGCGCGACCGTGTCATCCAATGCTCTTGCCATACCTCACATTGGGACCGTACGCACGTCGTATCGGCTGCAACACACTCTGTGCCGAGGCAAGTTCGGTTGGAACGCGCGCCGGTCCGACCTCGTTGCCTACGTAGCCAAGAACGGCATGCAGAACCGAAGCGCTTGGAGGGTGGGCGATGAAACAACAGATCGATTGCCTTGTTGCGCCGAATGCGTCGGGCGAGTACCGTCAGGCCCGGCAAACGCTTTACGAAGCCGAAAAGAACTTGATGCAGCAGGTCGAGCGCGTGGCGCAAATGCGTCGCGCTCTACCCCAAGGACCCGAAGTGCCCGACTATGCGTTCATCGGCGCCGACGGTCCGGTTCGACTCTCGCAATTATTCGAAGCGGGGCGGGAGCCGTATCTCGTGATGTATCACGTCATGTACTGGGCCGACGACGACGACTTCTGCCCCATGTGTTCGGGGTGGACCGACGGGTTGAATGCGGTCGCTCCGCATGTCCTGCAGCGCGTGAATTTCGTCGCTGCCAGCCAAGCGCCGCCGGATAAGCTCCAGTCGTGGGCGCGCGCCCGTGGATGGAACCGAATGCCGATCCTCTCCGACGTCGGAACGGACCTTGCGGATGCAATCAGCGCACGCGATGAAGACGGCGATCCGGTTTCAACCGTCGCCGTGTTCTCCAAGAACGGAGCGTTGCGTCACGTCTATACGATGCACCCGGACGAAGACGGTAACACGGTGCACGGCATCGATCTGCTCAATCCGGTTTGGCATGTCTTCGATCTCACGCCTGCGGGGCGCGGCGACGTGAACCTTCGAAACGACTATATGACCGTGTCGTCTTGAACGGCACGGTCATCCAGCCTTTTTCGCTAATCTCTGCCCAGGAAGGGACTCGAACCCCCACGACCTCGCGGTCACTAATACCTGAAACTAGCGCGTCTACCAATTCCGCCACCTGGGCGCGGACCGACCGACTGCGGTTCAGCCTTTGGAGGGTGTGCCCCTCTTCCGCAAGAGCAAACGCAGCCACAGCGCGGGAACCATCCCGGCCAGGGCAAGCGCGGCGGTGAGCATCCAGGCTTCGCGTAGCGAGAAGCGGTCGGCGAGCGCGCCGAACGCGAGCGGCGCGAGTGCTGAGGTGCCGAAGATCGCGGTGAGCGCCAAGCCGATTGCGCTCGCGGCGCGTTCGACGCCGCCGACCTCGGCCAGCGCGGCTGCCATCAAGCCGTTCCAGCCGGCGCCGGAGAACCCGAGCAGCGCCGTCGCGATGACGAGCACCGCGACCATCCCGTGGCCAAGCATCCCGAGCGTCGCAGCGGAGAGCGACGCCAGCGCGCAGATGATCGCGAACGGCAATGTCCGGTCACCGCCGAACAGCCGGTCGCTGGCAAAGCCCCACCACAGCCGTCCGACGGCCGCCGAGAGCTGCGCGAGCGCGAGCGCGGCGGCGCCGAGCGCGGCGGTCGTCCCGACGACCGACACCGCGGTGACGGTGACGAACGCGTTGAGCGCGAGCTGGATACTGACGAGGATCATGCACGTCAGCGTCACGCCGATCAATCGCGGATCGCGCGCGAGCACGCGCATCCCGCGTGCGAGCGCCGCGAACGATTGCGGAGCGGCGCGTTCCTCACGCGACCCGGGATAGCCGACGTAGGCGATCAGCGTCGTGATGATGACCACGACGGCGGCGAACACGAACGCTGCGCCGTATCCGCCCACGTGCGCGACGAGCGGAAGCATGATCGCGCCGAGCGTTCCGCCGACGGGAACGCCCGTCTGCCGAATTCCCATTGCCAGGCCACGATCGCGATCGAACCACGAGAGGACCGCGCGTCCACCGGCCGGCGTCGAGGCGGCGTATGCGGCGCCGAAGACGGCGATCGTGACGACGATCCACCAGTACGCGTGGATGAACGGAACGGCGATGAGCGCACACGCCATGAGCACGCCCGAGATCAGCAGCAGCCGTCGCTCGCCCCAGCGATCGGTCAACGCACCGGCGAGCGCCGTGCACGACGCCGAGCCGAGCATCATCGCGGTGAAGATCGCGCCGAGTTGTGCCTTCGACAGCGCGAACGTCGCAACGAAGGTCGGTGAGAGCGCGCCGAGTGCTTGTTGCACGACCGACGCGCCGGCTTGCGCACCCGTCATCAGCGCAAGGACGCGCCACTTCGTGCTCACGTACGCTGCACGAGCGAGATCCCGAGCGCGATCGCCACGAGGCCGCCGATGTCATGGACGCCGACGGGCTCGTGGAGCAACAGCGCGGAAAGCGCGAGACCAAAGACCGGCGTGAGGAAATAATACGTGCTCACGCGCGAGGCTTCACCGTGCTTGAGCAACCAGAACCACAGGAGCGACGCGCCGATCGAGATCACGAGCACGACGTACAGGAACGAGGTGATGAAGGGAGCGGTCCAGTGCGCGTGCGGCGCACCCTCGAGCACGAGCGCCAACGGCAGCAGCACCGCGGCCGCCGCCAGCAGCTGCAACGCCGTGACGCTTCGCAGGTCGAGTCCGGCGCACCATTTTTTGAAGATGATCGTCCCCGCAACGGCGGCGAGGACGCCGGCGAAGGCGAGGCCGACGTCGCGCGATTCGGCCGTGCCGGTCCCGGCCCGAACGGCGACGATCGCGATGACGCCGCCGAATCCCAACAGCAGCCCGATGACCTTCTGGCGCGTCAGCGGCTCGGCGAGCAACGCGGGCGCGACGAGCGCCAGGACGAGCGGATTGAGCGAGGCGAGGATCGCGCCGATTCCGGACGCCAGGTGACGCAGCGCTTCGTAGGTGCAGCCCAGATAGAGCGCGCTGTTGCAGATGCCCAGCCCAACAACTGCAGCCCACTCGCGACGACCGTATGGCATCTTCGCGCCAAGCGCGCGGGCCACGGCGAGCGCGATGAGGCCGGACGCCAGAAAGCGGACGACCAAGAACCAGAGCGGCGACGACCCGAGCACCCCGACCTTGCTGGGGACGTACGCCGACGCCCACAGGAAGACATAGAAGAGCGCGGCCCCGACACCGAGGGCGCGAGCGTTCACTGAGAACATCGTACGACGACGTAACCGGAGTTCCTCAGACACTCGTCATAGGAGCCTTCATGAGCGCGACCGCCACGCGTCCGATCCGGCTCTTGCTCCAGACCACGATCGCTTACGCTCCCGACGACTGGCACGTCGGTCGCTTTCGTCTCCTGCGCGACTACCTCGCGAGCTTGGCCGACGACAACGGCGCACCACTGGTGGAGGTGACGGCGCGCGATCGCGAGCCCGACGCGAACGGACGCGATCCGGTCCTCGCAGCGATCGATCAGAGCGCCTACGATCAGGTCTGGCTGATCGGCGTCGATACCGGCGGCGACACTGGGATCAGCAAACCCGAATGCGCCGCGCTCACGCGTTTCCGCGCCAACGGCGGAGCGATCTTCTCGACACGCGACCATATGGATCTCGGGGTCTCGCTCTGTGATCTCGGCGGTGTCGGCGACGCGCACTTCTTCCACACCAAGCAGCAAGACCCGGATCCCGACCGCAATCGACGCGACGATACGCAAACGATCACGATCGATTTCCCGAACTACCATTCGGGTTCGAACGGCGACGTGCAGCGCGTGCAGCCCGCGCTGCCGCTGCACCCGGTTCTGCAAGACGTCGCGACGCTGCCCGCGCACCCGCACGAAGGCGGCGTCGGTGCTCCGCCGGACGATCCGGCGGCGCGCGTCGTCGTCAGGGGCGTTTCACAGACGACGCAGCGTCCGTTCGCGATCGGCGTCGCGTTCGAGTCGACCAACGGGAACGGGCGCGGCTGGGCCGAGTCGACGTTCCACCACTTTTGCGACTACAACTGGGACGTCTCTGCCGGCTGTCCGTCGTTCGTCACCGAACCGCCGTCCGATGCGATCGCAAAGAATCCGTCGTTGCTCGACGACACGAAGCGCTACGTGCGCAACCTGGTCCGCTGGTTAGGACGGCGGTAGGACGACGCGAGCGTGGGTGCCGCCTTCGGGGCGACCGGAGACCACAAACTCCTCCGCGAGCGCTGCGATGAGGAACAGGCCGCGTCCGCGCTCGCTGTAGAGATCGGGCGGTGACGCCGTGACGAAGCGAAAGCCCGGGCCGCGATCGAGCAGGTGGAGAACCGGGCGCGAGTTTTCCCATGCGAGGGTGAGATCGACGGTGCCTGGGGCGTAACGGAACGCGTTGCCCAGCAGTTCCCCCAGGACGATCTCGGCATTCAGGAGCCGAGCGAGGGGGTAGCGCGCGCGGCGCAGCGTCTCGACGAAGGCGAACCGGACAGCGTCGGCCGCCTCGCGCGATCGTACGTCGAAGCGCCAGCGCGCCGGGTGAGACTGCACGCGGCGACGATTCGCGTCACACCCCGTCGTCCCACCGCAACCCAGCGACCCTTCGGTCACTCCTGTATACTGATCGCAAAATGCGGTCCTGGCGGGCGACACCATTTGAAGACGGGCACGGTTTTCGAGCGGAGAGGGGGACGTGGTGCGCGTGAGCCGGGTGGGTCGGTGAACATGACGGATGAGGCGCTCTTCTACCGGCGTTTCGTCGAAGACGTACGGCGTTGTGCGGCAGGACGCGCGAACGCGTCGGTCGCCGAGATCGAGCGCCGCGTGCGGGTAGCGATGATCGCACCCCCGTCGGCGCGCGAGCGCCGCTGGGCCCGAGTCGTCGCCGCCGTGAGCGAGCTGCTCGCCGCGATCCGCCAGATCCCCGTCGAGCATGGGATCGATCTCGGCGCAGTACGGCGCCTTCGCGCGTTCGTCCGCGAGAACGCCGATTTAGGGCGTCCGCGCGACGTCTCGATCGGTGATTTTCAGTTCTCGCAGCACGCCGAAAGTGTGCTCGTCACGCCGAGCGGGCGCGCGTACCTCGTCTACGCATCGATCGCGCAGCGTGTGCGCCTTCCGGTCGGCGCCCTCGACGAGGTCGTGCCGAGTGCGACGCGTCGCGTTGCCGAATGGGCAGTCTACACGCTGTGCGGTGGGGCGGCCGCGGTCGCACTCTGGTTCGCATTCGTCGCGCCGGTTTAACCGGCGCTCGATGTTCGTACGCCTCCTGCCGATCCTCGGCATCACCTTTATCGACATCCTCGGCTTCAGCATCCTGATCCCGCTGCTGCCGTTTTTCGTCAAGCACTTCGGCGTGACGGATGTTGCCGTCGGCGGTGTGTTTGCGACGTATTCGCTCGCGCAACTCATCGCTGGTCCGCTCTGGGGCAACGTCAGCGATCGTATCGGGCGCAAGGCGGTGCTGATCGTCTCGCAGATCGGCTCGACGCTCGCGTGGGCGATGCTGGGTTGGGCGCCCGCGATCGCGTGGGTGTTCGCGTCGCGTCTACTCGAGGGTTTGAGTGGTGGGAACATCGGCGTGACGCAGGCGTACGTCGGCGATCTCGTCGAGCCCAAGGAGCGCGGGCGTGCGTTTGCGCTCGTCGGCGCCGCGTTCAGTGCCGGGTTCGTGTTCGGCCCCGCGTTCGGTGGGTGGCTCGCTGCAAAGACGACGCTGCAGGTTCCGTTCTTCGCCGCCGCCGCGCTGCAGCTGCTCACGCTCGTGCTGACCATCTATCTGCTGCCGGACACGCGCAAGGGCGCAACCGAAGAAGCCAAGAACGCGCCGACGGTCCGTGACATCTTCACCTCGCTCGTCGAGCCGCAGATCTCGCCCGTGCTCTGGCTGCGGCTCGTTTACACCTTCGGGATGTACGGGTGGTTCGGCGTGATGACGCTCGTCCTCAACCGCCAGCTAGGCTGGGGTGTCGCGGAGACGTCGTACGTCTTCGCCGGCTTCGGGATCGTGCAAGTCGTCCTGCAGCTCACCGTGATCGGACGCATCACCGATGCGCTCGGCAATCGCGTCGCGACGAACCTTGGCTTCGCGCTGTGTACCGTCGGCTTCGCGCTGGTGCCGTTCGCGACGTCGACTGCGCTTGCGATCGTCGCGCTCGCGCTGTTCGGCGTGGGGATCAGCATCGAGAACGCCTCGTTTCCCGCGCTCGCCTCCGACGTCTCGCCGGACAACAAACGCGGCACGGTGCTGGGCGTTCTCTCCGGGCTTGATAGCCTCGCCGGCGTCGTGATGCCGCCGGTGACGACCGCGGTGCTCGGCGCGTTCGGCGTCGGTCCGGCGGTGACGATCGTCGCCACGCTCGTCGGCGTCGCGACGCTGATGGGGATCACCCAGGCGCGTTGCGCGACGCCGACTCCCGTCACCGCCGGGAAGTGATGCTGTTCGATAGCCTCATGCGGCTCGTCGGCACGCGCTTGCGTCATACGCGTGCCGGCGCCGAGTATCGCGTCAGCGAAGACGTGCGGTTTGCGCACGTTCCGCGCACGATCGTTCTCCGCAGTCCGGCGTTCGCCGATGGCGGACCGCTGCCGCCCGGCAACGTGTCGCCGCCGTTGGAATGGAGCGGCGTACCGCCGGAGACGCAGTCGCTCGCGCTGATCGTCGAGGATGTCGACGTGCCGCTGCCGCGTCCGCTCACGCACGCGGTCGAGTATGATATCGATCCGGCAACGACGTCGTTACCGGAGGGCGCGCTCGATCCGGTGCGCGTGAGGATGGGATACAACTGGCGGGGACGCCGCACGTACATCGGTCCGCGGCCGATTCCCGGGCATGGGACGCACCGCTACGTCTTCACCCTCCTCGCCGTCGCGTTCGTTCCACACTTCGACCAGCCGCCGACCCGTGGACGACTGCTCGATGCGATTGCCGGCAAGGTGCTCGCGCTCGGCGAGCTCACCGGCATCTACGAACGCTAGAACTTGGCGAGGTTGGGTGCGCGCAGGTGGCGGTCTTTGCACTCCGGCACGAAGTATTCGCCGTTGAGCACGCTAACGTCCGAGATCAGCGCGACTCCCGATCGTTCGTTGAGCATCGGCATGAGCTCATCGAGGATCGGATCGACGTGATCCCGGGTCACGACCGTGACCAACAGGACGATATCGTCCTCTCGGAAGCCGTGATGTCCGAAGCCCGTCACCTGCGGTATGACCGTGTAGCCCGTCGCGTGTTCGTCGAGGACCGCGCGAGCCCGTGGAAGATGATCGCGTTCGAGAACGATCTCGAGCCGCTTCATCGTGTTGAAGACGCGTCGTCGAGCCATGGTTAGATTGTACTACATCCCGGCGTCGATGGTGATCCCGCCGTCGATGACGATCGCCTGGCCGGTGACGTAGCCCGCCGCCCGCGAGGCCAAAAAGACGGCCGCCCCCGCGACGTCGTCGGGTTCGGCGAGGCGGCGCAGTGCGGTCCGGGCGACGGACGGCGCGGCAATGGCGGGATTTTCCCACAGGGCGCGGGCGAAGTCGGTCTTCACGATCCCCGGCGCCAAGCAGTTGACGCGGATACCGCGCGGCCCCCATTCCGTTGCGAGGTTGCGCGCGAGCTGGAGCAGCGCAGCCTTCGAGATCGCGTACGCGCCGATCACGCCCGTCCCGCTCATCCCGGCGATGCTGGAGAGGAAGATCGCCGAGCCGCCACCGCGCTCTGCCATCGAAGGAAACGTCATGTTCGCAAGCCACAGCGCGCTGCGGACGTTGCTGTTCATGATGCGGTCGTACGCCTCGTCTTCGATCGACGCGAGCGGACCGTAGTACGGGTTGACCGCGGCGTTGCAGACGAGGATGTCGATCCCGCCCCACTGGGCCAGGGTCCCGTCGACGAGCGCGCGCAAATCGTCGCGTTGAGCGACGTGCGCGGGGATCCCGATCGCCTCGTGACCGCGGTCGCGCAGTTCGGCGGCCGTCTTCTCGACCGCGTCCGCTTTGCGGCTCGAGACGACGACGCGCGCGCCGCGCTCCGCGAGACGCTGCGCGATCGCGCGGCCGATCCCGCGCGTCGAGCCCGTCACGATCGCGACCTTGCCGGTCAAATCGAAGAGATCGTCGCTCACGATCACGCCTCCCGTGCGCCGTCGGCGAGCCGTGTGCCTCTGCCGAGCAACATGTTCACGCGCTCACCGAAGCTCGCGAAGCGCTCGTCGTGCGTTTGCCCGCGCCGGTAGCGTACGTAGATCTGCTGCAGAATCGCGGCGAAGCGAAACACGTTGAAGACAACGTACCAATGGAGCTGCGCGACGTCGGCGTGTGCACGTTCGGCGTAGCGTTGGATCGCTTCGCGCCGGCTGGGAAAGCCCGTGCGCCACGTTGGCATCCAGCCCTCCGTCGAACCGGCGCCTTCACCGGGCTCGAGCCACAGCGCGATCAGGTAACCGAGGTCCATCAACGGCTCGCCGCGCGTGCACATGTCCCAATCGAGCACGGCGACCAGACGTGTCGGATCGCCGGCGTCGAGCAGCACATTGTCGAGCTTGTAGTCGTTGTGCAAGAGCGCGGCACGCGTCGCGGCGGGCCGGTGCGCAGCGAGCCACGAGATCAGCTGCGCGCCGTCGCCGACGTCATCGCTGCGCGCGTTGTTCCAGCGTTCGCTCCAGCCGGCGAGTTGGCGTTCCACGTAGCCGTCGGGCTTGCCGAGATCGCTCAACTCGACGGCGTCCGGATCGACGGCGTGCAGGTCGGCGAGCGTGTCGATCAGCGCGAAGCCGAGTGCGCGCAGCGTCTGCGGCTGGTCGACCCACGGCGCAGGGATGTCGTGGCGAAACGCGATCCCACGGCGTCGCTCCATCACGAAGAAGTCGGCGCCGATGATCGCGGGATCGGTGCACAGCAAGAAGCTGCGCGGAGCGAGCGGGAACCCGCGCCACAGCACCGAGAGGACGCGGTGCTCGCGGCGCATGTCGTGTGCGCCGGGTGGAACGGGGCCGAGCGGTGGGCGGCGCAGCACGTATTCGCGTTCGCCGAAGCGCACGAGGTACGTCAGGTTCGCATGACCGCCGCCGAATTGACGCAGCGTGAAGGGGCCGTCGGTGTCGGGGAGGTTGGCGCGCAGGTACGGTTCGAGGCGTGCGACCTCGAGCCGCTCTTCACTGCGGACGTCGATCGTGTCGTCGTTCCCGGCGATCACGGCGCGCTCGTCGACGGCGTGCGCAGATGCCCCACGTCGTTCGCGCTCATCAGCAAGCGATGCGCGGAGGCGACTCGCACCATCGAGATCGAGCAGTTCGCGAGCGGAAAGATGAAGTCGTGCGGCGTTCCGGCGACGTCACCGAGGTACGCGTTGATCGCGCCCGCGTGACTCACCACGACCAGACGAGAACCGCGATGACGCTCGGCGATCGCATCGAGCGCAGCGCGCATGCGCCCCCGCACGCTCTCGGACGACTCGGTGCCAGGGATCGACGTCCACGATCCATCGCGAAGCGCGATCGCTGCCAAGGCGTCCAAGCGCTCGCGCAACGTCATGGTGCCGTCGAGGGCGCCGATCCCGACTTCCTCCAGGCGCGTATCCTCGTGGAGCGCAGCGCCGCAGCGCGACGCGATCGTCTCGGCGGTCTCCCGTGCGCGCGGCACGGGACTGCAATACACCGCGGCGATTCCCACCCCGGCGCAGCGTTCAGCCGTCGCTTCGGCCTGCGCGCGCCCGCGCGCGCTGAGCGGGTGCGCATGATACTCGTCGTACGCGCGGTGCTCGACGTCGCGTTCGGGAAGTGCATCGGCGTGTCGCACGAGCGAGATCTCGCATGCGCCGCTCGCGAGGCTCAAACCGAGCGCGTCGAGGACATCGCCGCGGCTCATCGCGACGCCGCCTTCGCGAGCTCGGCTTTGGCGATCGACGCGCGGTGGACTTCGTCCGGTCCGTCGGCGATCCGCAACGAGCGCGCCGATGCGAACGCCGCGGCGAGCATCGTGTCTTCGCTGACGCCCTTGGCGCCGAAGGCCTGAATCGCGCGATCGATGACGCGCTGCGCGACGCTCGGCGCGACGACCTTCGCCATCGCGATCGCATGGCGCGCGGCTTTCCCGCCGTCGCGGTCGAGCCGTTCCGCCGCGTCGTACGTCAGCAGGCGCGCCTGATCGATCTCGATCCGCGAGTCGGCGATCCACTCCACGATCACGCCCTGCTCGGCGAGCGGCTTCCCGAACGCGACGCGCTCGCGTACCCGTGCGACCATCGTCTCGAGCGCGCGCTCGGCGAGGCCGACCAGCCGCAAACAGTGATGCAGTCGACCGGGGCCCAAACGCCCCTGACCGATCTCGAAGCCCCGTCCTTCGCCGAGGATCACGTTCTCTCTCGGAACACGTACGCGTTCGAAGACGATCTCGCAGTGGCCGTGCGGCTCCTCGAAGTAGCCGAACACGCTGAGGTTACGCAGGATGCGCACGCCGGGCGTGTCGATCGGGACGAGCACGATCGTGTGCTGTTGGTGTCGCGGCGCGTCGGGATGCGAGCGGCCCAAAAAGAGCAGCACCTTGCAGCGCGGGTGTGCTGCGCCGGTCGTCCACCACTTGCGTCCGTTGATGACGTACGCGTCACCGTCGACAGCGATCTCCGCGCGAACGTTCGTCGCATCCGACGAGGCGACGTCAGGTTCGGTCATCGCGAACCCCGAGCGAATCGTGCCGTCGAGCAGCGGGCGGAGCCAACGCTCTTGTTGCGCGCGCGTCCCGTAGCGCGTCAGCACTTCCATGTTGCCCGTGTCGGGCGCGTTGCAGTTGAAGATCTCCGGTGCGATCAGCGAGCGTCCCATCTGCTCGCACAGCGGCGCGTACTCGCGGTTCGTCAGCCCTGCGCCCCGCTCGCTCTCGGGGAGAAACAAATTCCACAACCCTTGGGCGCGCGCTTTCGCCTGCAGCTCACCCATGATCGGCGGCTGCATCCACGGTGTCGTCGCTTCGCGCAGCTGCTGCGCGTAGAGCGCCTCGTTCGGATAGACCTCGGAGGCCATGAACGCGGTGAGCCGGTCGAGGAGCGAGGGACCCGTCATGTCGGCTGCGTTCGCGGGAGCTCGCCGAAAACCGCGCGCTCGGTCACTGCGACCGCGCCCGCGATGCGCGTCTCGTCCGGCATCGTGCCCTCGACCACAGCCTCCCGAAAGAAACCGTCGAACATCGCGAGCAGTGCGCCGGCGGTCGCGGCGGGATCGTCGACCGTGACGAGGCCGCGCACGCGCAGCGCCGCGAGATGGTCAGCGAGACGACGGCTCACCGTCACGCGGCGCTCGGCGGCTCGGTCCCGCAGGGCGTCGTCGCGCACCGCCATCGCGAAGTACGTGCGCAGCAGCGCCGGGTGACGCGCAGATTTGCGCAAGATCCCGTCAACCAGCCGACACAGTTGCTCTCGCGCCTCTTCCGCGGTGGCCACGTCATCGCGGAGCGCGTCGACGCTGGGCCCGCGCTCCTCGCGTACGCGCTCCAGCGCAGCGAGCAAGGCCGCACGCTTGTCGCGAAAGTGGCGGTAGAAGGTGCCGTGTGCGAGCTGCGCCTCGACCGCGATCGCGTCGGCCGTCACGTCCGCGAAGTCGCGTTCGGCGAGGAGCCGCTCGAGGGCGTCGAGCAGGCGCTCGCGCGCGTTCCCACGCGGCCTGCGGTCGGCCTGCGGCTGCCGCTCGCTCTCGACCCGGCCCAGATAGGTCCAGCGGCTGCGCCGCTTGCCTGTCTGGGGGTCCCGAACGCTCTCGACCTGGTAGCGGTAGGCGCGGCCGCGGATCTCTTTGATTACCTCGTACGCCATGTGTGGTAACATGACTTAAACGTCATGGAAGAATTACCTACAAAGAGACGCCAAGAAGGGCGGGTGTCATGAGCGCGTCCCTGGCCGAACGCCCGCTCGCGGCCGCGATGCGGCAGAGCGCGCCGCCCTTGGCGATGGTCACCCTCACCGTGATGCTCGGCGTCATCATGGCGATCATCGATACCTCGATCGTCAACGTCGCGCTCAGCAACATGGCGGGAAACTTGGGCGCATCGACCGACGAGATCGCGTGGGTCGCGACCGGTTACATCCTCGCCAACGTGATCGTCATGCCGCTCAACGGCTGGCTCACGGCGCGTTTCGGACGCAAGAATTTCTACGCGGCGTGCCTGGTGATCTTCACCGTCGCGTCGTTCCTGTGCGGCACGGCGACGAACGTGTGGCAGCTCGTCTTCTACCGCGTGATCCAAGGCTTCGGCGGCGGCGCACTTCAGCCGACCGCGCAGGCGATCTTGTTCGAGTCGTACCCGCCCGAGAAGCGCGCCGGCGCGATGGCGATCTTCGGTTTGGGGGCGATGGTCGGGCCCGCGATCGGGCCGACGCTGGGCGGCTGGCTCGTCGACAACGCGTCGTGGCCGCTGATCTTCTTCATCAACATTCCGATCGGGATCGTCGCCTTCATGATGACGCTCGCGTTCATTCGCGATCCCGAGTACGTCGAGCGCAGCACCGGCTCGATCGACTTCGTCGGCCTGGGGCTGCTCTCGGTCGGCGTCGCCTCGCTGCAGTACGTTCTCGAGCGCGGCCAGCGGTTGGATTGGTTCCAGTCGGGCGAGATCAACGCGTTTTGCGTCGCGGCGGTCGTCTCGCTCGTCGCGTTCGTCTGGCGTGAGCTGCACGATCCCAACCCGCTCGTCGACCTGACGGTCTTCAAGAACCGCGCGTTCACCGCCGGAAACGTCATCGGCATCGTGACGGGATTCGGGTTGTTCGGGACGTCGCTGATCCTGCCGCTCTTCTTCCAAGGTGTGCTCGGCTTCACCGCGACCGGCACCGGACTCGCGCTGCTCCCTGGCGCACTCGCGACCGCGGTCAGCATGCCGATCGCCTCAAATCTCGTGCGCCGGGTCGACGGCCGTGCGCTCATCGCGTTCGGCTTGTTGATCTTTGCGGCGGGGTGTTGGAAGATGGGCGGTTTCAACCAGTACGCCGGCTACTGGGACGTGTTCTGGCCCCGCATCGCGCAAGGCTTCGCGCTCGGGTTCATGTTCGTGCCGCTCTCGACTGCGACGCTGGGCGAGATTGCGCGAGCGCGCATGGCAAATGCGACTGGCCTCTACACGCTGCTACGGCAGCTCGGCGGATCGCTCGGAATCGCGATCCTCGAGTTCATGCAGCAGCGCTACAGCGACCAGGCCTACGTCGGCCTCGCATCAGGGGTGACGCAGAGCAACCCCGAGGTGCAGCAGTTCGTCGAGCACCTGCACGGCACCGCGTCCCAGCTCTACCAAATGGTGATGGTCAACGCGACCGTACTCTCGTACGACGCCGTGCTGCGCCTCTGCGCGATCGTCTTCGTGGTCTCGATGCCACTCGTGCTGCTGCTCCACGGCAGCCGCGCGGGAGGACACGCGGAAGCGGCGCCAGCGCTTGCCGAGTAACGTCCCCTTTGTCGTGCTGAGCTTGTCGAAGCATCTCGCGGCGTAGCCGCCTGCTGAGCTTGTCGAAGCATGGAGCTTGTCGAAGCATGGAGCTCGTCGAAGCCGTCGCGCCACGATCGCTTCGACAAGCTCAGCGGGGACGTGTGCTTCGACAAGCTCAGCATGACATGAAGCTCAGCGTGACGTGAAGCTCAGCATGACGCGGACGACTGTTAGCGCTTCATTCCCCAGCGGACGACGGTGCGGGCTTCGAGGGCGGAGAACAGGCC
>CAZABL010000036.1:16734-27467 GCA_964483365.1 uncultured bacterium
AGCGCTTCATTCCCCAGCGGACGACGGTGCGGGCTTCGAGGGCGGAGAACAGGCCGTCGACGACGATTCCGAGCACCGAGATGACGACGAGACCCGAGAAGATCGCGCTCGTCTGCAAGTAGTAGCGCGCGGTGTTGATGTACCAGCCGAGACCGCCGTGCGAGCCGGCGACGCCGAAGACGAGCTCGGCGGCGACGACGGTGCGCCAGCCGAATGCCCAAGCGGTCTTCAAGCCGGTGATGATGTAGGGCAGCGCCGCGGGGAGCAGCACGTCGACGACCATCCGCGGGCCGCGCAGGCCGAGGTTGCGCGCGACCATCTGCGTCGTCGCGCTGATCGTGCGAAAGCCGGTGTCGGTGTTGATCGCGACCGGCCAGATCGTCGCGAGCGTGACGATGAAGATGATCGAGCGATCGCTCAAGCCGAACCAGATGATCGCGAGCGGCAAGATCGCGATCGCGGGCAACGGGTTGAGCACCGCGGTCAGCACGGCGAGCACGTCGCGTCCGACGGCCGAGAAGACCGCGAACGACGCGAACGCAAAGCCGATCAACGCCCCGATCGCAAGTCCGCTCAACAGCGTCTGCAGCGTGTGCAGCGTGCCGTCCGGGATCTTCCCGTTGAGCACATCGGTCCACAGTTGTTTCGCGACGTCGACCGGCGAGGCGACGAGCAGCGGCGAGACGTGCGAGAGCGAGACATATGCCTGCCAGATCCCGATCAGGACGACGAGCACGATCGCGTAGCGCACGGTCTTGGGGAAGCGCAACCAGCCGCGCACCCGCGGTCGCGGCGTCGGTGAGCTTTGTGCCGGGGTCGCGGCGGGAAGGGGGTCGATTCGTGCGTCGATCATCGACTTCTCACTCGACGGCGGCGTGGGAGAGCTCGCGTTCGGTTCCCGGCGCGATCAGGAGCGAACGCAGATGCTGCGAGAGGCGGGCGAACGCGGGGCTGTCCATATCCTCTGCGCCCGACGTGTCGACGATCTCGACGATCCGCGCCGGCGAGTTCGACATCACCGCAACGCGATGCCCCAAGAACACCGCCTCCTGAATCGAGTGCGTCACCAGCACGATCGTTACGCCGGTCGCGCGCCAAATCTCGTTGAGATCGAGCTGCAGTTGTGAGCGCGTGATCGCGTCGAGCGCGCCGAACGGTTCGTCCATCAGCAGGATGCGCGGCTGCAGCGCGAGGGAACGCGCGATCGCGCCACGCTGCTTCATCCCACCGGACAGCTGGTGCGGGTACTTGTCGGCGGCGCGCTCGATCCCGACCATACGCAGCATCTCGCGCGCACGGTCGGTTGCGGCCTTGCCGCGCACGCCCTTCGCAACGCCGAGCGCGTAGACGACGTTGTCGAGCACCGTACGCCACGGGAAGAGTTGGTCGAAGTCCTGGAAGACGACGCTGCGGTCCGGGCCGGGTTCGACGATCGGACGACCGTCGAGCGTCAACGATCCACTCGACGGGGCGAGAAAGCCCGCAATCGCTTTGAGGAGAGTCGTCTTTCCGCAGCCGGACGGACCGATGAGCACGAACTTCTCGCCCGCGTGCACGGTGAAATCGGCCGACTCGACGGCGCGAAAGCCGCCGTCGTACGCGATCGTGACGCCGGAACCGACGACGAGCGCTTCGCCGCTCACGCCGCGCACCGCCGCAGCAGATCCATGAGCGCCGGCTTCTCTTCGAACCCGATCCCCGGCGCGTCGGGCAGGCGCACGTACGAGTCACGCACCGGAATCGACTCCGCGAATCCGCCGAAGGGCTGGAAGACGCCGGGGTACGACTCGTTGCCGCCCAGGCCGAGTCCCGCGGCGATGTTGAGCGACATTTGATGTCCTCCGTGCGGCACGCAGTTGCGCGACGACCAGCCGTTCTCGCGCAGCATCGCGAGTGTCCGCAAATACTCGACGAGCCCGTAGCTGAGGGCGCAGTCGAACTGCAGCACGTCGCGGTCCGGCCGCATCCCGCCGTAGCGGACCAGGTTACGCGCGTCCTGCATCGAGAACAGGTTCTCGCCGGTCGCAAGCGGCGCCGCGTAACGCTCTGCGAGTTTCGCCTGTAGCGCGTAGTCGAGCGGATCGCCGGCCTCTTCGTACCAGCGCAGCTTGTACGGCGCGAGTGCGTCGGCGTACGCGAGCGCGGTCGGTTCGTCGAAACGGCCGTTCGCGTCGACCGCGAGACGCGAGCCGTCGCCACCGACGACGTCGAGCACCGCTTCGATGCGGCGCAGATCCTCGTCGAGCGGCGCGCCGCCGATCTTCATCTTCACGACGCTGTAGCCGAGCTCGAGATACCAACGCATCTCGTCTTGCAGCGCGCGCAGATCCTTGCCCGGCTGATAGTAGCCGCCCGCGGCGTAAACCCAGACCTGCTCGTCGACCTCACCGCCGCGGTAACGGTCGGCGAGTATGCGGTACAACGGCTTGCCGGCGATCTTGGCGACCGCGTCCCACAGCGCCATGTCGATCGTGCCGACCGCGACGGACCGTTCGCCGTGACCGCCCGGTTTTTCGCCGGTCATCATGATCGCCCAGATCCGATGTGGATCGAGATTCGTGCCTTCGTCGTCGAGGAGCGACTCGGGCGGCGCCGCCATGATGCGCGGGATGAAGCGCTCGCGCATCAGCCCGCCTGCGGCATAGCGGCCGTTGGAGTTGAAACCGTAGCCGATGACGCGCTCGCCGTCGCGCACGACGTCGGTGACGACGGCGACGGTCGACGCGTTCATCTGGCTGAAGTCGATCCAGGCGTTGCGAATCGACGAGTCGATGCGCGCAGGACGCTCGACGATCTCGACGATCCGCACGCTACCGGCGCTCCACTAGTTCCCGACGCCGCCGAGCGTCGGCAGATACTCGATGTCCCGCATCGAGCCGGGCACCTTGGTCAGCGCGCCGATCGATTGCATGAACTTTGCCATCGAGAGAAAGCCGTGCGGAGTCGTGCTGAAGATGACGTCCTTGCGCGTGATCCAGCTCTCGAAGTCCTTGGCCGAGATCTTTCCTTCAGCATCTTTGGAAAGGATCTGCGCCGACTCGCGCGGGTGCGACTTGAGGTAGGCGGTCGCCTCGAGCAGATCTTGATAGAACGCCTTGACGAACTGCGGATGCTCGCTCGCGAACTTCTCGTTCACGTACACGCTGTTGAACGTGTGCGGTCCGAAGACATCGAAGCTCTTGATGACGGCGTGGCCGCCGCTCGCAACTTCCTCGTACTGGAAGGGCGGCGCGCCCAGGTGCGCGTTGAGCTGGCCGACCTGCAGCGCCTGCATCCCGGACGGATGATCGATCGCGACGATCGCGGTGTCGAGCGCGTGCGGATTGCCGAGCTGGTCGGCGGCGGCCTTGCGCAGCGTGAGCGACTGCACCGAGTCGAGCGACGGCATCCCGATCTTCATGTCGCCGCGCAAATCCTTGACGGTGCGGATCCCCTTGTCCCGCGCGACGAGCCACACCGACATCAGGTTGAGTGAAGCGAGGACTTTCCAATTCACGCCACGGTCCCAACCGGTGAGGAACGGCGGGATGCTTCCCGCGCCGATCTGGATCTGATTGGCGATGAAGCCGTCGCGCACGGCCGCTGTGCTGCCGAGGATCGTCCAGTTGACCTTCGTCTGCGGGAACTGTTTCTCGAGCAGACGCTGCCCGCGCATGACGATCAGGTTGCTATAGCTGAGCCCGGGTTGGTACGCGATCGTGATCTCTGAAGGCGCGTCGGAAGCAGGCGGCGCGCTCCGTCCTGCGAGCGGGAACGCCACCAGCACGGCGGCGAGGAACGTGACGAAGAGCGAGCGGCGAGCTTCCATGCGAACTCCTTCTTACGCGAGAGAGGAACTTTCTTGCAGATCATTGCGTCGACAGCAACGGTCTGGTCGTCTTCCTATGCGGTTCCGGCTAGGCCGGAACCGCGCCGAGGGCCTCACACACCGCCGAGGTCACGTCGTCGGTGCGCGCCGTTCCACCCAGGTCGGGCGTGCGAATACCCGACGCGGTGACGCGCTCGATCGCCTCCATCAGCCGCGCCGCATTCTCGCGTTCGCCGAGGTGCTCGAGCATCATCGCCGCAGTCCAGAACGAACCGATCGGGTTGGCGATTCCCTTGCCGGTGATATCGAACGCCGAGCCGTGGATCGGCTCGAACATCGACGGATACCGGCGCTGCGGATCGAGGTTCGCGGTCGGCGCGATCCCCAAGCTTCCGGCGAGCGCGGCGGCCAGATCGCTCAGGATGTCGGCGTGCAGATTCGTCGCAACGACGACGTCGATGCTCGACGGCTTCATCACCATGCGCGCCGTCATCGCGTCGACGAGCTCTTTGTGCACGGTGACATCGGGGTAGTCGCGCGCGACTTCGGCGGCGACATCGTCCCAGAGCACCATCCCATGACGCTGCGCGTTCGACTTCGTCACGACGGTGAGGTGCTTACGCGGACGTGAACGCGCGAGATCGAACGCGAAGCGGATGATCCGCTCGACACCGGCGCGCGTGAAGACCGCGACCTCGGTGCCGACCTCGATCGGGTGTCCGCGATGGGCGCGACCGCCCATCCCGGCGTACTCGCCCTCGCTGTTCTCGCGCACGATCACCCAGTCGAGGTCGTTCGGAGCGAGGTCACGCAGCGGGCTCTGCAGTCCGCGCAGAACGCGCGTCGGACGAACGTTCGCGTACTGATCGAAGCCTTGGCAGATCTGCAGCCGCAAACCCCAGAGCGTCACGTGGTCGGGGACCCGCTGGTCGCCGACCGCGCCGAAGTAGATCGCGTCGAACGAGCGGAGCTGATCGAGACCGTCGGCCGGCATCATCACGCCGTGCGCGCGATAGTAGTCCGAACCCCAGTCGAACGTCCGCACCTCGAGGCGCAGCGAGGGGTCGATCCGTTGCAGCGCGTCGAGAACACGCAGACCGGCGCCGATCACTTCCGGGCCGATCCCGTCGGCGGGGATGGCGGCGATACGATGCGATCCCATCAGCGGCTCCGGAATTTTCTTGCGGCGAATGTCACGCAGCGAGGGTAACGCCTCCGGGCGCGGGGATCGAGCACTCCGGCGGACAAGATCGTTGCGTTGGACGCAACGATTGGGCAGGCCGAGCTGCGGACCGAGGACCTCGAGGTCTTCGTCGCCTTCGCCCGCACCGAGCACCTGGGCCGGACCGCCGAGAGCCTGGGGCGCAGCGTCTCCGCGATCCAGCGGACCGTGCGCGCCCTCGAGCTCCGCCTCGGCGTCCCGCTCGTCGAGCGCGATGGCCGGCGGGTGAAGCTTCTGCACGCTGGCCGCGTTCTGGCGGATCACGCTGCGCGCGTCCTCCGGGCGCGTTCCGATGCGGTCACGGCGGTGCGCGCGGCCTCCGGGCCCCATCTCACGCTGCGACTCGGGCACATGTTCTCGCTCGGCTTGGGGCTCGTGCCCCGCGTCGCCGCGGCGGCGCTGGGCCGTGATCCGACTGCGCGGATGACGCTGCGGCACGGACCGACGAACGCACTGGTAACCTCGCTGCTCGCCGGCGAGCTCGACGCGGTCCTCGTCTCGCCACTTCCGCTCGCCGCCGACCTCGCGAGCGTCCCGCTCTTCACCGAGCCGCTCCTCGCGGCCGTCGCGGCCAACGATCCACTCGCCGCGGCGGACGCGATCGCGCTCGGCGATCTGCGCGATCGCCCGTTCGTCGCACTCCCCGAAGGCGCGGGGAGCCGCTACGATCTCATGCAAGCGTGCGCGCGCGCCGGCTTCACACCGCGCATCGCGATCGAGGTTGGCGATATGTACACGCTCGAGGGCATCGTCGGCGCCGGGCTCGCCGTCTCGGTCGTCCCGGCCAGCATGCGCGGCCACACGCATCCGGCGCTCGCGCGCGTCCCGCTGCGCGAGCCCGCCGAAGCGCAACGTAGCGTCGGCCTCGTCTACGTGCGCGGAACCGAGACGCGTCGCGCCGTCGCAGTGCTGATCGACGCGGTCACGCGCGCCGTCGATGCATCGACGCCGGCGCACTGACGGAGCGTGAAGGACAGGCGCCGCGCCGGGGCGAGAGGCCTCGGGTATGGACCGCCAACGCATCGTCGTCACGACGCCAGTACCTCAGGTTGCCCTCGACCGCCTCGCCGAGCGGGCGGAGGTCGTCGACGTCAGTGCTCGCCCACGCTCCGAGTGGGATGAAGCGCTCGCAACCGCGCGCGGCGTGCTGGTGAACTCGAACATCCCCGTCGACGAAGCGTTCATCGCCGCCGCGCCGGTGTTGCGCATCGTCTCGACCGTCTCCGTGGGCACCGACAACATCGATCGCGCGGCGCTCGCGCGACGCGGCATCCCGTTGACGAACTCGCAAGGGTCGCTGACGGAGGCCGTCGCCGATCTCGCGTTCTGGCTCGTGATGACCGCGACGCGACGCCTTTCAACCGCGCTTGCGTGGGTGACGTCGGGTCGTTGGATGGAGCGGCCGGCACCCTACGGTCACGATCTCGCCGGTGCGACGCTGGGGATCATCGGCATGGGGACGATCGGCGCCTCACTCGCGCGCCGCGCGCACGTGAGCGGGATGCGCATCATCTACTCCAATCGGACGCCCCGCGACGACGACGAGCGCACCGGCGCCAGCTATCGTCCGTTCGAAGGGCTTCTCGCAGAAGCCGATTGCATCGTCATCCTCGTTCCACTCACCGATCAGACGCGCGGGATGTTCAACGACGCGGCGTTCGCGCGCATGAAGCCGAACGCGACGCTCGTCAACGCGGCGCGCGGACCGATCGTCGACACCGACGCGCTGCTGCGCGCGCTGGAAGCGGGCCGCATCGCCGGCGCGGCGCTCGACGTCACCGAACCCGAACCGATTCCGCCCGATCATCCGTTGCTGCAACGTGACGATGTCATCGTCGTGCCGCATATCGGCAGCGCGACCGTCGAGACGCGCACCCGCATGGCGCTCCTCGCCGTCGACAACCTCCTCGCCGAGATCGCCGGAAGTCAACTGTTGACGTTGGTCGGCACGGCGTAGTGGCGAGCTCACTGCAAGTTGACCGAGCGGTCAGATTATGATATGTCAGGCGTATGACAACAGCAGCCAAGCGCGGAGAGAACGACGCGCGATGCCGCATCCTCTTGGCCGCACGTAAGCTCATCGCGGAGCATGGCTTCGAAGCAACCTCAACAAAGGCTATTGCCGCGGAGGCCCGCGTCCCATCTGGGCTCGTTTTCTATTACTTCGAGACGAAGGACGCGCTCATTGAGGCGATCTTTCATGACAGTCCGCACGTAGTGGAGAACGCCATAGCCAGGGCTCGAAATCGGCCGCTCGAGGCTGTCTTGAGGACGATCTACGACGAACTCGTCGCGCACCGAGAGCAAGCGCAAATCATGGTAGCCGCCGTGGCATCGTCGCACCCTATCTCGAAGAAACTGCTCCCTTGGCGGCGTCGCTCGCTATCTGCCCTTGCAGACTACCTTCGGTCGGAATCGGCAGGAAGCACGGCAGTCGAACCGGAGGTCCTCGCGCCGGTCGTCAGCGCATCGATGATAACCGCTGTCCTCATCGACAAGCCCAAAGACGTTTCGTCATTCATTCGAGGGCTCGCGTCGGTCGTGCGCCGTGGTCTCGCGCCACCCTCATCATGAATCCCGCTTAGGCCGAATGGCGATTGGCGATTAGAGTAAGTGCGTGGCTGAGCAATCGCAGAGCAGTCCGCTGCCGGGATCTGCGCCGTTTCCTCCAGAGCTCGCGCAGCGGCTCGACGCCGCGCTCGCGATGCTACGGCGTGAGGTGCCGCGCACGCGCCAGCGCGACGGTGACGCGCCGCGCTTTACCAATCGGCTGCTTCTCGAGACGAGCCCGTACCTGCGCCAGCACGCGCACAATCCAGTCAACTGGTATCCGTGGGGCAACGAGGCCTTCGACGAAGCGCGGCGGTCAGGGAAACCGGTCTTCCTCTCGATCGGCTACTCGACGTGCCATTGGTGTCATGTGATGGAGGAGGAGTCGTTCGAGGACGTCGAGATCGCGCGCGTCCTCAACGAACGCTACGTCGCGATCAAGGTCGACCGCGAGGAGCGTCCCGACGTCGACACCGTCTACATGACCGCGGTCCAAGCGTTGACCGGGCAAGGCGGCTGGCCGATGAGCGTCTTTCTCGACGCCGACCGGCGGCCGTTCTTCGCCGGCACGTATTTCCCGGCGCGCGACGGCGATCGCGGCGCGCCGCGAGGTTTTCTGTCGCTCCTCCATCACTTGGCGGAGATCTATCGCGCGGATCCGCAGCGCGTCGCTGCCGCCGCCGCCTCGATCACCGCAGCGATCGACGATGCGATGCGCGGCGGGACGAGCTCCGCGTCGTTACCAGGCGCCACGGCACTGGACGAAGCCGCCCGCTTCTATGAACGGGCCTACGACGTGCGGTATGGCGGGATGCGCGGCGCGCCCAAGTTCCCGTCCAGCTTCCCGGTGCGGCTCTTGCTGCGGCAATACCATCGCACGGGGGAAGCGGCGGGTCGCGCGATGGCCGAGCAGACGTTGACGATGATGGCCGCCGGCGGGATCCACGATCAGCTCGGCGGTGGTTTTCACCGGTACTCGACCGACGAACGGTGGCTCGTCCCGCACTTCGAGAAGATGCTCTACGACAACGCGCTGCTGTCGCTCGCGTACGCGGAGGCTTGGCAGGTCACCGCACGGCGCGACTTTGCACGCGTCGCGCGAACGACGCTCGACTACGTGCTGCGCGACATGACCTCGCGGGACGGCGCGTTCTTCTCGGCGACCGACGCGGATTCGGAGGGCGCGGAAGGCACGTTCTTCTTGTGGCGCGAGGACGAGATTCGGACGCTGCTGGGCGGCGAGGCCGAACGCTTCATCCGTTTCTACGGCGTAACGCCGCAGGGGAATTTCGAGCACAAGAACGTGCTGTTCGTGCCGCAACCCGACGAAGATACGTGGGAAGCTCTCGCCGGTGCTCGCGAGACAATCCGCGCGGCGCGCGAGGAACGCCCGCATCCGCTGCGCGACGAGAAGGTCCTCGCGTCGTGGAACGGCCTCATGATCTCCGCGATGGCGGTCGGCGGTCGTGTCCTCGCGGAGCCGCGCTACGTCGCCGCCGCGTCGCGGGCTGCGGAGTTCCTCCTGCGCGAGCAGCGTAAGGACGGCCGCGTACAGCGCAGCTGGAAGGACGGACGCACCTCGGGGCCCGGGTTCCTTGAGGACGACGCGTTCGTGACTGCCGGGCTACTCGATCTGTACGAAGCGACGTTCGATCGACGCTGGATCGCCGAAGCGCTGGCACTCGCGGAGCGCACCGAGCAGCTCTTCGCCGATACCGAGCAGGGCGGCTGGTACCGCACCGCGGGCGATCACGAGCGGCTGGTCGCGCGCGAGAAGCCGAACTACGACGGCGCCGAACCGTCCGGCGCGTCCGTCGCGTTGCTGAACGCACTGCGACTGCACACGATCACCGACGACGACCGGTTGCGGCGAAGCGCGGAGCGCGCGTTACGCGCATACGCACAGACGCTCGTCGAGCAACCCGCCGCGCTCAATACGATGCTGCTCGCGCTCGATTTCTTCGTCGACACACCACCCGAGATCGTCCTGGTGTGGCCGCCGAGGCAGAGCACGCCGGCCCCATTCATCGACCCCCTGCGACGCACGTTTGTGCCAAACCACGCGCTCCTCGGCGCGGCCGAGGGTGCGCAACTCGAGGAGCTGGCGCGCCTTGCGCCGATCGTCGCCGAAAAGACCACCCTCGGCGGAAAGCCGGCCGCGTACGTCTGTGAACGCGGAGCGTGCCGTCTCCCTACGAGCGATCCGCGCGAGATGCTCGCGCAGCTCGAAGCGGCGCGCCGACTAGGCCGCTGACTTCTTCCGCTTGGGTTTGGCCGCGTTGGCCGATTTCTTGCGGCTCGCGGTCTTGCGGCCCGGTTTTGCTTCGGCTTCGTCGTCGCCGCTTGCCGCTTCACCGTGGCTGCGCCGCGCCTTGGACTGCTCGAGCGAACGCTGCAGCACGTCCATGAGGTTGACGACGTTGGTCGCGGCGGGACGCTGGACTTCGGGCGCGCTGATCTCTTCGCCGTTTGCGCGCGCTTCGATCATCGTCAGCACGTCTTCGCGGTACTTGTCGTGGAACTCCGTGGGGTCGAACTTCTCCGCGCTCATCTGATCGATGAGCATCTTCGCGACCTTCTTCTCCGCCTCTGCGACGTGTTCGCTGAGCGCGGGGAAGTCGAAGCTGCCCTGATCGACGAGCTCGTCGGCGAAGTGCATCAGCTCGAGGACGAGCGCTTCGCCGTTGGGCTTCACTGCCGCGAGGTGCTCGCGCGAGCGGATCACGACGCGCGCGATCGCCACTTTGCCGGCGTCGCGCAGCGCGTCGCGCAGCAGCGCGTACGCGTGACGGCCCTTCTTCTCGGGCTCGAGATAGTACGGGGTGTCGAAGTACATCGGGTTGATCTGATCGAGCTCGACGAACTCGACGATCTGCACCGACTGCGTCGCTTCCGGACGGACGGTCTTGAGGTCGTCGTCGGTGACGGTGACGTAGCGCCCCTTCTCGTACTCGTAGCCGCGCACGAGATCGTTGTACTCGACCTTCTCGCCGCAGACGGTGCAATGCCGCTCGTTGTAAATGCGGCCGTCGTCCTTCTTGTGCAAGAAGTTGAAGCGCAAATCGTTGGCCCGTACTGCCGTGTAGAGCTTCACGGGGATCGTGACGAGCCCAAAGTTGATGGCGCCGGACCAAATCGCGTGTGCTGCCACTT
>CAZABL010000036.1:27567-34033 GCA_964483365.1 uncultured bacterium
CCAGAGCGAGCGAGCGTTACCGAGAGCCGCTTCGAGCGCCTGCGGCGTCCATCCCTCGCGCTTCCAGGGGTCGCCACCCTTCGCGACCTGTCCGGGGACGTTTTTGATGGTCCACCGCCGCTGCTCAGCGGTCGTCTCCGGCGCACGCTTGCGGCGCATCGCCTCGACTTCCCGCCATTCGAGCGGCATCGAAACCGTCGCCCCCGGCCGGGCCCGAACCGAGAAGGGAGCGACGTATGTCTTGCCCTTGCCGACTTGTACCCAGTCGAGGTAGACGCGGTCGTCGGGGCGGCGCGCGATCGTCCGCTCGAGCGTCGTGTCCTTGGGCAGCACGTCGTGGACCCGGCGCGCCACCAGCTCGGAGACGCCCTTGGCGACGTCATAGTCGTAGCGCGGCTCGAGCGGGACGAGGACGTGCAGCCCCATCCCGCCGGTCGTCTTCACGTAGGCCCGCAAACCGATCGTCGCGAGCTCCTCACGGAAGCAGAGCGCGACCTTTGCCAGCCGCGCGAGCGGGCACCGTTCGCCGGGGTCGAGATCGAATAGAATCACGTCGGGGATGTCGAGCGTCGGGACGTGCGAGTACCAGATGTGCAGCGTGATCGCCGCGAGGTTGGCGACCCAGACCAGCGACGGCTCGTCGTCGACGATGAGATAGGTGACCTCGCGCGGCTCGCCGGTCGTCGGCGGGATCGTCACGCGGCGGATCCACGACGGCGTATAGCGCGGCAGCTGCTTCTCCCAGATCCCGCGCGGCACGTCGATACCGTCGGGATAGCGCTCCATCGTGAGCGGGTTGTCGCGCAGGTACGGTAAGATCACCGGCGCGACGGCGCGGTAGTACGCGACCAGATCGCCTTTGGTGTAGCCGTCTTCGGGAAACAGCACCTTGCGCTGATTGCTCAGCGTCAGCGTGCGGCCGTCGATGATGGCGGTCTCGGTCGTGCGCTTCGCCGCGGGCGTTTTGACGGGACTCATGCGTCCGCCGACGCATGTTGCGCGCGCTCGCGCACGACGGTCTTGGGATCCTTGTCGGTGCGCAGCCCCAAGAAGACCGGCTGGCGCAGGATCCCCTCACGGGTCCATTCAGCGAACGCAACCTCGCAGACGAGCTGCGGCTTGACCCAGTGCGCGGGCGTGTTCGGTTTGGGCGGGTTGACGAACGGCGGCGTCTTGCGCTCGAGCGGCTTGAGTTTCGCCATCACGTCTTCAAGGATCTCGCCGTTGTAGCCGCTCCCGACGTGGCCGGCATAGACCAAATCGTCGCCTTCGTAATACCCGACGAGCAGCGAGCCGAACTCCTTGCGGCTGCCGCGCGGCTCGGTCCAGCCGCCGATCACGAACTCTTGGCGCTGCTTCGCCTTGATCTTGACCCACTCACGGGAGCGCACGCCGGAACGATACGGCGACGTGCGCACCTTGCCGACGATTCCCTCGAGACCGCGACGCTCGGCGAGCGCGAACAACTTGGTGCCCTCCTTCAGCACGTGCTTGGAGAACATGACACCGCGCTCGGGAACGATCAACGACTCGAGCAAACGCTTGCGGTCCTCGAGCGGACGCTCGCGCAGATCGCGTCCGTCGGCGTAGATCAAATCGAAAACGACGAACGTGACCGGCGACGGCTTGCTGCGACGTCGACCGTTCACCGGTTTGTCACGGGCCTGCAGCGCTTGGAAGTCCGGTCTTCCGTCTTCGTCGAGAACGCAGAGCTCGCCGTCGACGACGACGGGCAACGAACGAAACGACTTCGGGAGATCGCGCATCTCGGGAAACTGATGCAGCAGATCCTTGGCGTTACGCGAGGTGAGCGTCACCTGGTCGGCTTCGACGACCGCGATTGCGCGATACCCGTCCCACTTGAGCTCGAACAGCCAGCGTTCGTCGTCAAACGGCGCGTCGACGAGCGTCGTGAGCATCGGTTTGATGTCGCGCGGCACCGGGTCGGCCTTCACCGCCTTCGTGCGCGCAGCCCGCTTCACCGCGATGCCGCCGGGCGCCGCCCCGCGGTTGCTGCGCCAGATCGGCGCATCGCTGCGCGATTTCTGCAGCTCCGCCAGTGTCATCCCGGTCTTGACGCTCTCGCCGTGCTCTTCGACCTTCCAGTTCGGATCCTCGTATTGATCGTGATCCTTGAAGAGCAGCCACGGCTCACCGCGCTCACCTTCGCGTGGCTTCATGCGCACGAGCGTGAAGAGACCCTTGAGCTTCTTGCCGTGCAAGATGATCTTGAGCTTTCCGCTCGCGATCGCTTTGACGGGATCGTCGCCTTCGGCGAGCTCGTAGGTCCCGTCGTCCCACACGATCACCTCGCCCGCGCCGTAGTTCCCTTCGGGGATGACCCCTTCGAACGTGCGGTAGTCGAGCGGATGATCTTCCGTTTTCATCGCGAGCCGCTTCTCGCCGGCGACGAGCGTGGGGCCCTTGGTGACCGCCCACGACGGCATCACGCCGTCTGCTTCGATCCGGAAGTCCCAGTGCAGTCGCGTCGCGCGATGCTGCTGCACGACGAAGCGGAGCCGTTTTGAACGGCCGCGCTCTTCGCCACGTGGTTCGGGCGTCTCGCCGAAGTCGCGTTTGCGAACGTACTCGGCGAGACGGCCCGCGGTCTTCGTCTTAGCCAGGTGTTTACAACGCCGCCCTGCGGCCGGTGATCAAGTTGAACAGGGCGATGATCACCGCGATGACGAGCAACAGGTGGATCAACCCACCGCCGATGTGCGCGATGAAGCCGATCAGCCAGAAGACGAAGAGCAGGACGACCAGCGTCCAGATGATGCCCGGCATCGTTAGATCCCCTCCTCCTTCGTCGTCTCGTCACGGACCTCGCGCTTGGATTTGTCGAAGTCGGCCTTGACGTTGTGCTTCATCTCGTTGACGTGCGAGCCGATGCGCTCGCCGAGCGGCATGTCATCGCCCTCGACCGAACGCTTGACGCGTTCCGCGCCGGCTTTCACGCGTTCGCCCATCTCGTCAATGGCGTCGCGCGTGTCTTTCTTGACCGTCTCGACGCGATCGGCCGTCCGATCGCGCGTATCATCTCGGTCCATTACGGTTTGCCCCCCGAAGACGTGCTGCCCGAAGTGCTGCCGTTGCCTGAGGTGGTCGACGACGAGCCACTGCCCGTCGTGCCCCCGCCGGTCACGCCCGTGCTCTGCGTAGAATTGACCGAGTTCGTGCGCGTCGTGCTGCTCTGATTCCACGGCTGCCACACGAAGAGGGCGATCAGCGCCACGACCACGATCACCGCGACCAGCGAGAAGGTCGCAAGCGACCCTCCGTTGTCGCGGTCGACCGTTATGTTGCGTTCTTCCATTCGGATCTCCTGAGCTCCATTGCGGTGATCCGTCTACCCACCGTCTGGCAGGATTTTACCTATTGACGCCGACGGTCCGGTGCAGATCACATCGTGCCGGGACGCACCACCGCGTTCCAGTACCATATGCCCCATGCGCCGGCGATTGCGCTCCATCCAATGAGCACTCGCCATACGATCCCCAATCCTGGGGCGGCCGCGAGTCCCATCAGCGTGAAAAGAAACGGCTCGAAGTCGAGCGCGTGCCGCATCCCGAACTGCGCGCCACCGTTCACATAGTAAAGAAGCGAGGGACCAGCCGCAAGGAACGTCGCGACCCAAAGTGAGGTGACCAGCCGCCGCGGACGCCGCGCGAAGAGCGCGAGCAGCAGCGCCGGGCTCGTGAGCCACAGCGCGGTCCCGAGCTGCGACGGGATCAGATACGGCGGCGCGTGCTGGTGGTCGGGCGGAAGCACGAAGAACGACCAGAGCTGCATCGGCACGTTGTGCAGCGAGAACGGTGAGCCGACGCCCGAGCCGACGTACGGATCCTCGTGATAGAAGATCGTGTGCCCGGCGTCCCACGGGACATGCCAGCGCGCGAGATTGTAGGCGACCCACAGCACGGCAAACGGGACGAGCGTGAGCACCGCGGCGACGAGCTCGCGAGGCCGCCGCTCGCCCACGAGAAAGCCGTCCCAGACCCACCACAACACGACCGGCAGTGCCATCACGACGGTGAAGCGCGACCCGATCGCAAGCGCATACCACAGCGCGACGAGCCACCCGCGCCGTGCGCCGGTGAGCTCGCACAGCGTGAGCAGCATGAATGCGACCGCCGAGGTCTGCGCGATGAACCAGACGTCGCCAAGCATCGAGCACCACAGCAAGTCGGTGCCGAGCAGCAAGAACACGAGCAGCCATGCTGCGTCCTCGCGCCGCACGCCGAGGCGCCCGAGCAGCGACCACGCCGCACCGCCCGCGACGCCGCACATGAGACATGCGAGGAGCGTCTGATTCGCGTGCAGATGGACGAGCGCGACGAGCGGCAGGATCAAGATTCCCGGCACGGGATCGTTGACGATGTAGCGGTGACCGTCGAACAGCACCGCGTCGATCGCCGGTCCTGGCCAGAGCGGATCGATCCACAGGTGGCCGCGCAGCAGCGACTCGGCGAACAGCACGTAGTTGTTGTAGGGCGTGACGCGGCCGTGCGCGACAAGAAGTGCGACGATAGCGGTCAGCAGACCGATCAAGAGCGGCGTGAAGATCGTCGGCGCTTCACGCGCCTTGTCCGCGGTTGCGGCTGCGTTCACCGAATGACCTCGTAGAGCCGCGGATACCCAGCGGCGAGCAAGCGTACCCGCACGCCGTCGATCCGCGGGTACGTGCTGTCGATGATGACGACCTGGCGTGACTGTGCCCAGCGCAGCATGTCGTCGCGCTCCGCCGACGGGGCTTCGCAGACGACGACGCGTGCGCCGTAGCGGCGTTCGACGTACGCGACGTAGGCGAGCGGAGCGGCGAAGTCCCATGCCGTGACGATGACGGCGTCGGGACGGGTCGCAAGCAGCACGCGCTCGGCGAGCACGCGCGCCGCGCCGTCGTTGCGCGCGGCCGCGATATCGGCGCCGCCGTGCAGCTCGATGACGACGGCGGCGACGAGCAGCGCGCCGACGACGAGCGGTGCGTTCTCCGTCCCACTGCTGAGAGCGAATGCGCGTGCGGTGCGGTCGGCGGCGACTGCGAGCCCGAGCGCGAGCACCGCGAAGAGCGCGAAGACGTACCGTTCCGGATCCGCCTCCGCCGGATATGAGCCGCCGAACAGCGCGGGGACGAGCGCGGCGAGCGCGAGTGCGCCTGCGCACCACGGCCAGCGCCACGCGATGAATCCTAATCCCACCAAGCCCGCGATCGGTACGCCGAGCGGAAGATCGGTGATGAGATCGGGGACGAAGCGCTGGAACGTCGCTGCGATCGACGCCGGCGCGAGCAGCGAGCGCAGCGTTCCGCTCGCGCCGAAATCGGAGCCGGTAACCAAGCTGCGAAAGCCGCTGGCCGTGCGCGGATCGTGGTCGTTCCAGTACGGCCGTCCCGGTGGGACGCCGAGCGCGAGCGTCGGATCGAGACCGTGCGCGACGACGTATGCGCTGCGCAGCGGAAGATACGCGTACGCGGCGGCGACGATCGCGACCGTGGCAACGCACGACACGGCGAGCGTGCGCAGCGGAAGCTGGCGCGCGAGCGCCGCGCACACCACGCCGGTGAGGATCAACACGGTTGCGTTGTCGATCGCGAGCGCGACCCCGCCCACCACGATCGCGCCCACGAGCGCGCGACGATCGTCGCGCACTGCCCACCGCAGCGCGAGCGCGACCGCGATGAACGCGACGGCAAACCCCAGGGGGTGTGCGTCGGCATAGGCGGCGCGATACCAGACCGTGTGCGCGAAGGCGAAGACCCAGCCGGCGAGGATCGCCAGGGGCGCAGCGGCCTCGAACAGCAGCGCCAGTGCGCTGACGGTCGCGGCTCCGGTCGCCATCGCGAGCGCGGAGAGAGCGTTGACCCGGAACGCGACCGAGCCGAACGGCAGCATGTGGCTCCAGAGCCAGCCGAGCAAGATGAAGCCGGGGAAGCCCGTCGGGTAGGCGATTCCCGGAAGCCAGGCGACGGTCTGGAGATCGCCGGTGTCCCAGTACGCGACGTCGGTGTGGACCGTCGCGAGCAGCACGGCGAACGCGAAGGCGAACGATATAGCGATCGTCGCGGGCGCGCGAAGGCGGAGGGGCAAGCGCGTGCAACTACGCCTGATGATGCGTACCGGCCTCTCCAAACCCCGTGTCGTCGTCGCGGAACCGTTCGCGCCGGCAGGGCTTTCCGTACTCGAGGAGGCCGGGATCGACGTCGTGTCGCGTGTCGGCCGACCCCGCACCGAGCTCGTCGAGGCGCTCGCCGAGGCGGACGGTCTCATCGTGCGTTCTGAGACGCGCGTCGATCGTGACCTGCTCGCCGCGGGCCCCAACCTCACCGTCGTCGCCCGCGCCGGCGTCGGGGTTGACGCGATCGACGTCGATGCCGCGACGGACGCCGGGATCGTTGTCCTCAACACGCCCGGCGCGAACACGATCGCCGCGACCGAGCAGACGTTCGCACTGATGCTCTCGCTCGCGC
>CAZABL010000037.1:0-33325 GCA_964483365.1 uncultured bacterium
ACGCCGCCTTCTTGCGCGCCGAAGATCTCGAGCGTGCCGAAGACTTTCTGCACTTCCTCGATATCCGGATACTTGCCGGTGAGGAAGTAGTTCTGCACGCGGGTGTCGCTCATGCGGTAGATCAACACGCAGCGTGACATGTCGCCGTCGCGGCCCGCGCGCCCGGCCTCTTGCGTGTACGCCTCGACCGACCCCGGCAGATCGTAGTGCACGACGAAGCGGATGTTCGGCTTGTCGATCCCCAAGCCGAACGCGTTCGTCGCGACGACGGCGCGGATTGCCTCGCACATGAACAGTTCGTGCACCGCGGTGCGATCGTGCTTTTGCAGCTTGGAGTGGTAGACGGCCGCGGGGAGCGACAGCTCGTCCTGCAGATACTTCTGCACCTCGAGCGCGTTCTTGATCGTCGCCGTGTAGATGATCCCAGTCCCTTCGAGCTCACCGCGCTCGAACAACTCGCGCAGCAGCTTGAGCTTGCCGGCTTCGCTTTCGGCGCGCTTGACCTCGTAGCGCAGGTTGGGGCGGTCGAACCCTTTGACGATCGGTTTGACGTGCGGGATCCCGAGCTGCACGAGGATGTCTTCACGGACCGCCGGCGTCGCGGTCGCCGTCAACGCCAGCACTGTCGGCTTCTGCAGCTGCTGGATGACCTTGCCGAGATTGAGGTACGCGGGACGAAAATCGTGGCCCCATTGCGAGATACAGTGCGCTTCGTCGACGACGAACAGCGGGACGGTGAGCCGCTGCAAGATCCCGACGAAGCGGTCGTCCTCGAGCTTTTCGGGGGTGACGAACACGATCTTCATCTGACCGGAGGCGATGCGCGCGACGGTCGCGATCTCTTGATCTTCCGAGAGCGTCGAGTTGAGCGCGACGGTCGCCGTCACGCCGCGCTCGGCCAGCATGTCGAGCTGATCTTTCATCAGCGCGATCAGCGGCGAGACGACGACGGTCGTTCCTTGGAGCAACAGCGCGGGAAGCTGATACGTCAGCGATTTTCCCGCACCGGTCGCGAGAATGGCGAGGGTATCCTCGCCCTCCAATACGCGCGAGATCACTTCTTCTTGTCCGGGATTGAAGCGCTCGTATCCGAACTTCTCACGTAGCGCCGCGCGCAAATCAACCGTGGTCGGCATCGTTCCTCTCACAACCCGGGACAACGACATGACGCCTCGCTGGAAAGCGGGCGTCGCGGCTGTCGAGGGCTGGCGCTCTTCGGTTACCCCCATCCGAGTCGGCTGAAACGGACCCGGCCACGCGATTCCTCTCCCGTCGGGAGGGAGAGAAAGCGCCCGCTCTCGCGCTCGGTTCGGACGGAAGCCGCTCCGGGCGTCCCGAACCCCGTGGGGTGTCGCTGTACCGAACCTGGCGGCCGCGAACGTTCGCCGACCTGGTCGGGCAGGACGCCGTGGTCAAAACCCTCACGACGGCGCTCGAGACGGGCCGTCTCGCGCACGCGTACCTCTTCTCCGGCCCGCGTGGCTCGGGCAAGACCTCTGCCGCGAAGATTCTGGCGCGCTGCATCGAGTGCGTCAACGGCCCGACGGCGACGCCCGACAACACCTGCGAGAACTGCCGCGCAATCCTGGACGGAACCGCGCTCGACGTCCTCGAGATCGACGCGGCGTCCAATCGCGGCATCGATGAAATCCGCGCGCTGCGCGACGCGGTGAAGTTCGCGCCCTCGGTGATGCGCAGCAAAGTGTACATCATCGACGAAGCGCACATGCTGACCAAAGAGGGCGCGAACGCGTTCCTCAAGACGCTCGAGGAGCCGCCCGAGTGGGCGATCTTCATCCTTGCCACGACGGCACCCGAAGCGCTTCCACCGACGATCCTCTCGCGCTGCCAACGCTACGCGTTCCGGCGCATCGCGATCCCGACGATGATCGCGCGGATGCGCGAGATCGCCGACGCCGAGGGGATTGCGATCGACGACGGAGCGCTCGGTGCGATCGCCTACCGTGCCGACGGCGGACTGCGCGACGCGCTGACGATGCTCGAACAGGTCGCCGCGTTCGCCAACCCTTCGACAAGCTCAGGTCAAGTTGTCGACGCATCGACCGTCGACGCTGCCTTCGGACAAACCGGCCGTGAGTTCGCGCGCGCACTGCGTGACACCGCACTCGACGCCGATGCCGCCGGCGCGCTGCGGATCATCGACGAGGCATCGGACGCCGGCGCGGATATGCAAGGGCTGATCAGGAGCACGAT
Organism: uncultured bacterium; assembly: GCA_964483365.1. GTDB lineage: Bacteria > Vulcanimicrobiota > Vulcanimicrobiia > Vulcanimicrobiales > Vulcanimicrobiaceae > Vulcanimicrobium. The sequence goes on from CAZABL010000037.1 coordinate 2,215, forward strand.
CGCGGAGTTCCGCCATCTGCTCGTCGCGCGCGTCAACCCCGAGCTGCTCTCGCGCGACCTCTCCGAAGACGACGCCGCGCTCGCCCGCGCGCGCGCCGATGCGACGCCGCAGGCGCGTCTGGTCCGCGCGCTGCGCCTGCTCTCCGACGCGCTCGCCGCGGCGCGTGGCTCGGGCAACGCCCGCCTCGAACTCGAGAGCGCGATCCTGCGCTTCGTCCTCCAGGGCGAAGACCCGACGCTCGACGCCCTCGCCGCCCGCCTCGCCGCCCTCGAAAGCGGAGAAAGCGCCGCGCCCCGTCCCCGTCACGCTGAGCCTGTCGAAGCGCGCTCGCCCGCTGAGCCCGTCGAAGCGCCGCCCCGTGCCGTCATGCCGGCGCCCAAACCGGTAGCGAAACCCACCCCACCCCCTGTCGAAGCGTCCGCGAAGTCCGTACCGCCACCCGCACCAAAAGCGGCGGTCGCGCCGATGGACCTCTCGCTGCAAAAGCTGCGGACGCTGTGGCAGAGCGTGCGCACGCGCGCCGAAGAAGCGAAGCCTTCGCTCACCGCGGCGCTCGGACGCGCGACCGTCGACGCGCTCGACGGCGAGACGATCGTGCTGCGCATTCCGATCCCGCCGATGGTCGAGCTCGTCAAACGCGAGCTGCCGACCCTCAAGAAGGCGATCACCGACGTCACGGGACGCCAGCTCGACGTGCGCATCGTCTCGGGTGCGAGCGCGCCGCCGCCCAGCGGCGTCGCGTCGTCCGACGACGAAGATCACGACGCCCTGATGCGCTACGCGCTCGAACGCCTCCCGTGATTCCCGCACCAAAGGAAAGCCGATGAATCAAGCTCAGATGATGCAGCAGCTGCGCAAGATGCAGCAAGAGATGGCGCGCGTCCAAGAAGAGCTCGCGAACACGGTCGTCGAGGGGAGCGCGTCGGGCGGCCTCGTCACGGTCGGCGTGAGCGGCGAGTTCCAGGTGAAGAAGGTCGCGATCAAGCCCGAAGCCGTCGATCCGGACGACGTCGAGATGCTCGAAGACCTCATCACCGTCGCAATGAACGACGCGCTCGGCAAAGTCCAAGAGCTCAGCTCCAAAAAGATGGGCGCGCTCACCGGCGGGATGCGTATCCCCGGTTTGATGTAGTGGTTGTTACGCGCGCCCTCGGGGAACCGGGCCAAACCGTTATCGCGAGCGCGCGACGGTTTGGGGGCCCCATGCCGGAGGCATGGGGGGCGCGGAGCCTGGGGCGGAGCGCCGTTTAACTAAGGGGACCTCATCGCGAACGCTATTGCAGGGCCGGTTCAGGCCCTCATCAACGAGTTCAGCAAGCTGCCGACGATCGGGCCGAAGACGGCAGCGCGGCTCGTGTTCCATTTGCTCAACCGTCCGAGGGCCGATGCTGACGCGCTTGCCGACGCGATCGTGACGCTCAAGGAGCGCGTGCGTTTGTGCTCGCGCTGCTTTTCGATCACCGAAGACGACCCGTGCGCGATCTGTGGCGATCTGCGCCGTGACGGGTCGCTGATCTGCGTCGTCGCCGAGGCGAAGGACGTCTTCGCGATCGAGCGCACCAGCGCGTACGACGGCCGCTATCACGTGCTCGGCGGGTTGATCTCGCCGATGGACGGGATCGGACCGGCGCAGCTGCGCGTGCGCGAGCTCGTCGATCGCGTCGCGACTGACCGGCCGCGCGAGATCCTCGTCGCGACGAATCCCAACGCCGAAGGAGAGGCGACCGCGCTGTATCTCTCGCGGTTGCTCGCGCCCAGCGGCGTCAATGTCACGCGCCTGGCGTACGGTCTTCCGATCGGCGGTGATCTCGACTACGCCGACGAGAACACGCTCGCGCGCGCGATCGAGGGACGCCGCTCGCTGTAAGCTACGACCGCGCCGTCGCCAAGCGCGCGACCGACGCGATCGTGCCGTTTGCGCGCGACGGTTCGGCGCCGAAGACGTAGACGGCGACCGCGAGCGGATCGCCGGCCGGCGGGAACAGCAGGCCGACGTCGTTCGCGGCGTTCGCGTACGTCCCGGTCTTGTCGGCAACGTGCCAGCCTGCGGCAACACCTGCGCGCAAGCGTGCGTCGCCGGTCGTCGTCGCACGCATCCAGCGCACCAGCACATCCGTGTGCGCGGCGGAAAGCGGTGAGTCGACGATCAACCGGCGCGCGAGCAGCGCCATCGCCGCCGGCGTTCCCGTGTCGCGCGGTTCGGTCGCGAGCGCGTTCGACGGCAGGCTGCGCTCGAAGCGGTCGACGCGCACGTCGTGCACGCCGATGCGGCGCAGATAGGCTTGCACTGCCGGCGGCCCGCCGACGAGGTGTGCGAGCAGATCGGCGCCGGTGTTGTCGCTGTCGGCGATCGTCAAACGGCAGACGTCGTGGAGGGGAAGCTTTCCGCCGTGCGGTGCTATCTTCGCAATCGTGCTGTACGGCGGCTCCAGATCGCGTGTCGTGAACGACACCGGTTGCGTCAGCGTGAGCGTGCCGGCCGCGACGCGATCGAGTACCGTCATCACGAGCGGCAGCTTCCATGTGCTCGCGAGCGGGAGCCGATCGTGCGCGCGATACGAGAGCAGCATCGACCCGTCGCGCCGATATGCTGCGACGCCGAGGCGAGCGCCGATCCGTTGTTCGAGCGCGCGCAGGGAATCGGTCGGCGCGAGCACAGCCGCAACGACGCCGGCGAGAAACGAGCCGCGATCGATCATCGCCGCGCGGTTCGCAAGACGCTACAGCGTGACCTCGTCACCGACGCCGATCGTCGCCGGCGCCAGCACCTCGCAGTAGACGCCGACGACGTTGTTGCGCTGCGTCGCGACCTCGCTCAGCACGGACGGCAGCGACTCTCCCGTCTGCTGATCGTACGTCGTCGTTACGCAGCGGCCGATCGTCTCGAGGACGCGCAGCGTGACGTCGCCGGCGAAAAGCGTCGCGCCGACGAGGTCGGACTCGCGTTTTGCGAAGCCGCGCGCGGCGGTGACGTAGATGTTCGGCCGCCAGCGCAGCGGATCGAGCGACTCGCCGACGAGCGCTTCGACGTCTTGCACCCACAGATCGACGAGCAACGAGATCGGTCGCGCGTCGAACCAATGCGGTTGCGAGCGGTCGAGGACGACCGCGACGCCGGCGTCGCTCGCGTAGGATGCCGCCGTCACCGGATCGGCGGTGAGGTGGAGCTGCGACGACTCTTTGCCGCGGTAGGTCTTGCCGGCGCGCGCGTGCTGCGGCGACGCGACGACGAGCGCCGCGGCGCGGTCACCCTCGATCCCGTCCTCGCGCACCACGGCGCTCGTGAGCGGTTCGGCGCGCAAGGCCTTGACGGGGTAGCGCCAGAGTCTCGCGATACGCCCGATCTCCATATCCGGGGATTCGCGGCGCGGTCACGCGAACGCTGCCGCACGATGCAGGATCTGCGTCCTCTGGACGCGGGCGAGCTCCTCGATCGGGCCGTGACGCTCTTCGTGCGGCGCTTTGTCCCGATCGTCACCGTACTCGCCGTGATCACGGTGCCGCTGCTGATCGCCGAGGCGCTGCTGTATCCCGGCGCCTCACGCAGTTTCGACGCGCTCGGACAGGCGCTGGCGTCGGCGCGCGATCCGGCCGCGCTCCAAAAGTCCTTGTCAGCCCTCGGCAAGTCGAACGGTGGTTCGATGGGCTGGGTGTTCACGCTGGCGAGCTGGGCGCTGCATCTGGTCGTATGGAGCGCCCTTATCGCGGTCGTCGCCGCAGCATTCGACGGCGTGACGATCCGGCTCGGCGACGCGTACCGTGTTGCGCTGCGCCGCTGGCCGGCGCAAGTCCTGACCGCGGTGGTGTTTCTCGTGCTGGGCGCGCTCGCGATGATCCCTGTCTTGTTCGCCTACGTCGCCGTCCTGGTGCTCGGGGTTCTCATCGTCACCGTCGCGCATGCGGCGGCGGTCGCGCTTGCGGTCGGCGGGCTCGGTGTTCTGCTCGTGCTCGCGCTGTTCGGCGCCGCGTTCGGCTGGATCGTGATGGCGTACAACCTTGCTGCGGTCGCGGTCGTCGTCGAGAACGTCGTGCCGTCGCAGGCGATCGCACTGGGACTGCGCCGTGCGTTCGGTCCGGGGACGCGCTGGCGCACGCTCGTCGCCGGAATGGTCGTCGCAGTGGTGCAGTTCATCGGCGTCTTTCCACTCGTCGTCGTCGGTGCGACGGCGAGTGCGACGCTGCACGTCGACGCGCTCTACTACGCGATCGTCGGCGTGGGAACGATCCTGATCGAAGGGCTCGTCGCCGCGTTCGTCGTGGCGTACGCACGCGACGTGCGTCTGCGCCGCGAGGGCATCGATCTCGCGCTCGCGATCGAACCCGACTCGCCGCTGCCGGCGTGAACCCGCCCTGGCAGCACGGCGATCCGCGTGCGGTCGCGCAGGCGATCCTCGCGCAGCCGCGCTTTCGCAGTGCTGCACAGGCACCGGGCGTGCGCAGCTGGTGGGATCTGCTGTTCGACGCGCTGCGCCGGCTGTGGGACGCCGTGACCGCGCCGCTGCGGCAACTGCGCGGCGGGCAGCAGCTCGCCGATGCGCTGGCGATCGTTTTGCTCGTCGTCGCCATCGGCGCGCTCGGGTATCTGATCGTGCGCTTTGCACGGCGTGCGCGAGCGGCACGATCCGCGCGACCGGCGCTCCATACGCACGCGCTCGATGCTGCGCAGGACGCAGCGACGCTGCACGATGCTGCGCTCGCTGCCGCGTCCGCGGGACGTTGGCGCGAAGCCGCGGCGCTGCTGTGGACCGCTGCACTGCGCGCGCTCGACGAGCATGGGCGCGTGCGTTACGACGCGGCGCGAACGCCCGGTGAATGGCGTCGCCTCGTCGGCGATCCGTCGTTCGACGCGTTCGCGCGTGACGCCGTCGTCGCGCTGTTCGGCGATCGCAGCGTCGACGCCGCGCTCGTCGAGCGGATGCGTGTCGCCTACGAACGGATCGTCACGACGTGACGCGCGAGCGCCTGTTGGCCGCGCTGTTGCTCGCGGTGCTCCTGATCGCAGCGTATCTGAGTGCGCGCCCGCCGGTGCCGACCGCGGCGACGCGCGCGAGCAACGACGACGCATTCGGCGGCTACGCCGCCTGGTACGAGCTCGAACAGCGCGAGGGGATCGACGTCGCGCGGTTTCGCAGCCACCACGACGCGCTCGCCGCCGACGGGACCGAGACGTTGATCGTCGCGTTCCCGCAGCCCGGTGTTGCGACGCTGTGGAATCCGAGCGAAGCGAAGGCACTCGCGGCGTGGGTCGCCGGGGGAGGTCACCTCGTCGTCGCCGGCTCGCTCGCGCCGGTCGGCGTTTCGCTGCGTGACACGTCGCGCGCGGGAGGGCCGTTGCAGGGCCCGTGGTCGGCGTATGTCACGCACCTCGCGCCGAGTCTCGCGCGTCTGATGCTCCCGGCGCGTCTCCATGCGCGCGTGCTGCTCGCCGATCGCGGCGGTCCGCTGGCGGCGCGTTACACGCGAGGCCGCGGCACGGTGCTCGCGCTCGCCGATCCCGCGCTGCTCGAGAACCGCGCGCTCGCGCGCGACGACGATGCGCGGTTTGCATTCCTCGCCGCCCAACCCGCGCACCAGGGTGGTCGGGTCGCGTTCGACGAGGCGATCCGCGGCGACATCGTCGAGCGGCCGTGGTACCGCGCGCTCGACGACCCCGAGAAGCTCGCGCTCGCGCTCGCCGCGTTCGCCGGCCTGCTCTGGCTGCTCGACGGACTCCTCCGGCTCGGGCCGCCGGTTCGCGTCACGCCGCCGCGCGAACCGACCTCGGCGGAGTTCGTCGCCGCGGTCGCGGCGCTGTATGCGCAGGCCGGTGCACGCGCGCACGCGCGCGATGTCTTGCTGACCGACGCACGGCGTGCCGTGGAGCGCGCGCCCCGCACGCCGGAGAATCTGCTCCTTGCCGCACGCGTCGCGCGCGCGAGCGAGGAGCCCGTGCGCGACGACGCGGCGCTGTATGCGGCGGCCCGCCTCGCCCATACCGTTCGAGAGGAGACACGTCGTGAACGTACCGTCGACCCAGACCGCGCAACGCCTGCGCGAGGGGCTCGCAGCCGTCGTCGTCGGCGGTGACCGCCTCGCGTTCGCGTTGCTCGTCGCGCTGCTCGGCGACGGCCACGCGCTGATCGAAGGCGTTCCCGGGACGGCGAAGACGCTCGCCGTGCGCGTCCTCGCACGCCTGCTCGCGCTCGACTATACGCGCATCCAGTTCACGCCGGACCTGATGCCGTCGGATGTGGTCGGGACGACCGTCTTCGACCAACGCAGCGCGAGCTTCTCGCTGCGGCGCGGCCCAGTCTTCACCGACGTGCTGCTCGCCGACGAGATCAATCGCACGCCGCCCAAGACGCAAGCGGCGCTGCTCGAAGCGATGGAAGAACGGCACGTGACGATCGACGGCATCACGCACGAACTTCCCCGACCGTTCATGGTGTGCGCGACGCAGAACCCGATCGAGTTCGAGGGAACCTATCCGCTCCCAGAAGCGCAGCTCGACCGCTTCTTGGTGCGCGTGCGCACCGGCTATCCCGCGCCGGCCCAAGAGCGCGAACTGATCGCGCGCGCCGTCGAAGGATTCGACGCACGTGATCTCAACACCGCAGGGGTCGTCCCCGTCGCATCGGCCGACGACATCCGCGCCGCGCAACGCGCGGTGCGCAGCGTGCACGTCGAGCCGGCGCTGCAAACGTATCTCTACGAGGTCGTCGCCGCGACGCGCACCGCGCCCGACGTCGCGCTCGGTGCGAGCCCACGGGCCGCGCTCGCGCTCGTCGTCGCGATGCAAGCCGCGGCGTACCTCGACGGCCGCAGCTTCGCGACGCCGGACGACGTGAAGGACGTTGCGCCGCTCGTCCTCGCGCACCGCATCATCGTTCGGCCGGAAGCCGAGCTCGACGGCACGACCGCCGACGACGCGATCGCCGCCGTCCTCGCTCGCGTGCCGACGCCGGCGCGCTGAACCGTGCCGTCGATCGCGCCGCGCGGGGTGGCGGCGCTCGTCGCGCTCGCGCTGGCGGCGTTCGTGCTCGCACACGTCGTGCCGTGGCCGCTGGTGCTGACGCTCGTCCTCGTCGTCTTCGCTGCCCTCGCCGTCTTCGATCTTGCGTTGTTGCGCGCAGCGCCGCTGCGCATCGAGCGGCTGGCTCCGCCGCGCCTCGCGCTCGCGCGCCACGACGTGCTGCGCTACGAGATCGTCAATCCCGCGCCCAGTCCTCGTCGTGTCGCGCTCGTCGAAGCGCCGGTCGAGCGCCTCGCGATCGCGCTCGACGAAACGCGCGTCGTCGTCCCGGCACGCAGCCGCCTCGAGGTCACGGTCCCCGTCGTTCCGCGTGAGCGCGGTCGCACCGCGCTCCGCTCGTATCATGCGCGCATCGCCTCACGGATCGGGATCGTCGCGCTGCGCCGGAGTTGGCACGCGCCGCTCGCGCTGCGCATCGCACCCGATCTGTCGGCGCTCGATCGCAGCGGCGATCTCGTCGCCCGCAGCAAGCTCATTGAGGTGGGATTGCGCCGCTTGCGCCGGCGCGGCACCGGCGGTGAGTTCGCGAGCCTGCGCGAGTACGGTCCCGACGACGCGTTTCGCGCGATCGACTGGAAGGCATCGGCGCGTCGCGGACGCGCGCTCGTCAAAGAGTTCGAGGTCGAGCGCGCGCAGCAGATCGTCCTCGCGCTCGACGCGGGCCGACTCCTCACGCCGCGCCTGGGCGATCGGCGCAAGCTCGACTACGCCGTCTCCGCCGCACTCGCCGTTGCGGCGATGGCGCGGCTGGCCGGCGACCACGTCGGTGCGCACGCGTTCGCGGCGACGACGCTCGCGCGTCTCGCGCCCGCGACCGGCGCGCGCCATGCCGCCCAGCTCGCGGAGCTGCTCTCCGATCTCGACGCGCGCTTCGAGGAAACCGACTACGAGCGCGCGGTTCTCGATCTCTCGCGCACGCTGCGCCGGCGTAGCCTCGTCGTGCTTTTCACCGACCTCGTCGATCCCGTTGCGTCGTCCGCCGTGCTGGCGGCGGCGCGCGTGCTCGTCCCGCGCCACCTCGTGCTCGTCGTGCTGATGAACGACGCGGCGGTCGCCGATGCGCTGCGAGCGATGCCGCGCGACGCCCAGGACGCGTATCGTGCCGCCGTCGCGGTCACGCTCGCCGAGGAGCGCGTGCGTGCCGTTGCGTCGCTGCGCGCGCACGGGATGCTCGTCGTCGACGTCCCCGCCGCCGAGCTCACCGTCGCGCTCCTCGACGCCTACGTCGACGTGAAGACGCGCGGTCTGCTTTAGCCCGCGTCGCGCGGCACGCGACCGGCGCCGAGCAAGTACGCCAGCAGCGCGCACGCGGTGATCGCGCCGAACGCTTCACGCAGTCCGATCGGGAAACGCTGGGGTGTGATGAACCCTTCGATCGTTCCCGCCACGCACAGGAGCATCGCAACGCCCAGGACGAGCGTCGCAGCGCGCCGGCCGGCGGCGACGAGCGCGTCACGCCGGCGTGCGCGCCCGGGACGCAAGTACCCGCCGGCGAGGACGAGTCCCGCGGCACCCGCGATCTGGATCGCCGAGAGCTCGATCACGCCGTGCGGCGCGATCGTCGCCCAAAAGTCGCTGCCGAACCCGGCGCGCGCGAAGAGCGCCGCGTAGCCGCCGAGCATCAGTCCGTTCTCGAGCAAGATCCAGCCGGTGAGCAGACCCGCGGTCATCCCGCCGGCGAACGCGAGCGCCGCGACCTTCACGTTGTTCGTGATGACTTCAGCGGCAGTTGCGAGCGAGTACGCGCGGTCGAAGCCGAAGTTCGAATCGTGCAGTGCCTTGGTGATCGGCGGCGGCTCAGCGCCGGGGAGCAAGGCGTGGACGTTCGAAGGATCGCCGAGCACCGCGCCGTACGCGATCAGCGACGCGACGATCGTGAGCACGGTGCAGAAGACGACCGCCGCCCACGATCGCCGGAACTCGCGCGGAAACTCCCGCGTCGCGAACGCAACGATCCGACTCCACCCGGTCCGCGCGGTCGCGCCGTAGACTACCGCATGCGCGCGTGCCGTCAAGCGGTTGAGGTACGCGAGCACCGCCGGATCCTCGCCACGCGTCTTCGCGATCGCGAGATCGCTCGTCGTCGCTCGGTACTGGAGAGCGAGCTCATCGATCTCCGTTGGGCTCAGGGCACGAACGCCACGCCCCGCCGCGCGGTCGACGAGCGACGCAAGCCGATCCCAACGCTCCCTGCGTGCCCTCACGAACCGTTTAACGGCGCTCCGCCCCAGGCTGCGCGCCCCCCGCGCCTGCGGCGCGGGGCCCCCTGGTCCGAGCTCGCAAGAGTCATTTCGATGGCGCACGACCTTACTGCGCTCGCTCCATCACCATGGGTGGTTCTGCGCAGGAGAGCGCGAATCGTTCTGGATGCGAGAGCGACTGGGGCGCGATTACGCTGCAGCGTAGCGTCGATGTTCGTACTGGTGAGGCGATTGCGATTGAGTACGAGCTCGCGGGTCTGGGGAGCCGATTTTTGGCTGTCATCGTGGACGGTGCTGCGCAGCTGGCGGTGTTGGCGATCGTCTTCGCGATCGGGATCGGCGTTGCACCCGCCGTGCTCAGCGTGCTGCCGTCGAAGTATGTCGGAGCGGTCGCGCTCGCGGCGCTCGTCGTCGTGCTGTTCGTCGTCCTGATCGGCTGGTTCGTCGTCTTCGAGACGTGGTGGTCGGGGCGGACGCCAGGCAAGCGGATCGTCGGGATTCGCGTCGTGCGCGACGGCGGTTTCCCGCTCGACTGGGGTGCGGCGGTGATCCGCAATCTCGTCCGTCTCGCCGAGATGGTGCTCGGATTCTACGCGATCTCCGCGGTCAGCACGCTCCTGTCACCCGAGAACAAACGGCTCGGCGATCTCGCTGCCGGCACGATCGTCGTTCGCGATCGCGCCGTCGCGCCACCGGATCTGGACGCGCTGCTCGGCGACGCTCCGCACGCCCGCACAGACACCGGCTTGCGCGACGAGGATCGCGTCCTCGTCGAACGCTTCTTGGCGCGCCGCGCCGGGCTCGACCCCGAGGCGCGCCAGCGCCTCGCGAGCCGGCTCGCCGAGCGGATTCGACCGACGTTGCGCGCCTCGTACGGTGCCTTGGACGATGAAGGACTGCTCGAGTTTCTCAGCGGCCGATAACCGTCGAGCAGGCGCTCGTCATGAGTGTTTCGTACACCGCGACGATGGAACACCTGCGGCGCGTCGTGGCGCTCCTTTCGCTCGGCGCACTGCTGGGCGCGTCGGCTCCGCTGCACTATCCGACGCCGCCGAAGGATCCGGTCGTTGACGACTACTTCGGCACGAAAATAAGCGACGCGTACCGCCCGCTCGAAGACGCCGCGTCACCTGCTACGCGTGCGTGGGCGAGCGCCGAGAGCGCCCTCGCGCGGCGCTTCATCCACGGAGTTCCCGCCTACGCTTCGCTGCACGAACGCGTTGCGACGCTCGTGCAGAGCGGGACGGTCCGCTTCGGGCTGCAAATTCGCGGCAATCACGACGTCTACTTGCGGCGCTCGCCGTCGGCGCCGCAAGCAGCACTCGTCACGCGCGCGGGGATCAACGGCGCCGAGCGCGTTCTGTTCGATCCGAGCGCACATGCGACACAAGGTGTCGTGCCGGCGATCGAGTCGGTCTACCTGTCGAACGACGGGATGCGTGTCGCGTTCACGACCCAGCTCGGCGGGAGCGAAGACGAGACGCTGCACGTCGTCGACGTGCGCAGCGGGGCGATGCTCGCCGACACGCTGCCGCATGTCGGCGGTGGAACGACGCCGGTCGCGCTCGCGTGGGACGCCGACGGCAAGGGTTTCACGCACACGCAGCTCCGGCGCAACGCCGACGGCACGTACGCGAAGAGCGGCATCGTGCTCGTACATCACGCGCTGGGGACCGACCCCGCAACCGACGCGTACGTCTTCGGGCGTGGGCTCTCGCCGAAGGCGGAGTACGCGTTGCTCGCGTCGCTCGACGGGCGCGCGCTGGCCGCTATCGAGACGGACGGCGACGGCGTTCCGGCGAGTCTCTACGTGCGGCGCGACGGCGGCACGTTCACACGCGTTGCGACACCCGCGGCGGGGATCGGAAGCAGCGGCAATCCGACCGCGGCGTTCGTCGGCGACACGCTCGTCGTCGTGGCGAAAGGGCGTCATTCGCGCGGTGAGGTGATCGGCATCGGGCGCGGACAAACCGTCGCGAGCGGACGCGTCCTCGTCGCCGCGGGGCGGCTCGTCATCGACGACGTCGCGCCGGCTGCCGGCGGTTTCGTGACGTTCGACGACGACGGCGGCGACGGCGGGATGCGCCTCTTCACCGCCGGCGGAACGCACCGCGCCACGCTGCCGATCCCCGCGATCTCCACGGTCGACGCGTTCGGTGCCGATCCGCGCGGCGGCGAGATCATCGTCGGCTACGAGAACTACACGCATGCGCGCGCGTGGTATCACTACGACGTCGCGGCGAACGCGCTGCGGCCGACGAACGTGGCCGAGCGGACGCCGGCCGGTTTCGCACACATCCCGGTGCGACGTGCGCTGGTCCCATCGCTCGACGGCACGGTGCGCGTCCCCGTCGAGGTCATCGGCACACCGCGCGGTCGCACGACGCCGACGATCCTGATCGCGTACGGGATGTACGGAATCGTGTCCCGTCCGCGCTTTACTCCCGAGCTGCTCGCATGGCTCGAGCGCGGCGGCGTCTTCGCGCAAGCGATGGTGCGCGGCGGCGGCGAGTACGGCGAGGAGTGGCACCAGGCTGCACGTCACGCGACCAAGACGCGCAGCGCAGACGACCTCGCTGCGGCCGGAGTGTGGCTCGGGACGCACGGCTACGGCGACGCGCATCACCTCGGGATCATCGGTGGCAGCGCCGGCGGCTTCCTGATGGGCCTCGCGCTCACGCGCGATCCGCAGCGGTATCGTGCGGTGCTCGGTGCGGTCGGGATCTATGACTTGCTGCGCATCGAGCTGACGCCGAACGGCGCGTTCAACACGCCGGAGTTCGGCACCGTGAAAGACCCCGCGCAGTTTCGCTGGATGCTGCAGCAGTCGCCGTATCATCACGTCCGGCGCGGCGTCGCCTATCCGGCGGTGCTGCTGACGACCGGTGAGAACGACCCGCGTGTCGATCCTTGGAACTCGCGCAAGATGGTCGCCGCGTTGCAGGCCGACTCGTCGTCGCCGTATCCGGTCCTGCTCTTGCAGAAGAGCGGCCAGGGCCACGGGATCGGCAACTCGCTGCAGCAGCGCATCGAGGACGCCAGCGAGCGATACGCGTTCTTCGCCAGCCAGCTCGGAGCGGGCGCCATCTCGCACTGAGCCGCCCGTTAGGCTACTGTTTCGTACAGGTCCCGGTAACCGTCACCGTCTTGCCGGACGCCGTCTTGAACGATGACGCGCTCGTCGTTTGACGATCACTGACCTTCGTGATCGTGTTGTCGTTCGTCGACGTGATGTCGGGATAGTTGGAGAACGAGACGTCGTGCCAGACGATCTTCCCGTTCTGCCAGCCGCCGGGGCTCATCGAGATATCGTAGCCGCCGCCGTTGTCGGTCATGACGTCGACCCAGCGCTTCGTGACCGGATCGTAGGTGATACGGTCGACGGTTTTGCCGCCCTGCGGAAACCAAGACGTCGGCGCGAGCGTCCCGTTCGCGACGATCCAATAGCCTTCCGGATCGAGCGCGTACGTGAGGGTCGACTGCGCGGGCGCCGGTCGGCGTGAACTCTTGTCGGTGCACGACCACGTTCCGACCAAGAACTGCATCGACGTGAAGTCGGGCTTCGGGGGCATCGGAATCGGCGTCGCTTCGACCGTTTGCGACAACGCGGGCATCGCGGTCAGTGGAAACGCCAGCAGCGCGATGAGCGCCGATGCGTAGCGAACCTTGTTGATCATCGTGCCTCCTAGAGCGAGGTGTCGGCCCGATGCTAGAAGGCGCGCAAGACCCCGTTCAAGAGGCGAAAGGTCCCACGTAGGGCGTCCAGCCGCTTAGGACGCGCCGGCGCTCCCGTTGCCGCCGCCGCGGCGGAAGCGCGCGAGGATCTCGCGTGCAAACGTCATTGCCGACGCCTTCGCCTCTTCGTACACTCTGGCGGCGTCCGCGGTCCCCATCTGACGTCCGTGGCGATAGTAATATGTCGCGCCTTCGCCGACGACAACGGTGCCGGCGTACGCGATCGCGGACTTGATGAGGACTCCGCCGACGGGGATGAAGCCGGAGAGCTCGCGCGCCAACGCGCGCCAGCCGAAGCCGCCGCCGACGATCGGCAGCATCTCCCACATCGCGCTCAAATCGGGATCGCGGCCGTACGTCGCGCCGATGTTGAGCAGGAGCGTCATCTGGATCCCGGTGATCGCCATCATGTCACCGGCCGACGCGAACGCCCCCAAGACGATTCCGAGTACCGGCACGTGGTCGATGAGCGCGCTCGCGCCCGCCACTTTGAGCGCGTTGAGCGCTGCGTCGCGCGTCAGCTTCGCCGCGACCGTTTCGCGTAGCGCCGGAAGGCGGCGGCCGACAGCGACTTCGATCCCCTGACAGCACTCGATCAGATGCGGGAGAAAGCGGCTGCGCAGCGCCTCGAGCGAGATGCGGTCGACAACGTACTCCTCGACCGCGCCGGGACCCGGCGCCTGCACCGGCCCGCTGGGCGCGGTGACGTCAGGATCGACTAGGAGCACGAACACGGGAAGCCGCAGCGCGGCGAGCCGCGTCAGCTTGAGGGACTCCCGGTCGCCAGGGCGGGCGCAGGCGACGACCGCCCGCGCATCGGTGGTGTCGACCGCTCGCTCGGTGTCGAGCGTCTCGAGGGTCGAGGCGGCGTCGATCGGGATCGAGTCGCCTTCGTGCCCCGACAGGAGAACGGTGCGCAGCGCCGTCAGGAGCGCCGGGTCGCCGCACAAGAAGAACTTGAACGGCCGCCGAGCGCCCGCGTGAACACGTTCAACATTGAGCGTGGAGCGCAGGCGCTCGAAGACGGCAGCGGCAGTCGAGGCGTTCACATCCCGGTCCTACCCTGACCGGGCGCCAAGGGTTACGTCAGGGGCTGCTGGATCTCTTTGACCGGGTCGTCCGTGTAATCGAGGAAGACCAGGCCCATGAAGATCTCGAGCGATTGCGCGAACATCCCGCGCGAGTTGGCGACGTCCACGATGCTCTCGTTCTTCGCCTTGGCCTCGGCGAGAATCGCCGGTGCGGCCGCGTTCGTGTCGGCGCCGACGATCGTAGCGGCGACGACCTCACCGGGACTCACGTCGGCACGCGGCAGCTGGTCGTAGTCCAGACCCTTGTTGTGGAAGCGCACGTCGAGTGCGTGCTGCAGCGTCGCGTAGCGGTCGGGTGATTCGGCGAGCCCGAGCATGTCGATTCGCGCCTCCAACTGACGCGAGCGCGCCATGTTGTAGAGTTGCGAGGCTTGCGTCGCGCCGACTGCCGCCTTGTTGAGCGAATCGACGGCCTTGGTCATCAGCGGTTCGATCGCGCGGTAATCGAGCGTCGAGATATCTCCGCTTGCGTCGAACTGGCTGCGCCGCAGCTGGTTGACGAACGCGTCGAGATCGCCGAGCGAGACGTCGAGCAGCGCGAGCGAGGCGCGCGCGGCGTCGACGCCGCGCACCATGTCGGAGTCGGAGGCCGCGATCGTGTTGAGCATGCGCGGATAGTACCGCAGCGTCGAGAGCGCTTGCGGCGGCGGCGCGTCGAGCTTGAGCGGGCCGTTCATCTCGTTGAGAATGTCCTGATCTTCCTTGAGCATCCCGGACTCTTTGCCGCGCTCGAGGGTGCCGACGCCGCCGATCGCCTCCGACGACTTGTTGACCGCGGTCGTCAGCGACTTGGACATCGTCGTGATGTTGTGCATGATCGTGTCGAGCCGCGAGTCCTTACGCGGCTGCAGGCGCGACATGTCGGGGACGCCGTAGACGATCTCCTGGATGCGCGAGTGCAGCGTCTTGAGCTGGTCCAGACCCTGCTTGCGGCGCGTTTGGATCGCGGTCGCGGCTTGCTGTTGATTCGCCTGCGCGGTCGTCATCTGGTCGCGCAGCGGACGCAGGTCGGCGCGCAGGAGACTGCCCTGGCCGGCGCCGGCACGCAGCGCGTGGATGCGCAGATCGGCGAGCGCCTTTGCTTGCGGCGGCAGCTTTCCGGCGGCCGCGGCGAGGTTCTGCTCGCCCTTGGCGACCTGCCCGAGCGCGAGCTGCGCCTGACCCAGGTGGAACTGCGCTTCCGCATCGTCGGGATGTTGCTTCGTCAGCTCGTTGAGCTTCATCGCGGCGATGTTGTAGCGCGCGGTGTCCAGGTCGTGTACCGCGGCGGCGAGCCGCTGGTCGTCGGTGCGCTTGGTGGGATCGAGCTGCGGATACCCGACGAGGTGCGCGACACGGTTCGGCGTGTCGGGATGGTCGGCCAGGTACTTGCTGAGGATGTCTTTGTTCGCTTTGTCGACCGTGCCCAGGTGCTTCATGAACGTGACCATCGCGTCGGGATCGTAACCGGCGCGCGACATCAGCAGCAGGCCGTACTGGTCGGCTTGTGTCTCGTCGTCACGCGAGATCTTGGCGAGCGCGCCTGCCTGGATCAGGTTGCCGAAGCGATACAAGAGCGGCGAGAACAGCGACGCGATCCCGAGGAAGATATTGAGGATCGATGCCTTGTTGTTCGCGGTGACTGCGTGGCGGCGCTCGATGTGACCGGTCTCGTGCGCGATAACGCTCGCGAGCTCGTCGTCCGACTGCGCGAAGTCGAGCGTCCCCTCGTTGATGTAGATGTAACCGCCCAGCGTCGAGAACGCGTTGATGTCCGACTCGTCGATGATCTTGAGCGAGTACGGCACGTCCTTGCGCGCGGTCTGCGCCCAAAGCTTGTCCGCGATCCCGCCGACCCAGGCGTTGAGCAGCGGGTCGGTCACGATCACCGACGACTCCGTGATCTGCTTGTCGTACTGCTTGCCCATCTCGACCTCGGTCTGCGTCGAGAGCGCGAGCGCGGGTGACGGGATGGTGGCACTCACCATCGCCATACTCAGAACGGTGACGACGATACGGCGGAAGGTCATGGGCTTCTCCAAGGGAGCGGCTCGACCGGCTGCAGAGGGGGCAGAGACATTCGACGTGCGGGCGTCCGACTCTCCACCGTGACTGGGGTCGCACTGTGAAGCTCCTGTGGACAAGTGCACTTTCTGGTGCATGCGGTGTGGAAGCCGCAGGTCGGTCCGCCCCAGCGTGGGAACCGCGGGCGGATCGTGGTGACGGAGGGAGTTTGATGAGCACCGTGCGTGGCCGTGGGCGCAACCTGGAGATCGCGGTCGACCGAGCGCTCAGCGCCGCGGTCGAAGAGTTGCGCGTGCAGTTCTCCGAGCGGCCGGAGTTCTATCGCGGCAGCCGCGCGGTCGCGAACCTCGGAATCCTCGAGCCGCCGAGCACGGAGCTGGCTGCCTTCCGCGACGCACTCGCCGAGTTCGGGATCACCCTCGACGGCGTGAGCGGCGTCGACGCGCTCGCCCCGCTCGTCGCCGAGCTCGACCTGGCCTATCTCGGCGCCGCGCAAGCCTCCGACGTCGCGCCGCTCCCGCGCCAGCGCCGCGACCATCGCGAGGTGCGATTGTCCGACAGCGCGCGTTCGCTCGCCGCCGACTTCGCCGGGGCGCGCGCCGACATGGTGCGCCGCCGCACCGAGCCCCGCTCGGTCGCCGGCGCCGGCGTCTCGGTGACGATCCCGCAGCCGGCGCGCGCGGTCCCCGTCGGCGTCTCGACGCTCTATCACCGCGGCACGCTGCGCGGCGGACAAGCGCTGCACAACCTGGGCAACCTCGTCGTGATCGGCGACGTCAACCCCGGCGCCGAGCTCGTCGCGTCGGGCGACATCGTCGTCTTCGGCGCACTGCGCGGCGTCGCGCACGCCGGCGCCCAGGGCGACCGCAGCGCGCGCGTGATCGCGCTCGAGCTCGCCCCCACGCAACTGCGCATCGCGACGGTCATCGCGACCAGCGATGCGGGCGGCGCACGCGGTCCCGAACACGCTTCGATCGTCGACGACCGCATCGTCGTCGTCCCGTTCAACGACGCGGACCTCCGCAAGGAACAGCACGCATGAGCACAAGCGCGCGACGAATCGTTCTGACGTCCGGTAAGGGCGGTGTTGGGAAGACCACCACAACGGCCAATCTTGGTGCCGCGCTCGCGAAGCGCGGGCATCGCGTCGTCCTCGTTGATGCTGATATCGGGTTGCGGAATCTGGATCTCGTGCTCGGGGTCGAGAAGCGGATCGTCTTCGATCTCGTCGAGGTCGTCGAGGGGCGCTGCCAGCTGCGCCAAGCGCTGATCAAGGACAAGCGGCTCGAGAGCCTGTCGATCTTGCCGGCGGCGCAGACGCGCGACAAGACGTCGATCACCGAACTGCAGATGGCCGAGATCATCACGCAGCTCGGCGAGCTGTGCGACTACGTCCTCATCGACTGCCCGGCCGGAATCGAGCACGGGTTCCGCAATGCGATCGCCGGCGCGAGCGAGGCGATCGTCGTCACGACGCCGGAGGTCAGCGCGATTCGCGACGCCGATCGCGTGATCGGCAAGCTCCACGAACGCGGCCTGCCGCTGCGCCTGATCATCAACCGCATCCGTCCCGAGATGGTGCGCAGCGGCGACATGCTCTCGGTCGACGACGTCACCGACATCCTCTCCGCCGAGCTGCTCGGGATCATCCCCGACGACGAAGAGGTGATCGACACGACGAACAAGGGCGAGCCGATCGTGCTCAACCCCGAGTCGCGTTTGGCGGTGATCTACGACAAGATCGCGCGCCGTCTCGAGGGCGAGCTCGTCCCGTTCACCGCGCTGAACGCGCCGGGCTTCTTCGCCCGCATCTTCGGTAAGGCGAGCTAACGTGGAGGGCACGCGTGCGTGAGATGATCGAAGCACAGCCGGCGCAGGAGGCCGTCCCGCAGGCGCGCGGCCGTGCAATCGTGGTGACCAGCGGGAAGGGCGGTGTCGGCAAGACGACGACGACCGCGAACATCGGCGCGGCGCTCGCCGCGGGCGGCGCGAAGGTCGTCCTGGTCGACGCGGACGTCGGGCTGCGCAACCTGGACATCGTGCTCGGGCTCGAGGCGCGCGTGCGCCATCACGTGCTCGACGTGCTTGAGGGGAACGCGACGCTCGACGACGCGCTCGTCAGCGACAAGCGCGTCCCCGCGCTGCGTTTGCTTGCCGCGGCGCAGACGCGCGAGAAGGACGAGGTCGACACGGCCGCGTTTTGCGAGCTGATCGACTCGCTGCGCACGCGCTTCGACTTCGTGCTCATCGACTGTCCGGCCGGGATCGAGAAGGGGTTCACCAACGCGATCGCCGGCGCCGACGAAGCGATCGTCGTCTGCACGCCCGAAGTCTCCGCGGTGCGCGACGCCGATCGTGTCGTGGGGTTGCTCGGTGAGAACCGTACGGTCAAGCTCGTCATCAACCGCTTGCGCCCGGCGATGGTGCGCAAGGGAAAGATGCTGTCGGTCGACGATGTGAACGCGATCTTGCGTCTCCCGCTGCTGGGTGTCATCGTCGACGCGCCCGATGTGATCGTCTCGACAAACAAGGGCGAGCCGGTCGCGTTGGAATCGACATCGGAAGTCGGCGCGGCGTACCGCGCGATCGCCGGACGGATCCGGGGAACTGAGACTTCGACGCCGGAGATTCCGCGCGAGAAGTCGTTCTTCGAGAAGCTCTTCGGGAGCCGCCGCTAGTGTTCGAATTTCTTGTTAAGTTCTTCAAGCCCGAGACGTCGAGCTCGACCGCCAAGGAACGGTTGCGGCTCGTGCTGCTCTCCGACCATCTCTCGCTCGCGCCGGACGTGATCGAGTCGCTCAAGCACGACCTGGTCGCCGTGATCTCGCGCTACGTCGAGGTCGACGAGGCGAACTGCGACGTGAGCTTCGAGCAACAAGACAAACAGGTCGCGATGCTCGCCAACATCCCGATCCTGTCGATGAAGTCGCGCCCGACGCCGCCGCCCGCACCGCCGAGTGCTCCCGAGCCGCCGAAGAGCACGGGATTCGGCGACGTCGCGGGCGCGTCGGCAAGCGTCGCCGTCGCCGCCGAGGCACCGCCGACGCCGGCCGGTCAGTCATGCCGCAAGCGCCGCAAGCGCAATCGCGCTCCCGCGCCAGGCCTCTCGCCGACGTAACGCCGTCATCGTGAAGCCGCCGCGGGTCGTCCTGGCCCGCGACGGGCTGGTGACGTACGAACAGGACTTCCTCAGCGCCGACGAGGCCGACGGGATCCTCGCGTGCTTGCGCGCGGAGATCCCCTGGTCGCAGGACGCGATGACGATCTTCGGACGCAAGGTCGCCTTCCCGCGGCTGACGGCGTGGTACGGCGATCCGGACGCGGTCTACACATACTCGGGCCTACGCAACGAGCCGAATCCGTGGACCCCGCTGCTCGCGGCGTTGCGCGAGCGTCTGGTCGCGCGGACCGGGATCGCGTTCAATAGCGTGCTGCTCAACTTCTATCGCGACGGCGCCGACGCGATGGGCTGGCACGCCGACGACGAGCGCGAGCTCGGTCCGCAGCCGACGATCGCCTCGCTGAGCGTCGGCGGCGAGCGGCCGTTCCAGCTGCGGCATCGCCGCGACGGTGAGACGGTCGCGCTCCTGCTGGCACACGGAAGCCTCCTGGTGATGAGCGGTGCGACGCAACACGCCTGGCTCCATCGCGTCCCTCGCCAACGCCGCGTGCACGCGCCGAGGATCAACCTCACGTATAGACGGGTGGTTCCACCGGCGCCGTAGCGAAAGACTCACGCCGTGGAGCGCCCCTGGTACACGCGATTCAACTGGCCGCTTGCGATCGCGCCCGTGCTCGTCACGTTGATCGGCGTCGTGTTCATCCGCTCGGCGACGCTGCACGAGCCGTACGCCGCCGACGAGTGGCGCAAGCAGTTGATCTACGCCGTCGTCGGGATCGCGATGATGGTCGGCGCCTCGTTCGTCGACTACCGTGTCTGGCGACGCTGGGCGCTCCCGCTGTACGTCGTTACGCTCGGGCTCTTGATCTTCATCGCGTTCAAGGGCCATTCGGCGCTCGGTGCGGCGCGCTGGATCGCGATCGGACCGTTCCAGTTCCAACCGTCCGAGCCGGCGAAGGTCACGCTCGCAATCGCGATCGCCGCGCTGCTGTGCCGCGGGACGTATCGCAAGCTGCAAGAGCTCGCGCTCCCGCTCATCGTCGTTGCGATCCCCGCGGTGCTGATCCTCAAGCAGCCCGATCTCGGGACGACGCTCGTGATCGGCGCGATCCTCACCGCCGAGCTCTATTTCGGGCTCCCGAATCTGTTCGACTTCGGACTCTACGTCGGTGCGATCGCGACCGCCGCTGCGTACGTCCTCACCAGCGAGCACATCCTCAAGCCGTTCCAGCGCGCGCGCCTGCTTGTCTTTCTCGATCCGAAGATGGATCCGCAAGGCGTCGGCTACAACCTCAACCAGTCGAAGATCGCGGTCGGGAGCGGCGAGTGGTTCGGCAAGGGCCTCTTCAAAGGGACGCAGACGCAGCTCAACTTCGTCCCTGAGAATTCACGCGACTTCATCTTCACCGCGGTCGGTGAGGAGCTCGGTTTCATCGGCGCCGTCGTGCTGCTGGTGCTCTACTCGGTGCTGATCGGAAACGCGCTGCGCGCGGTGTTCGCGGCGAAGGATCGCTTCGGCGTGCTCTTGGCGGTCGGTCTGGTGACGATGCTCGCCTTCCACATCATCGTCAACGTGGGGATGACGATCGGGATCATGCCGATCACCGGGATCCCGCTGCCCTTCATGTCCTACGGCGGCAGCGCGCTGATGACCGACTACATCGCGGTGGGCATACTGCTCAACATGATCTTGCAAAAAGACAAGTTCGTCTTCGGCGACAGCGCACGACGCGGATGACCGTCGCTCGTCACCCCTCCGTCAGCGTGACGGAGGGCGGGGATAACACACGATGAACGCCGACGACACGACGCCGCTCGAGCGCTTGGAAGCGCTCTCCGCCGAGGTCGAGGCGGTCGCGACCGAGGTTGCGGTGCGGGCGCGGGCGTTCGGGCCGGATTTCGGCGCGCGCGGGCGGATCGAGACGGCGAAGCAGAAGCTCAAGGTCGCGCTCGACGAGCTCGACCGCTATCCGTTCAGCGCCGAAGACATCACCGACGAATAGCGCTCGCGGTCGAGCGCGCGCAGACCCGGCGCGAACAGCCAGGGGACGGCGAGGAACGCGAACACCGCGCCGAGCGCGAGCGTGGGGACGATCCCGATCGTTCCGCCGAGCGCGCCGCCGGCGAGCGAGCCGAGCGGCATCGTGCCCCACACGATCGTCTTCATCGTCGCGTTCATGCGGCCGAGCAGCTCGGGGGGCACCAGACGTTGACGCATGCTCAGCTGCGTGATGTTGAAGATCGGGACGGCGAGCGTGGAGATGAGCTGCTCGCCGAACAGCAGCGGGAGCGGCGCCGCGATCGCGGCGAGCGGGACGAGCACCGTACCGCTTGCCGCGACGAGCATGCTGATGGTCAGCGTCCTCGCGGTGCCCAAGCGTTTCGCGATCCGTGGTGCGACGAGCGCACCCGCAAAGCCGATGTTCGCGACGGCGAAGAGCACGCCGACGAGCGCCGGCGAGAGATGCAGCACGCGATACACGAAGAGTAGATAGACCGCGCCCATCATCGCGAAGCTGAAGTTGGAGCACGCAACGGAGGCGGCGAGCGGCAGCAGCACCGGAGAGCGCAGCACGACGCTGACCCCTTCGCGCAGCGCGGTGCCGAACGGCAACGCAGCGACCGTCGTATCGCGATGCGACTCGCGCACGCGCATCACCGCGAGCGTCGCGACCGAGACGAGATACGACGCCGCGTCGACGGCGACGGTGAGCGGTGCGCCGAGCAGCGCGATCAGCCCGCCCGCGATCCCGTTCCCCGCGATTTGTGCGGCGCTGTTGCTGAACTCGAGCTGCGCGTTCGCCGATTCGAGCGCTTCGCTCGGAACGAGTGCGGGGAGCAGCGACTGATACGCGACGTCGAAGAACACCGACGCAACGCCGACGCACGCGGCGACGACGAGCAGCTGCGCATACGTGAGCGCGTGCACGACCGCGGCGAGCGGGATCGACGCCAGCGCGAGCGCGCGCACGACGTCCGCGACGAGCATCGTCGCGCGACGCGAGAGACGGTCGACCCAAACTCCGACGAGCAGTCCAAGCAATGGGTAGGCAGCGATTTGAACCGCCGCGAGCGCTCCGACGGCGAAGGGCGAGACGTGCAAGCCGAGGATCGCGAGCGTCGGGAGCGCGAGCGTGCTGACCGCCGTCCCGAACACGCTCGCCGTCTGGCCTGCCCACAACCAGCCGAACGCTCTGCCTGTCGCCTTCACCGCTCCCAGCGTTCGGCGCACCAAAGGACCCTTCCGGGGCTAGCAGGAACAGGCGACGCGAGAGCATCCGTGAGGTGATCGCGCGGCCGGAACGTTGGCCGCGCTGGATCGTCCGGGCGCTACACAAGCTTTTCTTTCGATTACTGAACGTGGGACGGCTAGGGCCGCCCGCGACGCCCGCTCGATGACGTATACGTTGTCGCGAGGCCCGCGGACGACGGCATGCGTCGTCCGGGAGTCAACAATCACCTTGTCGACCGATATCCTGATCTCGAGCGATCCGTGGGAGAACCGCGTCGCGATCCTCGAGGACGGTCGTCTCGCGGAGATCTACGTCGAGCGCGAAGAGCGCGTCATCGGCTCGATCTACAAAGGGAAGGTCGTCAACGTTCTGCCCGGGATGGGCGCAAGCTTCGTTGACATCGGCCTGGGCCGCAACGCCTTCCTCTACGTCGACGACATCAACAAGACGCCGCTCAATATCGGCGACGTCGAGGTGACGAGCGGCCGCAGCGGCTACACGATCACCGAGAAGGTCAGCCGCGGCGACGACGTCCTGGTCCAGATCGTGAAGGAGCCGCGCGGACTCAAAGGCGCGCGCGTCTCGACCAACATCTCCTTGCCAGGGCGCTATCTGATCCTCATGCCGACCGGCAAGTTCAGCGGCGTCTCCCGCAAGATCGAGTCGGCCGAGGAACGCAACCGGCTCAAGACGATCATGAAGGCGATCCGTCCCGAAGGGATGGCGACCGTCGTGCGCACCTCGGCCGCCGGCGTCTCCAACGCCGAGCTGATCGCCGACCTCGGCGTGCTCATCCGCATGTGGCACGGGATCCTCGAGCAGTACAAGGCCGTCGAAGCGCCGGCGCTGCTGCACAAGGACATGAACCTGGTCTACAAGACGGCGCGCGACTTCATCAACCCGCAAGTGCAGAACGTCTGGCTCGACGACGACACCGAGGTCGAGGACGTGCGCGATTTCATGCGCATGCTCGGGCCGCAGTACGTCGATCGCATCAAGGCGTACCCGGGCGGCAAGAAGCTCTTCGCCGACTTCAAGATCGACGACGAGATCCAGCGTCTCATGAAGCCGACCGTGAAGCTGCCGTCGGGCGGTTCGATCGTGATCGAGTCGACCGAAGCGCTCACCGTCATCGACGTCAACTCCGGCAAGTTCACCGGCGGGAAGAATCTCGACGACACGATCGTCAAGACGAACGTCGAAGCCGCCGCGGAGGTCGCGCGCCAAGTGCGCCTACGCGACATCGGCGGGATCATCGTCTGCGACTTCATCGACATGTCGTCGGAGAAGGATCGCAACAAAGTCATCGAGGCGCTGCAAGAAGGTCTGCGCAAAGACCGCACGCGCTCGACGATCCAATCGTTCTCGCCGCTGGGGTTGCTCGAGTTCACGCGTAAGCGCGTCGGCAAGGACCTCGCGCAGCAGCTGCGCGGGAAGTGCCCGACCTGCGAAGGGCTCGGCTCGGTGCTCTCGCCCGAGTCAGTGACGATCGAGACGTTCCGCGAGATCGCGGCGCACAATGGTTCGTCACGCTCACCGGGCGCGTCGCAGCACGTGCACATCGCCGCCGCGCCGAACGTCGCCGCGCAAGCCGGTTTCTGGTACGAAGAGGAGCTCACGCAGCTCTCCGAACAAGTCGGCGCGCCGATCGACGTCTACGTCGATCCGGCCGTCCATCCCGAGCGTCCGCGCCTGGTCTTCGGCGACAACGGCGTCCCCGCGTTCCCGCCGATTCGTGTCGGCGACGAGTTCGAGGTCGAGCTCCTCATGACGCGTCTGCCGAACGTGACCTCCGCCGCCGCGGTCGTCGCAGGGCGGCTCGTCGAGGTCGAAAACGCCGCGAACGCCGCCGGCAGGACGATCAAGATTCGCATCCTCGACGTCGACGGCAACGACATCCTCGCCGAGCCGCGCACGCCGATCGCCGAGCAAGCCGCCGAACAGCGTGCGGCCGGGAAGCGCCGCCGTCGCGGCGGCCGCGGTCGCAAGCGCGAGCTCACCGCCGCCGAGCAGACCGAAGAGCTGCGCGAACTCGCCGAAGAGGCGCAAAAGGCGCTGGGCGGACGCGCGACCGCACCGATCGGGATCTCCAACGCGCCGGAAGAGAGCGCGCCGAGAACGACCGCGCAGAAGGCCGCCGACGGCGTCGTCACGACGTCGCAGAAGGCCTCGCCGGCCGTCGTCACCCTACCCGGCGAGAAGCTGTCGGGAACCGCGATCCCCGGGACGCTCCCCGGCGAACGGCTCTCCGGCGATCGCGTCGCCGCGCTCCTCGCTCAGCCGCCAAGCGCCCCACCACCGACCCGCCCACCATCACCGCGCGAAGCGATCGCGGTTGAAGAAGAGCTGGCCGGTGCTGAAGGAAACGGTCGCCGCCGGCGCCGTCGCCGCCGTCGTGGCGGTCGCGGAGGTGTCATCGAAGAGGCAGCTCGCGCTGCGGCGCCTGCGCCTGGCGTCGGCGTCCCCGTGATCGAAGCCGACGTCGACGAGGGCGAGGAAGAGTTCGTCCCGGCGACCGGTGCAGTCGAGACGCTCGAGGGCGAAGGCCAACGCCGCCGTCGTCGCCGCCGCCGCCGCCGCGGACGCGGGGGAGCCGGCGAAGGCCAGCCGATCGCGGCAGCTGCAGCAGCGGAGTCGCAGGCGGTCCCCGACCGGCACATCTTCCGCGTCGATACCGGAGGCGCCGCGCACCCGACCGGCGAGACCGCACCGCCGGCGCCGTCGCGTGCGATCGCGCCCTGGAATCGCAAGCGTGGCGACGTCGCGGTCGAGCCGCCGCCGCCGGTGATCACCGCACCGCCGGAGCCGAGCGATGCGGTGAAGGCCGCTCGTCCGTCGCGCCGGCGCCGTGCCGAACCCGAGGCCCCGGTTCGCGGCGGACAGCTCGAAGCTGCCGCAGCGGTGCGCGCTCTCCCGGCACCGGAGGAAGACGCACCGAAGCGCCGCACGCGTGCGGCGGCAGCGGCGGGCGACGAGTCCGAGGCTGCGCCGAAGCGCCGCACGACCCGCAAGGCGGCAACGGCGGCGAGCGCTGACGAGGCCCCCAAGACCAAGTCGACGACGCGTGCGCGCAAGACGAGCGCGACGGCGACCGGAGCCGCAAAGGCCAAGAAGACCACCGCGACGGCAAAGAAGACCACGAAGTCGACCGCTACGGCGAAGAAGAGCAGCGCGACGCGCAAGACGTCGACTGCGAAGAAGACGCCCGCCAAGACCTCGCGCAAAAAGTCGTCGGAGTGAGTTCGGCGGCGCCCAATGCGCCGCTCGCGATCTTCGTCGACTACGACGGCACGATCACGGACATCGACACGTTCGATGCCCTGATCCGTGCCGTCGCGGGCGACCAGACGTGGGAGCGCTTCGAGGAAGAGTTCGCGTCGGGAACCGTCACGCTGCGCGAGGTGCTGCGGCGCGAAGCGGAGCTGATGACGATGTCGTACGCCGACGCGCTCGCGTTTCTCGAACGCCGTGCGGCGGTCGATCCGACCTTCGCGCCGTTCGTGCGCACCGCGCACGCGCACGGTGCGAGCGTCGCGGTCGTCTCGTCGGGGATCCGGCAGATCATCGGGCCCGCGCTCGAGCGTGCAGGTGTCGACGTGCCGGTGTTCGCGAACGACGTCGACTTCCACCACGAGGGCTGGCGGATGACGTTCATCGACGAGTCGGCGAACGGCCACGACAAGGCGGCACGCGTGCGCGAAGCGCGCAGCAACGGTACGCGAACCGTCTACGTCGGCGACGGAGTGAGCGACTTCGAGGCGGCGCTCGCCGCCGACGTGCGGTTCGCAAAAAAAGACCGCGCCCTCGAGCAGTACTGCCGAGAGCGCGGTATCGAGGTCACCTCGTTCACAACGTTCGACGAGATCGAACGCGCGCTGTTTACGTCACCCTGAACTCGTCGAAGGGTTAGCGGCCCGGCGCGTTCGTGGGCGGGGCTTGCTGCGCGATCCGTCCGTTGATGAAGGATAGCGCCGAGGTCAGCTGAGGATCGTGCGTCGGGTCGCCGAAGCGCAGCGTCTTGCGCGCTGCCGGATCGGTCGGGATGTCGGCCTTGATCTCGGGCTCGATGCCGACCGTGTTGATGTCGCGGCCCTTCGGGGTGAAGTAGCGCGCGGTCGTGATCTTGATCGCCGACTTGTCGGGCAGCTGCCAGATCGACTGCACGACGCCCTTGCCGTACGTCTTCACGCCGATGATCGTGCCGACGCCGCTATCTTGGATCGCGCCGGCGGTGATCTCCGACGCCGACGCCGTGTACTGGTTCACCAGCACGGCGAGCGGACGCGGCGGAATCGCGGTGTTCTCCGCGTCGTACTCGGTGTCGGTCCCGGCGCGTGACTTCACGCTGACGATCGGACCGCTCGAGATGAACTTCGAGGAGACGTCGACCGCGGCGTTGAGGTAGCCGCCGCCGTTCGAGCGCAGGTCGAGGATGTACGCCTTTGCGCCTTCGCTGTCGAGCCGCTTGAGCGCCGCGTCGAGCTCTTGTCCGGTCGTCTGACCGAAGACCGCGAGGTCGACGTAGCCGATTTCACCCGGCAGCATCTTGGAGAGGACGCTGGGCTGATGGATCTCGGCGCGCGTGATGAGCACAGGGTTGAGTGGCTTGCCGGAGCGCTGCACCGTCAGCTGCACCTTCGTGCCGGGGTTCCCGCGCAGTGCCTGCGTGACGATCTTCTGCTGCGCGGCGAGGCGCTTCTGATCGTCCTTCTCGGCCATCGTCGGCGCGAACAAGCTGCCGACGGTCTTGCCGTCGATCGCGGTGATCTCGTCTTCGGGCTGGAGCCCGGCTTTGTCGGACGGACCGTCGAGGATCACGTTCTCGATGCGCAGGACGCTGTGCTTCTCGTCGGGTGAGTACGAGATGCCGACGCCGCCGAACGACGTCCCGTCGAGGTTGTCGTTGAGCTCGGCGTACTGCTTGGGCGTGAGGAAGGTCGTGTACTTGTCCTTCACCGACGCCAGCGTCCCGGCGATCGCCGCATACGTCAGCTGCGTCGACGGCGACATCGTGTCGTCGGTCTTGATGCTGCCGCCGTACTGTTCGAGCGCGAGGTTCACCTCGCGTTCGAGCGCGCGCACGTTGCTTGCGTCGTCGTCGGTCGCCTTGAGCGCCGGAAGCGCCGGGTTCGCGACGTGCACGGCCTTGAGATAGGCGACGAGCGAGTCGTGCGCGCCGTTGAGAACGACCTGGCGATCGACCTTCTGATAGAAGTCGTCGACGAGGTGCGCGTAGGTGACGACGAGCTCTTCGGACTGCTGCTGGTTCAGACTCGACGGCGCAGCCGCAGTCGCAGCGGGAACGCGCGCGGTGGTCAGCGCGAGCGCCGCGATCATGGCGGCGGGCAAGTACCGTTTCATCACTGGGGTGCCTTCTTCTCGATGATGGATTTCGCAGCCGCGAGCTGCTTGTCGGCGGGCGTGTCGATGATCGGCGCGTCGACCGGCTGGTTCACGACGACGTCCGGAACGATCCCTTTGTGCTGGATGTCGCGGCCTTTGGGGGTGACGTAGCGCGCCGTCGTGATCTTCAGCGCGCCGTTGTCGGGCATCGTGTAGAGACTCTGGACGACACCTTTGCCGAACGTTTTCTCACCCACGAGCGTTCCGACGCGGTAGTCCTGCACCGCGCCGGCCGTGATCTCCGAGGCGCTCGCGGTATAGCGGTTCACCAAGACGACCAACGGTTTGGCGTCGATCGTTCGGCCGGTCGAGTCGCGTACGTCTTTGCTGCCGGCGCGGTCGATCGTCGAGACGATCGGCCCTTGCGGGATGAACAAACTCGAGATGTCGACCGCGGCGTCGAGCAAACCGCCGCCGTTGTTGCGCAGGTCGAGCACGTACCCTTTGACGTTCTGCTTCTGTGCGGCGACCATCGCGTCACGCACTTCACGCGCCGAGCTCGAGCCGAAATCGGAGAGCCGCACGTACGAGATCCCGTTCTCGATCTTCGCACGCACCGACGGGACGTGCACTTCGGCTCGCGTCACGTGCACGACCGACTGACTGTTCGTCGCGTGGCGGCGCAGCGTCAGCGAGACGACGCTTCCGAGCGGTCCGCGAATTTCGCGCTCGACCGCGTCGAGCGTCAGCCCGCCGACGGTCTTGCCGTCGACTGCGACGATGACGTCGCCGGGCCGCACGCCGGCGCGGATCGCCGGATTCCCCTCGATCGGGTCGACGAGAATCTGTTTGGTCTTCTGATCCTGGACGATGTAGACGCCGATCCCGCCGAAGTTGCCGCCGCGCAGCTGTTCGTCGAGCGCGCGGATCTCCTTGGGCGAGAGATACGTCGTGTACGGATCGCCGAGTCCGCCCAGCATTCCGGCCAAGGCGACTTCGGTGTACTGTTCGCGCGGCGCGACCGCGGCGTAGCGCTTCTGCACGCTGGCCAGCGTGCTCTCGAGGACCGCGAGATCACGTGCCCGGTCGCCGGTCGCGGCGTTGCGCGGGACCTGCGGCGCGTTGACCTTCTTCGTCCTGAGGAACGCGGTGAGCGCCTTTTGCTCGCCGGTCAGGAGCAGTTCGTCGGCAACGGGCTTGTAGTACGCGTGCGCGACCCGCTCGTAGGCGAGCTCGATCATCTGCCGGTCGGGATTGCCGTGCCCGAGCAGGGCGTTGATGTCCAACCCGACGACGCTCGTGCCGTCGCCCACCGCAATCGTTTGCGGCTGATCGCGCTCTGTCGCGGCATGCTGCGCGTACGCGGCGCCGCCGCCGGCGGCAAGCGCAACGACAAGAGCGGCGGACAACAGGCGGCTGCGGGCGGTCAAAAGGCGGTCCTTCTTGGGATGACGGGTCCGGTAACTGTGTAGAACCCGGTCCGTGGCCGGTTTGTTCCGCCCACTCCCTCACCTCTAACGCTGCGCCTGCAGTCTTAGACGGTTCTAGGATAGATCAGAGAGGAGGCTGGCCTAGTGCAGGTACCCCATCGGGTCGACGGGCGTACCGTGCAGGTCGACCTGGAAGTGGACGTGGGGACCGGTCGCATCACCGGTCATCCCCGCGGCGCCGATCGCTTGGCCGCGCTGAACGTCCTGACCGACACCGACGTAGATCTGCGAGAAGTGACAGTAGATGGTCGAGAGGCCGCCGCCGTGGTCGATCGCGACCATGTTCCCGCAGTCGCCCTGATACGAGGCGATGATGACCCGCCCCGTTGCGGCGGCGGCGACGGTCGTCCCGGTGGGGACCGCAATATCGATTCCGCCATGGAAGATGATCCGGTGGTAGACCGGATGCATCCTTGACCCGAATGGCGAGGTGATCGGACCCGACACGGGCCACATCAACGAGCCAGGCGCCCCGGGCTCGGGCGGGAGATCTTGGCCTGCCAGTTGCGCTGCTCGGCGACGGGCCTGGCGCTCGGCTTCCAGCTCAGCCTGCTTCTCCGCAACGAGCGTGTTGAGCGCAGCCTGCTCCTGCTCGGACATGTTGTCGAGCTCTTGCACTTCGCTCTGCGCTTGCTGGCGCTCGTTGTCGGCGACAGCGAGCAGGCCGCGGCGCTGCACGGCGAGCGCGTCGAGTGCGCGCTTCTGCTGGTCGACCTGCGCCTGCTGGTTCTGCAGCTCTGCCGCGGTGCCGAGCAGGCCGTTCTGGATCGCTGCGACGTGTGCTTGATCGGCGCGCCGTGCGCGAATCGTCGCCTCGTTCGCCTTCACCAGAAAACGAATGTCGTTCCAGCGCTCGATGAAGTCTGCGAACGAACGCGCGCGCAGCAGCACGTCGACGTAGCCGAGATCGCCGTGCTCGTACGCATCCACGAGGCGCCGGTCGAGCGCGTCTTGGTGGCGCCGCAGCGTCGCTTGCGCGGCGGCGAGTTGGATCTTGTTCCACGCGAGCTTTCGTTGCGTCGAACGCATCTGGGCTTGCAGCTCGCTCACGTGTTCGTTGACGGCCGTGATGTTGCGGTTCGTGTCGGCGAGCTGCGCTTGAATCGAGCCGACCTTCGACTTCGCGTCCTCGAGCTTCGCTTGCTTTTGGTGGAGCTGGACGTGCAGCCCGTGCAGCTTTTGCTGCTGCGCCTGGATCTTCTCGTCGATGCGGCTATGGTGTTGAGCGGCGGCGGCAAGCGACGGCACGAGCGCCAGAAGTGCGGCGACCGCAAGCGTTTTGCGGACGAAGCGCCTCACCCGAGCTCGCTCTCCGTCACCACTGCGGAGCCCGGACGGCGTTTCGCCTCTTTCTTCACCGCGGCTGCACGCTCCGCAACGTCCTCGTAGCTCGCCGCGCCCGAGCCGCTGAGCAGCGCGACCGAGACGGTACAGTACGGAACGCGCGTGTCCTGTTGCACGCGCCGCACGCCGCGATCCAAGCCGGCCACGATCGCCTGCGCGATCGCGTCGGCGCGCGCCGGGGTCGTGATCGCGACGAAGTCGTCGCCGCCGACGTGACCGACGAAGTCGCTCGACTCGCCATCACGTCGCGTCGCGCCGACGATGACGTCGGCGAGAAGCTTGATGACCTGGTCGCCTTTGGCGAAACCGAACGCGTCGTTGAACGCCTTGAAGCCGTCCAGATCGCAGTAGAGGATCGACCACGGCGTCCCCGCCTGCAGCCGCCGCTCGATCTCGCGCTGAATCGAGCCGTTCGCGGGAAGCTTGGTGAGCGGCTGGATCGATGCGCCGGCCCGCGCGCGCTCGATCTTGCCGCGCACGCGTGCGAGCATCTCCTCGGGCGCGAACGGCTTGACGAGCACGTCGTCGGCGCCGGC
>CAZABL010000038.1:0-32680 GCA_964483365.1 uncultured bacterium
CTTTGAAGCGGATGCGCTTGTACTTGCCGCAGTGGCATTCCCAGTCTTTGGTCGGCCCGAAGATCTTCTCGCAGAACAGGCCGTCCCGCTCGGGCTTGAGCGTGCGGTAGTTGATGGTCTCGGGTTTTTTGACTTCGCCGAAAGACCAGGCGCGGATCTGTTCCGGCGAAGCCAGACCGATCCGCATCGCGTCGAAATTGTTGACGTCGAGGAGGTTCATCGATTCCTTTACTTAGCGCGTCGGCGAGACAGAGGCGGTCGAGGTGACGTCGTACGGCCGGTGTGGCCTGGGGGCAGCAACCTTAGAAAAGGCGCAAGGACCCCAGGAGACGCCGGGTCGACGTTCCTTGGATCCGCGTTATCGGCCGAAGGGCATAGGGACGCAGTGTACCAGAACCAAGGAAATTTTTCAAGAGCCGCGATGGGCGCCGCCCCTTGTCATGCTGAGCTTGTCGAAGCACGCTCTCCGTCCTGAGCTTGTCGAAGGACTTGGGGGCACGTCGGCCCCGACGGACTCAGCCGGGACGGGCGCTTCGACAAGCTCAGCGTGACACGGTGACGAGCTCAGCGAGACAGGGACGGTTAGTCAGCTAAGGCAGGGCAGGAGCTGGCGCACCAGGCACGGCTCTCAAGAGCCCGCGATAAGGCCCCGTCACCCTGAGCTTGTCGAAGGGCGCACCCCTCCTGAGCTTGTCGAAGGACTGGGGGCACGCTCGGCTTCGACAGGCTCAGCCGGGACGGGCGCTTCGACAAGCTCAGCGTGACACGGTGAAGAGCTCAGCGTGACACGGGACGAGCTCAGCGTGACACGGTGACGAGCTCAGCGTGACACGGTGACGAGCTCAGCGTGACAGGGACGGTTAGTCAGCTAAGGCAGGGCAGGAGCTGGCGCACCAGGTACGGCTCTCAAGAGCCCGCGATAAGGCCCCGTCACCCTGAGCTTGTCGAAGGGCGCACCCCTCCTGAGCTTGTCGAAGGACTGGGGGCACGCTCGGCTTCGACAGGCTCAGCCGGGACGGGCGCTTCGACAAGCTCAGCGTGACACGGTGACGAGCTCAGCGTGACAGGGGGCGGTTAGTCGGCTAAGGCAGGGGTGGGAGCTGGTACACCGGGCACGGCCGGTTTTGCCTTGGGGAGGAGCCAGACCAGCGGGATCGCCGCGATGAAGACGACGGCGCTCAATTGGAAGAGGTACTCGTAGGCGATCACTTGGGACTGCTGGGCGACCAAGCCGATGAGGGTCGACGGGTGGAGGCCGTGGCTGTGGCGGACGCCGCCGGCGAGGACCGACCAGGCCGCCGCCGTGTGGCGCGTGAGCAGGGTCGTCAGGATCGCGATCCCCACGCCGCCGCCGAGCTGGCGGAGCAGCATCGAGACGCCGGTCGCGCTGGCGAGTTCATGACGTGGAACGTCCGCAAGCATCGCGGTCGTCAGCGGGACGAACAAAAAGCCGAGCGACGCGCCCTGGACGATCCGAGGCCAATAGACATCCCAATAGCCTGACTGTTGGGTGAGCCCGCCGAGCGCCCAACACGACCAGCCGAAGAGCAGCGCTCCCGCTGCGATCAAAATCCGCGGATCGGTCAGCTTCATGAGCCGCGGGACGACGACCATCGCAAGCGCGGACGAGATTGCGCCGGGCAGCAGCACCATCCCCGTGTCGAGCGCCGTCATCCCGAGCATCGTTTGGAAGAAAAGCGGCATGATCAGCGCCGTTCCAAACAACCCGAATCCGACGACAACCATAAGGATGTTGCCGATGGTGAACGAGCGGAACGCGAAGACGCGCAGATCGACGATCGGGTGCGCTTCGCGCGCGACCTTCACCACGAACCAGATCAGTGTGACGACGGAGACGGCCGCAAGGATATCGATCGTCGACGAGCTCCACCAATCCTCACGCTCGCCGCGCTCGAGCACGTACTGCAGCGACGCAAGCCCGGTCGCAAGCAGACCGAGCCCAAGCCAATCGACGCCCGTCTTCGGCTTCTCGATATAGTGCGGATCCGGCACGAACGCGACCGTCATCAGAAACGCGATGATCCCGATCGGCACGTTGATAAGGAAGATAATGGGCCACGTCGCGTTGTCGATCAGGTAGCCGCCCAAAATCGGGCCGAGCGCGGGTCCGACCATCACGCCGACGCCAAAGATCGCCATCGAGCTGCCCCGCTGCGCCGGCGGGAACGTCTCGAACATGATCGCCTGCGCGGTCGGCTGCAGCGCACCGCCGCCGAACCCTTGCAGCACACGATAGAAGACGAGCTGCCAGATCGACGTCGCCGTCCCGCACAGCAGCGAGGCGACGGTGAAGATCGCAATGCACGCGGCGTAAAACTTCTTGCGCCCGAAGTACGCGGTGAGCCAGCCGTTGAGCGGCATCGTGATCACGCTGGCAAGGATGTATCCCGTCGCGACCCACGCAGCGTCGTCGATCGACGCGCTGAGATTCCCGGCGATCGTCGGCAGCGCGACGTTGACGATCGTCAGGTCGATGATCGCCATGATCATCCCAATCATGACGGTCGAGGCGATCAGCATCGGATGCGCCGGACGCGTCAGGGTCGCTTGCACCTAGCCCTTCTTTGCCCCCGTGGCCCCTGAGCCTGTTGGATAGCGGCGGCTTGCCGCCCGAGCGATTAGGTATTGCCTCTGGTTCGCGCTGCACGTCCGCCCCGTAGCAATCACCGAGCTTGGCAAAGCCGTGAAACACCGCCGGCGACGGCGTCACTATAGCTTGCCTAGCTTCTTAGTAGCAAGGTTGACGCTCGCCCGCTTGCACTGTACGATAGGAGTACTTTCCCGGGGTCATGCGAGGTGTGAGCAATGATTCTAAAGCGGATAGCGAGCTTCGTTGTAGCGCTGTCGTTTGGTGTGGCGGCGGGGTGCGGGGGAGGCGGGGGGCAGAGCTCATCCACTGTGCCGCCTACGACGACAAAGTCAGCGCTCCGGAGCTCCGCGGTGCATGACTTCCACACTGCCCGAAGTGACGGATGGAAAGTCGAAACCAAGAACGAGGTTCTGTACTTCCCCGCTCAGCTCGCGATGCGATTGAAGGGTTCGCTCCCGTCCGGTACGGTTCAGTTCGGCACCGAAGGCGTAATCGTGTCCGTCAAGGCATCGAGCGTACAAAGCAATTTTGCGCATAACGAACGGTAAAAGCCGGTCCTTTCCGCTCTCGCGTCTGAAGAGTACCTCTGTCGCTGCCACGAGCACGCCTGTTGTTGCCCCCGTCAGGACACCCAAGGCCTGGATACCGGTGCCGTGCACACAGCCCATGTATACCGGTTTTGAAGACGATCAGTGGGCCGACATGTGCCAGTGCCCTGATGGATCCATCACGTATCTCTACGGAACTTGCTTCCTGTGGATCGATGATCCCACGGGCGGCAGCGTCGGCGGCGGCTATACGGATGTGAGTGGGCAGGCCATTACCTGTGACAATTGTGCGATCGCGGCGGACGCGCAACCAGGCGACCTTATCTATTCACTGCCTCCCCCTCGGGAGGTCCGGTGACGAATCCCAGTGACGACTTAGCGTGCGCGACCAACAACTGCCAATTCGATCCCGATAACCCAAGCATCAATCAAGGCGTTGCCCTTCTTCAGCCACTTCCTGGCATTAGCTGCTACCTGAACTTGGCCACGAACGGAACCTACTGCGTATTTGGTGCCGCAACGTCGGGTTACTCGACAGATAATCTCCAGTTGTCGTACTATTACGATCCATCGAGCGTCAGCCAGGTTCTCCAATGCAACAACCTCGGGTCAGTGACAGGATCGAATACCGTCGCCGTTGTCCATACGACGTTCACAGCTCCCGACGCACCGACTGCAAAGCCGCTCACCTCAATTGTAGCGGACTGGGTGACCGCAAAGTATGCTCATTCGACAGCCTTCAGCACAGGGACGTCAATGACCGCCGTCTATCTAAAGGCGCGATTCGTCGGGATTCTTCCGCAGCCATATGTCGCAGCAAAATGCTTCGGATCGGATTGATGCCACGCTGGCCGCGCACATGAAACCTGTACGATTCCAGCGGCTCGTCGAGTCACTCGGCGAGCAGCACTTCGATCTGGACAAGGCGCGGGGAGAAGTTTTGCCTGAAGGCGGTCGCATGTTCCGGTTTCCGGAGCCGGGCTACACGCCGAGGCGTGTTGGATGGGACTGCTACCACAACGCGTTGCAGACGCGTGGCTGTGAAGCGGAGCGCATCGACGACCACGAGAATCTCTGGGCAATGACGCGGATCTGTCGCTTGCACGATGGAGGCGAGGCCATCGATTACGCGCTCCGTCTCCTTTCGACGCATGACCGCGAGACGATCCTCGAGGCGCTGCGACTGAGCGAAGCGGTGGAGGATCCACGATGGCGCCCACGCTTCGAGGAACTTGAAAAGCGCCTTCGCTCGTGATGACGTCGCGACTTTTCCTCTAGCCTGGAGGTGAGAGCGCTCGTCCGCCGCTTCGCGATGATCGCCGGAGCTGTCATTGGCTGCGTCCTCATGCTGGTTGCCCTGTACACGGCGTGGGTCGTGCTCGCTACCCGGCTCGGCGTTGCGGCGACGAGGGGCACGATCCCTAAACTAGCGCTCGATGCACCGGTTACGATCGCGCGCGACGCGCGCGGCGTCCCGCACATCCGGGCGAGCACCGATCACGACCTGTTCTTCGCCGAAGGTTTTGCGATGGCGTCGGACCGGCTCTTTCAGATGGAGATCACCCGTCGCTACGTCCTCGGACGTCTCGCCGAAGTGCTCGGCTCGCCGCTGCTGCCCGTCGATCGCCGCCGGCGGAGCTACGGGATCCCCGCGCTTGCCGAGACGACCTATCGCGGCGAGTCACCGATGGGCCGCGCAGTCCTGAGCGCATTCGCCGACGGCATCAATGCCGCGGAAACCGCGCAACCGCTTCCCCCGGAGTTTCGCGCGCTCTTCTTCCGCCCGGAGCGCTGGACGCCCCAAGACGTGATCGCGGTCGGCTATGGGAGCATGCTCGATCTCGACGACGACGCGCGCTGGATCACGGCGCGTGACTGGATCCACCGCACGTTCGGGCAAGCGGGAACCGACGCGTTCTTGCCGCTGACCGATCCGAAGTACGACGTCCCGGCCGACGGTGAACCGCGCGGCGTGATCGCGCCGCTCCCGCCGCTCCCGGGTGCGACGCCGCTCCCTGACGTCGAGCACATCCAAGAGCGCGCGCCGGCCGGCAGCAATGCGTGGGCCGCCGGTGCGAACCGCACGACGAACGGACGCAGCATCCTCGCCAACGATCCGCATCTCTCGATCGGCATCCCCGAGGTGTGGTGGCTGGTCGAGATGGAGTCACCGCATTACCACATGGCGGGCGCGACGCTCGTCGGGACACCGGGCGTCACGCTCGGTCACGACGAGCACGTTGCGTGGGGCATCACCGCCGCAGAAACCGCGTCGATGCGTCTGATCCACGAAGCGACGCGCGGGAGCGACGAGTTCTTCGAAGGTGGGCGCTGGATTCACGCGCGGCATCGTCACGAGCACTACGTGGTGCGCTTCGGTCCCGCTCTCGACGAAGACGTGCTCGAGACCCCGCTCGGCACGATGCTTGCGCGCGCGCCCGACGGAAGCAGCGCGTATCTGCGTGACTGGGCCACGGTAAAAAGCGGGCAGTCCGCACTCGACGTGTTCATCGCGCTCGACGGTGCGCGCACGGTCGACGACGGTTTGACGGTGCTGCGGCGTCTTCCGGACCCCGCGCTCAACGTCGTCCTCATCGACGACACCGGCCGCGCGACGTTCCACGTCGCGGGCGGCATCCCGGTCGACGATGCCGCGGGCCGCTGGGCGGTCGACGGCGAGACAGCCGAGCCGCCGCTGCTGCCCTTCGATCGCGCGCCGCAGATCGCGCCGTCGCGCGATGCGCTGGTCGAGACGGCGAACAACCGCGACAACGGTGCGGGTGCGCCGCGTTTGGCACCGTTTTGGCAGGCACCGTATCGCGCGTACGAGATACGCCGCGCACTCGATGCGGCGGCGGACGCGCAGCACAAGCTCACGCCCGAAGCGATCGCGGGCGTGCAGCACGATCTCAACTCGCCGGCGGAGTTGGAGTTTGCGCGACTCGTCGTCGCCGCCGCGATCCGCCGCCACGCCGACACCGATCCGGCGCTCGCCGCAGAGATTGCGGCGCTGCGTGATTTCGACGGCCGCGTGAGCCCCGATTCGCGCGGTGCGACCGTCGTCGCCGCGCTGCGCAACGACATGCTCAACGCGCTCGCACAGATGCACATGCCGCCGCTCGTTGCGTCTGCGTACGTGGGCGAGAGCGGGACGTTCGTCGTTCCGCTGCGCGCGCTGCGGGAGATGCCGCGCGGCTGGGTTCCGGCCGACGACTGGGACGGTTTCGTCGTGCAAAGCCTCCACCGCGTACGCCTTCTGCTCGGCGAGACGCCGCCGCCGTTCAGAACCTACGCTGCGCAGCCGCTCGAGCACCCGCTCGCGGCGTTCGGTTTCCGGCTGTGGAACGGTCCGACACTGGTCGGTGCCGGCGGCCGCTACGCACCCGCGGTGCAGTGGAACGGGCACGGACAGTCGATTCACGCGATCTGGATCGCCGGCGACTGGGATGCGGGGACGCTCGACATCAACACGGGCGAATCGGGCGAGCCCGGATCGCCGCATTACATCGATCAAAGCGCCCCCTGGGAAATGGGGGTGCGCGCGACGCTTCCGTTCAGCGATGCGGCCGTGCAGGCTGCGACCAAGACCCTCCTCACGCTCACACGCTGAGCACGCTCAGGCGCGAGATCGCGCCGTTCGTGCCCGAAAACGCACCGTTCGTGCACGGCCGCGCGCCGCCGATCCATCTCACGGTTATCCTCGCCGCATATCGCTCGCTTTTCGTGGAGGTGACCGTGATTCTCGGGACCCGCCCCTATACGCAAGACGACGTCGCGCGTCTGCGCGGCTCGATGAAGATTGAGTACACGCTTGCGCGCCGCGGCGCGGAGAGACTGCGCGCGCAGCTCGCACAGAACGAGCCGGTTGCCGCACTCGGGTGCCTGACGGGTGGACAGGCGGTGCAGGCCGTCAAGGCGGGACTCGACGCGATCTACCTATCGGGCTGGCAAGTCGCGGCCGATGCGAATACCGCGGGACAGATGTATCCCGATCAGTCGCTCTACCCGTACGACTCCGTGCCGAAGGTCATCGAGCGCATCAATCATGCGTTTGCACGCGCGGACCAGATCGACGTCATGGAGAAGGGCGCGCCGACGCGCGAGTGGTTCGCGCCGATCGTTGCCGACGCCGAGGCCGGCTTCGGGGGTCCGCTCAACTGCTTCGAGCTGATGAAGGCGATGATTGCGGCCGGAGCCGCCGGCGTGCACTTCGAAGACCAGCTCGCGGCGGAGAAGAAATGCGGCCATCTCGGCGGCAAGGTGCTCATCCCGACGCAGCAGGCGGTGCGCAACCTCATCGCAGCGCGGCTCGCCGCGGACGTATGTGACGTCCCGACCGTGCTGATTGCGCGCACCGACGCGGACGCCGCGACGCTGATCACCAGCGACGTCGACGAGCGCGACCAACCGTTCATCACGGGCGAGCGCACACCCGAAGGCTTCTTCCGCGTCAACGCCGGGATCGATCAAGCGATCGCGCGCGGAGTCGCGTACGCACCACACGCCGATTTGATCTGGTGCGAGACCTCCAAGCCGGATCTCGAGGAAGCCGAAGCGTTCGCGCGGGGGATCCACGCGAAGTTCCCCGGCAAGATGCTGGCGTATAACTGCTCACCGTCGTTCAACTGGAAGCTCAAGCTCGACGAGCAGACGATCGCGAAGTTCCGGCACGAGCTCTTCCGCATGGGTTACCGCTTCCAGTTCATCACGCTCGCTGGGTGGCACGCGCTCAATCACAGCATGTTCGAGCTCGCGTACGACTACGGCCAGCGCGGAATGTCGGCGTACGCTGAGTTTCAGCAGCGCGAATTTGCGAGCGAGGAACGCGGCTATACGGCAACGCGCCATCAACGCGAGGTTGGGACTGGCTATTTCGACGAGGTCTCGCGCGTGATCGGCGGCGGGACGTCGTCGACGACGGCGCTCACCGGCTCGACCGAAGAGGCGCAGTTCGCAACGACCGCGGCGTAGAGAGAACGCAGGTCCTTGGTACGGCCGGTGCAAACAGTCACCGGCCGTGCCTGAGGACGCCCTCGCGGACTTCCGCCGGCTGGCGGACGATCTGCCGTTGTTCGTCTGGACGCAGCGCGCCGACGGGTTCGTCGATTGGGCGAACCGGCGCTGGTACGATTTCGCGCGCCTGCCGCGCGAAATCGCGACGCGCAGCGAGGGCTGGGTGCACGTGGTCCATCCCGACGACTACACGCTGCTGATCTGTCGCCTCGCCGAAGCGGTCGCTGGCCGTAGTCCGCTCGAGATCGAGTTGCGTCTCAAACCAGCGGACGCCGACGGCTACCGATGGTTTCTCGTGCGTAGCGAGCCGCGCTTCGAAAGCGACGGCTCGCTCGCATATTGGCTTGGAACCGCAGTCGACATCGACGCGTCTCGCTCGCGCTCGGCGGAAGCCGCGCAGGCGTTCCGCGCGATCGCGGAAGGGATCCCCGAGATGCTGTGGACCGCGACGGCAGACGGCCAACTCGATTGGCACAACCGGCGCTGGTACGAGTACACGGGTCTGCGCTCGGACGACGGGACAGGCGCGCAGTGGAGCGCCGTCATGTGTCCCGACGACCTCGAACAGGTCGCGGACGGCTGGACGTTTGCGGTTCGCAGCGGCACCTTCTTCGAGACGACCGCTCGCATGCGACGGCACGACGGCGTCTATCGCTGGTTCCTCAATCGTGCATCCCCGGAGCGCGACGAGCACGGCGAGATCGTGCGCTGGTGCGGGACGAGCGTCGACGTCGACGACGCGCGCCGCGTCGCCGAGCGCGAGCGCCGCATCGCGCGCACGTTCCAAGACGCGGCGATGCTCAGCGCGCTCCCGTCGATCCCCGGTTTGCGCTTCGATGCGATCTACGAAGCAGCGCAGGCGGAAGCGACCGTCGGCGGCGACTGGTACGATGCGGTGCGCCTTCCCGACGGACGTGTCGTGCTTTCGGTCGGCGACGTCTCCGGCAACGGGCTCGACGCCGCGGTGACGATGGGCAGCGTGCGGCAAAGCATTCGCACCGCCGCGCTGATCAACCCGGACCCGGTCGCGGTCCTCGACGCGGTCGACCGCATCGTGCGTGCGATGGGGCACGAACGCTTCGTCACGGCCTTCGTCGGCGTGCTCGATCCCGTCTCGTTCGAGATGCGCTACGCGTCGGCCGGTCATCCGCCGCCGCTGGTACGCGGGCCTGACGGCAGCATCGCGCGTTTGGCGAGCGGCGACCTTCCGCTTGGTTTACGTCATCGCACCGGTGGTGCGACGCGCGAGTTTCAGTTCGCGCCCGGCTCGGTGCTGCTAGCGTTCACGGATGGCCTCACCGAGTTCGACCGTGACGCGGTCTCGGGGGAGTTTGCCGCAAACCAGGCACTCGCCGCAGTCCGCGACGATGCGATTGCGCACGCCGTGTACGAAAGCATCACGCACGGACGTCCGGCGCGCGACGACGTCGCGATCCTCGCGGTGGCGCTCGACGCACCGATCAGCCGCGTCGGCGGCGGACGGTACGCGCAGACGTGGACGTTCCTCGCCGGCGACGCGGAAGCAGGCTGCTGCGCGCGGCGTGACATCGCGAATCGGCTTCGCGCGCACGGGCTTCCCGAGCACGACGTCATCTCGTCCGAGCTCGTCTTTGCCGAGCTGATCGGCAACGTCGTGCGTTATGCGCCCGGGACCGCGGAAGTCACGCTCGACGTGTCGGGCGACGCACCGGTGCTGCACGTGATCGACTACGGCGAAGGCTTCGAGCTGCTCTCGCGGCTGCCGACCGACTTGCTCTCCGAACGCGGCCGCGGACTTTATCTGGTCGGCGCGATCGCTGAGGAGTTCTCGGTCGAGCGGCGCAGCGACGGCGGAAGCCACGCCCGGGCCGTTCTCGCCGCTCGCCCGCACAGCGCCTCACCGACAAGTTTGATGCGCGACACGCTGGTTTAGACGCAAAGGGGTTGCGCGGGAAGAATTCTTCCTGGTATACTGGATTCCTGATCCAGAATCCGGGATAACCACATGAACAATTTGGCCCTTGCCCCGATTGTTACGGATCTCAGCTTCCGGCTGAAGGCGTACGAAGCGCTTCGAGCCGCGATCGTAGACATGAACATCTACGAAGCCACGGAGGAGCAGCTCCGCTTGGACGAGCGGGAGCTCGCCGCACGCCTCGGCGTGAGCCGCACTCCCATTCGTGAAGCGCTGGCTCGTTTAGAGCACGAGGGCTTGGTCGTCAACGTCCCGCGGCGCGGCTACTTCATCGTCCGGAAAAGCAAAGCCGAGCTGCTCGAGATCATCACCGTGTGGGCCGCCCTCGAAAGCATGGCCGCCCGGCTCGCGACGAAACAAGCCAGCGACACGGAGATCGGCTCGTTACGGCAGATCTTCACCACCTTCGACGACGATCGCCTCATGGGTCAGCTCGACGAATATTCCGAGGCGAACCTTCAATTTCATCAGCGGATCGTCGACCTCGCGCGATGCGAGACGCTGAGCAAGATGACCGAAGGCATCTTGATCCACATGCGTTCGATTCGACATCGTACGATCGGCGAAAACCGGCGCGCAGAACGCTCGCTCGTCGACCATCTTCATATCATCGAAGCGCTCGAAGCACGCGATGCCGAGCTTGCGGAACGCCTTGTGCGCGACCACGCGCTCGACCTCGCAGCACACGTTGCAGAACACGACAACGATCTCTAGCTCCCCCTTCCGTTAGGAGGACGCCCCCGTGGCGCAGACCGTTCCCGAGGCGAAAGAACTTTCTGCCTCCCCGTTAAGCATGCCCGCCGAAGCCACCATCTCAGGCGGACATCTCGTCGCGAAAGCACTGAAGAGCGAAGGGATCGACACGATCTTCACGCTGTGCGGCGGACACATCATCGACATCTATGACGGTTGCGTCGACGAGGGTATTCGTATCATCGACGTTCGTCATGAGCAAGTCGCAGCGCATGCCGCTGACGGCTATGCACGCGTCACCGGTCGACCCGGTTGCGCCGTCGTGACGGCGGGTCCCGGAACGACGAACGCCGTGACGGGGGTGGCGAACGCGTTCCGCGCCGAGAGCCCGTTCTTGCTCATCGGCGGCCAAGGCGCGCTCAATCAGCACAAGATGGGGTCGCTTCAGGATCTCCCGCACGTCGAGATCATGAAGCCGATCACGAAGTTCGCGTCGAGCGTCGTCACGACCGAGCGCGTCGCCGACATGTGCGCGATGGCGTTCCGCGAAGCGCACAACGGCGCATTCGGCCCGGCGTATCTGGAGATCGGCCGCGACATCCTCGACGGCCAGGTCCCGCTTCTCAACGCGGTCGTCCCGCAAGAAGGTCGCTATCGCGCTTCGACGCGCTCGATCGGCGATCCGAACGACATCGAGAAGCTCGCCGACATCCTCATCAACGCGGAGCGGCCCGCGGTGCTGTTCGGCCAGCAGACGTGGACGTGCCGCGCCGGCGAAGCGGCGCGCGAGTTCGCCCGCACCTTCAACATCCCCGCGTACATGAACGGCGCCGGTCGCGGCACGTTTTCACCGACCGATCCGCACGGCTTCCAGCTCACGCGCGGCTATGCGTTCGGCAAGGCCGACGTCATCCTGATCGTCGGAACGCCGTTCGACTTCCGCATGAGCTACGGCAAGCGTCTCAAGGCACCAACCGTCGTGCAGATCGACATGTCGTACTCGACGGTCGGAAAGAACCGTGATGTGTCGCTCGGTCTCGTCGGCGACGTCGGGGCAATCCTCGCCGCGGTCACGCAAGCCGCATCAGGCCGGCTCAGCAACGGTGCGAAAAAGCGTCAGCCGTGGCTCGACGAGCTGCGCGCCGAAGAGCACAAGCTCAGCGAAGCGCGTCTTCCCAAGATCAAGAACGACTCGATCCCGATCCACCCGTTGCGTCTCGGTTACGAGATCAATGAATTCCTCACGGAAAACACGCGTTTCATCGGCGATGGCGGCGATATCGTCACCGCCGCCGGGGGTATCGTGTGGCCCAAGGGCGAGGGATTGTGGATGGATCCCGGACCGCTCGGTACGCTCGGCGTCGGCGTCTCGTTCGCGATGGCGTCGAAGGTCGCGCAGCCCGAAAAAGAAGTGGTCTGCCTCTTCGGAGACGGCACGTTCGGCATGACCGGTTGGGACATGCAGACCGCGATGCGCTTCAACCTTCCGTTCATCGGAATCGTCGGCAACAACTCGTTCATGAACCAGATCCGCGCCGGCCAAATCATGAAGTACGGCAAGGAAAAGGGCGACGTCGGTAACTACCTGGGCGACGTCGACTTCGAGAAGTTTGCGCAGATGCTCGGCGGTTACGGTGAGGCCGTGCGCGATCCCAAGCAGATCCGCCCCGCGCTCGAGCGCGCGCGCGAATCGGGCAAGTGTGCCCTGATCAACGTGTGGATCGATCCGAACGAGTTCGCTCCTGGCACCATGAACCAGACGATGTACAAGTGAGGCGCGCATGAGCGAAAC
This sequence comes from uncultured bacterium, assembly GCA_964483365.1. Classification (GTDB taxonomy): domain Bacteria; phylum Vulcanimicrobiota; class Vulcanimicrobiia; order Vulcanimicrobiales; family Vulcanimicrobiaceae; genus Vulcanimicrobium. The sequence continues at coordinate 12,612 of CAZABL010000038.1, forward strand.
GTTGACGACGGAAACGGCAAAGGCGCTCGAGGGCGTGCGCGTTCTCGACATGACTCACGTGCAGGCGGGACCCGTCTGCACCCAGCTTCTCGCGTGGCTCGGTGCCGACGTGATCAAAGTCGAGCTGCCCGGTCGCGGCGATATCACGCGCTCGCAGCTGCGTGACGTCCCCGGCGCGGACAGCCTGTACTTCACGATGCTCAACTCGAGCAAACGCAGCATCACGCTCAACACGAAGACCGAGAGCGGGCGCAAGATCTTGACCGACTTGATTCGGCACTGCGACGTCATGGTCGAGAACTTCGGGCCGGGCGTCCTCGATCGCCAAGGCTTCACGTGGGAGAAGATTCACGAGCTCAATCCGCGGATGATCTACGCCTCGATCAAAGGCTTCGGTCCCGGCAAGTTCGCCGACGCGAAGGCGTACGAGACTGTCGCGCAGGCGATGGGCGGTGCGATGAGCACGACCGGCTGGGAAGACGGACCGCCGACGAGCACCGGCGCGCAGATCGGCGACTCCGGTACCGGTGTCCATACGCTGGCCGCAATTCTCGCGGCACTCTACCAGCGCACGCGCACCGATCGCGGCCAACGTGTCGTCTGCACGATGCAGGACAGCGTGCTCAATTTGTGCCGGGTCAAGCTGCGCGATCAGCAGCGGCTCGGGCGCAGCAAGCTCGCCGAGTATCCCAACAAGTACATCAACGGCGTGGTCCCGCGTTCCGGCAATGCGTCCGGCGGCGGTCAGCCCGGAGCGGCACTCAAGTGCAAACCCGGCGGGATGAACGACTACGTCTACCTCATCATCCAGCCGCAGGTCTGGGCGCCGCTCTGCAAGACAATGGGACGTCCCGAGCTGATCGAGGATCCCAACTACGCGACGCCCGAAGCGCGTTTGCCGCGGCTCAAAGAGGTCTTCGGCATCGTTGAACAGTGGACGAGCCAGTACACGAAATACGAAGTCCTCGAGATGTGCAACGAGCTCGACGTCCCGTGCGGACCCGTGCTCGACATGAAAGAACTGCTCGAAGACGAGTCACTGCGCGCACGCGGGATGATCACCGCCGTCGAGCATCCGGAGCGCGGAACGTACTATACTGTCGGAAGTCCGCTGGGACTCTCCGATTCGCCGCCAGAGATCAAGCGCTCGCCGCTTCTCGGCGAGCACACCGCCGAGGTCTTACGTGAGCTCGGTTACGACGAGTCGGCCCTCGAGACTCTTCGCGCAGAAGGCGCTGTTTAACCCCTCACAACTCACGTAACGTCGACGAAAGGCGCCCACATGAGCGCAACTCAAGTCCGCACGTTGCCCCTTCGTTTGCCGCCGACGCAATTGCTGATCGGCGGCTCCTGGGTCGATTCGATCTCCGGCAAGACCTTCGTCACGCGCGATCCCGCAACGGAACAGCCGATCGCGGAGATCGCGCTCGCGGGACCAGAAGATGCAGAGCGGGCCGTTGCCGCTGCCCGCACCGCGCTGACCGGTCCGTGGTCGAAGCTGTCCGCCGCGCAGCGCGGTCGCCTGCTCTACAAATTCGCCTCGCTGCTGCGCGAGCACAGCGAAGAGCTCGTCGCACTCGAATCGCTCGACGGCGGGAAACCGATCAGCTCGGTACGCCGGCAAGACGTTCCAGCGGCGATCGATTGCATGGAATATTACGCCGGCTGGCCCGACAAGCTCACCGGCGACGTCGTCCCGGTTCGTCCCGACGCACTCACGTATATCGCGCGTGAACCGGTCGGCGTCGTGGCGGGGATCGTTCCTTGGAACTTCCCGCTGATGAACTCGGTGTGGAAGATCGCGCCCGCCCTCGCGTGCGGCTGTACCATGGTGCTCAAACCGGCAACGGAGACGCCGCTGACGGGGCTGCGTTTAGGTGAGCTTGCGCTCGAGGCCGGGATCCCGCCGGGCGTACTGAACATTCTCCCGGGCGCAGGCTCGGTCGTTGGGATGGCGCTCGTTCAACATCCCGGCGTCGACAAGATTTCGTTCACCGGTTCGCCATCGGTCGGCAAGATGATCGCAACGGCGGCGGCTCCGAACGTCACGCGTTTGACGCTCGAGCTCGGCGGCAAGTCGCCGAACATCGTCTTCGCCGACGCCGATCTCGACGCGGCCGTGAAAGGCTCGACGTCGGGGATCTTCTTCAACTCCGGACAAGTCTGCTCGGCCGGTTCGCGCATCCTCGTGCAGGAGAGCGTGCGCGACGCGTTCGTCGCGAAGCTCGTCGAGCGCACGAAGGGACTCAAAGTCGGCGATCCGTCCGATGAGAAGACCTACATGGGCCCGGTGATCTCTCAGAAGCAACTCAGCACCGTCATGGAGTATATCGAAGCGGGACGCAACGAAGGCGCGCAGCTCGTCACGGGCGGCGATCGCCTCGAGCGACCGGGCTTCTTCCTGAATCCGACGGTGTTCGCCGGCGTCGACAACGGGATGAAGATCGCGCAGGAAGAGATCTTCGGGCCGGTCGCCGCGGTGATCACGTTCCACGACGAAGACGACGCGGTTCGCATTGCCAACGACACCTCGTTCAGCCTCGCCGCCGGCGTCTGGACGAACGACGTCACGCGCGCGCACACGATGGCTTCGCGCCTGCGCGCCGGGACCGTGTGGATCAACACCTACGGTCACTCGGATGCTCGTCTCCCTTGGGGAGGCGCGGGACGCGATTCGGGCATCGGACGCGATCTCGGTGAGACCGCTCTCGACAACTACACCGAGAAGAAAACGGTCTGGCTCAACCTTCGACGCTAACGCGTCTCGCATTCGCCTTCACGTTCAACGAAGGAGACGACCCAACAAATGATCATCGAGCAGGCGCAAGCGTCGAGCGAGCGGGTCAAGGCTGTACTCGCCCAGGCTCGCGAAGAGAATCGGACGATCCTGACCGCGCCGGAATGCAAAATCATCTGCGACGCGTACGGGATCCCCGTGCCTGGGGAGAAGGTCGCGACGACGGAATCCGAGGCGGTCGAATATGCCGACGCGCTCGGCTTCCCCGTCGTCCTCAAGATCGTGTCGCCCGACATCGTCCACAAGACGGACGCCGGCGGCGTCGCGGTCGGCTTGACCAGCGCCGACGCGGTGCGCAGCGCGTACCGCAAGATCCTCGAGAACGCGAAGGCGTACAACGCGAACGCGCGTGTCGACGGCGTCCTCGTGCAACAGATGCTCTCCGGCGATCACGAGGTGATCGTCGGCGCGGTAACCGATCCGAGCTTTGGGAAGCTCGTCGCGTTCGGGCTCGGCGGGATCCTCGTCGAGGTCCTCAAGGACATCACGTTCCGCCTTGCCCCCGCGACGCGTGAAGATGCTCTGTCGATGCTCGACGGGATCGCCGGCGCGCCGATCCTACACGGCGTACGCGGCGGGAAGCCTGCCGACCGCGAAGCGATCGCGAGCATCATCGTCAACGTCTCGCGCCTGGTCGACGATTTCCCGGAGATCGCCGAGGTCGACCTCAACCCGGTGCTCGTCCGCGAGGACCGCGCGATCGCGGTCGACGCGCGCATCGTGCTCGACTTCGCGCCTCCGCCGCAGCGTTACCGGCCGTCGACGGACGAGATCCTCACGTCGATGAACCGCATCATGCGACCCGACTCGGTCGCCGTGATCGGTGCATCGACGGAAGACGGCAAGATCGGTAACTCCGTGATGAAGAACCTCATCAACGGCGGATACCAAGGCAAGATCTATCCCGTCAACCCGAAAGCCGACGAGATCCTCGGACGCAAGGCCTTTGCGAGCATTGCGGACATCAAGGAAAAGGTCGACGTCGCGATCTTCGCGATCCCGGCGCAGTTCGTCGCCGCAGCGCTCACCGAGGTCGGCAAGGCGAAGATCCCCGGTGCGGTGCTGATCCCGTCCGGCTTCGCCGAGACCGGGAACGTCGAAGGCCAGGAAGAGATCGTGCGGATCGCCCGCGAGTACGGGATCCGCTTGATGGGCCCGAACATCTACGGCTTCTACTACACGCCCAAGAATCTGTGCGCGACCTTCTGCACCGCGTACGACGTCAAAGGCAACGTCGCACTCTCCTCACAGAGCGGCGGTGTCGGGATGGCGATCATCGGCTTCAGCCGCTCGGCGAAGATGGGCGTCTCGGCGATCGTCGGTCTGGGCAACAAGTCCGACATCGACGAAGACGATCTCCTCACGTTCTTCGAGCAGGACGACGCCACCAAGGCGATCGCGATGCACATGGAAGACCTCAAGGACGGCCGCTCCTTCGCCGAGGTCGCGCGTCGTGTGTCGCGGACGAAGCCCGTCATGGTCGTCAAGGCCGGTCGTACGTCACTCGGCGCACGCGCCGCGAGCTCGCACACCGGTGCGCTTGCCGGTAACGATCGCGTCTACGACGACGTGCTGCGCCAGAGCGGCGTCATCCGTGCGCGCGGCCTCAACGAGCTGCTCGCGTTCGCGCGCGGCGTCCCGGTGCTCCCGACGCCCAAGGGCGAGAACGTCGTCATCATCACGGGCGCGGGTGGCTCGGGCGTGCTGCTCTCCGACTCGTGCGTCGACGCCGGGCTCTCGCTGATGAACTTCCCGCCCGACCTCGACGAAGCGTTCAAGAAGTTCATCCCGCCGTTCGGCGCGTCGGGGAATCCCGTCGACATCACCGGCGGCGAACCGCCCAAGACGTATCAGAACACGATCCGTCTCGGGCTCGAAGACGACCGTATCCACGCGCTGATCCTCGGCTATTGGCACACGATCGTCACGCCGCCGATGGTCTTCGCGAAGCTCGTCACCGAAGTCGTCGAGGAACTCCGCAAGAAGGGCATCGACAAACCCGTCGTCGCTTCACTCGCGGGCGACGTCGAGGTCGAAGAGGCGAGCGAATATCTCTTCGACCACAAGATCCCCGCGTATCCGTACAACACGGAAACACCGGTCGCTGTGCTCGGCGCGAAATACCGCTGGGCGCGTGGTGCGGGACTGCTTTAACGAAGCGTTGCCCCCTGGGAAGGAGGCGGTGTTGCGCCGCCTCCTTTCGCGCATCATCGATCGAAGGATTGTTTTTTCGGCATCACATCATCGAACAAGGACGTTTCACGAGATCCCTTAGTGTGACCTGATTCTTCTCCTGGAGCGCGCACCTGCCGCTCCCGAAAGGAAGTGGACTGATGTCCGCACCTCCTCCTAATAGCGCATTGCGCAACCCCTGGGTCCAGCTCGTCGCCGGTGTCATCTGCATGGCGATGATCGCGAACTTGCAGTACGGCTGGACCGTCTTCGTCGACCCGATGGCAAAGGCGCACGATTGGGATCGCGCCGCCATCCAGATCGCGTTCAGCGTCTTCGTCCTCGTCGAGACGTGGCTCGTCCCGTTCGAGGCGGCACTCGTCGACAAATACGGCCCGCGCATCATGGTCGCGATCGGCGGCGTGCTCGCCGGCCTCTCGTGGGTGATCAACGCCCACGCGGACTCGCTGTTCCTGTTGTACGTCTCCAGCGCGCTCGCCGGTATCGGCGCAGGCGTCGTCTACGGCACGTGCATCGGCAACGCGCTCAAGTGGTTCGGTTCACGTCGCGGCCTCGCGGCGGGCTTGACCTCTGCCGGTTTCGGCATGGGTGCGGCGATCACGATCATCCCGCTCACGCTGATGATCCAAAGCAGCGGCTACCAAGCGACGTTCTTCACCTTCGGCATCATTCAAGGCGCGATCATCCTCGTCGCGGCGATGCTGCTGCAAAAGCCGCCCAAGACGGCACCAGCTGAGGCGAAGGCCGTGCGCGTTCTCCATGGCACGAAGGACTACACGCCGGTCGAGACGATCAGGACTCCTGTCTTCTGGGTGATGTACGCGATGTTCGTCCTGGTCGCGTCGGGCGGCCTCATGGCCGTCGCGCAACTCGGTCCGATCGCCAAGGACTACCACATCGCAAAGATTCCCGTGACACTGTTCGGCATCACTGCCGCCACGCTGACGTTCGCGCTGTCGCTCAACAACGTCATGAACGGACTGACGCGGCCGCTCCTCGGCGCACTCTCCGACCGCATCGGTCGCGAGTACACGATGTTCATCGCGTTCCTCCTCGAGGGGATCGGGATCTTCGCGCTCATGAAGTACGGCACGACGCCGGCCGCCTTCGTGCTGCTCTCCGGCCTGGTCTTCTTCGCCTGGGGCGAGATCTACAGCATCTTCCCGGCGACGACGCGTGACCACTTCGGTCACAAGTTCGCAACCACGAACTACGGGATGCTCTACACCGCAAAGGGCACCGCCGCGCTGCTCGTCCCGCTCGCCAGCGTCATCACCGCAGCGACGGGCAACTGGACGGCGGTCCTTGCACTTGCCGCCGGCGCGAACATCGTCGCCGCCGTCATGGCCGTCGCCGTGCTGCGACCCTTGCGCCTGCGCGAGATCGAACGCATCACGCGCACGGTCGCGACGGTCTCCGGCAGCACTGCAGCAGCCTCCACGACGAAGGTCATGGTGGGAGCCGAGCCGTGAAATTCGCGATAGTAGGTGCCGGTGCAATCGGCGCCTACGTCGGCGCCTCGCTGGCGCGCGGCGGTGCAGACGTGACGCTGATCGCGCGCGGCGCCCATCTCGAGGCGATGCGCCGAGACGGCGTGCGCGTCGAGAGTCCGCGCGGCGACTTCTCCGTTCGCCTTTCCGCGACCGACGACGTGCGCGCGGTAGGGGCGGTCGACTCCGTGATCCTCGCGGTCAAGGCACATCAGATCTGCCCGCTACTCGCGGATCTGGACGCGCTGTTCCACGACGACACGACCGTGATCGCGATGCAGAACGGGATCCCGTGGTGGTACTTTGCCAACCACGGCGGACCGCACAACGGCTACACCTTGCGCACGGTCGACCCTGACGGGCGCATCGCTCAAGCGATCGACAACTCCCGGGTGATCGGCTGCGTCCTCTACTCCTCGACGGAGATCGTCCGGCCGGGCGTGATCCGTCACATCGAGGGTACGCGGTATTCACTCGGCGAACCGGCACGCGGTACGTCGGCGCGCGTGCAGCGGCTCTCCGAAGCGTTCATCGCCGGCGGACTGAAGGCGCCGGTCGAACACGACATCCGCGTCGACGTCTGGCTCAAAATCCTCGGCAACGCGGCGTTCAATCCGATCAGCGCGCTGACGCGCGCGACGATCGTCGATATCGCCGACGACGAGTACGTCCAAGCTCTCGTCGTCGACATCATGCGCGAGGCGGAAGCCGTCGCAAAAGCACTCGGGATCACGATCCCGATTTCGGTCGAGAAACGGTTGGACGGCGCACGTCGCGTCGGCGATCACAAGACCTCGATGCTGCAAGACATCGAAGCAGGCAAGGCACTCGAGCTCGATGCGCTCGTCGGGTCGGTGATCGAGATCGGCACGCTCCTGGGCGTCCCAACCCCTGCGACGCGCTGCGTCTACGGACTCACGCGGCTCCTCGACCGCACCCTTCAAAATAGCCGGCTCGCGCTCGCCGCGTAGACCGCTACCACTGCATCCACGGACGGTTTCTCACAAGGCAGTTCCCCAATGAAGTTATTGGAATATCAAGGGAAGGCGTTGTTCGCGCGCGTCGGGATACCGACGCCGCGCGGGCATCACGCGACCACGGCGCGCGACGCCGCCGCCTTCGTCAAGGCGAATCCCGGTTCGTGGGTTCTCAAGAGCCAAGTCCTGATGGGCGGTCGAGGCAAGGCCGGCGGTATCAAGTTCGCCGACGACGCCGCGCAGGCGAAGACCGTTGCGACCGAACTGATCGGCAAGGTCTTACGCGGCGTGCAAAATCCTGAAGGCGAAACGGTCGACTCGCTGTTGATCGAAGAGAAGCTTGCGATCGAGAGCGAAGCGTACGTGTCGATCACCATCGACCGTGCCGCGAAAAAACCGGTGATCATCGTGAGCTCGCAGGGCGGGATGGACGTCGAGGAAGTCGCTGAGAAGCACCCCGACGCGATCGCGAAGATGTGGATCGATCCCGCCGTCGGCTTCTCGCCGTTCCAGGCACGACAGCTCGCCTTCGCGGCGAAGCTCCCCGCCGGCTATCACAAGTCGTTTCCGAAGATCGTCCGCGGCCTCTACGAACTCTTCACGACGTTCGGCGCAAACCTGGTCGAGATCAACCCGCTCGCGCTCACGCGCGACGGACAGGTCGTCGCCTCCGACGCGAAGGTCGATCTCGACGACAACGGACTCTACAAACATCCGGACGTGCAGGCGTGGAACACGGCCAAGCCGACCGACGCCGATCAAGCCGCCGCCGTTGCGATCGGCCTGGGAACGTCGAACTACGCGAAGCTCGACGGAACGGTCGGCGTCATCGCCAACGGTGCCGGCCTTGGCATGGGCACGATGGACGCGATCCGCAACGCGGGTGGCGGCGCGGCGAACTTCCTCGACATCGGCGGCGGCGCGCGCGCCGATCTGGTCAAGAAATGCTACGCGCTGGTTGTGAGCGATCCCAAGGTGAGCGCGCTCTTCATCAACATCTTCGGCGGGATCACGCGCTGTGATCAAGTCGCCAGCGGGATCGTCGAAGCGCTGTCCGGCCCTTCGACAAGCTCCGGACTGCGCAAGGTTCCGCTCGTCGTGCGCCTCACGGGGACCAACGAAAGCGAAGGCCAGAAAATCCTTGCCGATGCCGGCTTTGCGTCCGTCGCGACGATGGACGAAGGCGCCGCGCTCGCAGTCGCCTATGCGAAGGGAGCGAACTGATCATGGCGATCTATCTCGACGCCTCGTCGAAAGTCATCGTTCAAGGAATCACGGGACGCGAAGGACTCTTCCATGCGCAGCGGATGGCTGCATACGGCACCGCGATCGTCGGCGGCGTTACCCCGGGAAAAGGCGGGACGACGACGCCCGACGGTCGGCCGGTTTTCGATACGGTGAAACAGGCGGTCGACGCGACGGGTGCAACGCACAGCATCATCTTCGTCCCGCCGTTCGCCGGCGCCGATGCGCTGTGGGAAGCGCATGCGGCAGGGATCACGTTTGCCGTCTGCATCACCGAAGGGATCCCGGTTCATGATATGCTGCGCGTCGTTGCGACGACGCCGGGGATGCGCATCGTCGGCCCCAACTGTCCCGGTGTCATCTCACCGGGAAAGGCGTTGATGGGCATCATGCCAGGGCACGTATTCATGCCAGGCCGCGTCGGAATGATCTCGCGCTCGGGCACCTTGACGTACGAAGTCGTCGACGGTCTCACCAAAGCGGGGATCGGACAGTCGACGTGCGTGGGGATCGGCGGTGACCCGATCATCGGAACAACGTTTGTCGATTGCTTGCGTGCCTTCGCCGACGATCCGGAGACAGACGCGGTCGTCGTGTGTGGAGAGATCGGCGGCTCCGACGAGGAAGACGCGGCGACGTTCATTCGCGAGCATTTGCGCGACAAGCCGGCGGTTGCATTCATCGGCGGGCGCTCGGCTCCTAAAGGCAAACGCCTCGGTCACGCGGGGGCGATCATCTCAGGATCGACTGGTACACCGGAGAGCAAGGTCGCAGCTTTTACGGCCGCTGGCGTTCCGGTTGCCGAGCGACCGTCTCAGATTCCCGAGTTGCTTGGCGCGCGCATCGCGCTCGTTGCGTAGAGTAGAGAGGAAACCAACGTATGCCCAAGATGACAGCGATGGAAGCCGCGGTCCGCGTGCTGCGGAGCGAAGGCGTCGACCTCGTCTTCGGCGTTCCAGGCGCCGCGATTTTGCCGTTTTACGAGGCACTGCGTAACAACGGCGAGATACGGCACGTTCTTGTCCGCCACGAAGAGGGCGGTACCCACGCTGCCGAGGGGTACACCCGAGCGCGCGCGGGACGGATCGGCGTCAACATCGGAACGTCGGGGCCCGCCGGCACCAACATGGTGACGGGGCTCTACTCGGCGATGGCCGACAGCAGTCCCATCCTGTGCATCACGGGGCAAGCGCCACGCGCAAAGCTGCACAAGGAAGACTTCCAAGCGATCGACGTCGCCGCGATCACCGCACCGGTAACGAAGTGGTCGATCACCGTGATGGAAGGCGCGCAAGTCCCGTGGGTCTTTCGTAAAGCCTTCCAGCTCATGCGTTCGGGACGTCCCGGACCGGTGCACATCGATCTGCCGCTCGACGTGCAGCGTGAGATCATCAACTACGACTACGAAGCAGACGAACCGCTCGAGATCGTTCGGCCGCGTCCGGGCCGCAAGGCGATCCGCCGCGCCGTCGACATGCTGTTCGCAGCGAAGCGCCCGCTGATCGTTTCGGGCGGCGGCGTCATCAACGCCGAGGCGAGCGACGACCTCGTGCGCTTCGCGGAGCTCACGAACACGCCGGTCGTCCCAACGCTGATGGGTTGGGGCACGATCCCTGACGATCATCCGCTCAACGCCGGGATGGTCGGACTGCAAACGCAGCACCGTTACGGCAATGCGAACTTCCTGGAGAGCGACTTCGTGCTCGGGATCGGCAACCGCTGGGCGAACCGTCACACGGGCAGCACCGAGGTCTATACCGCGGGCCGCACGTTCGTGCACATCGATATCGACCCGACGCAGATCGGACGCGTCTTCTGCCCCGATCTCGGGATCGTCGCCGACGCGGGCTTGGCGCTCGAAGCGCTCGTCGCCGAGGCGCTCGAGCGTGACGCCGCCGGAACGATTCCGGAGCGTGAAGAGTGGGTCGGCGCGGTGCAAGAGCGCAAGCGCACGATGCTCCGCAAGACCGACTTCGACAACGTGCCGATCAAGCCGCAGCGCGTCTTCCAAGAGATCAACAACGCGTTCGACGACGACACGCAGTTCGTCACCGCGATCGGTCTCTATCAGATCCTCTCCGGGCAGCTGCAGCGCATCAACAAGCCGCGCAACTACATCATCTGCGGCCAAGCCGGCCCGCTCGGTTGGGAAGTCTCGGCGTGCACCGGCGCGAAGCTCGCGAACCCGCAGAAGGACGTCGTCGGAATCGTCGGCGACTACTCGCTGCAGTTCCTCATCGAAGAGCTCGCGGTCGCCGCGCAGCACAAAGTCCCGTTCGTCATGGTGCTGCTCAACAATGCCTATCTCGGGCTGATTCGACAGGCGGAGAAAGCATACAACATGGACTTCGAGGTCCAGTTGAGCTTCCGCAACATCAACACGCCCGAGATCGGCGAGTACGGCGTCGATCACATCAAGGCGGCCGAGTCGTTCGGTTGCCGCGCGATCCGCGTCTTCGAGCCCTCGAAGATCGCCGAGGCGATCAAGTGGGCGCAGCGCGAAGCGAATGAGTACAAGGTACCGGCGATCGTCGAAGTGATCACCGAACGCGTGACGAACATCGCGATGGGACCCGAGATCAACAAGATCACGGAGTTCGAGCCCGTCCTCGACGTACCGAAGGATGTCGTCGCGGAACCCGCCGTCGTCTGAGGAGAACGATCGATGCCGAAGTTCGATGCGAACCTTTCGATGCTCTTCACCGAGCTCGACTTCCTCGACCGCTTTGCAGCCGCGGCACGGGCGGGGTTTCGGGGCGTCGAATATCTTTCGCCGTATGCGTATCCGGAGCGCGAGGTCTCGCAACGGTTACGCGAGGCGGGGCTCGAGCAGGTACTCTTCAACCTCCCGTCCGGCGATTGGGACGCGGGAGAGCGCGGGATCGCGTGCCTTCCCAATCGTGTCGACGAGTTTCGCGCAGGGGTCGCGAAGGCGGTTTCGTACGCGAACGCGCTGGGCTGCAAGCGCATCAACTGCCTCGCTGGAATCGCGCCGCCCGGCGCGAAGGACGCCGAGCTGCGCCGCACGCTTGTCGAGAACCTGCGGTACGCCGCGAAGGCGCTCGAGGATGCCGGCGTCCTGCTCGTCCTCGAGCCGGTGAACACCTACGACATCCCGGGCTTCTTCGTGCACCACACGAGGGATGGGCTCGCGATCATCGACGAGGTCGGCTCGTCGAATCTCAAGCTGCAGTACGACGTCTACCACATGCAGCGCATGGAAGGCGAGCTCGCCAACACGATGCAAGCGAATCTCGCGCGCATCGGGCACATCCAGCTCGCCGACAATCCCGGCCGGCACGAGCCGGGAACCGGGGAGATCAACTATCCGTTCCTGTTCGCGTTGCTCGATCGCATCGGGTACGACGGGTGGATCGGGTGTGAGTACAAACCGCAAGGACGAACCGAAGATGGCTTGCGCTGGATGGAGGGATACGGCTCCCCCGTTCTTGCGGGCGCACGGGAAAAAGGATCATGAGCAATATCGGTTTCATCGGCTTGGGAATCATGGGGAGGCCCATGGCCGGCCATCTCCTCGCCGCCGGGCACACGCTCGCGGTCAACACGATTGGCCCCGTTCCGGAAGAGCTCGTCAAAGGCGGAGCGGTCGTCTGCAAATCGAACCGTGAGGTTGCGTCGCGCAGCGACATCATCATCACGATGGTCCCCGACACGCCGGACGTCGCGACCGTGCTCTTCGGGCCGGAGGGTGTCGCCGAAGGTCTCTCACCCGGGAAGATCGTCGTCGACATGAGCTCGATCTCGCCGATTGAGACGCGAAAATTCGCGGCACGGATCGAAGAGCTCGGCTGCCGGTACTTCGATGCGCCGGTCTCGGGCGGCGAAGTCGGCGCGAAGGCGGCCTCGCTCACGATCATGGTCGGTGGGCCCGAGGACGTCTTTCCGAAGATCGAGCCTCTACTGCGTCTCATGGGCAAGAACGTGACGCTCGTCGGCGGTCACGGCGACGGTCAAACGACGAAGGTTGCCAACCAGATCATCGTCGCGTTGACGATCGAAGCCGTCGGCGAAGCACTGCTGTTCGCGTCGAAAGCGGGTGCCGATCCGGCGAAGGTTCGCGCAGCGCTGATGGGCGGGTTCGCGTCGTCGCGCATCCTCGAGCTGCACGGCGAGCGGATGATCCAGCGCAACTTCGATCCCGGGTTCCGGATCGCGCTGCACCAAAAGGATCTCAACCTCGCGCTCGCTGGCGCGCGCGAGCTTGGCCTCTCGTTGCCGAATACGGCGACGTGTCAGGAGCTCTTCAACGCCTGCACGGCGCACGGGGGCGCCGGCTGGGACCACTCAGCGATGGTTCGCGCACTCGAGATCATGGCCGACCACGAAGTGGCCGCCCCTACTCCCGTGCCCGGTGCTGCCGGAAGGTAAGGTTTAATCGCTCGCCGGTGACACGCGGCTCTCGCTTTACGCGATGCTCCCAGTAGAGCTGCGTGTCGCCGGCCATCACGATCAAGTCACCGTGCGCGACGTCGACGGTGATCGGGTCGTAGCGTAAGCCGCTCTCCTTCTTCGGCCGCAACTGAAAGGCGCGCGTCGCGCCGAGCGAGAGCGACGCGACGACTAATCGCGCGTCCTGCGAGCCGTCGCGATCGCCGTGCCATGCGACGGAGTCGTTCCCGTCGCGATAGCGGTTGAGGAACACGTAGTCGTAGGTCGTCGCCGTGTGTTCCTCGATGAGGGCACGCACGTGCAGCAGCGTCGGCGTCCACGGCTGCGGCATCTTCTCCCCGCGCGCCGCCGTCTCGCGCGGCACGAGAACGCGCTTGCCGTACATCACGCGCGAGTCAGCGCGCCACAACGTGTCGGCGTTGAGCTCGCGGACAAGCGCGTCGGCGGTTGCGGCGTCGAGGAACTCAGGGACGTAGGTGACGTCTCCGTGATCGCCGACGATCCGCGTGGGGAGAGCGGCGGTCGCGAACAGCGGGACTTGACGGGCGGAGTTCATGGCGACTCTCGAACATACGTTCGGAGGTCGCCATACCGCTACCTTCCCGCTTTCGCCACGAAGTCGTCCGCCGAGGGGACGATTCGGTCTTTCAAGCCGACCTCGAAACGCGCGCGTTCCATCGCGCGTGCGAGATACGGACGTGCGTCAGGCGGCTCGTGGCCGCTGACCCAGCTCTCGAGTTGGTCGAGCGATGCCGCATTCCAAAAGGTCTCCGGGACGCTCGCCAGGCTAAGCATCCGCTCGAACACCGACTTCGACGCGAGCAGCTCATCGCTGTGCGCTTGATAGAAGTGCCACGCGAGCTGCGGATTCGCATGCGCGGCATTGGCGACCAAACCCGCGCGGATCCCGGCCGCCTGCGGCGGGATCTCGGAGGTCAGCAACAGCGCGAGCGCTTCTTCCGCAAGCTTCGGATCGCGGACGGTCAACAAGGCGCCGTAGTAGCGGCGAACCTCCGCTTCGTTGCGTGAATCACGCGCGATCGCGTGCAGTTGATCGAACGTCGCCCGATCCGCGTGCTCGGCGACGATGGACAAGATCGTCTCTTGATCGTCGGGCGCGATCGCCGAGCGATCGTGAACGAACGCCGCGAAGCGACGGCGCGCCTCTGCAACGGTCGCCGCGTCGTCCCACTCGCCCATATTGCCGAGGATCTCGCGCCGCAAATCGGCGACAACGGGCTGTTCGCCGGCAGCCGCGTTCCAGCCGAGCTCGCTTGCGATCGGATGCACGAGGGATCGCGCGTACGACGCAAACGCATCGTGCCCGGCGCTTCCGCGCTCGTCGCGTTCGATCACACCCAGCGCGGTGAGGATCTGCTGCCACGCCCGCGTATCGCGATCGGTTCCCATCGCCGAAGCTAGGGCCAAGTAGGAGCCGAGCTCTGCGCCGCCGGCTTGCACGTTCGCCCACTGGTCGTCGAGCATCGCGATCTTGTCGGGATCGCTCAGCGTGCCGAACCCTTTGACGTTGGTCGCGAACGTCGCCGCGTCGTACGCGACGCGGTAATAGCCGAGGTCGCCGTCGTTCGCGCTGAGCGTTTCGTCGCAGCGTCCCGCCGCGATCGTCTGACCGTCCTTCGTCAACAGGACCGTTTGTGTCGGATTCGCTGCCGCGCGCACGCGCATCGGGACATCCCAGCGTTGGTTCCCCTCCGCTGCGCCCGAGAGCATGAAGCGCTTTTGCATGAACGACACGGTGCGATTTCCGACGGCGTCACAGTGCGCGGTGGCCGTAACGAGCGGAAAGCCGGGCTGCTCGGTCCAGCCCGCCGCAAACTGCGCGACGTCACGCCCGCTCGCGGCGCTCAACGCGGCCCACAGGTCGCCGGTCGTCGCGTTGGAGTATTTGCGATCTACCATGTAGCGGCGGATTCCCGCGCGGAACGCATCCTCACCGAGATACGCCTCGAGCATCCGCAGGAACACTTGGCCCTTGTTGTACGTGATCGCGCTGTCGAACGACGCTTCGGCTTGGAGCTCGTCGGTGATGTGCTGCTGGATCGGGTGCACGTTGACACGTGCATCGGCGCTCATCGCGCGCTCCTTGGTCGCGTCCTGACGCTCTTGCCAGTTCCACGACGGGTTCCGCAGCGCGGTCTCTTTCGCGGCCATCCACGACGCGAAGCTCTCGTTCAGCCAGATGTCGTCCCACCACGCCATCGTGACGAGGTCGCCGTTCCACTGGTGCGCCATCTCGTGCGCCATGATCGAGAACACCGTCTGCCGGCGCCCGAGCGTCGCATCGGACGGAACGAGCAGCGCCTGATCGTTGTACGTGATCGCGCCCCAGTTCTCCATCGCGCCGCCGAAGCCGCCGGGCACGGCGATGTGATCGAGCTTGGGGAGCGGGAACGGCACGCCGAAATACGCGTCGTAGTCGGCGAGGATCTGCTGCGAGTTTGCGAGCGCCGTCGCGGCGTTCTGTTCCTGGCCTTTGACGGCCCAGACGCCGTGGTCGACGAGCGACACCTTCGCGCTCACGCGAGCAAGGTCGCCGGCGGAGAACTCGACGAGATACGACGGCATCTTCGGCGTGCGCGCAAACGTTGTCGTCGCCACCGCACCATGCACGACGCGCGAACGAACCGGCATGTTCGACACCGTCGCCCATCCCGCAGGCACCGTCACGCTCAGCTCGTAGGTCGCGCGAAACGCCGGTTCGTCCCAGCACGGAAACATCCGCCGCGCGTCGGTCGCCTCGAACTGCGTCGACAGCATGACGCCTTGCGTTCCACCCGCCAAGCGGTAAGGTTGCGCGAACAACCCCTGCGGCGCGCTCTCGATCTTCCCGTCGTACGCGAACGTGAGCGTGTGACGTCCGACCGGTACGGGCTTTGCGGTGGTCAGCGTCGTGAGCTGCGTCTGATCGCTCGAGCGCACGTCCGCCACCGCGACGCCGTCGACCCGCGCTTCACGTAAGCGCTCACCCAGGCTGTTGAAGACGATCGCGCTGCTCGTCTTGCGCACATCGAGGACGATCGTCTCGTAGCCGCTCAGCGTTCTCGCCGCGACATCCGGCGTGATCGCGATGCGGTACTCGAGCGGGACGATCGTCTTCGGCAGGCGTCCCGGGGCGCGATCGAATTGGAACGGTGCTTCGGCAAACGCCGCGGCGCCGAGCGCGGCCGTCAGGGCAGCGGCAAGCACGCCGCGTACAAAGAGCGGGGGCATCCCCGCATGTTCAGCGGCTCTTGCGGTCGGCCTTGTGGATCGCCTTTTCGATCGCCTCGCCGAGCTCGGCCTTCGTCATGTGCGTCGTGACGTGAGCCCCGAGCTCACGCGCTTCCGCGAGAAGTTGCTCCTTGGTCTTCCCCTCCACGTCGACGCCGCCGAAGGTCCGGCCCTCCGGGTTCGGGCCGCCGTGCTCGGCGCGCGGATCGGACGGACCCCTCTGCTCTTTTGGCTCCCAGTGGTCGCCGGTTCGCTCGAAGCTGTGCTTCACGGCCGCCCAGGCGGCGCGATGCGCGCGCGCCTCGTCGCCGTGATACGTCTGTTCGGCGCTCTCGAGCACCTCTTCGTATGTGTCTTGCGCCTTCTTCGGCGACCGTTTGAGGGTCGACGGAAGCGGCGCGAACTCGTCTTCCGGTCCTTTGCGTGGCATGGCGGTGTTGTACCCGCGCTGTCACCCTCGCATGAAGAACACGACCGTCATCGCCAACCCGATCGCAAAGATCACCCAGTAGAGCACCGGGGCGGGGATGCGGCGCAGGGCGCGCGGTCCGTAGTACCCGCCGACGATCCCGCCAAGCGAGGTGACGAGCGCCGTGTCCCAACGCACGATCCCCGCTAGCATGAACAGCGCGAGCGGGACGCCGTTGTTCACGAACGCGAGCACCACCTTGAGCGCGCGCGTGCGCTGGACGTCGAGCATCCCGACCGCGGTGAACAGCGCGAGCAGCAAAAAGCCTTGCCCGCTTCCGAAGAATCCGCCGTAGACGCTCACCACGAACAGTGGTAGCAACGACCAGGCAGGCGGCTCGCGCACGATGCCGCCGCCGTCCTTCGCGTATTGCTCGGCCTGCAGGACGGGACCGACGCCGAACAGGACGGTCCCGAACAGCATCACCCAGGGAATCATCGCCGAGAATGTCTTCTCCGGCATGTGCACCAGGATCACGCCGCCGCTGATCCCACCGGCGACGCAGATCAGGAGCGTCGTCCTCACCCGCGGTGACGGGTGTGCGAGTACGCCCCGGTAGCGCCGCATCCAACTCACCCCACCCAGCCACATCGCGAGCGAGTTGGTAGCGTTCGCGGTGACCGGAGCGATGCCGAGAAAGACGAGCACCGGGAAGGAGAGGAGCGACCCGCCGCCGCCCGTGGCCGAGTTGACGCCGCATGCAAGGCCGCCGACAAGCGCTGCGATGATAAGGTCGGTCGGGCTCACGGGTACAGTGCAAGCCTCATGGAGCGCAAAGGCAAGTTCGACCCCAACCCGTTCGACCACGACGAACTCGACGATGCCGTCATTGCGGCAGACGATACGGGGATGCTAGCGACGGAACGCGAGATCACAGAGGTTGAGTTAGAAGAGGCCCAGGAAGGCGACTCGGACGAAGGTGAAGTGTAACGAGTAACGCAACTTAGTTACGCGTGGACGGCATTCGCAGTGCACGCGCAAATCTTTGGGAGAAGGCAACGAGCCTTCCCCTTGCCGAGGACGAAGACTTCTTCGGCTCCAACCGGCGTCCGATCGGTGTCGACCCGCAGCATCTTCGTGTAATCAACGATACGGCACTGCGGTCACGCCTGATCATGGCGGGGATCGCCGAAGGGTTACAGTCACCCAAGGGCCCGCAGCGGATCAAGTCGATCATCCGCCTCTACCCGGCGTTCGACGCACCCCGTCCCGGTAACAAGCCACGCACCGGGCGCGCGACTTCCGACGAACCGGGGCGTCCCGCCTTCGGTCTACCGACCGTCGAAGAGCTCAACGCCTTGCTCAACCGCGTTCAGCAAGCGGAGCGTGACGTGAACGTCGAGCTGCAGGGCCGCCTGGTCGCCGAGATCGAGCGCCTCAAGAAGCAGATCGGCAGCCTCGAAGGTGACGAGTTCGAGCGCGCGTTCCGTGAACTCGAGAGCGCGATGCGCCAGCGGCGCGAGCTCGCCGGACAGGTCCGCGAGGAAGCGTTTCGCCGCGTCGAGGCGGACGCGAACTTCGAGCCGCGCCGGTTCCTGCGGCTGCTCTCGCGCGAAACGCGCTGATCACATCATCTCGGGGATGCCGCGCGACATGATCGCGCTGCACTCGGGGTGGCCGCACTCGCACGCGTCGTCGGTTGGTATTCCGCGCGCGAGCTCGGCGCAACGCTTGCTGCAATAGGTTGCGTTCGGCTCGAGCGGCGCCGTCGACATCGCTTGCGTCTGCTTCGAGTACGGCTTGGTGCAGCGGCACGTCTTCTGCGCACACGTCTCTTGCTGCGTCATGCGGCGCTCGTACCCGCTTGGCAGTCCGTCGCTGCAAACAAAAAGCCTCCCGATCCCTGGTGGGCAACAGGGATCGGGAGGCCGCCCACACCCCGGTCGTATGAGCAGACGTCAGAGATGGAGGTCGTGCAGGCCCAGGCCCGTTTCCACGGACTGTGTTCGCTCCGCAGCGGCGACGCGCACCATCACGTCGACGACGTCCGGGTCCCACTGCGTACCGCGCCCCTGCGACAGCACGCTCATCGCTTCGCCGTACGAGAGCGCGGCGCGGTACGGCCGATCGGTGACCATCGCGTGGAATGCGTCGGCGACGGCGACGACCCGCGCTTCGAAGGGAATCTCGTCGCCGCGCAGGCGATCCGGATAGCCCGTGCCGTCAAAGCGCTCGTGGTGTGCGCGCACGATCGGCGCGTAGTGGGCAAGGGTCGGGATCTCGCTGAGGATCTCAGCGCCGTCGACCGTGTGCCGCTGCATGATCGCCCACTCATCGGGAGTGAGCGCGCCCGGCTTGCTGAGGATATGATGCGGCGTCGCGATCTTGCCGACGTCATGCAGCATCCCGGCACGCACGATGCGCTCCGTCAACGCAGCGCTCAGACCCAACCCCAAAGCCAGACGCCGGCACCAATACCCCGTCGCATGGGAGTGCCAACACGTCGCTTCGTCATGCGCCTTGAGCAGCGAGAGGACGCCCTCGATGACGGGACCACCGGCGTCGGCCTTCGGCAGCTTCCCGTTCAGGAGCGCGTCGCGCGTTCGTTCGCGCAAAATTTCCAGGAAGAGCACGAGCGCAGCAGTGTCGACGCCGGGGAGCCGCCCGGCGAAGCCGACGGCCTCCTCGCACACCGCGTCGACGAGATCGACAACGGCGTGATCTTCTTCCGAGACGCGCACGGCCTGCGCCCATTGAATGACCGCGTTGGGATCGCTGTTCTCGACCGCCTTGGCGATGACC
The DNA here is from genome assembly GCA_964483365.1 of uncultured bacterium. Taxonomy (GTDB): domain Bacteria; phylum Vulcanimicrobiota; class Vulcanimicrobiia; order Vulcanimicrobiales; family Vulcanimicrobiaceae; genus Vulcanimicrobium. The sequence continues at coordinate 32,166 of CAZABL010000038.1, forward strand.
GTGACCAGAGTACGGGCCATGAGCGGCGTCGCACCCGAGTCACGCTGCACCAGCCCTGTGCTTACCGCTTCACCGAGGCGCGCACGCTCCTCGCACATCCGCTCGGCGAATTGTGCGCGCCATCCCAGCGCATGCGGTGATCGAGAATCCCCGTACATCGTTAGCTGGCGACGGCGCGGGCGCCGAACGCCTCCAGGCTGCACAGCACGGTACGTTCGATCTCCGCGACCCGCTCAACGGCGCGGTGCAGTGCGGAGACCGGAAGGTCGCCCAACGTTTCGATGAGGTAATGACCTGCCGCCGCGAGCACGTCGGAGAGGTCGTCGCACCACTCCTTCGCTTTTGCGATCAGCTCGCGCAGCGGATTGATGTCGTTGGCTTCGAGCGCGGTGCGCATGCACGACGCGGTCGATCGGATCAGCGACAGGTTCTCTTTCGTCGGCGCCATGGACGTGCATGACTCGACGAAGAGCACAACGCTATCGCGCTCGTGCCACTCAGCGCGTTGGTACATG
>CAZABL010000039.1:0-6691 GCA_964483365.1 uncultured bacterium
CGCGTTCTTCCTGTTCTGGTTCGCGAACATCTTCGTGCTCGCGGCGGACTACATCGTCAACAAGGGCGCGTCGGTCTTTTTGGTCCTGCGCTTCCTTGTCTTTCGCATCCCGCAGGCGACGCCATATGCGTTTCCGTTCGCTTGTTTGTTCGGGACGCTGCTCGGCTTCGGACGTCTCGCCGCGGACAACGAGATCAACGCGATGCGCACGTCCGGTGTGCCGTTCCGCCGCATCATCGTCTTCCCGCTGATCGCCGGCGCGCTCATGGCGCTGTTCTCGTTCGAGATGAACGAGAAGGTGGCGCCGATCACGACCGACCTTTCGACGCGCAGCTTCTACCAGATCATCTACCGCACGCAGGCGCTTCCGATCGAACCCAACTTGTTCCGCGCCGACCCTGCGACCGGCGACACGTTCTACATTCAGTCCGTCACGCCGGACGGCAAGACGATGCAGAACGTCATGATCTTCCAGCCGGATCGCAGCTCGCCGTTCCAAACTATCCTCACGGCGAAGAGCGCGCATATCAGCGGCAGCACGATCGTGCTCGAGCATCCGGTCCGCACGCAGGTGAAAGCCGACGGACAGATCGGCGCGGTCAACGTCGCGGCGCAGGACATGACGATCTCGCTGCCGATGGGCGATAGCGGACAGAACTTCCTGAGCGGCAGCTTCAACGACACCTACACGATGGACAGCAAGCGCCTCTCGCAGGACATCAAGTTTCGCAAGGCGACCGGGCAGGGAGGCACGGATCTGAACACGCGTGAGGTGACGCTCGGCAACAAGTACGCGTATCCCGTCGCGTCGTTCATCGCCGTCCTGCTCGCGGTGCCGTTGGCGGTGCGCTTCGGTAAGAAGGGCCGCACGCTCGGGATCGCGCTCTCGATCATGGGCCTCTTCGTCTATTACGTGCTGGGCGCGGTTTCGGCGGCGTTCGGACGAAACGGCACGATCGATCCCTACCTCGCCGCGTGGGCGCCGAACATCATCTTGGCGGCTGCCGGCGGATGGCTGGTCTGGCGCGAGGACCGGTGAGGAGACTGGTCGACCGCTCCGGCGCAGCGCTGGTCGCGGCCGCCTTGCTCTTGCTCACCCCGCCGGCGCCGATCGCCGCGGCCGACGAGGGCGACGAGGCCCGCATGGTCTCGATGCTGCAGCTCGGCTGCGGCGCGCCTGCGTCGCAACAAGACGCTCCGCGGGTGCTCGTCGCGCAGGCCGAGACGAGTCCGTCGCCGAGTGCGAGCGAGAGCGCATCGCCCAGCCCCAGCGCCAGTCCGACCGCGACGCCGTCGCCACTCGTTTCGCCGCCCTTCTCACCCAGCGGGCCGCAGATTCTCGTCCCGCGGCCGATGCCGACCCCGACGCAGCCGACTCCGCCGCCGCTGCCGACCGCGTCGCCGTCACCGTCAGGGACGCCGGGGCCCGTCTACATCACGCCGCAGTCCGCGGAGCCCTCGTTCACGCCGGTCCCCGCGAATCGGGCGACCTCGGGCCCGGTCGAGCCGTCGCCATCTGCGTCGCCATCGGCGGTGCCGAGCCCGGCCGAGACGCTCGGGCCAAGCGATTACGCGATCCTGGGCGACAAGTTGACCGGACAGAACGCCAAAGGGCACCCGATGGATCTCGACGGGCACGTCAACGTCATCTATCAATCGGGTGTTCTCGTCGGCGACCACGCGCACTACGACGGCGTGCGGTACATCGATATCACCGGCCACACGTATCTGCGCAACGCGAACAGCGACACGATCTTCTACGCCGACGCGATCCGCTTCGACACCGAGACGCAGCGCGCGACGCTGATCGGCGGACGCGGCGAGTCGACACAAGGCGTCGAGCAAGGAAAGCTCCACTTCAGCGCGCAGGACATGGTGACGCAGCGGACCGGCGTCACGCACGGCGACCACGCATCGCTCACGACGTGCGAGAACCCGCGCGGCGGATACCACATCGAAGCCAAGACGCTCGACGTCTATCCCGGCAACAAAGCCGTCGCGCATTCGGCGACGCTGTTCCTGGGCGCGCTTGCGATCTTCTATCTTCCCGTCGTGGTGATCTCGCTGCGGCACGATCCCGGCGATCGGCGCCGCAATCCCGGCTTCATTCCGTTGATCGGCTACTCGCAAGCAGAAGGCTTCTGGGTCAAAGCACGGGTCGGTTTCTCGCCGAGTGATTACTACTACGGGTACTACCGCGTCGAGTACTACACGAAGATCGGCTTGGGGCTGGGGTACGTCGGGACGATTCGTCGTAAGGACGGGCGCCGTCAGACCGACATCAACTACTTCCGCCAACAAGACCGCACGACGAACGCGAGCAACCAGAACTTCCAAATCGCCGATCAAGAGAACTTCTCGCGCACGACGCGCGGTCAGTTCGGCTTGACGTACACCGGGAACTACGGCCCGCTCGTGACGCTGCCGCCGGCGTACGACATCAGCGCCGCGGTCGATCACGGCGACGCGAAAGGCGATCGCCAGAACTACAGCTTCCACCGCTCGACGCAGGGCTCGTTCGCGCAGACGAACGACTACGGGTTCAGCGACCATCACGCGTTCTCGCAGAACCTGCAGAACGACTTCACCATCTCGCAGACGACGAACTCGACCTCGGGCTTCGGGATCGCGAGCAGTTCGCGGCAGCTGCACTACCAGATGCTCACGCATCTCTCGTCGAGTGCGCTCGACTACAACCTCAACTTCGATCGCTACAATGCGACGACGCCGACGAACATTCAGAAAGAGCCCGAGCTCGAGATCCGCCCGCGCAACTCGCTCTTCCCGCGTCTGCGCGCGCTCCCGATCACCGGCGATTTCACCGTCGGCCAATACGACGACCCGACAGCGAACCTCGCGACCAGCCGCGGCGAAGCGAAGGTCACCGTCGGCCCCGGTTTGATGCACGCACTGGGGAGCGATTTTTCCGCCACGCTGAACCTGCAGCAGGACGCGTACGGGACCGGCGACCTCAAGGCGCAGATCGGCCAAGAGGCGACGATGACAACGCCGCTCTTCGGCCATCTGATCAACACGATCAGCTACACGGAGAACCACGTCAACGGCCCGCTCGCCGAACCGTTCAAAGCGCTCGACGTGCTCGGCGCCGGCTCGAAGCAGGCCAACGACGTGCTGCGCATCTTCAACGGCGACGTCTACACGCTCTCGCTCACCGCGGTGACCTACTTCAACCGCCAGGCGCAAGCGGTCGGATATCAGCTCACCTCGCGTCCGTCACCCCGTTCGACGCTGCTGATCGGCGGGAGTTTCACGCCTGGGCCGGGCTTCGGGTTCGACCGCACGAACGTGCAGGTCGCGACGCCGTTCGGCTTCATGAGCGATCTGCAGTTCTCGACGTTCATCGATTGGAAGAACAAAGGCCGGCTCGAGAACAAGAACATCTATTACCGGCACGTCGTCGGGAACTGCTACGAGATCCGGATCGCGTACAACCAGGACCTCAAACAGGTCAACCTGAGTATCAACCTGCTGGCCTTCCCTTCGCAGGTCGCGAACTTCGGGATCGGCCAGGCCGCCTCGCTCAACTCGATCATCCCGCAGTCCTTCGCCTCGAGCAACTTCTACGGGCCGTAAGAGACGGCGGCCCCGCGGGCACAAAGGACCACGATGAATACCTACACCCAGCCTTGCGAGTACCGGGAGTGTAACTGCATGGTCACCGGGGGGCTCGAGGGCGCGTCGTACTGCAGCGACGTCTGCGAAGCGCGCGACACCACAGACGAAGAGGTCGAGGCGACCTGCGCCTGCGGCCACCCACCCTGCGATGTCGAGTAAAACCGCCGCCTACGGAGTGTTGATGACCTCGATGCCGTAGATCGCGGCTGACGGTTGCTGCACTTGGGTGCTTCCCGCCGGCTTGCTGTGGATGTCGTCGCGGATCTGTGAGACGTCGGTGGTGAACGTGTAGCTGGTGTCTTGCGGACCCTGCGGTTCGAGCGTGTCGATGACGAAGCCGTTGCGGTCGACGGTGAAGAGCGCGATGTTCCAGATGTTCGAGGCGGTGGCGAAGCGGAACGGCGGACAGTTGCCCAGGCCGTTCGCCGCCGTCGGCAAGGGACTCGGGGTCGGGCTCGGCGACGCGCTCGGCGAGACGCTGGGTGTGGACGTCGGCGATGCCGTCGGACCCGGGACGGGGGTCGAGGTGACGACGGGCGAGGGCAGGTCGAGGATGCAGCGATTGAAGGTGAACTGGAAACCGCCCGGCACGTTGCTCACCGGGACACCGATCTGGAAGTTGTACGCGGCATCGGAGTAGGCGCGTTGGAACAGCTGTGCGCCGCTCGACGTTTGAGGATTGATGTAGGTCTGGAAGAGCGCCGGCTTCTGGGTCGCACCCGAGGAGCCGCCGACCTCGAACACATAGGACCAGTTCAGGTAGTTCGGATTGCCCCCGACATAGAACGGCATGAAGTTGTTGCCGGACGTGTTGAGGACGATGTAGTACGCGTAATTCCCGAAGTCCACTTGGGCGTTCGTCTCGAACCGGATGATCATCGATCCGGAGGCCGCGATCGCATTGCCGGAAGGCGTATTGAGGCCGGTGACCTGCCGTCCACAACCAGAAGCGAGTAACGTCATCGCCGCAAGAACCACGGCTGTACCGAGCCGACTCACACGCACCTCCACGACCGTCCCTGCGACGGCCGTCGCCTCCCTGTGCGCGGTCGTGCTTCATCTCGCCTTCCCGCTCACGAATTGGTGGTGGCTCGCACCGCTCGCCTTGGCGGGCCTGTTTGCGTCGTGGTGCGTTCTGCCGCCGCGCTCGGCCGCGGTGGCGGGCTATGTGAGCGGTTTGGTCTTCTTTGCGCTCGGCTTCTCGTGGTTCGGAGAGACGGCCGGATCGCTGCTCGGACGCGCTGCGCCGATCCTCGTGCTCGGCCCCGCCGCGGTCGAAGCGTTCGCGTTCTTGGCCGTCGCGGTGATCGCATCGGTCGTCGCACGCTGCTGCGACGCCCGCGTCGTGCCGCTTGCGATCGCGGCGGCGTTCGCGCTGTGCGAAGCGTTGCGCTCGAGCGGTGTGCTCGGCGTTCCGTTCTCGCAGATCGGCGTCGCGATGGTCGACTCGCCGTTGCGGCCGCTCGCCGCATTTATCGGCGGCTACGGGATCACGTTCGCAACGGCGTTGCTCGGCGCGTCGCTCGGTTGGTGGTTGCTCGCGCGGAACTCACGCGCACGCAGCAGCGCGCTCGTTGTTTCGTGGCTTGCCGTCGCGTCGTGCACCGCCGTTGCATGGATCGCGTGGCCGGCGCGACACTACGCGCCGCCGACACGTACCGTTGCTGCCGTGCAAGGCGGGATCGAGCAGAGCGTCAAGTCGACCGGCAGCGATGCTGCGCTGCAACTCGCGCTCACGCGCTACACGTCGCTGACGGCGACGCTCGACGCGCAGCATCCGTCACTCGTGCTGTGGCCCGAGACCGTGCTGATGACCGATGTCGCTGCATCGCCGGCGCTGCAGTCACGGCTTGCGACGCTCGCGCGTAGCGTCGGCGCGCCGCTGTGGGTCGGCAACACGCCGACGATCGCGCCGGTCGGTGCAACCAACGCGCTGCTGATCTTCGATCCGCGGCGCCCGGGGAACGCGCCCGCGGCGGTCTACATGAAAGAGCAGCTCGTGCCGTTCGCGGAGTATCTCCCCGGACCGGCGTGGCTCCACGCGTTACCGTTCACCGACGAGGTCGGACCATATCATCCCGGTCGTAACGACGCCGAGCAGTACGACGGCGCGTCGCCGCTGATCTGTTGGGAGTCGGTGTTTCCCGATCTCGCGCACGCGCATCTCGCCGGCGATCCAACGTTGCTGCTGATCGCGACCGACGACGCGTGGTTCGGCACGACGCAAGGTCCGTACGAACACGCGCAAGCCGCGACGCTGCGCGCCGTCGAGACCGGCCGCTGGGTTCTGCGCGCCGCAGCGACCGGAGTCAGCGGGATCGTCGCTCCGGACGGTTCGTGGACGCGCCGCACGACGATCGGGACGACACCCGTCATCGTCGTCGGCGAGGTCGGCCCGCCGGCGCCCGGCCCGTTCGCACGTCTTGGCCCGCTCCCGATCGAGATCGCCCTCACGCTGCTCGTGCTCGTTCCACTGCTATGGCGTCGACCCGCGCGCTGAACTGGCGTCCGGTCGCGCTCGTCGGCGGCTTCGCGCTCTTGGGGTGGGTCGGCTTCGAGATCGGCCGCGCCGGCGGCGACATCGCGCCGCCGCGCATCGCACAGCCGTCGATGCTCGTGAACGGCAACGTCTCGGGGAAGCGCATCGACGGGCGCTCCTGGTCGCTCGATTACGACACCGTCTCGATGGCGCCGGACGGCACGTCGGCGACGATCGCGCACGTGAAGCACGGCCGGATCCATCGCAAGGGCAAGCCCGATGTGACGTTCACCGCGACCGACGTGACGGTGAATACCGTCACCAACGATCTCATGATCGGCGGACCGGTCGACTTCCACGAACCCGTCAACGCGACGCGCGCGCGGACGTTCCGCACCGTCGGAGCGCGTTACATCGGCGCGACGAGGACGCTCGTGCTCGACCATCCGGCGACGATCACCGACGCCGGCGCGGTCGTCACCGTCGCGAGCGCGCGGATCGATTTCCGCAGCGGGGATGCGTCCCTGGGCCGGATCATGGGCACCCGACCGGGAAACCTGCGGTGATATGCCAGAC
>CAZABL010000039.1:6791-32516 GCA_964483365.1 uncultured bacterium
GAATGGGTTTTGAACGCAGCTGCGCTGGCCGCGCTCGCGGTTTTCGGCGCGGCCGCGCCGGTCTGCGCTGCGCCCGAGCCTACGCCGACACCGGCCTCGCCGCTCGCGCACCGTGGGTTCGTCACCGAGCGCAGCGTCGCGGAGCGCGCGATTCGCTTCGCCCCGTATCGGCCCGACCTCAACCCGCTCGCAGTCGCGCTCGAACCGCCGTTCCACGGCGATCAGGTCAGCGCGAACGAGGGGATCGCCTACGCGTACGCGCGCGGAACGCGCACGTGGATCCTGTCCGAATGGCCCCAAAACGGGGGGAGTTTGGCGGAGTTCGCGCCGCTGCAGGGCGTGCATGAACAGCGCTGCGGCGACGTGCACGCGATCGGCGGGACCGCGCATCCGCACGGCATCGCCTGGACGACACCGCGCGGACTGGTCATGACGTTGTTGCCTGACGGCAGTGCAGACGCGCGAACTATCGTCGCCGAATGGCGGCGATTGGTTCGCACCGGCGCGTGCTAAGTCTCTTCTTCTTCTTCGCGCGTGCCGGCGTTCTGCGTGTTCTTTTTCGCCTCGGCGATCAGCTTTTTGACTTTCTGACCGCCCTTGTGGCCGATCTGCTCGTAGAAGTTCGGGCCATACTTTTCTTTGACGACCTTGCCGCCTTTTTGCCCGATCGACTCGTAGAATTCGGCTCCGTGACGCTCCCGCGTGGCCTGGCCGCCCTTGCGGCCAATCTCTTCGTAAAATCCCGAACCGTATCGGTCACGAACGGTATCGCCACCCTTTTTGCCGGCCTCGCGGACCGACATCTCCCCGTCGACCTTCTCCGTCCGCGCTTTGGGCGCGGATTTCTTCGGTTCGGCCATGGCTCAGCCGCTCGACTTCGTGGAGCGCTTGAGCTTCTGCCCGCCCTTTGCGCCGATCTCCTCGTAGAACGACGGTCCGTACTTGCTCTTCGTGGCCTCTCCGCCCTTACGGCCGATCGCCTCGTAGAATTCGGAACCATATTTGGCTTTCACGCGGTCTCCGCCGCGTTTACCGGCCTCGCGGACGGACATCCCACCGCCCGCGGAATTGACGTTATCGTTGGTCGCCATGTCGGAAAAAGTCCCCCTGAACTAACGGCCCACCGCCTGCCCTGTACCCAGCGAAAGCTAGGTTAAACGCTGCTCTGGACGATCTTCGAGCGACCCCGTGTGTTTGATGGCACAGGCGGTTCGCCATACACAACGGATGTCGCCGTCGCCGACGGTAGAATTGTCGCGATTGGAGATCTCTCCGATCGTGACGCACACGAACGCGTGTCGTGCGATGGTCTCGCGCTTTCACCAGGCTTCATCGACGTCCATTCCCACTCTGACGAGCTTTGGCTCGCTGATCCGCGCTGCGAAGGCAAAATTCGTCAAGGCGTGACTACGGAAATTGCCGGAAATTGTGGTACGTCCGTTGCGCCGTTGATCGGTGCCGCGCTCCAACGCAAGCGTCGCGATGCAAAGTTAGTCCATTTGGATGTTTCGTGGACGACTTTCGACTCTTTCTTCACGCTCGTCGAACGTGAACGCGTTGCACTGAATGTCGCGTCGCTCGTCGGACTCGGCACAACGAGGCTGTGTGTCGCGGGACACGATTCACGGCGCCTCGAGCCCGCCGAGCTCGAAGCGCAAGCGCGGCTCGTGCGCGGCGCGATCGAAGAAGGCGCGCTCGGCGTCTCGTCGGGGCTGATCTACGAACCGGGCCGTCACGCCGATCTCGACGAGCTCGTGGCCTGCGCAAACGCCGCGCGCGAGAGCGGCGCGCCCTTGTACGCGAGCCACGTCCGCGACGAGGGCGACGGGCTCGAAGCCGCGATCGCCGAGGCGCTCGCGGTCGGCGAGGGCGCAGAGGTCGCCGTGCAGTGTTCGCACCACAAAGCCGCCTGGCGCCGAAACTGGGGGAAGGTCCACCGCACGCTCGCGATGATCGATCGCGCGCGCACGCGCGGTCTGGCGGTCGGGATCGATGCGTATCCCTACGTCGCGATGTGGACCGAGCTCGCGACGATTCTCCCGTCCAGCGCTCGCGACGGCGGCGACGAGGCCGCGCTCGCGCGGCTGCGCGATCCCCAGCAAGCACTTGCGATCGCGTTCGCACTCGAGCTCGCGCGCGACCCGCAGACGGGCGGCGACGGCTGGTCGACGATCATGGTCACCAACGCCGGAAGCGGCGCCAACGCCGAACTCGCCGGGATGCGTATCGACGCGATCGCGCGGATGTGGCGCATGACGCCGGCACGCACGGTCGTACGGCTCTTGGTGGAAGAGGAGATGCGCGTCGACTGCGCATTCTTTGCGATGAACGAAGACGACGTGGCGACGGTCTATAGCGCGCCGTTCTGCAGCGTCGGGAGCGACGCGTCGGCGCGCGCGTTCAGCGGCGTCACTGCCCACGGCGTGCCGCATCCGCGCACCTACGGGACGTTTCCGCGGGTCTTCGGTCGGTTCGTCCGGCAACGTCATGTCTTCGACACCGCGGAAGCGGTCCGCCGCATGACAACGCTCCCCGCCGCGCAGTTCGGGCTGCAGGAGCGCGGCACGATCGGACTAGGGATGCACGCCGACCTCGTCGTCTTCGATCCCGAGCACGTCGTCGACCGCGCGACCTACGAACAGCCCTTCGTACCGCCGGAGGGGATTCGCGACGTCTACGTCAACGGACGAGCGGTGCTGCGCGACGGCTTCCTCACCGGCGCCCGGCCAGGCCGGGTCTTGCGGAACGGGCGGTGATCCGCTCCCAGTTTCTCATCGGCGTCGCCGCCGCGGCGACCGCCTCGCCGCGGCCGAGCCGCGGCATCTCCGCGGACGTCACGCTCACCCGCGAGGGGACCGCGCTGCTTGCGCCGTTCCTCGTCGCGATCACGCTGCACAATCCGACGTCGCACCTCGTCCGGCTGGCCTTCCCGACGACCGATCTGTTTCGCATCGACGTGCTGCGCGGCGACGCGCCGGTCTGGTCGTCGCTGACCGGGCACCGGCCGATCTCGGTGACGCGCACGATCGAGGTGCCCCCCGGCCTCACCAAGCTCGCGCAGCAGTACGTCGACGGGACGACCGACGATCGCCGCGCGCTCGCACCCGGCAGATACACCGTGCGGGTGGCGATGCTCGCGACCGACTTCGGCGTGGTCGTCGACAAGCCGATCACGTTCGATCCGCCCGACACGATCGCGCACGCGTTCGCCACCAAGCCCGGGACCGTGATCACGATCGCCGGTGAGCCCTTCATCGACGGCAGCGTGCCGCGTCTGCGCGACGAGACCGGGACGATTCGTCTCTCACGCGCACTCGGTTTGCGCCCCACCGGGACGTGGGTCGTGCGCGGATTCTTGGATGTCGTCGGCGACGACCGCGTCTTCGACGTCGGGCGCAGCGCGCCGGCGTTCGAGAACGCGCCGTCGCCGCCTTCATTTGGGCTTTAGAGTAGCTTCCCGTCGTCGCTGGGGCCGAGCAGCAGCCGGCGCACGACGCCGATCGGCGGGTTTCCGTGCGCGAGAAACGCGTCGTGGAACTTCTGCAGCGTGTACGCACTGCCGAGCTTGCGCTGGTAGTCGCCGCGCAGCTTGAGGATCTCGAGCTTGCCGAGCGTGTAGTACCCGTAGAGCGGATTCTGCGTCCCGCGCAACGCCTCGCGGCGCGCGGCGACCTCGGGCATGAAGGCGTTGTCCATGAAGAAGCGCGTCCCCTGATCGACGCTCATCCCCTGCGTGTGCTCGCGCAAGCCGACGAGGTACCGGCATTCGCGTTGCAGCGCGGCTTGCAACTGCGCGAGCCGTACACGCGGATCGCCGTTGCCCCAACCCTCGTCGACGACCATCTGCTCGTCGTAGTGCGCCCAGCCCTCCGAGTACGACGGGTTCGACACGACGGCGCGTACGAGCGAGAGTTGTCCGAACTTGTGCAGCACGAAGTTGAGATAGTGTCCGGGGACGACCTCGTGCGCGGTCACGATCGGGAGCAAGAAGTCGTTGTAGAACGAGAGGTGCTGCTCTTTCTGCGCGGCGGTCCATGACGGCTCCGGTAGCGTCACGTAATAGTAGTCTTGTGTCGCGGCGCGCTCGAAGGGTCCGGGCGCGTCGGTCGACGCGAACGACGTCTGCGCATTGAACGACGGTGTCGGCGCGACGATCACGTCGAACTCGGGCGGCATCGTTACGAGATGCTTGCGCTCGACGAACGCTTTGAGCTGGGTGATGTCCTTGCGCGTGACGTCGAGCAACTCATCAGCGGCGGGATGGTGCGCGCTCAGCTCGGCGTAGACCCGAGCCGGCGTTTTCGACGGATCGATCATCTTCGCCGTCGCGACGAATGCAGCTTTGCTCTCGTCGAGTGCCTGCTGGCCCACGCGCTCGTAGAGGTCGAGCGTAATCGGGCGTCCTTCTTGCAGCTCCAGGCGGCGCGCAAATGACTGCGCGCCGATCGCAAACGTGCCGCTCGGACGTGCGAGCGGTCCCGCGTTCATCGCCGCCAGATACGCTTTGAGCGCGTCGACCGTCGCGGCGTTGCTCGCGCTCAGCTCGCTCTTGAGCTGGGGATCGGTCAAGCCGGTGAACGCGGCGGGAACGACGTTGTGGAAGAACGCGATCGCGCCGCCCATGTCCAGCTTCGCAAGGTCCGCGGTCGTCGCGTCGACCGTCGTCACGTTCGCCTTGCCGGCCGCGAGCAGCGTTGGGATCGCGCGCTCGCGCGCGATGACCGATCGCGCTCGCTCATCGAGTGGCGCAAACGTGCGCGAGAAGAGTGCGTAAACAGCGGACGAGGCGGCGCCGGAGTAGAGGCTCGGATCGTGCTTCCAGCGCTGCTCCTGCTCGGCGTCGAGGAGCGTGTTCTGCAGCGACGCGCGCATGATCTGCACGTCGGCTGCGTCTTCGTCGTCGAGTCGCTCGCCCGCGCCCGCGAACGCATCGAGCGTCGCGAGCTGCTCTTTCGTCGCTGCGATCCGCCGTGTGAATCCCGCGGCGGTGAGGTCGGCAAGGCGGTCGTCTTCCTGATGGAAGCCCAGGCGTGTCGCGGTGGTCGGCTCGTCGCGCAACAGCTCCCGGACGAACGCGATCTCGAGTGTGCCGAGGCGCGCCGAGTGCGTTCCCGCCGCAGGGAGCGGGATCGCCGGCTCCTGCCCCGCGGCCGGCGCGGCGATGAGCAGGGCAACAAGAGACGCGGCGATTCGTACGAGGCGCATGGGACGCGCTACGCCGCGGCTAAGAACGTGCCCTCGTGTCGGGCACCGAGCGGCGCCACTTCGTCGGCGAAGCGATCCAGCCATCAGCGCAGCACGTCGACACCGGTGCGCCGAGCCGCGGCGAGCCGCCGCTGCCGCGCGGATTCACGTGGCGTCGCGAGCAGCTCTCCGTCCGCGAGGTTCTGCGCACGTGGCGTTCGACGAAGAACGATCGCGGCGACACATACTTGGAGCGGCATTGGTACGAAGTCGCACTCGAGGACGGGCGCGTCGCCGTCATCTATTTCGACCGTTCGGCGCGCCGCGGACATCCGCGCTGGTGGCTCTACAGCGTGACCAGCTCGGAGAGCAGCGCGTCGTAGACGCGATCGCTGCGCTCGTGCAGCGCGGTGAGATCGTCGTCGTTCTCGATGACGAAGTCGGCGCGACGCCGCGCCAGGGCGGGATCGATCTGCGTCGCCATGCGGCGCTCGACGGCTTCGCGTTCGACGCGATCGCGACTCATCACCCGCGCAATGCGGGCCTCGTCGGGCGCGATCACGAGCACGGTGCGGCGCACCGTCTTCCATGCGTCGCCCTCGAAGAGCAGCGGAATAACGTGCACGACGATTCCGTCCGGTGCTTCGCGTTCGAGCTGCGCGGCGCGCGCGCGAACGCGCGGGTGCGTGATCGCGTTGAGCGCACGGCGCGCATCCTCGTCGGCAAACACGATCTGCGCGAGCGCCGCGCGATCGAGGCTTCCGTCAACTGCGATCACGCGCGGCCAACGCGCACCGATCTCCGCGAGTCCCTCACTTCCCGGCGCAACGACCTCACGCGCGAGCGCGTCGGCGTCGATCACCGTCGCGCCACGTTGCGCAAAGCGCTCGGCGACGGCGCTCTTCCCCGACCCGATCCCACCCGTCAGCCCAACGCTGAGCTTCACGCTCACGCCGAAAGGTGCGAGCGAATCGCGGCGACGAGCGCCGGGGGGTCGTTGGCGCTGAGCAGTACGCGCCCGCCGTCCTTCTTCACGATCTCCACCGCGCGCGTACCCGAGACCAGGTAGCCTGTCGTACCGCGAAAGTTCGTGCGAATCCCGTAACCGAGCGGGAGGAACGAACGCTCATCGACCGAGGCGATCTCAGCATACGGAAGACGCCGCGCCAGCAAACGCAGCGTAAACCACCACGCGACGCCGTCGCGGTCGACTTGCACGGTCAAACTCGACAACAGCAGTGCAGACACGAGCAAGATCCACGCGATCAGCGCGAATACCCACGGCGGCGAAGGCGAGTGCGCGTTCGCATAGCCCACGCCGACGAGTACCGCGGCGAGGATCAAGAGCGACGTCCAACCGATCTGTGTGCGCCGTAGCATCTGCAAGGAAGAAAACGACGAGGGAGGCGTTTCCGCCTCCCTCGCTCGTTGTTGTGACCGGTGGTGAGCGCTACTGCGCGCTCAGCTCCGTGCCGAGCGTGCCGAAGCCGTCCTCGACCGCGTAGTCCTGGATCTCCTCGACCGGCACGTCGGCGACGTGCTGGATCGAGCCGGTGATGCGGCGCGTGCCGTGGTTGATGGTCAGCAGCGTGACCTCGACCTCCTGGCCCGGCGAGTACTGGACGCTCGCGTCGAACTCGCCCTTCGGCACCATCGCGAGGACGCCCGGGACGATTTCGACCAGCAGGTAGTTCGGGGTGACCTTCACGACCTGCGCGACGAGCTTGTTGCCCTCCCACAGCTTGTCCGAGTGCTCGACCCACGGATCGGGCAACGCGTGCTTGAGCGAGAGTGAGACCTTCTTGGCCTCGGGATCGAACTTCATCACCTCGACCGAGACGGTGTCGCCGATGTGGACGACCTCGGACGGGTGCTTGATCCGCGCGTACGAGAGCTCGCTGTTGTGGATGAGGCCGTCGATACCGCCGAGGTCGACGAACGCGCCGAACTCGGCGAGCCGCACGACGACGCCTTCGCGGATCTGTCCGACCTGCAGCGTCCCCAGCAGCTCTTGCTTCTTGGCGTTGAGCTCTTCTTCGAGCACCTGGCGCTGCGAGAGCACGACGCGGTGACGCTTGTGGTCGAGGTCGATGACCTTGAGCCGCAGCTTCTTGCCGACCAGCTCGTCGAGGTTGCCGACGGGCTGACGACGGATCTGCGACGCCGGCACGAAGCCGCGCATGCCGAGGTCGACGAGGACGCCGCCCTTGACGACCTGCGTCACGGTGGCCTCGATGACTTCGTCGTTTTCGTGCGCTTCGATGACCTTCTCCCAGGTCTTCAGCGCGCGGGCGCGACGTTCGCTCAGGTAGAGTTGACCATCTTGGTCATCGATCCGGTGGATCATGACTTCGAGGGTGTCGCCGACCTTGAGCTCTTTGGGCTCGATCGCGAGCGAGAGCTCACGGAAGGGCAGAATGCCCTCGGATTTGCCGCCGATGTCGACGAGCAGTTCGTCCTGGTACTTGGCGACGATGACGCCGGTGAGGACCTGGCCTTCGTCGAGGACCTTCAGCGACTCTTCGTAGAGGCGCTGCTCGAGGGCGAGCTGATCTTCTTCTTCGTTGACCGCCGGCGGCGGCGCGATGGTGGTGGAAATGGTTTGGTAACTTCCTTTTTTTTATTTTATTTTTGGCAGCTGCGGCACCACCAGGTCCCGCGCTGACCGATGACCGTACGTACGATGCGTTTCCCGCACCGCGAGCACGGTTCACCAAGGCGACCGTAAACGGCGAGTTGATTTTGAAACCCGCCTTTGAGCCCCTCGGCATCGACGTAATCGTCCACGCTGGTCCCACGGGCCTCGACGGCACGTTGGAGGACGTTTCGGATCGCGCCGTGCAGCCGGCGCCCCGCCGGCTTGCTGACCTTCCAGGAGGGGCGGCTCGGCCGGATCCCCGCTTCCCACAAGGCTTCACACGCGTAGATGTTCCCGACCCCCGCAATGCGAGATTGATCAAGCAGGAACGTCTTGATCGCCGTGCGACGCCCGGATAGCATACTCAAGAACGCCTCGGCGGTAAAGCCCTCAGAGAGAGGCTCTATCCCCCCGTCTGCGTCCCACCGCTCATTCGCGGCCAAGAGTCGCATCCGGCCGAAGGTGCGCGTGTCGGCGAAGACCAGCCGGGTCCCATCCCCAAAGGTCACCAGGACCCGCGTATAGGGAAGAAGCTCGGTGATCTCTGGGCCTTGGACGATCAGCCGGCCCGTCATCCGCAGGTGGACGACCAGCCGGCGGCCCGACGCGAGCTCGAAGACGACGTATTTCGCGCGCCGACCGATCGCAACGATCGTCTCCCCGGTCAGCGACCGCGCGAAATCTTCACCGCCCGGCGCGACCACGACGCGGGCGAGGAGAACCTCGACCGCATCAATGCGCTTGCCCGTGAGGGCACCGGCGAGACCGCGGGCGACGGTCTCGACTTCCGGGAGTTCTGGCACCTTTTCGTAAGAACCCGGCCAGGGACGCCCCCGTTGCTGTCGGGCCGCTCCCTAGCTGGTGAGCGAGAGCGCTCCGAACGACGGCATGCGCAGCGGCTTCTCATCGCCCACTGCTTCGTCGAAGCGGAACTGAGCGATGAGCGCGTCGAGCTCGCGCGCCTGCTCGCGGAGCTGGCGGGCGGTGGCGTCGATCTCCTGGATCCCGCTGGCCAGCTCGTTGGTCGCGAACGCGGCTTGGCGCGCCGAGGCCGACTGCTCTTCGGCAGCGGAGGCGACGGGGAGGATCGCCGAGGTGACGTCGCCGGTCGTCGTTTTCATCTGCGTCGCAGCCGCCGCGTTCTCTTCCGTCGCGCTCGCCGAAACGGTGACGCTTTCGGTGACCTCGTTCGACGCTTCGCGCATCGCACGCGCACGCTCGGCGAGTTCTTCCGCGACCGAGGCGGTGCGCACGATCGCACGTTCGACGCCGTTGAGTGCTTGCGCCGCGCGTTCGGTGACGGAGAGCCCGCTCTCCATCGACTGTTCCGACGACCGCATCGCGTCGGCCGCGTTGATGGTCTCCTTGCGAATCGAGGACAGAATCGTCGAGATCTCGCGCGTTGCGATCGCCGACCGTTCGGCGAGCTTGCGCACTTCGTCGGCGACGACGGCGAAGCCGCGCCCGTGGTCGCCTGCGCGCGCCGCCTCGATCGCGGCGTTGAGCGCGAGCAGATTCGTCTGGTCGGCGATCTCTTCGATCGTGCGAACGATCTCTTCGACCTGGCCCGAGCGCTGCTCGAGCGCGACCATCGCTTGCGCGGCATGCTGCGAGACGTCGCGTAGGCGGCGCATTGCGTTCTGCGACTCGACGACGGCGACGTTGCCGCCTTCGGCTTCCACGGTCGCTTCGCGCGCGGCGCGCGCCAGATCGTCGCCGTGCTCGGAGAGGGCGTTGATCCCCTCATCGAGGCGGCGCATCGCGGTCGTCGCGCCGACGATCGACTGCGCTTGCGCCGCCGCCCCGGCGGCGATCGCTTCCGACGTCCGCGCCAACTCTTCGATCGCGGCGCTGGCCTGGGCGATCTTCTCGGCCTGATCGCGCGCGCCGCCGGCGACGCTGTCGACCGAGACCGCAATCTGCTCGACCGCGGTCGACGCCTGGTTCGATGCTGCCGAGCTCTCTTCCGAGGCGGCGGCAAGGCTGCGGGAGGCGTGCGCGACGCCGACGATCAGCTCGCGCAGCCGTGCGAACGCGGTGTTGAGCTGCGCGCCGGTCGACTGCAAGCCGCCGGCGAGCGCGTCATAGCTGCGCGCGACGTCGGCGATTTCGTCGCTGCCGCCGTCTTGCAGCGGCGTGAGCTTCGAGGTGTAGGAGCCGCGCAAGTCGCCGTCCGCCAAGCGGCGCAGGGCGGCCGCGAGGCGCTCGAAGTCCTCCCGCACGACGTCGTCGAGTGCGGTTGCGACGCGGCCCAGGCGTGTCGTCATCCGGCGCGAGAGCACGAACACGATGATCAGCGTCGTGATCAGAGCGACCAGACCGACGCCGAGCATCAGCGCATTGAGCTGGACCACGAGGGCGTCGAAGTCCGCTGACGCGACCTCGGCGGCGTTGTTCGCCTCGTTCAGAAGTGCCTTGATCGCCGCGTCGAGGGCCTTGGCGTCCTCGACGTTGGCGGTGATCGACTCGTATGCACGCGCTGATGCGCCCGTTTTCGCACCGCGATAGGCCGCGAGCGTCGCGTTGATGTTCTCGTCCATCATCGTCAGCAAGCCTGCGCTGCGTCCGTCCATGCGCGTCATGATCGTGCTGATCTGATCGACCTGCTGCTTTGCGTCGGGGAGCACGCTCTGGTGGTCGAGGAGCCACTTCGTATCGGCGCTCGCCGCTTCGGCGGCCTTGTGCTGCGCCTCGATGTTCGCCGGCTTTCTCGTCAAGGCGTAGCCGCGCGTCGCGTAGCGGCTCGACGTCACTTGAAGGCTGATGTCGCGGACCTTCGAGCGGAAGGTGGCCTTGAGGAACACCGCCTGCTTCTCGTCCGACAGGCGCGCGAAGCCGAACGACACGGTTACGACGACGAGCACGAGCGCGACGATCGGAACCCCGCAACACACGGCGAGTTGAGCGCCAAGACGAAACTTCATGGCAACAGTGTCGCCAACCAAACGAGCGCTGGCAAGAATAAACTGTTAAGCCGGTTGCTCCTCGGTGTAAAATCTCTGCTCAGGCCGGCGCTTCGCCACGATGTTCGCGATACGTCTTCGGCTCGAAGTACCACGCCGGCAGCGTTTCCGGGAAGGTGACGTCGCGGAAGACGTAGTCAGTTTGGTACGTCGGCGGAAACGTAACGCCGTGGATCGCGCTGATGAGCGGAAGTCCGTCGCGCATCGTAAAGCGCACGTCAAACTCGTCGGGCAACGACTGGCCGGTGAGCCCGAGATATAAGTGATCGCGTACGAACATGCGCGTCACGTCGTAGGTCGTCGCGTTGACCCAGAGCTGCTCGATCCGATTGCGCTGCAGGTCGCGCAGCGCGCTCAGCGAGAGATGCCAGAGCGCGCCTTCGCGCTGCAGCCGCGTGACCCGGTAGTCGTATTCGCCGACCGTCGTGACCGTGCCGATCGTCGGCAGTTCGGTCGCGTCCGGCGCCGGCGTCGCGCGCAGCGGCGCGCGAACGTAGAGAGCGCGCTCGAAGATGTCAGCGGTCGGCGGTCCGGGATCGACGTAGCCGTCGAACGCGACGGTGTCGTTGATCAGCTCGCCGTAGGCCTTCCCGTTCCACGCTTTGCGCATGAGCGCGTCGCGGTCGCTGGTCCGACACCAGACCTTGAGGTCGTAGCTGTTCTCGAGGTCGGGGAGACCGCCGACGCGATCGCGTCGTTCGACCAAGTAGCTCACATAGGCGGGGCGGACGTGCGAACGAAACGCCTGCTTGGCGTACGCCAGGATCTGCTCGCCGCTCGGATCGAGGGCGAGCAGCAGCATCACTCGGCGCTCACCTGCGGAATCATCAACCGCGTCCCTTTGGCGATCGCCTCTCGCGCGGCGTCTCCGCCGCCGAGCTCGATGACGAAGGCGCCCGTTCCTTGCCGCGTCGCGACCTGACTGTCAGGCGTCCCCGGTTTCGTCGCCGGGACGTCGGCGGCGACCGACGTGACGACCCCGTTCGCACCGATGAAGACCATGTCGAGCGGCGTGATCGTGTTCTTCATCCAAAAATTGCGCGGCGCGTCGCCCTCCGGGAAGACGAAGAGCATCCCCTGACCCTGCGGGACGTAGGGGACGTTCATGAGCCCGTGCTCGCGCTGCGCCGGCGTCGCGGCAACCGCAAGCCGCAGCGTGCTGCGCGGACCGCGCACGAGCGCGGGCCTGCAGGTGAGGTCGGCCGCGATGTGCGTGACGTTTCCGGCGACGTCGACCCCGAGCGCGGGCATCCCTGGATTGGGGAGCGGCAGCGCGTCGCACCACGGGAGCGGGCCCGTCCTCGGTGCCGGTGATTGCGCGGTCAGCAGCAGCGCCGCGACGGCGAGAAGGCTAAGCCGCTTCGGGTTCATCGGGGTCGTAACTCTCCACGTCGTACCAGTTCCTTCCGGTCTTGAGCGTTGCCTCGATCGGAACGCTCAATTCGAGGGCGTGCTCCATCTCGTGCTTGACGATACGACTTACCTGATCGAGGTCGCGCGTGGCGACCTCGAAGATCAGCTCGTCGTGAATCTGCAGCAGCATGATCGCGTCGAGGCCCTCGGCGGTGAGGCGGCGGTCGAGCCGTACCATCGCGAGCTTCATCAGATCGGCTGCGGAGCCTTGGAGCGGCGCGTTCGTCGCCTCGCGCTCGGCGGCGGCGCGCAGCGCGTAGTTCTTCGCGCGCAGATCCGGCATGTAGCGGCGGCGACCGAGAATCGTCTGCACGTAGCCGCGCTCGCGCGCCTGTTCCAGTGATTTGGCGATGTAGTCGCGCACGCCGGGGAAGCGCGCGAAGTACGCTTCGGTCATTTGGCGCGCAGTGCCGCGGTCGATCTCGAGCCGTTGTGCAAGGCCGAAGTCCGACATCCCGTACAGCAGCCCGAAGTTGACCGACTTGGCCATCCGGCGCTGGTTCGGATCGACCTGCGCGAACGGACCGATGTCGAAGATGCGCCGCGCAGTGAAATCGTGGATGTCCTGGCGCTCGTGGAACGCCGCGCGCATCGCCTCGTCGCCGCTCAGATGCGCCATCAAACGCAGCTCGATCTGCGAGTAGTCCGCCGCGAGCAGCACGCGGTCGGGCGACGGCGCGACGAACGCCTTGCGGATGCGGCGACCCAGCTCGCCGCGAACGGGGATGTTCTGCAGGTTCGGATTCGTCGACGACAGGCGTCCCGTTGCGGTCGCGGTTTGGTTGAAGATCGTGTGCAGCCGGCCGTTGGTGTCGACGAGCGACGGCAGCACGTCGATGTAGGTGTTTTTTAGCTTGGAGACCTCGCGGTACTCGAGGACTTTCGCCGCGACCGGGAAGCTGCGCGCGAGCGACTGGAGCACGTCGGCGCCGGTCGCATACCCGGTCTTGTTCTGACGTCCCGCGGGCAGACCGAGCTTGTCGAACAGGATGCGTCCGAGCTGCTGCGGTGAGCCGATGTTGAACTCTTCGCCGGCGAGCTCGTAGATCTCGCGCTGCAGCCGCTCAACCGCGAGGTCGACTTCGGCCGAGAGCTCGCGCAACGCGGCGGGATCGAGCGCGACGCCCATCCGTTCCATCGCGGCGAGGACTGGTGCGAGCGGAAGCTCGACGTCATCGTAGAGCTCGCGCTGATCGCGACGCTCGAGCTCGGCGCGCGTCTCGCGCGCCAGCAAGCCGGCCGCGTCGGCGACGGCCGCCGGCTCGTCGGGGAGCGTGCGCGCGAGAAACTCGCTCGCCGCTTGGGTGATGTCGGCGAAGGTGCGGCTCGGATTCAGCAGATGCGAGCTCAGCATCGGGTCGTCGCCGAGGTTGCGCACCGGCAACCCGAGTGCGCCGATCATCCCCTTCGAATCGTACGCGACCAACCGCGGCACGCGCTCCCACAGCCGCATGAAGGCGGTCGTGACGACCGGGACATCGAGCGCGGAGCGCAGGAACGCGAAGGCTTTGCCGTCGTCCGGCGAGACCGCGACGGCATCGCCGCGCAGCGCGAGCGCGACGCGCTCGCGTGACGACGCGTCGTCGAGCAGCGTCGCGATGCGGGTGTAGTCGGCCGGTTCGGTGACGGCCACGTGTGACTGATACTCACCTTCGAGCAGCTGCTCGTCGGCGGGAGGCGTGATCTCGAGCGGCGCCTCGAGCTTGGAGAGGAGCGTCTTGAATTCCAGCTCGCGATAGAGGCCGTAGAGCGCGTCGTTCGACGGGGGCGTGTAGCGCGCGCTCTCCCAATCCAGCTGGATATCGAGATCGCGCTTCACCAGCGAGACCTCACGGCAGATCCGCGCCTGCTCGCCGTACTCGCGCACGAGATTCTCGAGCTTCGGCGATCCGGCCAGCTTCGGATTCGCCAACAGCGCATCGAGCGAACCGGCGCTCTTGATCAGCTTGATCGCGGTCTTCTCGCCGACGCCGGGGATCCCGGGAAGATTGTCGGACGGATCTCCTTTGAGCCCACGGTAGTCGGGGAGCTGGCGCGGTTCGAGCTCGAAGCGCGCCTTCACCGCGTCGGGATCGTAGCGTCCGAGCTCGGTGATTCCGCGACGCGTCGTCAGGACGGTCGTGCGCCCGTCGACGATCTGCAGCAAGTCCAGGTCGCCGGTCACGACGAGCACGCCTTGCTGCTCGTCCTCGGCGCGGCGCGCGAGCGTCGCGATGATGTCGTCGGCCTCTTCGCCGTCTTGCTCGATGATCGGGATGCCGTAGACGTCGAGGATCTTGCGCACGAGCGCGAACTGCGAACGGAGCTCGTCGGGTGTCTCCTGACGCTGCGCCTTGTACTGCGCGTAGAGCGCGACGCGCGCGGTCGGCAGTCCTTTGTCGAACGCGGCGATGACGTGCGTCGGCTTCTCGTCGTTGATGATCTTCGTGACCATCATCGTGAAACCGTAGGCTGCGTTGATCGGAACGCCGCGCGTTGTCGTGAGCGCGGGGAGCGCGAAGAAGGCGCGATAGACGAGCCCGTAGGTGTCGAGCAGCATGAGCCGCGCCGTGTCGGGCGCGAGCGCGGGCATCGTCAGCTGCGCAGGCATCAGCGCACCTCGAGCGCGAGCGCCGCGGCACCGACATCGCCGTCGTCGCCGATTTTGAGGATCGAGACGACATAACGACCGGGCGTCTGCGGCAGCGTCACGTCGAAGCCTTCCTTGCTGGCGCGATCGACACGCCACTCCAGCGCACGCGCCGCCGCGCCGCCGAACGCGGCAAGCGTTGCAGACGCGGTGGCTACGCTTGGTGTTCCGGTGCGCGCACTGTCGTCGAGTGCGGTCGAGCGACCCGGCGTCACCGATGCGTGCCACGCGGGATCGCCGGACGTGGGCGCTTGCGTCGTCGTCCCCGTCCCTGCCAGCACGTCCGGTGCGTCGACAAACGCCGCGCCGCCGCTGGCTTGTTGGTCGGCGAGCCGGATCGCGAGCGTGGCAGCGGAGCTGTCGTTGCCGTCGGTGATCGTTACGTGCGCGACCGATCCGCCGGTGAACGTCGTGCGGTCGACCGAGAGCGCGGTCAGCCGTGCATGGCCGGGACCATCGACGGCAACGCGCTGCGTCGCGTACTCCATCGCGCCGTCGCGCACGAAGACGACACCGACCTGCGCGTCGCCGACCGTCTCGGGGACGGTAAACTGCGCGCCGGCGCGGCCGCTCTGTGTCGCGATCGTCTGCTCGCCCATCGGACGCGCACCCTCGAGCGTCACGAATGCGTCGCCGGTTGCGCCGGCGAGCGAGGCGTCGACGGTGAGCTTTTCGCCGATGCGATAGCGCGGCTTGTCGGTCGCGATGCGCGTCTCGACGCTGCGCCGCGCGCGTTGTCCGAGCAGCGCCTGCGGGACGACGTTCACTGCGCTCACGTCGAGCGTGTTCTTTGCGTCGACGCTGGCGCGCGCATACGCGAGGTTCGTCCCCGGGACGACGTTGCGGAAGATCGCATGCGCTCGGCCTTCGCTGTCGAGGGTCACTTGTTGCTCTTGCACGGTCGGGCCGTGAACCAGCTGCAAGCGCACCGCCAGTCCGCCCGCGGGGCGCCCGTCGGCGGCATCGTACCCGCGCACGTCGAGCGCGGCGGCGTCGGTGATGTCGATCTGTGTTCGCTCGGGAACGACGACGAGCGCGACGCGCGAGGCGGGTGCGGTCAAGCGCGCCGACGCGGTCGAACCGCCGCTGGTGGCGACGATCCCGTACGTCGACGAGAGTCCGTCGCTCGGTGCGGGGATCGTGACGAGCACGTCGCCGGTCGAATCGGTGCGCAGGCGCGTGTCGATGATCGCCGTCGTTCCCCACTCCGCTGCATCGTCGGTTTCGCCGGGGGGCAGGATGTGCGGCGAGCGCACGACCTGCAGGCGCACATCGCGATCCGCGACCGGTGTTCCATCGGCCCGCTTCGCGTGGACGGTTACTGCGATCGGCGCATCCGACGGACAGACGGCGGGGCACGCCGGCGCGACCGTCAGCACGACATCGCTGACCGCGTCGATGTGGATCGCCGCACCGCCGCTTGCACCGGCCGCCGTCGCGAGGATCGCCGCATCACCGGCGGGTGCATCGGCGGGGAGCATCACGTCGGCGGTGAAGGCGCCGGCGGCGTCGAGCCGCGCGTTCGCCGAGGCGACCGGCTTGCCGCGCGCGAGGACGGCCAGATGCGCTTCGCCGCCGGCGGGACGGTACGCCGTCCCGACGCGCTTGCGCGCGAAGCCGACGATGCGCACGCGTTCGCCGGCGCGCACGTTCGCACGGTCGGCGCGCACGCCGACGAGCGCGCCGGGGATCGGCGGCTGCGGCAAAAAGGAGACGAACGTCTTGCTGTTGCCCCACTCCGCGAGCGCGAAGCGCGGCCGCTGCGCGCCGCTCCAGCGCGCGATCCCGTGCGCGTCGGTCTTGGCATAGACGAAGTTCGTCCCGACCAGGTACGTGATCCGCATCCCGGCCAGCGCCTTCCCCGACCCCAGATCGGCGCCGTACAGGACGATCCCGCCCGGCGACTCTTTCGTCACCAGGCCGACGCGCGTGAGGTCGAGCCAGGTCTGCTGCACGGCGTCACCGCGCCGCGCCTCGACGACGAAGAAGCCCTCGCGGTTCTGCAGCGGAACGTCGACGTCGCTCGGTGTGTAGCGCAGCCCGGCCGGCGGTGCGAATCGCCAGCGAGCGACCGCGGTGCGGTGCGAAGTGTCGAGCGCGCGCGCTTTCGCCGAGCCCGCGATCAACACATCGGCCGGGTCGGCTTGATACGCTGCGAAGTCGACCGGCGCGCCGCTGTAGGTGTCCAGACGGACGGTGATGCGCTTCCACGGCACCGCAACGTCACGCGCATAGAGCGCGAACGTGCGATCCCACTTTCCCGAGTCCGGAAGCGGCCTCGCCGCGCGCACCGGCGCGGCGCCGACGACGAACGCGAGCGCGAAGAGCGCCGCGAAGAAACGCTTACTGTTCGTAAATGATCGAGCCAGTGGTCGTCGGACTCGCGACACGGAACCCCACGGTGTAGATGCGCTTGTCGTCCTTCTTCAACTGGTCGAGCGAGTTGCTGATCCCGGTGAAGACCGACGAGCCGCTGTCGATCGCTTGATGGCGCGTGCCGTCCGGCTCGACGAGGAAGATGTGGCTGAGCTCAGGCGTCATATCGCGCCCGAAATCGTTCGTGAGCTCGATGCGCATGATGATGTAGCCGACCGGGTTGCCGGACATCACCTGATTCCCTTCGCCAGTGGTCACATAATGAGCATCGACGACGCGGATATCTTTTTGCCCGGTACCGTAGTAGGACGGGGCGACCGGCTGCGGCGTTTGGTTGCACGCGCAAAGGCCGGCACAGACAAGCAGGGCCGCGGCGAAACGGTTGAGCATGACGCAGCGAGCGTTCGGCGGGGGCTCTGCCGCGTCCCGCGGCGGGGTGAGAGTCGCCCGCGCGGGGAACGACCCTGATGTGGAAGACGAACGCTCGGGGAGGAACAAGACCTCGACCCGATGCCGTTATTGCGGCAGCGATGACAGCCAGGCACGCTCGAGCGAGCTGCGCGAGCGCGGCGCGACGTTTCAAGTGATCGTCGCCTGTGCATCCTGTGGCGCCGCATTCGCTGCGTTGTCGCGGAACTAGCGCACGCATGCGCCGCGTCATCCTCGCCGCCGCTGCGATCGTTGCAGCGAGTCCCGCCGCGCTCGCGGCCAATGCACCGACGCCGCCGCCCGGCGCGATCGACGTGACGAAAGTGCAGCCGAAAGTGTTGTTGCCGAAGACCGCGTTGCACACCGAGTTCGTCGTCGAAGTCAACAAGATGGGTCAGGTCGCGCGCGTGCGTTCGGGCAAGTCATCGCCCAACCCGACGTACAATGCGCAGACGTACGGCAACGCACTGCAAGCGTTCATTCGGACCGCCGACGGGAAGGCGATCTCCGGCGTCTATCGGCTGACCTACGATTACAATCCCAAGACCACGCGCGTCCATCGTGAAGTCGTGCTCCTCAAGCCGGGCGGGGTGAACCCGAACGCCGAGGGCGCGGCGAATCAGATGATGGACATCGCGAAGCGGAATCGTAACCGCACGCCGCCCCCCGGGCTGTTTTCGCCCGCACCGGCGCCGAGCGTGAACGCGAAGCAGTTGCCGGACCTGCCCCAGGTGATGCACACGTCGAGTCCCTAAGGGGGTCGTCATGTCGCGACGCAATCGCCCGCCGCGCGGGGGCGGCGGCGCACCCGACGATCTGATGCGCTGGTACGTCAAGGAGCGCCAAACGGCGAACGACTGGGATCGCGACATCGAGCGCTCGTGCACGTCGAAGCAACAATATGCCAGCGAGGCCGACGCGCACGCGCACGCGCTCATGAACGGGATGGGCGACGTCCTCTTCTCGTACGAGTGCCGCTACTGCGGCTTCTGGCACCTCACGCGCCGGCCCAACTAAGGAGGATTCGCGTGGGCCGCGCGCCTAGCGTGGCGTGTGCGCTACGTGATCTTCAGCACCGGTTCGGCGACTTCGCGCCTGGGGCTCCTCGAGGACGAGACGGTCGTCCCTGTCGAGGGAGTCAACTCGCTCGAGGAACTGATCGACCTCGAGCCCGCCGCGCGGGCGGCCGCTTCTCTCCGCCGCGGCACGCCCGTACCGCTCGCGGACGTGACGCTTCTGTCACCGGTCAATCCGCGCAAGAACGTCTTCTGCGTCGGCCGCAACTACCTGGCGCACGCCGAAGAAGGCGCGCGGGCGCGCGGTGAGGAGCTGAAGCTCCCAACCGTTCCGACGCTCTTCTCGAAGGCGCCGACCGCGATCGCGGATCCCGGTCAGACGCTGCACCTCTCGGGACGCGTCTCGCAGAAGTACGACTGGGAGGCCGAACTCGCCGTCATCATCGGGACGCGCTGCAAGGACGTCGACGAAGCAAGCGCACTCGACGTCGTCTTCGGCTACACATGCTTGAACGACGTGAGCGCGCGCGATCTGCAGAACGCGACGACGCAGTGGTTCAAGGGCAAGACGCTCGACGACACGTGTCCGATCGGTCCGTGGGTCGTCACCGCCGACGAGATCGGCGATCCGCAGAACCTCGACGTCTCGCTGCTCCTCAACGGCGAGACCAAACAGCACGCCAACACGCGTTCGATGATCTTCACGGTTGCGCGCGTGATCTCGTACCTCTCGCAAGGCATCACGCTCGAACCCGGCGACGTGATCGCGACGGGGACGCCCGAAGGGGTCGGCTTCGCGCGGACGCCGCCCGAGTTCATCAAGGACGGCGACGTGATGGACGTCGTGATCTCGAAGATCGGAACACTGCGGAACCCCGTCCACATCTCCTAGTGCAACGCTCGCGCTTTCTCACCGGTCTCGCCGTGGCGGGCGTGGCCGCGTCGCCGCGCCTCACGCTCGCGCAGACCACGCGCAAACTGACGATCGGGTACGTTCCCTCGACGCTGTTCGCGCCGGTCTTCGTCGCCGCCGAACGCGGATATCTGCGCGAGGCGGGATTCGACGTCGAGCTCACCCCGATCGTCGCCGGACAAGACGCGATGGCGCTCGTCGCGCAAGGACAGCTCGACATCGCGGCAGCGGCGCTCTCCGCTGCGTTCTTCAACGCGGTCAACCGCGGTCTGAAGGTGAGATTCGTCGCGTCGACCGCGTATCAGCCGCAGCACGGCTTCCCGTCGGCGCTGCTGGTGCGCAACGATTTGTGGGACAGCGGGCTGCGTTCGGTCGGCGTGCTGCACGGCAAGCGGATCGGCTGGAACGGCGGGGCCGGCGCGGCGTCTGCGTACTACGTCGCGCGTATCTTGCGACCGGCGAACCTGCACGTAAGCGACGTCGAGCCGGTCAACATCGCGGCTCCCGATCAGGAAGTCGCGCTGGACCGCAAAGCGATCGACGCCGTCTTCACCTCGTCACCGTTCACCGAGCTATTCCAGCAAAAGCGGCTCGCGCACCTGATCGGAACGGTGCCGGCCGGGATCTCCGCCTCAGGTCTCTTCTTCGGTCCGACGCTGCTCGGCAACGCCGACCATGCGCACGCCGTGATGAGCGCTTTCCGCAAAGCCGCATCGGAGGTCAGCGGCGATCGCTTCTCGACGCCGCAAAACCTCGCTGTCTATCAGAAGTACACGAAACAACCGCTCGACGTGTTGCGCTCAGCGCCGCGCTACGACGTCAAGCCGGATCTGCGGATCGATCAAGCGACGCTCGAGGACATGCAGCGCGAGTTCGTCGCGCAGGGCGTGCTCACGTACAAGCAGCCGCTCAACGAGGTTCAGCTCGTCGCGCGCTTCTAAGCGCCGCAGCACGCTATCCACCTCGGCGGAGCCGCCGCCCTGTTGGCCGCCACGGCGTGGCCCCGGGGAGTGACTGCGGGCGATGCAGCCACCTATGGCGATACTTCGTACGAAGGGACCGAGCGGTAGAACTGCGATCTAGAACCCCATGAGGATCGCGGTCCCCAAGGAGCAGGCCCCCGGAGAGCGACGCGTCGCTCTCGTTCCCGACGTCGTCGCCCGCCTCATCAAAGAAGGGCACCAGGTGACCGTCGAGCGAGGGGCCGGCGCAAACGCATTCTATTCGGATGACGCCTACCGGCAGGCCGGCGCGACGCTGGCCGGCGGCGGCGACGTCTACCGCGACGCCGAGGTCGTCACCCGCGTCGCCAAGCCGACCGACGCGGAGCTCGACGCGGTCCCGCGCGGCGCCACGGTGATCGGCTTTTTGGCACCGCTCGGTGACCCGCGCTCGGTCGAGCGCTACGCGTCGCGCGGGTTGAGCGCGATCGCGATGGAGCTGATCCCGCGCACGACGATCGCCCAGACGATGGACGCACTCTCGTCGCAGGCCTCCATCGGGGGCTACAAGGCGGTGCTCCTCGCCGCCGGCGCGCTGCCCAAGTACGTTCCGATGCTCACCACAGCGGCCGGAACGGTGCAGCCCGCCAAGGTGCTCGTGATCGGCGCCGGCGTCGCCGGACTGCAGGCGATCGGTACCGCCCGCCGGCTCGGCGCGGTCGTCACCGGGTACGACGCGCGCGCCGCCGTCAAGGAACAGGTGCAGTCGCTCGGCGCGAAGTTCCTCGAGATCGCCGGGGTCGAAGCGACCGGAGCCGGCGGCTACGCGCGCGAGCTCACCCCCGAGGAGCTCGAGACGCAGCGCGCCGCGATGGTCAAGGCGATCGGCGGGAGCGACATCGTAATCACGACCGCCGCCGTTCCCGGCCGCCGCGCCCCCCTGCTCATCACCGAAGAGGCGATCGCGGCGATGGCGCCCGGCAGCGTGATCGTCGATCTCGCCGCCGAGACTGGCGGCAACGCGGCGCTGACGCGCGCGGGCGAGACGGTCGTGAGCCCCAACGGCGTGACGATCATCGGCGCCGTGAACCTCCCCGCGACGGTTCCGACGCACGCGAGTCAACTCTACGCTCGCAATCTTCAGGCCCTGATCTTGTATCTCTCGCACGACGGACGTTTGGTGCTCGATCCCGACGACGAGATCGCCCGTGGTGCAACGATCGTCCGCGACGGCGAGATCGTCCACGAAGCGACCAAGACCGCACTCGCAACCCCGGGAGGAGCCGCGTGACCGCGCACCTGCTGTCCGAACTGACAATCTTCGTGCTCGCCGTCTTCGTCGGCTTCGAGGTGATCTCGAAAGTCCCGACGACGCTGCACACGCCGCTGATGTCGGCGACGAACGCGATCCACGGCATCGTGCTCGTCGGCGCGCTGCTCGTCGCCGGACAGGTCGCGGCGCCGCTCGGACCGATCGTCGGGTTTCTCGTCGTCTTCCTCGCCTCGCTCAACGTCTTCGGCGGTTACACCGTGACGGAGCGGATGCTCGAGATGTTCAAGCCGCGCGTCCCGCAGCCGTCGAAGGCGCCGGAGAACGGCCAGCGATGACGAGCAGCACCGAAACGCTCGCCAACCCGGTCGACATCGCGTATCTGATCACCGGGGTCCTGTTCATCGTCGGCTTGCGCTACTTGAGCTCGCCGCGCACCGCGCGGATGGGCAACCGGATCAGCGCGGTCGGGATGCTGATCGCGATCGTCGCGACCCTCACCCAAGGGATCGTGAACTGGGCCGTCATCATCGCGGCACTCGTCGTCGGCGCAGCCGTCGGGATCATCTCGGCGCAGCGCGTGAAGATGACCGCGATGCCGCAGATGGTCGCCGCATTCAACGGCGCGGGCGGCGGTGCCGCCGCGCTCGTCGCTGCCGGCGAGCTGCTGCGCATCTACAATTCGGGTGCGGTGCCGACGTACGACGTCGCGTTCACCAGCGTGCTGTCGGCCGTGATCGGCTCGCTCTCGTTCGCCGGCTCGATCATCGCGTTCCTCAAGCTGCAAGAGGTGATGACCGGGCGCCCGATCACGTATCCCGGCCAGCAGATCGTCAACGCGCTGCTCTTGCTCGCGATCCTCATCTCATGGGGCTTCGTCGTCGCCGGCTCGCCCAACGCGTTGATGTTCTTCTGGATCGCGCTGGGCTGTGCGTTCGTGCTCGGGGTCCTGTTCGTGCTGCCGATCGGCGGCGCGGATATGCCGGTCGTCATCTCCCTGCTGAACTCGTTCACCGGGCTCGCCGCGGCGTCGACCGGCTTCGTGCTCGGGAACAGCGTGCTCATCATCGCCGGTGCGCTCGTCGGTGCGTCCGGTACGCTGCTGACGATCCTCATGGGCAAAGCGATGAACCGCTCGATCACCAACGTGCTGTTCGGCGCGTTCGGCGCCGTGAAGACCGGCACCGCGGGCGCTGCGGCCAAGGAGCACAACGTGCGGTCCGTGACGCCGGACGACGTCGCGGCGATGCTCGCGTATGCCGACGAAGTGATCATCGTGCCGGGCTACGGGATGGCGGTCGCGCAGGCGCAGCACTCGATCCGCGAGCTCGAGGATCAGCTCGAGAAGCGCGGTGTCGAGGTGAAGTACGCGATCCATCCGGTCGCCGGTCGCATGCCGGGGCACATGAACGTGCTGCTCGCCGAAGCCAACGTTCCGTACACGTCGCTGTTCGACATGGACGACATCAACCCGGATTTCGCGCGCGCGGACGTCGCGCTCGTCGTCGGCGCGAACGACGTTACGAATCCGGCGGCGCGCGAAGACAAGTCGTCGCCGATCTTCGGGATGCCGATCCTCGACGTCGACAAGGCGAAGAACGTCGTCGTCCTCAAGCGCTCGATGGCGAGCGGCTTCGCCGGGATCGACAACCCCCTCTACGACGAACCGCAAACCGTGATGCTCTTCGGCGACGCAAAGAAGTCGATCGACAGCGTCGTCTCCGACCTTAAGACAATGTAAACTCGTCGCATGTCACCCTGACAGGAAACGCGGCGAGGTGCGCCGCGTGCGGTGACGGAAGTGCGCCGCGATGCTAGTGGCGACGATTCTCTCTGCGTGGCTTCAGTACGCCGCCGATGGTCCGCATGCGCGCGCGATCGTCGATAGCGGGACGTGTCCGACGGCGACGCTCGACGGCCGGGCGACGACGATGACGCAGCGCAGCGGCGCCGTCGCCGGCTTCCCCAACGTCGTCTGCGACGTCCCGGTTCCGGTGCACACGGGGAGTGTGCGCGTCGGCGACCGCGCTTTACCCGCGCCGGTGACCGAGCCGCCGAAGACGATCGTCGTCTTCGGCGATACGGGCTGCCGGCTCAAAGGCGCGCAGGTGCAGGCCTGCAACGATCCGGCGCAGTGGCCGTTCCCGGTGAACGCGCGGACGATCGCAGCGCTGCACCCCGACCTCGTCATCCACATCGGCGACTACTACTATCGCGAATCGCCCTGTCCACCCAGCGGCGTCGCGTGCACCGGAAGCCCGGTCGGCGACAACGCCGCTTCGTGGGACGCCGACTGGTTTGCGCCAGGCGCGCAGCTCTTCTCCTCAGTGCCGCTCGTCCTCGCACGCGGCAACCACGAAGACTGTCAGCGCGGCGGGATCGGCTGGTTCCGGTATCTCGATCCGTTCTCCGGGACGTCGTGCGCCGACACGACACAGCCGTACTCGGTCGATCTTCCCGGTCTGCGCCTCGTGCTCTTCGACTCGGCGGCCGGCGACGACGCGAAGGTCGATCCGAAGATCGCCGATGGCTACAAGTACGCGTTCAACGTCGCGCGTGGGCTCGCGCAAGGCGAGAGCTGGTTCGTGACGCACCGTCCGCCGTACACGAACGCGACCGAACGCGCTGCGATCGGCGAAAGCCTGACGCCCTTTGAGCTGGTGCTCTCCGGGCACATCCACCTTATCGGCGTCTTCGACGTCGCCGGACACCCGCCGCTCGTCGTCAACGGCGAAGGCGGTGACATGCTCGACAGCGACATCGTGCCGTTCCTTCCCGCTGCGTTCGGAAGTCTTCACGTGACGTCGTCACCCTACGTTGCGCTCAAGTTCGGCTTCGGCGTCTACACCCGCACTGCGAACGGCTGGTCGATCTCGTTCCGCGATCCGCAGGGCAACGAACTCAAGCGCTGCGCCCTCACGCAGGGCGCCTTGGGCTGCTGATGCTCATCTCGCACGTCGACGTGCGCGTGCGTAACCGCGCCGCCGCCGCAGAGTTCTACGACGCGTTCCTGCCGCTGCTCGGCGCGGTGAAGGAGGCCGGCGCGACGTTCACGACCTGGCAGATCCCGGAAACCGACGACTGGTTCGGGATCACGGAAGATCCCGCGATGACGCCGAACCCCAATCGCATCGCGTTTGCGGCACCGTCGCGCGGGACGGTCGATGCGATTGCAACGTACCTTCCCGCGATCGGCGCGCGCGAGATCGAGATGCCGCACGAAGCGTACGGACCGGAGTACTACGCGTGCTTCTTCACCGACCCCGACGGGAACCAACTCGAGATCTGCCACATCGGCTGATCGCGGCGCTGCTGTTCGCCGTGGCGCTCACTGGTTGCTCGGCAACGACGCGCACCACGGCGCAGGCGACAACCGCGTCGGCTGACTGCAACGACCAGTACTTCGAGGAAGTGCGCGATCGCGGCGCAAGCGGCACCGAGGTCACGATCTGCGGGCGCGTGCGCCGCGTACGCCCGCCGCACGTGAGCCGCAGCGGACGTCACCTCCCATTCGACGTCGTGCTCCCCAACGGTGACGACGTGTGGATCGACGCGAACCTCGACGTCCTGGGCGCGCTCCCGGTGCGTCCGGGCGAACAGGCGACGGTGCGCGGCGAGTACTTCTACGACGGTCCGCGTCGCGACGGGATCCACTGGACGCACCGCACGACACACGGCCCACACCCGCCCGGCTTCGTGATCCTCGACGGCGTCCGCTACCAGTAGCTCCCACATGTCATGCTGAGCCCGTCGAAGCACGCGTCCAGGCTGAGCTCGTCGAAGCCGTCGTGAGGCATCGCGCTTCGACAAGCTCAGCGGGGGTGCGCGCTTCGACAAGCTCAGCGTGACACGGAGTGCGCTAGCTCGAGTTAGGACGGTCGAGCCATGTCGAGACGATCGATGCGAGCACCACCACGAGCATCGCGGCAATGCCGACGACCACTTGTCATGCT
>CAZABL010000040.1:0-3337 GCA_964483365.1 uncultured bacterium
GCTTCGCGACGGGATTGGGCTTCGCGGGCTGCTCTACCCGATGGTCGACGATTGCGGAGCGAATCAGCTTGTAGCGGCGGATTCGGCGGTATTCGCGGGAGTCGATGTCACGCACGGTGGTCTCCTAGAACGACTACGCCTATTGCGACGCAAAAAGCTGACAGCGCGCTGCGAATTCTCTGTGCGGCGGC
Organism: uncultured bacterium; assembly: GCA_964483365.1. GTDB lineage: Bacteria > Vulcanimicrobiota > Vulcanimicrobiia > Vulcanimicrobiales > Vulcanimicrobiaceae > Vulcanimicrobium. The sequence continues at coordinate 192 of CAZABL010000040.1, forward strand.
AAAGAGCGACAAAACGTCCCGTCGGCGGGCGTTCTTCCGGCCGTCGTCCAAGGAACCGGGGTTGCGATACGAGCGACGTGCCCATGCGGCAAAGTCGACGGACGACTTCACGTTCCATCAGCTCATTCCGTACATCGGGAACAAACGTAAGCTGCTGCACGTGATCGGCCGCGCGCTCGCGGGGACCGGCGTTGATCCGGCGCGAGCGACGTTTCTCGACTTGTTCGCCGGCAGCGGCGTCGTCTCACGGCATGCCAAACGGCTCGGGTTCCGCGTTCTTGCCAACGATTGGGAGCCGTACAGCGAAGTCTTGTGCCGCGCCGCGATCGAGGCGAACGCGGCGCCGCGCTTTCATGGCGGACGCAGCTACGAAGAAGTTATTGCCGCGCTCAACGCGCTGCCGCCACGCGAAGGTTGGGTAACGACGCACTTGTGTCCGCCGGACGACGAGGCGTTCGACGTGACGCGCGACCGCATGTTCTACATGCGCAAGAACGGGATGCGCCTCGACGCGATTCGGGAGCAGATCGCGACGTGGGAGAGCGCAGGGACACTCACGCCGGTGCAGCGCGATTGCCTCATCGCGCCGCTTCTCTACCAAGCCTCGTACACGAGCAACACCTCGGGCGTCTTCAAAGGCTTCCATCGCGGGTGGGGTGGCAGCACCGGTACCGCGCTCCATCGCATCGCCGGCGACGTGCAGCTACGACCGGCGGTGTTCCACGACAACGGACGTGAGAACCGCGTATTCCGGCTCGACGCAACCGCGCTCGCGGCGCAGCTCGCCGCGCTCGGTGAACGGCCCGACGTCGCGTATGTCGATCCGCCGTACAACCAGCATCCATACGGCTCGAACTACCACGTGCTCACGTCGATCGCGCTGTGGGACAAGCCTGCGCTCTCACCGACGATCACCGGACGCGGCGACAAGTCGGCGATCCGTGACGATTGGCGCACGCTGCGACGCAGCGCCTACAATCACCGCGCGCTCGCGCTCGCCGAATACCGCCGTTTGCTCGCGGCGCTCGACGTCCCATGGATCGTGACGAGCTACAGCACCGACGGCAGCATCCCGGCGTACGAGCTCGTTCGCGCGAATCTCGAGCGCGGCGAGACGCGCATCATCCTCGAAGGCTACAAGCGCTATCGCGTGAGCTCGCAACGCTTCTCGTCGAAGCCGATGAACGTCGAGTTCGTCCTGGTGACAGAAACCTGGCGTCCAGCGGCGACGAGCGTCGAGCGCATCGTGCATGCGATCGAGGCCGCGGAACGGAGCGTCCTCTCTGCCCACCCCGAAAGCGCCGTCGACTTCGCGTAACTCCCTGCGGCCGAAAGACGGATTCTCGGCGGGACCTTCGCATCTCCCGAGAACGAGCCCCCGAGCCCGACACTTGTGCCCTATGAACGACTGGCTCGACGACGCACCGCGCTTGCGACGCACGCATCGCTCACTGGTGCACCTCGGATTGGCAATCGGCGATGACGACGAAAGCTCGCGCGTCGAGATCGTCGCGTCAGACGTCTCGGGGCGCAATCTTCGCTTGCGCTTCGTCGATCGCGACGATGTGCGCGAAGAGCCGAACGCGTAGCGTCAGCTCTCGGGCTCGTCCTCGTTCGCCGGGTCTTCGAGCACGATCGGGCCGTCGAACACTTCGAGGATCTCGCTGCCCGCGATGACGACCGCGTCGCGCTCGGCATCGACGATCGCCTCACCGACCTCGAGCCACGCGATGGGGCCTTCTTCCTCCTCGTCCTCCCCGGGCGCGAGATAGGCGAACTCGAGCAGACCGACGGCGGCGAAGGCGTCGACGATCGCAGCGGCAACGGGAAGAGCCTGCGCGCGGGCGGCCTCGTCCCCGTCATCCACGCGACGTAGGAGCGCCTGCAGCGGCTCAGTGAGGCCGCGCGCGACCTCGGGATGGTCGAGCGGATCAGCCTCGCTACGCGTGTCGTCGTGGTTCATGCTGCAACGTTCAACACCGTACACCGGAAATCCGGGGTAAACGCTCGGTTGCACGCGATGAAACGTCACCTTCCGGGCGTACGTTCAGCGATCAATCGTGTTCACGTTGACACACCGTCTGCGCGCGTCTTTCGCTGCGCTCTCACTCCTGGCCGCTACGGAGACAGCACTCCCCGTCGCTTCGCCGGCGGCGACGAAGGCAAAGCATCCGGCGTCAAAGCAGGCCGCACGCAAGCAAACCGGCTACCATCCTCGCTACACGAACGCACCGGCGGACGAATACTTCGGCCGCTTGCAAATGAGCATTCTCGGCGTCCGCAACAAGGTCAAGGACATGGGCTTGGACGCCGACATGCATCCCGACCACGACCGCGCGGTCCTCAACGGCGCAGTGTGGGTCGAAGACGCGATGCGCGATTGGGCGAAGAAATATCCGTTCGACCATTGGTTGCCGCGCTATGCGTTTGCGCTCGAGGCGATCTACGAACGCATCCCCGGTGATACGGCGCACAAACGCGCGCTCAAACAACTCGGCTACATCACGGCGTACTTCCCGCAGACTGTGTACGGCAAAGTCGGCCGTGCAAAGATCGCGATGGGTCTCCCCACGCCGAGTCCGGCGGAGACGCCTCTGGTCGAGACCGATCTGCAGCGTCTTGCATTCTTGGACGGCAAGGTGCTCCCGACGATCCCGCCTGCCTCGACGCCGCCGCCAACGCCGGCACCGAGCGAGGCTCCGCTTCCGGACAATGCGTCGCCCTCGCCGCTGCCCACGACGACTGCGACACCGGTACCGCACTGAACGAGCGTCTCATGTGAACCTAACCGAACCGTGACCAACGCCGCCCAGGTGGCACGCGGCGGGAGCGTGAAACGTCGGGCGAACGTGATGGCCGCCGAACCAGCCAAGAACCTCGACGTGCTCATGAACGTGTCCGTGCAGGTCACGGCTGAGCTTGGCACGTGCAAAATGCTCGTGCGCGACATCCTCAAGCTCGGTACCGGTTCGATCGTCGAGCTCGATCGTCTCGCCGGTGGCCCGGTCGATCTGCTCGTCAACGATCGCCTCGTCGCGCGCGGCGAGGTCGTCGCAATCGACGAGAACTTCGGCGTGCGCATTACCGAGCTGATCGAAAAACCGTCTTAGCTCACGCTTCGACAGGCTCACGCTTCGACAGGCTCA
>CAZABL010000040.1:3437-15573 GCA_964483365.1 uncultured bacterium
GCTCACGCTTCGACAGGCTCACGCTTCGACAGGCTCAGCGCAAACCGTCGTAACGGTCGCGGGCGAGCCACGCTTCGGCGAGGCGCCGGCGAAGGTCGAGCTCGCGTTCCGTCGCGGTCGCGACGCTGCCGCCGACGCGCTGGTTGAGCGTGGCGTGCACTTTGCGATGCTCGACGCCGAAGCGGAGGGAGACGCGCGAGACCAACCCGTGCAGCGAGCGCCGCAGCGACTCTTTGCGTTCGGCCGCAGTGACCAAGGGCGCGGGCGGCGCGTCGACCGGCTCGTCGGAGACCGCCGGTGCGTCGACGTATCCGGCTGGGTTGAATAAGGGGCCAAAGTCGACGACCCGCTCGTCCGTCGAGCGCGCCGCGATCGCTTCGTAGAGCCCTTCGTCGCTCGTGCGGTCCGGTCGCTGCGCCTCGGCGAGCGCGACAGCCTCGTCCTCGCGCGCGTCCTTTCCGCGCAGTGCGGTGCGTACGTCGACGGTGATCCCGTGCGCGAGCGCGCGCAGCCGCGGGTCGTCGGGGACGAAAACGTACGCTTCGGGGTCGTTCGCGCCGTCGATCGTGCGCACGAAGCGTCCGCAAAACTGCCGGAAGTACAACTCGGTCACGACGTTGGAGGCGAAGACGCCGACGCGCAGCCGCGGGATGTCGACGCCCTCGGAGACCATGTGTACTGCGACGATCCACGGGTCGGTCGAACGCGAGAACGCCGCGATGCGCTCAGACGCATCGGCGAGATCGGAGACGACGATCGTCGGCCGCACGCTCAGCCGGCGCTCCATGAGCGCAGCGATCGCGCGCGCGTGATCCTGGTTCATCGCCGCGACGAGTCCGGCGGCGTCGCGATGACCTCCGGCACGCACCGAAAGCAGGCGGAGGTGTGCGCGCATGAGCACGTCGCCGATCCATGCGTCTTGTGTGAGCATCGTGCGCAGGCGCTCGGAGTAGTGTCGCTTCTCGTACAGCGCGGTGTCGAACGTGGCGGACATCTGCGTCCCGTCGCGCGCAATCCATTCCGCCTCGCCGCCGTGGAGCGCAAAGACGAGCGCGCGGCACACACCGTCGCGCAACGCGCTCGCATAATCGTACGAAAAGTCGGCGACCGAGAGCCCGCGATCGTAGCGCACGAACGGGATCGCGCTGCCGTCGGAACGGAACGGTGTCCCCGAAAGCGCGACGCGATGCGGCGCCGGCGCGAACGAGTCGCGCAGCGCTTTGCCCCACGTCGCGTCGTCGCCGGCGTGGTGGATCTCGTCGAGCAGCACGCCGAGATTCGCCTCTCGCGTGAGCGTGCGGTACAAGCGCGGCGCCGCGCACACTTGTTGATACGTCACGACGGCGCCGTGGACGTCGGAGGCGAGCGTGCGCTGCGCGTTGCTGAACTTGTGGTCGAGCACGAGCCCCGCAGCGAGCATCGCGCGCGCGACCTGCGCCTTGAGATGCTCGCGCGGCACGACGACGAGGATGCGGCTTGCCGCTCCCTCACGGAGCAGTGCGTGCGCGACGCGCGTCGCAAAACGCGTCTTCCCCGCACCCGGGGTCGCCACGATGAGGCTGTCCTCAGGTCGCTCCGTATCCCAGCGCTCGAACGCCGCCCGCTGCCACGCCCTCAGCGGTAACCTCCATCCGTGGAGCCGACCCGTCACAAGGGTCCCGACGATTCGCCTTTCCCTGTGACGGGCCTCCGGGGTTTGGGAAAGGAAATCTTTGCGGTACAGAGTATCGCCGCAGACAACCCTCCCCAAACGGAGTCGCGCCTGGTGGACGTCACCCAAGCTCTCGCCGATCTCGACGAAGTCCGCTCTCGGCTGGCCTCGGTCCAGCGCTTCCGCGGCCTCTCCGGCGCCGCCGCCTTTTCGAGCGGGGTCGGCGCGCTCGGTACCGGCCTCGTGCAGCTGCTGGTCGTGCCGCACCCGGCGACGGCGCAAGACTGCGCCCGCTACGTCGCAATCTGGATCGCGTGCCTCACCTTCGCCCTCTCGGCGAATTACGGCGCGATCCTCGTCTGGCAGCTCCGGCACTGGTCGGCGCGCTCGCGTGCCGAGCTGCGCAGCGCCGGGATGACGATTCTGCCGTCGATCGTCGCGGGCGGCGTGTTCACCGCGGCGCTGCTCTCGCGTGGTGACGTCGGCGTGCTTCCCGGCGTTTGGTGCTCGTGCTATGCGCTGGGATTGCTCGCGTCACGCTCGATGCTTCCGCGGGGGACGGTTCCGACGGCGCTGATGTTCGCCGCGGCCGGCGCCTCGCTGCTCTTCGCAGCCGGGACGAACGCGCTCTCGTGGTGGGTGATGCCGGCGACCTTCGGCCTGGGTCAGATCGCGATCGGCGCGCTGATCATCCGCGACGAAATGCTGCGCGGACAGGAGAGCGGGCTGTGAACGACCAGGCACCCTTCGCCTTCCCCGGACTCGAGCGCATCTTTCACGAGCGCGGACGCTTGGCAGTCTGCGCGTGTCTGATCGCGCACGGCGACGGGATGCGCTTCACCGAATTGCAGGACGCCTGCGGACTCACGGACGGGAACTTGAATCGTCATCTTCACGCGCTCGCCGAAGTCGGCGTCGTCGCGAGCGAGCGCGTACGCGGGCATGGGCGCCCGCAGACCATCGTCCGAATCACCGCTGACGGACGCGCGCGTTTCTTGGCGTACGTCGACGAGCTCGAATCCGTGGTGCGCGGCGTCCAGCAGCGCGCCGAACGTGGACCGGCACAGCCCCGACTGGCTCCGCAGTCGTGATCGAACGCGTTCCCGTCACAACCGGCGTGCCCCAGCACGTCGCGATCATCATGGACGGCAATCGGCGCTGGGCGCGTGCGAAGAACCTCCCCGCCCTCGAAGGGCACCGTCGCGGGATGGATGCGCTCGAACGCACCGTCGACGCTGCGCTCCGCAACGGCGTGCAGATGCTGACCGTCTACGCGTTCAGCGAAGAGAACTGGCGCCGCGAGAGCGCCGAGGTCTTCGGGCTGTTCGGCTTGGCGGAAGCGTTCGCGCGCGAGAAGGCCGCGGCGCTCGCGGCGCGCGGCGTCCGCGTGCGCGTCATCGGTCGGCGCGACCGGCTGCCGCGCGGTGTCATCGACGCATTCCACGTCCTCGAAGAGCACACGAAGCGCTGCACCGCGATGCTCCTGACGCTCGCGGTCGACTACGGCGCGCGCGCCGAACTGCGCGACGCCTGCCGCGCGCTCGCGCGCGACGTCGCCGCCGGCCGGCTCGACCCTGAGACGATCGACGAAGAAGCGATCGCAGCGCGACTCTGGACGGCAGGGCTACCGGATCCCGATCTGGTCGTGCGGACCGGCGGCGAGCTGCGGCTCTCGAACTTCCTTTTGTACCAATGCGCGTACGCCGAGCTGTGGGCGACGCCTGATCCGTGGCCGGAGTTCGACGGAACCACTTTCGACCGCGCCTTGGACGCCTACGCGACGCGAGAACGGCGTTTCGGAAGGTAGCAAGGGCGACCTAAGCAGGGGCGTCCTCTCGACGCTCGTGGTAGGATAGGCTCCGTATGGCCCGGACCCGACCCGATATCCGCAATATCGCTATCATCGCGCACGTCGACCACGGTAAGACGACCCTGGTCGACGCCATGTTCCGTCAGAGCGGGATCTACCGTGAAGGTCAGCACGCCGAAACGCGCGCGCTCGACTCCAACCCGCTCGAGAAGGAACGTGGGATCACGATCCTGGCCAAGAACACGGCGATCGACCACAAGGGCGTCAAGTTCAACATCGTCGACACGCCGGGCCACGCCGACTTCGGCGGCGAGGTCGAGCGCGTGCTGCAGATGGTCCAGGGCGTGCTGCTCCTGGTCGACGCCGCCGAGGGCGTCATGCCGCAGACCCGCTTCGTGCTGCGCAAGGCGCTCGAGCTGGACCTGCGCGCGATCGTCGTCATCAACAAGATCGACCGCAAGGACGCCCGTCCGACTGAAGTCGTCAACGAAGTGTTCGACCTCTTCATCGAGCTCGGCGCCTCCGACGAACAAGCCGACTTCCCGCTCGTCTACGCGAACGGCCGCGCCGGCTTGGCCAAGTACGCTCTCGACGACACCAGCGACGACCTGGAGCCGCTGTTCGACACGATCGTGTCGAAGATACCCGAGGCGCCGGCGGAAGACGGGCCGTTCCAGATGCTGATCTCGGCGATCGACCACAACAAGTACGTCGGGCGTATCGGGATCGGGCGCATCTACCGCGGTTCGTCCCGCATCAACGCGCCGATCGCAAAGGTCGCGCGCGACGGAACCGTGCAGAGCGGTCTGCGGCTGACGAAGATCCTCGCGTTCCACGGGCTCGATCGCGTCGAGGTCGAGGAAGCGTCGGCCGGCGACATCATCTGTGTCTCGGGGATCGAAGGGCTCAACATCGGCGACACGATCGCCGACGCCGCGACGCCCGAGGGGATCACCGCGACCGCGGTCGACGAGCCGACCGTCTCGATGTTCTTCATGGTGAACGCGTCGCCGTTCGCGGGGCGCGAAGGCAAGTTCCTGACGTCACGACAGATTCGCGACCGCTTGATGCGCGAGCTGGAATCGAACGTGGCGTTGCGCGTGAGCGATACCGATTCGGCCGACACGTTCGAGGTCCGTGGCCGTGGCGAGCTGCATCTCTCGATCCTGATCGAGACGATGCGTCGCGAAGGCTACGAGCTCGCGGTCTCCAAACCGCAAGTCATCATCTCGGAAAAAGATGGCGTCAAGATGGAGCCGGTCGAGTTCGTCGTGATCGACGTCCAGGAAGAGTACGCCGGCGCGGTGATCGAGGCGGTCGGCCGGCGCCGTGCGCAGATGTCGAACATGATCACGGTTGGTGAGACGCGGCGTCTGGAGTACACGATGCCGACGCGCGCGATCTTCGGATTGCGCGGCGAGTTGCTCACGCTCTCGCGCGGCACCGCGGTCATGTCGCACGTCTACTACAACCATCAGCCGCTCGCAGGCGAAATTCCCGGACGCCAAAACGGCGCGCTCGTCGCGAGCGAAACGGGGACCGTCACCGGCTATGCGCTGATGGGTCTCGACCAGCGCGGTCGCTTCTTCGTCGAGCCCGGCACCGAGGTCTACGAAGGCATGGTTGTCGGCCGCGCCAACGACGACAAGGATGTCGCGATCAACGTCGTGCGCGCGAAAAAGCTTACCAATATGCGCGCCGCCGGAACGGACGAGAACTTCAAGATGCCGCCGGCCGAGGAGATGAGCCTCGAACGCGCGATCGAATTCATTGATGACGACGAGCTCGTCGAGATCACGCCGAAGGGCCTGCGAATTCGCAAGCGACTCCTCGACGAGAGCGAGCGCTTGAAGGCACGTAAGCGCGACAAAGCGTTGGCCGGCGCGTAGGAGGGCGCGCTTGCGGGGCTTCGCCTCGCAAGCCGCCAAGAAGTCTCCTTGCTCCGCGCGGTCTTTTCGTTTCGGGGTCTGGTCCTTATTTTCGGCCTCGTCGCGCTCGGGCTTCCCAGCGCGCTCGTGCTGCAGCTCGGAAACGTCCGCACGCTCAATACGATCAATCAGAAGATTGCGAGCGTTCGCGACGCGCAAGCTGCGACCGCGGACGTACTGCAGCTCCAGATCGACGAGGAGAGCGCGGTTCGCACGTACGCAGAGACGAAGGTCGCGTTATTCCTCGAGCCATACCATCGCGCAAGCCTTGTGATCGATGGACGCCTGCTCGACCTTGCCCTTGCGTTACACGACGCAGAGGTTGGTGAAGAGGCGCAGAAGGCGCAGATCGATCTCGCGAAAGTTCACGAGGGGTGGATGCGACAGTTCGCCGAGCCCGTCGTCGCCGGCTTGACCGCGGGCAGCGTTGAACGCGCGATCAAAGGGAAGTTGCTGATCGATCGTTTTCGTGGCGATCTCGTGCCGATCCGCAACGCACTCGACAAGCGTCAACGCGAGTTGGGCGCCGCGCGCGATCGAGCGGTCGCGACGACGACGTACGCCGCACTCACCGCGACTGGCGTCATCGCGCTCGAGCTGGTCGTCTTCGCAATCGTGATCGCGCGGATCCAGCGCGAGCTCGACCGCGAACACGCCGTCGTCGAGACGCTCCAGCGCGCCGCGTCGGGCCGACTGGTCGCACCACCGCACTTGGCGATCGGCACCGCCTACCGTTCCGCAACGCGCGGGACGAGCGTCGGCGGCGACGTCTACGACGTCTACCGGCTCGACGAGCAGCGCACGCTGCTCGTGATCGGCGACGTGAGCGGGAAAGGCGTAACCGCCGCCGTCGACACGACCTTCGTGCGCTACGCGCTGCGCGCGCTTGCCGCAGAGCACCACGGAGCCGCCGAGATCATGCGCCGCTTCGATGCCCTGTATCGGGCTGCGGACCGACCGCCGGAGTCGTTCGTCACGTTGTTCGTCGGCGTCCATCAACGCGACGGGACGATCACCTATGCGAACGCCGGACACGGCGCATGCTGGGTACGGCGCGGCGAGACGATCGAGGAGCTCGCGCCGACCGGTCCCGTCGTCGGTATCGGAGGACTGCCGTTCGAGGAGTCCACTGCGAAGCTGCGTCCGGGCGATTTGCTGATCTTGGCGACCGACGGGTTGACGGAAGCGCGCGCGCCGGGCGGCGGGTTCGTCCCCGAAAAGGACGTTCGCGCGTGGCTTTTAGAGGCCGACGCGACGAATCCGCAGCGCTACGTCGACAGCCTGATCGCCGCGGTGACGCGCTACGTGCGCGGCCGCATCAGTGACGATCTCGCGGTGCTGACCGTTACTCCGGCGTGAGCCGTCTGGGCGCCCTCGTACTGGCGATTGCGGCGCTCGCCGGCTGTGCGCCCGTCGCGACCTCGCACGACCCTGCCGCGAGCGGGACCGCTGCGCGCCACGCGTGGACGCACCCCGGCGTCCTGCGCATCGCCAGCAACAACGATCCCGATACGCTCAACCCGCTCGTCGGCGCCTATCAGGTCGACGTCGACCTCTCGATGTTCTGGGCGGGATATCTGTTCAACTACGACGACCACAACGAGTTCGTGCCCGAGCTCGCGACACAGGTCCCCACCCTCGAGAACGGCGGGATCGCGACAGACGGGCGCACGATCACCTACCATCTCCGTCGCGGGGTGAAATGGCAGGACGGCGCGCCGTTCACGGCCGACGACGTCGTGTTCACGTGGCGTGCAGTGATGAATCCCGCGAACAACGTCCAGACGCGGATCGGCTACGACGACATCACCGCGATCGACACACCGGACCGCTACACCGCCGTCGTCCACCTGCGTAAGCCCTACGCGCCGTTCGTCGCCACGTTTTTCACGATGTCCGGGACGGTGTATCCCGTGCTCCCCAAGCATCTCCTCGCAAAGTATCCGGATCTCAATCGCGTGCCGTACAACAGCGCGCCGATCGGCACCGGTCCGTTCCGGGTGCAAGAGTGGCACCGTGGCCAAGTGATCCGCATGGTCGCGAACCCGTCCTACTGGCGCGGTGCGCCTAAGCTCAGGGAAGTCGACTATCAGGACATCCCGGACGACAACACCGTGCTCACGCAGCTTCGCTCTCACGCGATCGACATGTGGTACAACGCGCCCGCAACGCTGTACCGCGAGGCGTCCGGGGTCGACGGCACGCGTCCGGTGCTCACGCCGTTCACGCAGTATGTGATGCTCGGCTTCAACACGACGCGTCCCGCCGTCAAGGATGTCACGGTGCGCAAGGCGCTCGCGTTCGCGACCGATCGCAAACGGATGATCGAGACGGTCACGTCCGGTGTCGACATTTTGGGTGAAGGCGATCAACCGACGTTCAACTGGGCGTACGACAAGGGCCTCACGCCGATACCCTTCGATCCCGCGCAAGCAAAGCGACTCCTCGACGACGCGGGCTGGCGGCCCGGTGCAGACGGTGTCCGCGTGAAGAACGGGCAGCGACTCCACATTGATATGGCGACCGCCGCAGGAAGTGCCGTCACCAATCGTGCAGCCGTCGTGCTGCAGAGCGCGTGGCACGACATCGGCGTGGAGGTCGCGGTTCATCCCTACGCGACGTCGTTGCTCTTGGCAAGCTTTGGTGCCGGCGGGATCGTGCAGACCGGGAAGTACGACATCGCGTTCTTCTCTTGGGTCAACGGCGTCGATCCCGACGATTCGTTCAACCTGATGTGCGACCAGTTTCCGCCCACAGGACAGAACTCGTTCCGCTTTTGCGACCCGCGGGTCGATGCTCAGGAACGTATCGCCCTCTCGAACTATGCCGTCCCGACACGCAAGGCGGCGTACGCGAAGATCCAACAGGCGCTCGTCGAGAAGCTGCCCTTCGTGACGTTGTGGTTCACCCGGCGGTTCGATGTCGTGAGCGACGACCTCGGCGGCTACAAGCCCGCCCACGCCGTCACGACGTTCTGGAACACCTGGGAGTACGCGATCTAACCGCTCTGAATCATCGCGATGAGCCGGTCCGTCGCTTCGTACAACACGCCCGGCTCGGTTGCCAGTGACATGCGCACGAAGCCTTCCCCATGCGCGCCGAAGGCGCTCCCGGGCGCAAGTGCGACGCGTTTTTCGTCGAGCAGCCGCAACGCGAAGTCACGGCTCGGGAGACCACGCGCGCTGACGTCGACCCAAACGTAGAAGGCGCCACTCGGACGCAGATGCGGGACACCGCCGCGCTCCAACCGCGCGCAGACTTCGTCGCGCCGCTCATGGTACGCGTCGCGCATCGTCGCAACGACATCTTGCGGGCCCGTCAAGGCAGCGAGCGCGGCGTACTGCGCAGGCGAGCTCACGCTCGAGACGAGCGGTTCCTGCAATTTCGAGAGCGGCACGGCGACGTGCGCGGGCGCGACCACGTACCCGACCCGCCAGCCCGTCATCGCGTAGGTCTTCGAGAAGGTGTAGATCGAGATCGTGCGCTCGGGATCGCTGACTGCGGCGGCGCTTACAAAACCCGGCTCGAAGACGACTTCGTCGTAGCACTCGTCCGAGACGATCCACAAGCCGCGACGCTGCGCGAACGCGGCAAGCTCCGTCATGCGGGCACGATCGATCGTCGCACCGAGCGGGTTCGAGGGAGAATTGAGCAACAGGACCTTGGTCCCGGCATCGCACAGCCGCTCGAGGTCCCCGACATCAGGGACGTACGCATTCGCCGTTAGAAGCGGATACGCGAGAATGCGCGTGCGCAACATCCGCGCCATCATCGTGAAGTTCGGCCAGCCGGGATCGGGGAGCAAGATCCCGTCGCCGGGACCCAGGAGCGCGGAAAGCGTCGCGAAGATTCCCTCGACGCCGCCGGCGCTCACGACGATCTGCTCGTGCGTCGCTGGATAGCCGTTGCGGAGTGTGACCTTTTCCGCAAGCGCTTCGCGCAACTCGGGGATTCCAGCGTTGGAGACGTACTTCGTCTTTCCGTCGAGTGCCGCGCGGTGCGCTGCCTCCACCACGTGGGGTGGGGTCGGAAAGTTCGGCTCCCCGGCACCGAGCACGAGGGCGTCGGGCGTCGCCCATGCTGCGTCCATAATTTCGCGAATCCCGGAACGCGGAATCGCTGCGATTTCATCGTTGACGTTCGGGGCAAGCGACGGAGAGGTTGTCATTACCGCGCTTTTCGGGGCCTACGTTATGAATTCCACCGCGAAGCTGTCGGCGTAGCGCTCGGCCCTAACGCCCCACACAAAGCAGGGTACGGTGCGCCCATGACTAGAGCAGCAACGTTGCTCACGCTTTTCTTTGTTGCCGCGCTGCCGCTCGCAGCTCGCGCACAGCAACCGGCGCCGATCACGATCAAGGCGTGCAGCATCCAACAGTATGTCTACACCCCCGCACATCCATTCTGGTATCCGTGGGGACCCATCGGGCCGTTCGGGACTCCCGTGACCGATGGGATCCGTATCCAATACGTGAACACGTCCACCAAAGTGGCGACGCGCGTTGCGTTTCTCGTCAACTATCGCGGCGACGTCGAACATATCGTCGACGCCGGCACGTTCTCGCCAGGCGTCACGATCGACCACACCTTCGCCCAATACACGGGTCAGGTGTACCAGGGCTCCAATCCGAACCAGTGCGCACCGATCGCAGTGCGGTTTTCCGACGGCACGATCTGGCGTTCGCCCACCCTACGCCGCCAGCCCGCGCAGTAACGTCATGCTGAGCTTGTCGAAGCACGCGTCCTTGCTGAGCTTGTCGAAGCGATCGTCACGCGCGCGGCGGCTTCGACAAGCTCAGCCAGCGGCGTTCCGCCGCGACGCCCTTCGACCCCTGAGCTTGTCGAAGGGTCAGGGTGACGGAGTTACCGGAAGGCGGGGAGATCGGGGAGCGGGTCGACGACGTTGAACGTCAGCTCCCCGCGCGGAACGTCGAAGCCGATTCGGACGACGTCGCCGTCGCGTACCTCGCCGGCGAGGATCTTGCGACCCAGCGGGGTCTCGATCTCGCGCTGAATCGCGCGCTTGAGCGGACGTGCACCGTATGCCGGTTCGTAGCCGCTGTGGACGAGATGCGTCTTGGCGTCGTCGGTGAGCTCGAGCCGAATCCGGCGCTCGTGCAGACGAGCACGGACGCGATCGAGCTGGATCTCGACGATCTCCTTGAGCTGCTCTTCCGAGAGCTTGTGGAAGACGACGATCTCGTCGATGCGGTTGAGGAACTCGGGACGGAAGCGTTGCCGCAGCTCGTCGAGCACCGTCGCGCGCATGATCGCAAACTCCGCGCCGCCCATGTCGCTCGACGCGTCGAGGATTCGGTGCGAGCCGATGTTCGAGGTCATGATCACGATCGTGTTGCGGAAGTCGACCGTCCGACCCTGACCGTCGGTGAGCCGACCGTCATCGAGGATCTGCAGGAAGACGTTGAACACATCCGGGTGTGCTTTCTCGACTTCGTCGAAGAGCAGCACCGAGAAGGGACGACGGCGTACCGCTTCGGTGAGCTGACCGCCCTCGTCGTAGCCGACGTATCCGGGCGGTGCACCGAGCAGTCGCGCGACGCTGTGCTTCTCGCCGTACTCCGACATGTCGATGCGCACCATCGCACGATCGTCGTCGAAGAGGAACGTCGCGAGCGCTCGCGCGAGCTCGGTCTTCCCGACGCCGGTCGGGCCGAGGAACAGGAACGAGCCCAGCGGGCGGTTCGGATCGGAAAGACCGGAACGCGCACGGACGATCGCTTCCGCGACGGCAGTCACGGCTTCGTGCTGGCCGATCACGCGACGATGCAGCTCCTTGTCGAGGTTCAGAAGCTTCTGAATCTCGCCTTCGAGCAGCTTCGAGACCGGGATCCCGGTCCAGCGGCTCACGATCGACGCGATGTCTTCCTCGTCGACCTCTTCCTTGAGCATCCGCGAGTCGCCGCCGACGACGGCTTCCTTGCCGCTCAGCTGACGCTCGAGTTCGGTCAGACGACCGTACTTGAGCTCCGAGGCCTTCGCGTAGTCAGCCGCTTGCGAGGCGCGATCGATCTCGAGCTTCGTCTGCTCGATCTGCTCGCGCAGCACGCGCGTTTGCGCGACCGCGTCCTTCTCGGTCTGCCAGCGCGCACGCAGCCCGTCCGTCGTCTCGTGCAGCTCCGCGAGCTCTTCCTCGAGCTTGGCGAGACGCTGCTTGGAGGCGTCATCGCTCTCCTTGCGCAGCGCTTCGCGCTCGATCTCGAGCTGCATCATGCGGCGCGAGGCTTCGTCGAGTTCGGTCGGCATCGAGTCGTTCTCGGTGCGCAGCTTCGCCGCGGCCTCGTCGACGAGGTCGATCGCCTTGTCAGGCAAGAACCGGTCGGCGATGTAGCGATTCGATAGCACAGCGGCAGCGACGATCGCCGCATCCTTGATGCGCACGCCGTGGTGCACTTCGTACCGTTCGCGCAGACCGCGCAGGATCGAGATCGTGTCCTCGACCGACGGCTGGTCGACGAAGACCGGTTGGAAGCGGCGTTCGAGCGCGGCATCCTTCTCGATGTACTGACGATACTCGTCGAGCGTCGTCGCACCGATCATGTGCAGCTCACCGCGCGCGAGCATCGGCTTCATCAGGTTGCCCGCGTCCATCGAACCCTCGGTCTTGCCGGCGCCGACAACGGTGTGCAGCTCGTCGACGAACAGCAGCACCTGCCCGTTCGCGCTGGTGACGTCCTTGAGGACCGCCTTGAGGCGCTCTTCGAACTCACCACGATACTTCGCGCCCGC
>CAZABL010000040.1:15583-31996 GCA_964483365.1 uncultured bacterium
ATCAGCGCGCCCATGTCGAGCGAGACGAGCTTCTTGTCCTTGAGGCCTTCGGGGACGTCGCCGCGCACGATGCGCTGCGCGAGTCCCTCGACGATCGCCGTCTTGCCGACGCCGGGTTCGCCGATGAGAACCGGATTGTTCTTGGTGCGCCGCGAGAGCACTTGGATGACGCGGCGGATCTCCTCGTCGCGCCCGATGACCGGGTCGAGCTTCCCTTGCTCGGCCGCCTTCGTCAGATCGCGCCCGTAGCGCTCGAGCGACTGATACGTCCCTTCAGGGTTCTGCGTCGTCACGCGCTGGTTGCCGCGCACCTCGCGCAGTGCAACGAGCAACGACTCACGCGACAGACCGAGGTCACGGAAGATCTTCCCGACCGCGCCGGTGTCGCGCGTCATCGCGAGCAGCAGATGCTCGACCGAGACGTAGTCGTCGTTCAGGCCCTTCGCTTCCTCATCCGCGTTGGAAAGCAAACGAGCAAGGCTTGGGGCCACGGTGACCTGGTTCTGCTCGGCCTTGGTGCCGGAGTAACGCGGCAGGGCCGCGATCGCGCGGCTCACTTGCTGCTCGACCGCCTTGGGGTTCAGGCCCGCCTTTTGGAGCACGGGCGCAGTGAGGCCGTCCGGCTGGTCGAGGACCGCGGCCAGAAGGTGCTCGGGAGTCGTCTGGGTGTTGTGTTCGCCCAGCGCCCGAGTATACGCCCCATTGAGCGCTTCCTGAACGCGCTGGGTCATTCGATCGGCATTCATTCGCACTCTACAATCTAGAGTGCTAACAAAAGGGTTACAAAAGGGTGCCCTCCCCCACCTGGGAGCAAGGGGGCGGGAGCTCGCGGCTGGCGGGGAACGCCGCCCGGGCCCCCAACGGCACGGGATGCACGATGGCGAGCCCCCGGCGATCGAGCGCGGCGCATTTCGTGCGCTGTTCGTCTACGACGTCGCCGACACGATCGATCTCGCGCGCCTGCGCACCGTCCGCGGCGAAGGCGTCGCGCGCGCGCCGCTGCAGCTGCGCCGCGAGGCGTCCTCGGAGTTCATCCAATATCCCGTTGTGCCGCTGATCGTCCGCCTCCCGGATCTCGAAACGCCGCACGCGACGATGCGAGCGAAGATCTTCGACTTCGGCGTCGTCTCGCTGCGCATCACCGTCCCGTTTGCCGGGACATGGACCGAGTTCTCCGCGTTCACGCGCCGCCTACGCAGCGACCCGTCACTCGAAGCGCAGGCGCGTGCCGCGCTCGACGATGTTCTCGTCGAGATGGGCGGTGCGCTCGACGATCCGCATCCCGCAATCGTCGAAGACTATTTCATCCTCGAGGTCGAGCAATTCGAACGACGGGTCGAGGCGCGCGAGCTCACCGGCACCTACGGCTCCACGCTCGCGCAGTTGCTCTTGTTCGAGGATCGCGCGCTGATCAGCGGCGAGGAGCAAGAGGCGCTGCGGCTTGCGTTCTCCTACTACCCGGACGATCTCGCGGTGGTGCAGTGGGACGCGGCGTTCGTCTACGATCGCGCCGACGGCGCCGAAGCGGTCGAAGACATCCTGGAGTTCGCGAACTCGCAGTTGGTCGAGTTTCGCACGTACGACGCGCGACTCGATGCGGAGCTCGACGCGATCTACCGCTACGACGGGGTCAATCCGGTGCGGCGAGGCAATCGGCGCGCGGCGGCCGACCGCGCCGCGCAGATCCGCTATCTGCTCGTCGACGTCCTCGAGCTTACCGATCGCACGACCAACGCGCTCAAGATCATCGGCGACGCCTACTACGCGCGACTGTACCGCGCCGTCGCGGGCCGCCTGGGCTTGTCCGATTGGCAACGGCAGATCGACGCGAAGCTGCGCAGCGTGAGCGAGATGTATCGCGTCTTCCAAGACCAAGCGCAGGCGGCGCGCGCCGAGACGCTCGAGCTCATCATCATCGTCCTGGTCGCGATCGAAGCCGTCATCGGCGTGCTCGCGCTGCGGCACTAGCTGCCACAACGGGCCACCCCCGTCACGGGGTTACATCTTCATCCCGGGCGGCATCACCATCTTCGCGTCGTTCGCCGGCGCGAACGTCGGCAGCGTTCGCGGAACGACGAGGACGCTCAGACCGTAGACGATGAGCGCGACCCCCGCCCATGATGCGATTCCTCGTCCGCGCGCGAGCGCTTTCTCGGCGAAGATCAGCAGCGTCACGACCGCCATCGCCGCGACGTTCATCATGCCCAGCGGAAACAAGATCAGGAACAATAGCCAACAGCACCCCAGGCAAGCGCCGCCGTGCTCGAGCCCCATCCGCAGCGCGCCGCCGATCCCATCGCGCCACGCCGTCAAGACGAACGTGATCGGGCTGCGGCACTGCGCGAGGCAGACGTCCTTCAGCGGCGAGAGCTGATAGATGCCGGCGAGGGCGAGCAACACTCCGCCGACGCGGGCCGCCGTCTCGGAATGGACGTGAGCACGCGCGGCGATCGCTTCGGCTGCGAGCGCGCCCCCGTAGGCGACGACGCCGGCTGCGGTCCACACGAGCAGATACCCCAGCACGAAGACCCAGGTGGAGACGAAGCTGTCGCTGCGCACGCGCTTTCCCGCCTGAATGCGATGAAACGTGAGGATCATCGGCGCGGCCGTGGGGAACATCATCGCGATCATCATCACGACCCACACCGCGAGAAAGAGCGGCGCCGACATCCCCATCGTCGGCGTGCTCGCCATCGCCATGCCGCTCTGTTGGCGCAGGAGCGCGGTCCACGACACGGTGGCCGCCCCGAACAGCAGCGCGAGGATGACGTTCCGTTGCAGCAAGAACCCTACGGAGCGGACCAGCGGATCGGGGCGTAGTGGCCGTTCTTGCCGCTGTTGTCCCATCGCATCCCGTAGTCGCCGAAGGTACTGCGCTCGGCTCCGACTGCGAGCGCGAGATGGTCGCGGTTGAAGGGATGGCCCGTCGCGGCCCAGATCCCGTCATCGCGCAGACTCGGCAGCGCGTGAACGCCCATCTCCATGATGCCGGGGATCTCGGCGGAGCGTGTCTTTCCCTCGTTCCGGTACGCGATCGCGACCTTCTTCACACCGAGCGTCGTGGCGATGAAGGGGGCGAACGCGGCCATCGGGCCGCCCGCGGAGCCGGTGAAGATCGCGCCGAGCGCTTCGCTCTGGCGGTCGTCTGCGCGCTCGTCGAGGTACGCTCCGACGGTCCAATTCCCGTCGCCCATCGGACCCGGCGTATGGATGATCAAGGCGACGTTGAGTCCGTCCAGCGAGACGTCACCGTAGCTACCATTTTCGATGTGAAAGATGGCGGCGACGTCGCAGACCCCTTGCGTCGGCGTCGACGTCAGCGGCGGTGCGACCGAGATCAAGCACGGACACACCACGTTGCAATTGCAGTTCTCGAAGTAGTCGCCTGAGATCTGCCATGCAGCGCTCATCGTCGTCCTCCGGATCGCTGCGCTCAGTATACGAAGCCCGATGGAACCGCACAACCCAAGAATGCGCTTCCTCGGGCGTCCGAGCGCGCCGGTGGGTCTCGACACGGTGACAAACGCCACGACGCCGAAAACCGGCCGCACACGCTAGAGGAGGGGTTGATGAATCTCGCACGCGGACTTGCTTCGCGAGAGACGCAGGGACGTCCAATTCGCGTCGGACTTGTCGGCGCGGGCAAATTCGGGACGATGATCCTCGCACAGCTGCGGCTCATGCGCGGCGTGCGCCTTGCGGTCCTGGCCGACCTCGATCCCGCCCGCGCGCTACGCGCGGCGGAGGAAGCGGGCTGGCCGGCCGCCGCCTTTGCCCGCGTCGCGAGTGAAGGTGAAGCCAACGACGTCGCGCGTTCGCGGCGCACCGCGCTCGTCGAGAGCGGCGAGCTCGCCGCCGGCTGCGAGATCGACGTCCTCATCGAGGCAACCGGTCACGAAGAAGCAGGCGCCCTCCACGCGTACCGCGCGATCGAGCGCGGCGTGCACGTCGTCATGGTCACCGTCGAGGCCGACGTCGTCGTCGGGCCGATACTGCACGCGATGGCACAGCGCAACGGTGTCGTCTACTCGATGGCGTACGGCGATCAGCCGGCGATCATCTGCGAGCTCGTCGATTGGGCCCGCACGTGCGGCTTCGAGGTCGTCGCGGCAGGGAAGGGGACGAAGTACGCGCCGATCTATCGCCGCTCGACGCCCGAGACCGCATTCGGCTATTACGGCTTCACCCCGCAGCAGGTCGCGACCGGCGGCTTCAACCCGCGGATGTTCAACTCGTTCTTGGACGGCACGAAGTCGGCGATCGAGATGGTCGCCGTCGCGAATGCGACCGGCCTGGACGTCGGCGAGGACGGCCTCTCGTTTGCGCCGGCGTCGGTGTACGATCTGCCGACGCTGCTGCGGCCGCGCGCCGACGGCGGCCGGCTCCCGCACGCTGGGATGGTCGACGTCGTTTCGTGCGTGCGCGACGACGAGAGCTTCGTCGACAATCACCTGCGCTGGGGCGTCTACGTCACGTTCACGTCGGAAAGCGGCTATGCGCAGCGGTGCTTCGGTGAGTACGGGGTCGCGACCGATCCGAGCGGGCGCTACGCGGCAATGTGGCGGCCGTACCACCTCATCGGTCTCGAGATCGGGGTCTCGATCGCCTCCGCCGTGCTGCGCGGCGAACCGACGGGCGCGCCGTTCGCCGGTCACCGTGCCGAGGTCGTCTGCGCGACGCGCGCGGCGATGCGCGCCGGTGAAATGATCGACGGCGAAGGCGGCTATGCCGTGTACGGCACGTGCGTCCCCGCCGCAACGGCACGCGAACGGCGCTTGGTGCCGATGGGTCTCGCGCACGGGCTGCGGCTCGTCCGCGATGTCCCCGTCGATCATCCAATCGGTGAAGACGACGTCACGTTCGACGAGAGCTCGTTCCTGTGGCGCTTGAGGCGTCAGCAGGACGCCCGGGAAGCTGCGTTCGCACCCTGATGCGCATCGCGATCATCGGCGCGGGGCTGATCGGCACCCGCCTCGCGCTGCGCTGCGCGGCACACGGATGTGCGGTGACGCTCATCGCACGCGACGCAGTGCGTGCGCGTACCACGCTCGCGGAGGCGTCGCGCGAGGCGTCGATCGCGAGCAGTGCGGTGACGGTGAGCGACGAGCTGCACGACGCCGCGCACGCCGAACTCGTCGCCGAAACGATCGTCGAAGACCTCGGCGAAAAGCGTGTACTCTATCGCCGGCTCGAAGCGCTCGTCGGCGCACACGTGCCGTTCGCCTCGGGGACGTCGACGCTGCTCCCCGACACGCTGGGCGAGGGATTGCACAACCCCGGGCGCGTCATCGTCGCGCACATGGTCCATCCCGTCACCGTCGTCCCGCTCGTCGAGCTCGTCACGCCGAGCGCCGTCGACGCGGTCGCGCTTGCAACCGTCGAACGCTGGCTCGCGCAACTCACGATGCGGCCGATTCGGCTACGCGAGCCGGTCGCCGGATTCATCGTCAACCGGCTCCAGTTCGCGCTCGTGCGCGAAGCGGCGTCGCTCGTCGAGCGGGGCATCGTCGACGCAGCCGACGTCGACGCAATCGTCGAAGGAGCGCTTGGCCCGCGCTGGGCCGCGACCGGTCCGCTCAAGAGCGTGGAACTCGGCGGGCGTCGCACGTTCGCAACGATCGCGCGCGGGCTCGTCCCGACGCTCGACGCGCGCGACCGAATTCCGCTTCTGGAAGACGAGACACCGCTCGTCACATGGGACGACGACGACGGCGCGCCCGCCGCCCGCGAGCGACGGCGGCGCGTCTACGACGCGATCGAAGGCGCGCGCGGCGGCTAACGCTCGTGGTACTCGTCGATCAGGCCTTCGAGGACGAGCTGGACGTCGAGCGGCTCGATCGGACGATCGCCGATCAGGTACCGAAAGCGATACGGGATCATCGCCTCGAGGCGACGCGTGCGCACGAGCTCGTTGGCAATCGGTAAAAGATGGCCCTCTTGTCGCAACTGCAGTGCGGTTGCGGTTTGATAGAGCCCGTTGCGCGAGAGCGCTGACTCCAGGCCCTTGTAGTAGGGCCACTCGTGGCGCAGCCACGCGTCGTAGGCGTCGCACTGGATGCGGATCTGCGCGTCCGCCGCGGCGCGCTTGTGCTTCGACATCGCCATGTGCACGATCGTTGCCGCAAACGGGTCGTCGCCGCACCGGTCGATGAACGCCCGCACCGACTTGAGCTTGATCGGTCCCCACAAGCTCCCCCAGACGCGCGTCGCGCCGCGCCATTCGATGTCGACGTCGAACCCGGGGATGCAGTGAAGGTAACGCGCACAGTCGTACGCTTTCCCGGCGACGACCGTGTGTGCACGGGCAACGGTGCGTACTTCCCCCTTGCGCTCGACCGCGAGCAGACGGGAGGTCATCGGATCTTTCCAGCGCGTCTGCAGCCGGCGCTCGAAACGAAACCACACTCGCTCGCCGGTACGCAGCGGTTCGTCGCTGGCGCCGGCGCTCACGAACGACACCGAAGTCGGCTTCCACGCCTCACTCCGCAGCCACGGTGATGCGCTCGGTATCGGCGCTGTCTTCGGCGTTGCGATCTGCTGCGGCGCCTCGCGATCGACGAGCTGGACGACTTTGTTGACGATATGGGAGGGGGTGCGATCGAGTGCGTACTCGTCGAGCTCGGGGTACGCGTCAATCACTGCCTTCACCGGACACGCCGCGAAGAAATTGCCGACCGCAAGCGTCGCATCATCGGCACGCGGTTGAAGCTGCCTGACGATACCAACGGCGCCTTCGTTCCTCCCACAATCGATCACGACCGGTGCGCCGCTCATTCCGCGCAAATCGAGCTGGCCGCTGAGCTCGTTGCAATAGAGCTGCAATGCACGTGCACCGTTCGCCAACATCGCCGTTGGATTCGTAACGGTACCTGAGACCGCAGGCATTTTGAAGAGCGTCACCTGTGGCGGAAAGCCGAAACTTCGATAGCGCGTATGGGGAACGACTCCGCGAACCAGTTTGATGAGAGCAAAGCCCGCGGGCAAGGGCTCATCGAGGCGAACGACCACGAAGTCGTACTCGGGATCCCCTTTCTCGACGACACCGAGAATCGAATCGCCAGCGATGAACTCGAGGCGCACGCGATCGACGGACACTGCCCCCGTACCGATATTTCCGACACAATGAAAGGCCGTGAGCGCTACGGTCGGGCTTACGGCGAAGGCCGAACCGAGAAAGCGGCCTTTCGTCTCATGATCGTTCGCGGCGATCAGCTTTGCTATCGCGGCATTGGCCGAATCTACGTACGGCGCTTCCACGAGAGCGTCGCCTCGAAGCCGGCCGTCGTCTTCGCACGCGCGATCACGACGCCAGCCTCGGCCTCGAGGTCCAGGGAGAACTTCAACTCGATGGCGTCGAGCGCAAAGCCCGTCGCTTTTTTCTGCTCCTCGAGCTTCGCCTCGAGATCGGCATACACCGAGTTTGCGACGAGTGCCACGCCGTCGGCGATATCGGCTGCGCGCTTCGAAAACGACTCCGGTCCGACCGGCGTAGGTGGTGCGAGGTAGCCGTCGGCGGTCGTCTCCCGCGGAACGACCTGGACCAACACTTCAGCCATTGCTGCGCGCCTCGTCGTCTTTGCCAAGCAGGGCTTTGAGTATGCGCTCGTCTGACTGAGCGAAGCAACGCTTAGGCGAGCAGCAGCTACCTCATCAGCGGCGCCATCCGCCACGCACGCCGCCGCCGTGCCATCCGAATCCGAAACCGACTCCGACGCGCACCGCGGGATACGCACGGTACGGGTACGCGTAGACGGGATACGGATAGTACGCGGGGTAGGCGTTCACGTAGACGGGATACGGATAGTACACCGGATAGGAGTACGCGTAGGCGGGATACGCCGGCGGGTAGGCCGGTGGATACGCAGGCGCCGGTGCGGAGTACGGGTTCGCCGCGGTATCGGGCCGCGCATACGACGGCTCCGACGGCGCTGCGGCCTCGTCGCGGCCGATGACCTCGATGCTCACCGCGTCGAACCACTTTCCACCGTTGTAGCCGGTGATTGCGACGCGCATCCCCGGCGCCAGCCGGATTCCGCTCGGCGCGATGCGGGTCTCGTGCCCCAGCTGTACATCGTCGATGAAGCCGCGATCGTCTCGCAGCACGAGGCGCTGCTCTTCGTTCGAGACATCGTAGCTCCTGATCGTGCCGCGGATGTGCTCGTTCGCGAAAGGCTGCGCAGCAACCGCGATCGGAACCGCCAAGACCGTTGCACCGGCCAGCGCCGCGGCGACCGCGTGCAGGCGCGTTGAAGACCCAAGCATCGTCGTACTCCCGAGAAAGGCGCAAACGCACTCACATCATAGCAGATCGCGCGGCACGCAGCGCACGCAGGTCGCCGTCGCGAACCGTCACGCCGGTTGCGTCGAACCATTCCATCAGCGGAACGGCGTATTTGCGCGTCGTGCCGACCGCGTCGCGAAAGCGCGCCATCGTGATCGGGCCTTCGTTGCGAATTGTGTTGACCAAGCGCTCACGTATTTCGCCGATCTGCGTTCCGCGGTAGACATCGCTGCCCACCTTGACGAGCGTACCGGTCGCAACGAGCGTGTCAAAAGCTTGCGCGATCCCAGCAATCCGTGAACGGCGCAGCTCGGCAACGACCGTCTCGAGCGGGGTGGGAACGAGCGGCTGCGCGGCGTCGACCGGAACGGTCCGCTCGAAGAACGCGCGCTGCTCGTCGCTCAGACGCGGCCGGTGCGCCGGGGTCGCGTAATACCCGGCGCGAGCGCCGATCCGGCTGTCTTCCCCAAGTGCAGCAAGAAACCGAATGAGGAACGGCTCGTCGAGGGTGAGCTCACGCGCAAGCGCGAGCGAAGTCACCCCCAAGGTCCACGGCGCCTCGCGCTCGCGCCGCGCAAGAATCTCCTCGATCTGCGCGCTGAGTGCATCGGCGGCGGCGCCGTCGACGAAAGCGAGCGGCTTGTGCAAACGGCACGCGGCGCCCGTTGTCACAAGCTCGTCGAGAATCTCGGCGGCGCGCTCTTCGCGCACGTTCGCACGCGAGCCCAGCTCCGCAGCGGTGACCGGCGTCAGCGCACTCTCGGCAAGTACCCGTGCGATCGCCTCGATGTCGGGAGCCGTGGCAGCGACCGCGACGTCGAGTGTCCCGCCGCCCAGCAGCACCTTGGGCGTGAGCGCGCGCACGACGTACGCCTGCCCGGGGAAGGTCGCGATCGCGCGGCGCAGGTGCAGCGTTGCGTCGACCGGCGACGCGTCGTCGGGAAGCGCCTCGAACACCAGCGTGCCGAGAATCTCTGCAGCCCCGATGTAAGCGCGGACCGGCGTCCGGCGGCGGAGCAGCGGCCGCGCCGCCGGCAAGGCGCGAAAACGCACGCCCAGCGTGTCCCGTGGGATGAACTGCGGATCGGCGAGGACCGCGCCGCGATGCGTCTCGGCGACCTCGATGTTCGGCAAGTTGACCGCGACCCGCGCCCCGCCGGCGACGCGCTCGCGTTTCTGACCGAAGACCTGCAGCCCGCGCACGCGCACGTCGTCCCCGGGTGGATCGACCCGCAGCATCGCGCCGATCTCGATCGTCCCCTGCATCAGCGTCCCGGTGACGATCGTCCCTGCGCCCGTCATCGCGAACACACGGTCGACCGGCAGATAGACGGGCGCGTCCGGCGCGCGCGGCGGGATCGTCACGAGCGCGTCGTGGATCGCCGCACGCAGCTCGTCCAGCCCCTGGCCGGTGATCGTCGAGACCGCGATTGCCGGCGCGTCGGCCGCGACGGTACCGGCCGTCGCTTCGCGCGCGCTGTCCTCAACAGCACGGAGCTGCGCGTCGTCGACGAGGTCGCGTTTGGTCAGCACGACGATCGTGCGCTTGGGCCCGAGGAAGTCGAGGATCGCGAGATGCTCGACCGTCTGCGGACGCACGCCCTCGTTCGCCGCGACGACGAGCAGCAGCACGTCCATCCCGGCGGCGCCCGCGAGCATATTGTGCAAGAAGCGCTCGTGCCCGGGGACATCGACGATCCCGGCTTCGACGCCGTCGTCGAAGCGCAGGTGCGCGAAGCCCAAGTCGAGCGTCATCCCGCGCTCCCGTTCTTCGATCCAACGGTCGGGATCGGTTCCGGTCAGCGCGCGGACGAGTGACGACTTTCCGTGGTCGACATGACCAGCCGTACCGACGACGTGCATCGCGGAACCGTCCGTCGAACGGCGCGTCCGCTCCTTTGCGTCAGGCGCTCAGACGTTGAACGTCTCGCGCCACTTGGCGATGACCTCCGGGATCCCGGTCTGCAGCCGGTCGACCTTGTTGCGATACAGCTTGAGCTGGTCGAAGTGAATACCGCCGGCGGCCGGGACGTCCAAGCGCAACGGCAGGTTGAACGTTTTGGCCATCGTCTGCGAGTACTCTTTGGAGTAGTAGAAGTTCATGAACAAGCGCGCCGCGTTGGGGTGCGGCGCCTCGCGCAGCACCGCGACCGGCGCGATGCACATCACCGTCTCGTCCTCCGGAAACGCGATCGCGACGTTGTTGCCTTGCGAATTCTTCTCCAGCGCGAGGCTGTCGGCACCCGGCCCGAGCGTCCGTTCGCCCGAGACGATGTCGGTCGTCGCGTCGAACACCGAGCGTCCGATCTTGGGATTGTTCAGCGAAAACTTCTTGAAGTAGTTGTCCCAGCCGTATTTGTCGTTCATCGCGAGCACCCAGTTGCCGACATAGCCGCTGAACCCGGGATGTCCTACGGTGAGCTGATCTTTGTACTTGGGATCGAGCAAATCGGCCCACTTTTTGGGCGCCGACATCTTCTTGGGGTTGTAGTTGAAGAGCATCAACGCGATGTCGCCGAGCTGATAGGTCTCGTCGGGATCGAGCTGACGGAACTGCGCGGGGATCTTGTCGACGTCGGCAGGGACGAACGGCGCAAGCGCGTTTTGCTTTTTGAGCAGCGGGTAATGCGCTTCATCGGTCGACGCGAACACGTCGACCTGATGCACATTGTTCTTGAGATCTTGCGTAAGCCGCTGGAAGATCACTTGACCCGTTTGGCGGATGAACTGCACATCGATCCCCGGGTACTTCGCTTTGAATGCGTCTCGCACGCGTTCAGCCGCGTCTTGCGAGTAGTGCCCGGTCCACCACGTGAGCGTCCCCTCTTTTTTCGCCGCGTCGTACAGTTTGGAGACGTCGGCGTCGGTGACTTGATTCTTGCGCGCCGCAAAGACGAGCGTGGGCCCCGAGGAGAACGCGGCCGCGCTGAGCGCACCGGCCGCGCGGATGAACGAACGCCGTGTAGCCATTCAAGGTCCTCCTGCCGTTCGGTTGTGTGCGGGCCGGGGTATTGCGCGCTCGCGCAGCTTTCCTGCACGATAGCCGAGTGAACCAGCAGAAAAGCGCCAAGCCACCGCTCGAGGGGTTGCGGATCGTCGAGGTCGGCAACTTCATGGCCGTTCCGTTTTGCGGGATGCAGCTCGCCGATCTCGGCGCCGACGTCGTGAAGGTTGAAAACCCCAAAGGCGGCGATTTGACGAGAGGCTCAGGCCCCTTCATCCAAGGCGAAAGTTCCAACTTCGTGCGACTCAACCGCAACAAGCGCAGCGTCGCGCTCGACCTCAAGCACGAGCAAGGGCGCGCGCTGTTCTTACGCCTCGTCGAGCGAGCTGACGTTGTGATCGAGAACCTACGACCGGGGACGATGGCGTCGCTGGGCCTGGGTCCTGATCGGCTGCGCGCGTTGTTTCCGCGGCTCGTCTACGTCTCGGCGAGCGGCTTCGGGCAGGACGGTCCCTACGCGCAGCTTCCCGGGCTCGACATCATCGCGCAAGGGATGTCGGGGCTGATGAGCATTACCGGCGAGCCGGGGCGCGCACCGGCGAAGGTCGGCGTTCCGATCGCCGATCTGACGTGCGCGCTCTATGCGACGATCGCGGTTCTTGCCGCGCTGCGTGCGCGCGACCGCGACGGCGTCGGACAAACGATCGACGTCTCGCTGCTCGAATCGGCGGTCTCGTTCGCTGTCTGGGAAGCGGGCCGCTACTTCGCAACCGGCGAGGTTCCGCAGCCGTCGGGTTCCGCCCACCAGTCGATCGCACCGTACCAAGCGTTTCGCACCGCCGACGGCTGGGTGACGTTCGGCGCGAACTCGCAGGCGCACTGGGCGAAACTGTGTCCGTTGCTCGGCCTCGATGCGCTCGTCGACGACGTGCGCTTCGCGACGAACGACGCCCGCATGCGAAACCGTGCAGCGCTCGTAGCCGAGATCGAGGCCGTGACCGTGACGCAACCGACCGAGACCTGGACGCGACGCCTCGGCGATGCCGGCATTCCCTGCGGCCCGATCTGGAGCTTCGATCGTGTCTTCGCCGATCCGCACTTGGCTGCACGCAACTTCTTCGTCGACGCACCGCACCAGACGCTTGGCGACGTCCGTCAGCTCGGTTCGCCGATGCGCTTCTCGGCGACCCCGACGCGCATCGAGAGCGCCGGTCCGATCCTTGGCGCCGATACGGCCGACGTGCTGCGCGAGATCGGCGTCGCCGAGCACGAGATCGCGCAGCTCGCGCGCGACGGGATCACGGCCGCCGCATGATTGAGGTCGACCTGCGCCCACACGGGATCGTGTGGGTGACCTTCGCGCGCCCCGAAGCGCGCAACGCGATGACGTTCGCGATGTGGGAGCGTCTGCGCGAAATCGCCGGCGAGCTCGATGCCGACCCCGACGTTCGCGTCGTCGTCTTCACCGGCGCCGGAGATCGCGCGTTCGTCTCCGGAACCGACATCTCCGAGTTCCTGGCGTTCAAGAGCGCCGACGACGGCGTCGCGTACGAACGACGGATCAGCGCTGTCATCTCCGCGCTCGAGCGCATGCGCATGCCGACGATCGCTGCGATCGCCGGCGCCTGCACCGGCGGAGGCGTAAGCATCGCCGCGGCCTGCGACATGCGACTCGGCGCGTCATCGGCACGGATCGGGATTCCCGTCGGACGGACCCTTGGGAACTACGTTGCGCTGCGCAACGTCGCGCGGCTCGCCTCGATCGTCGGACTCGACGTCGCCAAGCGGCTCCTTCTCACCGCGCAGTTGCTCGACGCGCGCGCCGCGCACAGCGCTGGATTTCTGAGCGAGGTCGTGTACGACGACGCGTCGCTGCCGGCGCGCGCGCAAGAGCTCGCAGAGTCGATCGCCTCGCTCGCGCCGGTCACGCTGCGCGCGACGAAGGAGGCGGCGCTACGAATCCGCGACGCCGTCCCGCTCCCGTCGGATGAAGACCTCGTGCGCGCCGCGTACGGGAGCGACGATTTCCGCGAAGGCGTGCAGGCGTTTCTCGCCAAGCGCGCGCCGAACTGGACCGGCCGCTAGACGATCGATCCGAGATGCGCGAGCACGTCGGCGGTCGGAAGCACGTCGGCGTACTTCTGGTGCATGTCGAACAAGTTGATCGCGTGCGGTGCTTGGTGGCGGTCGAACACGCACTCCTCCGCGACGATCACCTTGAACCGGTTGGTCCGTCCGTCGACGACCGTTGCACGAACACAGCCGCTGGTGCTCTCGCCGCAGACGATCACGCTGTCGACACCGCTATCGTGAAGATGCGCGACCAGCGGCGTTCCCCAGAACGCGCTCGGTGACACTTTGCGCAGCACCGCTTCGCCGGGCCGCGGCCCGAGCTGTTCGATGATCTCGAAGCGCCGGCGCAGCCGCTCTTCGCGCTCCGGGTGCTCGAGGAACTCGCGTGACGCGCGGCCGCTTGGATGCGACCACCCCGTGACTCCCGCCCCGTCCAGTCCGGTAATGTGGACGATCGGAATTTTGGCCGTACGCGCCGCCTCGAGCAGCTGCTCGATGAAGGGTAGAGACTCCCACGCGGCGAGTCCGCAGCTGCCCGGCCACTCTTTCATCGCTTCGAGCAACGGCTGGGGACGATCGCCGAAGACCCAGCGATAGAGGTCGACCAGTACCAACGCCGGACGCTCGCCGAATCCCCACATGAGCTCGGGGCGTTCGCTGAGCGACGCTTTGTCTTGCTCGGTGAGATACGTGTCCCACACGCGCGGAGGCAACTTCGTCTTCACCGTGCGGCCCATTCCTCAGGGACGCGGAGACACCATGCTATGCGAACGGCGCTGCCGCCGCGCCAATCGCGCGCGCGAGCGCCGCATCGGACGACGGCGGGATCGTGCGCAGATCGATCACGACGCGATCCTCTTCGACGCGTGCGACGACCGGCAGATCGCCCATGCGCAGCCGCGCGGCTGTGGCGTTCGCGCTTTCACGCCGCGGCCGCCATGCAAGTGCGCACGAACGCAACGTGGCCATCGGCAGTGCGCCCGCACCGACGTATCCGTCGCTCTCGACGACCTTCACATCGAGACCGTCGAGTTGCGTGCGTAGCATCTCGCCGCGCCTGCGCAGCTCGTCGAGCGATGCGCCGAGCATCGCGAAGAACGGGATCGATGCACGCGATGCATCGTCGAGGTGCAGCCGCAACGTCGCGCCGAGGGCGGCAATCGTCGCCGAGCCGACGCGCAGTGCACGGAGCAGCGGGTTCGCCCGCATCCGCTTTACGAGGGCGGCGCGGCCGACGATGATCCCGGCCTGCGGGCCGCCCAGGAGCTTGTCGCCGGAGAACGTGACGAGGTCGATCCCCTCGCCGACCGCGTCCTGTACCGTCCGTTCGTGCGGCAACCCGTAGCGTGCAAGGTCGACCAGCGCGCCGCTGCCCAGATCCTCGACGACTGGCACGCCGGCACGTCGTCCGAGCTCGACGAGTGCCGCCGCGCCGACCTCCTCCGTGAAGCCGTCGATCCGGTAGTTCGAGGGATGCGCGCGCAACAGCAGCGCGGTCCGCGGCGAGAGCGCCCGTGCGTAGTCGTCGAGACGGACCTTGTTGGTCGCCCCGACCTCGACGAGCGTCGCGCCGCTGCGGCGCAGCACGTCGGGAAGCCGAAAGCCGCCGCCGATCTCGATGAGTTGGTTGCGGGCGACGACGACCTCACGCGGCGAGCCGTCGGGCGCACGCGCGAACGTGTCGAGCACGAGCAGCACCGCGGCGGCACAGTTGTTGACGACGAGCGCATCTTCGGCGCCAGTCGCGGCCCGCAGCTCGGCGCCGAGGCGGTCGTAGCGCGAACCGCGGGTTCCCGCCTCGAGGTCGAACTCGAGGTTCGAGGCGCCGCCGGCGTCTTGCGCGATCGCGTCGAGCGCGGCCGTCGCGAGCGGTGCACGTCCGAGATTGGTGTGCAGCAGGATACCGGTGCCGTTGAGGACGCTGCGCAGGCCGCGCCGCCGTTGCCCCGCGCAGCGCGCGAGCACCTCGTCGATCACGCGCTCGGCAGGCGGCGTCTCTTCGGCGTGGCGCGCTGTCTCGAGCGCGGCCGTGATCAGGTCCTTGACGATCGCCGCGCCGAGAAGCACAACGAACCGCGCGACGCGCGGTTCGTTGAGGATGACGTGGACCGCCGGGAGGCGGCGGAGGTCACGCAGCGGCGAGGTGCTTGTCGAGCATCCCGCGGATCTGCTGCTCAGGCACGAATCCGACGATGCGATCGACGGGCTGTCCACCCTTGAACAGGATCAGACACGGAATCCCGGAGACGCCGTACTGTCCGGCGAGCGACGGGGCCTCATCGGTGTTGAGCTTGACGAACGTGACGCGGTCACCCAGCTGCCCCGCGATCTTCTCGACCACCGGAGAGAGCATCTTGCACGGCCCGCACCAGGGAGCCCAAAAATCGACGAGGACGGGTTTGTCGGCCCCCAGCACCTGGCTCTGAAAGGTGCTCTGCGAGACGTCGGGGAGTGCGCTCATGGTATCTACTGTCTACCTCCAGCCTCTTGCGACACCGTCCGCGGGTGGACGGTTTCGGGCGCAAGAACGCGCTTGTCCTCGACGGCGTACCTGCCCTCCCTCAAGGAGCCGATCCCTTGGCAGAAACGACACGACTGACGACCCAGCGGGTCTTCCCCTCGCTCCGTTTCATTGACGCGCACGCCGGTATCCGCTTCCTGCAAGCCGCCTTCGGCTTCGAGCCCCAGGTGGTCTACCACGACGACGACGGAGCGGTCGCGCACGCGCAGCTCGTTCTCGGTAGCGAGATCATCATGGTGGGCACCGCACGTCCCGTGGTGGACGACTATCCCGTCCGCTCGCCGCAACAGGTCGACGGCGTCGTGACGGGCGGGATCTACGTCGCGCTCGACGACGCAGCAGCGGTCGACGCGATCCACCGACGCGCGGTCGAAGCGGGCGCGGAGGTCCTCATGCCGCCTCACGACACCGACTACGGCTCGCACGACGTCCTCGTGCGCGACCCGGAAGGACACGTGTGGAGCTTCGGCACGTACCGACCAGAAGTACCACGCAAGTGGTAGCCCACCCGCAAACCGCGTACCCCCCGTCACCCTGAGCTTGTCGAAGGGCGGCGCGGGCCGAGCCTGTCGAAGCACGCCGGCTGAGCTCGTC
>CAZABL010000041.1:0-31957 GCA_964483365.1 uncultured bacterium
GTAGGTGGCGTTGTCCCAGAACAGCCACTCCTCGGCCATGGTGCCGTCGGCGTTCCAGCGTCCCACGGTGCACATCGGGATCTTGAAGGACTTCCCCGTCGGCGAAATGCTCTTGCCATCCCCGGTCGGCATCGGCTTGGTGAACGTACCTTCCATCTCGCCGATCACGCAGGTCCACTCGCCGCTGCCAAACTTCACCGGATGCACGTTGATCCGCGTGTCGGGCGCGTAGACGAACAGCGCCTTGAGGTCGTCGATGTGCTGCGCTATACCTTTTGCGACGTGCCCGTCGGGCCAGTGAACGACGACATCCTGGGCGTGGCTTCGCGAAAGCTGATCCCACGCTTGATGAGAAAACACGTTGAAGTCGAGATCGTCGAACGTAGCGATATGCTCCCGAACCGCTTGATCCACGGCCGTGCTCCTTCTCTCCGACTCGTTCGCATCAGATCCTGACGCTTCTGCGGCGGTTCTCCGATGCCGCTGATCCGAGCTGGCGCAAGCAGAACCGGTACCGCTTTCTGACCCTACGCGGCGGCCTTCTGCAATGCGGGCGCGCCGCGACGCGCCAGACACGCGAGCGCGGAGAAGACTGCGAAGGCGACGGCGACCAGCATCGCGACAAAAACCGACGAAGCGCCCACACCGCTCGGTGCGCGCGGATCGTGCATCAACCCGAAGACCAGCGCGACGCACGTTGCGCCGACGGTCTGGCCGGAGAGGCGCGCCGTTCCTTGCAGACTCTGTGCCGACCCGGCGCGATTGCGCGGAGCGCCGCTTTGAATCGCGCGATTGTTCGGCGACTGATAGAAGCCGTACCCGATCCCGCAGACCAACATCCGCCACATCACGTCGAGCATGCTCGCGTTACGCGGCTCGAACGCCAAGAGCGCAAGTCCGACGGCGAACAGTCCCAGGCCGAACGCGGTGAGCGTCGCCGACTCGTAGCGATCGGCGAGGCGACCCGCGACAGGCGCCATCGCGGCGGCCGCGAGGAGCCAAGGCAGCATCAGGAAGCCAATCTCGAGCGGCGTGCGCCCCATGACCGTTTGGAATCCGAACGGAAGCGCGACGTACGCGATCGTCTGCGCGATGAATGACGTGAAGCACGCGAGGACCGCGAGGCCGAGCTGCTGCGAGCGCGCGATCAGGTCGACGGCGAACATCGGCATCGGAAGCTGCAGCTGACGGCGAACGAAGATCGTGCCGGCGATCGCCGCGATCACGAACTCGGTGATGACGATCGGCGTGGAGGCCTGATGGCCGAGTCCCTCGAGCGCGACGATCGCAAGACCGAACGTGACCGTGCTGAGCACCGCGCTTGTCCAGTCGAAACGGTGTCCGTGGCCGCGCGTGTCGGGAAGCGAACGCATCGCAAGCACGAGCGTGAAGAGACCGATCGGAACGTTGATCGCGAAGAGCCACGGCCACGGTGCGAACGCGAGGACGACGCCGCTCACGATCGGGCCTGCCGCGGCGCCGAGTGCGACCGCGGTCGCGGTATAACCGACCGCCCGTCCGAGCATCGACGGCGGGAACGCAATGCGGTTGAGCGGTGCGGTCGTGACGGTCATTCCGGCCGCGCCGACGCCCTGCACCATGCGCGCGAGCGCGAGCACGAGAAGCGAGTGGCTGAGCGCACATCCCAGTGACGCGGCGACGAAGATCGCCAAACTGATCCGGTAGAGCCGCGCATACCCGACGATGTCGCCGAGCGATGCGAGCGGGATGAGGAAGACCGTCACGGCGAGCTGGTACGCGTTGATCACCCAGATCGACGCCGCGGCGCTTGTCTGCACGTCGCGCGCGATCGTGGGCAACGCGGTGTTCGCGATCGTCTGGTCGACCATCGAGATGAGCGTCCCGATCCCGGTCGCCAACACGGCCCACCGCCGCTGTCCGTGGGGAAGACCTTCGTGCTCGGCGCTCACCGGCACAGCCTTCCCCATTCGCTATAGTGAATTCCTAGCCGGGGGCCGGGGACGAAAGCCGCTCGACGAGCCAGGCGTCGCGCTCCTGGCGCGCGCTGTCGAGGGCAAGCGGATGCTCCGCATCGTAGATCCGAATCGTCCGGTCACGATCGGCGAGCAAGCTGCGAGCGGCGACCGCGGCGGTAGCGGGAACGTAGACGTCACGCTTGGCGTACTGGAACAGAACCGCACGCACGTGCGCCGACGGCAAACGCGCCGGGAGATCGTACGCGGACATCTGACGCACATAGGTGGGTACATCGGTCGGCGCGGGGCCGAGCAAGAACCACTCCCAGAACGTCATCGCCGGCGTCACCAACACGAGTGCCGACACGCGCGGATCCACACTCGCAGCGAGTGCGCCGTACATCGCGCCGAAGTCGTGGCCGACGAGCGCGATGTGCCTCGGATCGACGCCGGGCTGCTCGACGAGCACGTCGAGCGCGCGGCGCAGCGCGACGACCTGCCTGATGAGATCGCGCTCGTCGTTCGCAGGGGTCCGCCCCTTCTCGAACCAGTCAGGCTTTGCCCACATCCCGTCGACCAGCAGTGACGTGACGCCGCGCGCTGCAAGCGTTTGCGCTTCGTCCCGAAACTCGGAGCGGTTCGTCGTCGCCGGCTCGCCGAGCCAATGCACCCACAGCACGGCCGGACCGGCGGCATGCGCGGGCACGATCAGCGTCGCGGGGACGCTTCCCGCCGCACCGCCGTCGAAGCTTCCGTCTCGTACGTTCGCCGCGGCAGTCGCGCGCGGCGCGGCGAACGACGCGTGCAGCGGCGCGCGAGCATCGTACGAAAAAGGATCATCCGACGCGACGCCCGTGCACGCGAGGAGTGTCGCGAGCGCGAGCGCGCGTCTATGCGGCATCCGTCCAGAGCGGAATCATCGAGCGCACTTCACCACGCTTGGCGTGCGCCCCGCCAACCGCATCGAGTGCGTCGAGCGCAACGGGTTCCGACGTCACGACGTTCCCGGCTGCGAAGCGAACGAGCAGCGGCGCACGCAGCGCACGAGCGACGAGCTCGGCTCCTTCGTGCGCAACGACGGCTCGCTCGCGCGCATCGAGCGCCGCACCGATGTCGGCAACGACCGACGACGCGGTCGCGTCTCCGCCGGCTCCGAAGCCCACGAACGTGAGCGGACCGCACCCGCGGCCCAGCACGCGCACGACGTTCTCGGCGCCACGCGGCCGTGCGAACGGGTGATCTTCCGGGACGTACGCGGGAGTGACCCCTGCTTCGATGCCGTCGTTCGTGCGACGCGCAAGCGCGAGAAGCTTCAGACGCAGGCCACGCTCCTTGCCGGCGCGCACGTCGTCGGCCGAGATGTTCGCGATCCCGTGTCGCACGACGCGCTCCGACGTCGACGGCTGGCGAAATGCGAGGCCCGCGAGTATCGCGAGCTTGTGCGCCGCGTCGTGTCCGTCGACATCGGCGCGAGGATCGGACTCGGCGAAGCCGCGCCGCTGTGCCTCGGCAAGCGCGTCGGCGTACTCGGCGCCCTCGGCCATCGCGTCGAGGATGAAGTTCGTCGTGCCGTTGAGGACGCCGCCGACTTCGAGCACATCTTCATCGGCGAGCGAACCGCCCAGTGCGCGCACGATCGGGATCGCGCCGGCAACGGCGGCTTCGTAGCGCAGCGACGCGCCGGTACGTGCCGCGAACGCGGCAAGCCACGGTCCCTCCGTTGCGATCAGGTCTTTGTTCGCCGTGACGACGTCCTTACCGCGCGCGATCGCGCGCAGCACGAGTTCGCGCGCGAGGCCGAGTCCGCCGATACACTCGACGACGATCCCGACCGATGGATCGTCGACAACCGCGAACGGATCGTCGGAGTACGTCTCCCATGCGACGTCGCGCGGTTTGTGCGGATCGCGCACCGCGATCGCCTTGAAGAGCGCGGGATGCGAACGCAGCAGCCGGCGCGCGACGCCCGAGCCGACGGTCCCGCAGCCGAGCAGCCCGATGCCGCGGGCGCGCGTCGTCGTCCGGATCTCCAACGGGGGAACCGGTTCGGGCGAGCACAGGACGCGAGCGACGGTCTGCACGGGGTGTTCCTCTCAGAGAATGAAAAACGGCCCTCGCCGTGCGGCGAGGGCCGTTGTCTGCTATCGGTTCGTGCGCTGCGTTACGCCGACGTCGATCCAGACCCGCCCTCGCCGAGGGTAGTCGTAATCGTCATCATCGTGGACGTGCAGTGCGCGACCATGCGAGCACCGTACCATGCGAGCATCCAAGCGCGCAAGGGGTTACCCCTGCGAAAGCCGGGGCCTGAGGAGCTCGCTGAGCTCCCGGGCCTCGGCGAGGAACGCGTCGTGGCCGTGATCGCTGACCAGCTCCACGTACTGCGTCTGCCAGCCCGCCGCTGCCCAGCGCTCCGCGCACGCGAGGACGTGCTCGGGTGGATAGAGCTGGTCACCGCTGATTCCGACAAAGGTCAGGCGCGTCGCCGCCGGCGGCCGCTCGTGACCGCGCAGGTCGAACAGATCCATCGCGCGCGTGAGCGTACGGTAGCTGTTCGCATCGATGCGCTCGGCGAATCGATCGCCCTGATAGACGAGATAGCCCTCGACGTCGAAACGGTCGTCGAGATTGCGTGCAGGGTCACCGCCGCGGCGATCGGGACGATTTGCGAAGCGCTGCTCGAAGAGCGGCTCGCTCTTGTACGTCAGCGTCGCGATCGCGCGCGCGAGACGCAGACCCGCGACCGGCTGTGCTTCGTACCACCCGCGGGCGAACGCCGGGTCGAGCGCGATCGCGTCGCGCGCCGCGCCGTTCTGCGCGATCCCTTGCGCGCGCAGATGGTCGTACGAGCCGATCACCAGCGCGTGGCCTACGGCGTCACCGTACGCACGCGCCCATTGCAGAGCCTGAAAACCGCCGAGCGATCCACCCGCGACGACGCCGATGCGTTCAAAGCCGAGCTGCTGCAGCGCGCTTCGCTGCGCGCGCGCCATATCGGCGACGGTGACGACCGGGAAGCGCGGTCCCCAACGTTTGCCATCCGGCGCCGGCGTCGTCGGCCCGGTCGAGCCGTAACATCCGCCCAATGCGTTGACCCCGACGATACACCAGTGCTCCGGATCGAACAGCGCGCCGTCACCCACGAAGCCTTCCCACCAGTCACGCACGCGCGAGGACCCGGTCAGCGCGTGCAGCGCGAGCACGACGTTCGAGCCGTCGGTTTGCGGCGCAGCGCCGGTCACGGTGACGCGTTGCACGACATCGGGAAGCGACACACCCGAGTCGAGCTCGAACGTGCCGATGCGTACATCGCTATCGACCGCCTCGCCGATCGTCACCGCCACGCTCTCTCCAAGTGAGAGTGCAGGCTAGCATGGGTGTTGCTCATCGTGGGTCTCCTTCACGAGTGCGTCGAGCAGGGTGGAAAAGAAACAACCCCCGCCGGTCGGCGAGGGTCGCGGGCTCATAGCGCGGACATTAACAAATTCTCAAGCTCGCCGTCAAGGGGCGGGAGAGCGGCGGGCGACCGCCGCAGCTTGCTTCGTGCGGATCCTCGTGGTGGAGGACGATCGCCGCCTGGCGGCCGTCATCGCGCGCGGTCTCTCCGAGGGTGGACACGTCGTGGACGTGCGTCATGACGGGCTTACCGCGCAGGACGAAGCGGAACACGGACGGTACGACGCGATCGTCCTGGACGTCATGCTGCCCGCACGTGACGGGCTCTGCGTCGCACGATCGCTGCGCAACGCCGGCAACACGACGCCGATTCTCATCGTCACGTCGCGCGACACCCCCGAGGACGTCGTCTCTGGGATCGATGCCGGTGCCGACGACTACCTGCGCAAGCCGTTCGCCTTCGCTGAGCTCGAAGCGCGGTTGCGTTCGATCACGCGCCGCGCCGCGCCACCGCAGCGCGACGAGTTGCGCGTCGGCGACCTCGTGCTCGATCTCGGGACGCGCGACGTCCGCCGCGGCGATGCGAACGTCATCCTCACCGCGCGTGAGACGGCATTTTTGGAGTTCTTCATGCGCAACGCAGGTCGCGTGCTCACCCGCAGGATGATCGAGGACGCGATGCGCGCGCGCGATCGCGAGCCGGCCTCCAACGTGATCGACGTGTACGTGCGCCGCCTGCGCACCAAACTCTCGCCGCGCGGCGAGCCGCTGCTGATCCACACGATCCGCGGCGCAGGCTACAAGCTCGCGGATTTCGCGACCGATGCTTGATCCGTCGACCCTGCGCGGGCGTCTCACCGTCTGGTACGCCGGCGCGCTGAGCGTCGCGCTCATCGCGTTCGCCGTGTTCTCGCTGGTCACGATCGACTCGCTGCAGCGCGCCGCCCTCGACGAGCGGCTCGCGACGACGGCGGCCGCGGCGGCCTCGCTCGTCGACGCGACGCACAACCACGTCAAGATGGATGCCTCGGACCGCAGACAATTCCATGCGGTGACGAGCGGGCGCGTCGCGGGTGCGATCTTCGACTACGACGGCGGCCTCGTGATCGAGACAGGTGCCCCGATCCCGCCGGCGATTCGGGCCCAAGCGCGCTCGCTCGCTCCCGAGGGGGCGCTCTCGCTGCAAGGGGACGCTGAACAGCTGCGCGTGCGCGTGACGCCGCTGGTCTTTTATGGAAGGCGGGCGGGTACACTCGTGCTCTGGCACGATGACGAGGCGATCTCGGCGATCGATCACCGTCTCACGACGACGTTCGCCGTCGCGATCCCGCTGCTGGTCGCGCTCGCGATCATCGCCGGTGGGATGCTCGCTCACCGCGGTCTTGCGCCGCTGAGCCGCATCGTGCGCCTGGCATCCGAGATCGAGGCCCGTGACCTCAAGCGGCGCCTCGCGTTACCGAATCGGAGCGATGAGCTCGGCCGTTTGGCGGCGACATTCGACCGGATGTTGGAGCGCCTGCAGCACGCCTTCGAGCGGCAACGCCAATTCACGAGCGACGCCTCGCACGAGCTGCGCGCGCCGCTCGCGGTGATTCGCGCCGAGGGCGAGGTCGCGCTGCGCGAGCAGCGGAGCACGGCGGAGTATCGTGAGGCGATCGCCACGATGGTCGACGAGGCGAAAGCGCTCGAAGCGCTGACGCGCGAGCTGTTGGCAGCGGCACGTGCCGAGCACGAAGCACATCCCACCGCGACCGCGGTCGACATGGGCGAGGTCGTCGACGGCGTCGTGCAGCGTTTCTCGGTGCTCGCCCGCGAACGCGGCGTGACGATCGAGCCGCGGATCGAGCTCGACGCGACGGTTCTCGCCGCGCGCGGCGAGCTCGAACGTGTCGCCGTCACGATCGTGCACAACGCGACGAAGTACGCGCTGCGCCGCGTCGACGTTCGGGTCGTGTCTGTCGACGGGACAGCGGAACTGCAGGTCGCGGACGACGGACCGGGGTTTTCGACGAGCGCGCTCGCGCGCGCGTTCGACCGGTTCTGGCGTGACGACGAGGCGCGCAACGAACCGGGAAGCGGCTTGGGTTTGACGATCGCCAAGGCGATCATCGAGCGCGAAGGGGGCGAGATCGCGCTCACCAACGCGCCGACGGGGGGCGCCGTCGTGCGCGTGCGTCTCCCCGCACACGACGACGGCGCGCTCATCAACCGCTAGGGGTTGAACGCCTGGACGAAGTCGCCGCTGCCGTCGCGCTTCGACCACACGGCGAACACGCGGTGCGTCGACGGGTCGATCGCAACGGTGTGCACGCCCGTGTCGACCTGCGTCGTGTCGAGAAGCGTCGGCGCGCCGCCCTGATGGAGCTGGAAGCGCGTCACGCCGCCGGCGCCGCCGCAGGCCAGGACGTGTTGGGTCGGATCGAGATCGCACTGGTCGAACGCGCCGACCGCGAGCTGGCCGAGCTTCTTGCCCGCCGGCGTGTACGCGCTCATTACCCCACCGCCGGCGGTGACGATCTGATCGTACGCAGCATCGTACTGCAGGGGATGGTTGTGCTTGAGCTCGGGCGTCGGGATCGTGCGCTTGACGGCCAGCGTCTGCGTGTCGATCACGGCGATCTCCGCGAGATCGTCGATGTTCTGATAGACCTCGTGGGTCTTGGGATTGACGGCGAGGTACTCGGGCTTGTGACCGGGGAGCGTGATCGTCTTCGTGAGCTTGAAGGTTTTGGCATCGACGACGTACAGCTTCGTGCCGTCGTCCTCGTCGGCGAAGATGTTGCCGCTCGTCGCGTCATACGCGATCGCGTCGACCGAGCCGTCGACGTCAACGGTGCGCAGGACCTTGAGCGCGACCGGATCGACCTCGCTGACCTGGTCGTCCCCGCTGCCGATGAAGACGTGACCCGTCGCCGGATCGACCGCGACGCCGTGCATCGCCCCGACCCGCACCTGACCGATCACTTTGCCGGTATCGGCATCGACGACCAAGAGCGCACGGGATCCGCCGTGGGCGGCGTAGACGCGGCGTCGTTGCGCGTCCACGGTAACATAGTCAAAACCGCTGAAGACCGGAACGGCCTGCGGCGGGGTAAGCGCTGTCAACACGCGTTCCCGGTTCTGACGCCGCCTGGCGCGTCCTGCGTCGGCGAAAAACATGAATCTAGCATGAACGCTACGCGAAGAACAGCGTAACCACCGAGACTTAATGAAAGCATAGGCTGACCTTAAACGTTGGCCGAGACGCTCTCACATATGAGACCGATCGTTCGTGCGATCGCTGCACTTCTTAGTGCCGGATCGCTTTCTTTATGCGTTGTGCCGGCCTCGGCGCAAACGCAGACTACGGCCGCGGCCGTCGACGGCGTGGTCATCGACGTCGCCAATGGACTTCCGGTCGCCAATGCCACGGTGGACCTTACACAGAACG
This sequence comes from uncultured bacterium, assembly GCA_964483365.1. Lineage (GTDB taxonomy): Bacteria > Vulcanimicrobiota > Vulcanimicrobiia > Vulcanimicrobiales > Vulcanimicrobiaceae > Vulcanimicrobium. Next base: position 8,761 of record CAZABL010000041.1, read on the forward strand.
GCACCGTGGTTGCGACGACACACTCCGACGGCGGCGGCGCATACCACTTCTCGAAGATCGCACCGGGCATCTATCGCCTCAGCTTGCGGGCCGAAGGCTATCAATCGACAGCGACGTCCGACGAAGCCCTCGTCTCGGGCGAAGACCTCACCCCGCGTAACGGGTTGCAACGACAGCAGAGCGGTTCGAGCAACCTCGCCACGATCGGCGGCACCGCGACGCATTCGCGCGCGCTGCAGGCGTCGACCGTCATCACTCGCACGCTGAGCTCCGACCTGATGCAACGCGAGTCCGCGATGCGCATCGGCGATTCACTGCAGACGCTCCCGGGCGTCAACGCGAACAACCTGGACTCGGCGCCCGGCGACGACCTGAACATCGCGATTCGCGGCTACAAGGCCAGCGAGTCGCAGACGCTCATCGACGATCATCCGGTTGGTCCGATCGGCGCACTCGGTGGTGCGGGCGGCGGCTGGAACTATCAGCTCTCCCCGTCGTTCGCGCTGCGCGACGTGCAAGTCGCGTACGGCAGCGGCGGCGCATCGCTGTACGGCGTTGACGCGATCGCCGGCACCATCAACTTCCAGACCCTCGATCCCACACTCAAGCCCTCCGCATACGTGAAGTACGGCGCGGGAACCCAGGAGCGGCAGCAACTGCAGTCGACGTTCACGGGAACGATTGGGAAGCTCGGCTACGCGCTCGCATACGGCAGCGAAGGAACCAACGGACCGTTCTCGCCGCACGTGATCGCGCAGACCGGTCTTCTCGGCACCGACTTCACGTCGGCCAACCTCGCGGCGAATACGTATCTCGTGAGCGGTGCTTACCAGATGCGCAGCGGACTGGCGAAGCTGCGGTACGATTTCAGCCCCCGCACGTCGGCAACAGCGACCCTTTGGAACGCGACGAGCTTCGACGACAAGACCGGCGAGGGCGACAACGACTTCGTCACGTCGCAGTACGCCTACCAGACCGCGTTCGACACCGGCTCCGTTGGCAGCGATCCGACGTGTCCGGCGGGCGTCGTCGTGAAGACGAACAGCGGTAACCAGTGTCTCTCGCCGGCACAGTATGCGGCGATGTCGTCGGGTCCCGCCGGCGGCGGTACGCCTCTCGCCTTCCAGACCCAGCGCGACTCGGACTACGCGCTGCGCATCTCGCACCAGGTCAGCGCGAACGACACGCTGCTGGTCGATGGCTTCACCAACGCGTACTACCTGAACTACGACCGTGACCTCGCGGGACACACGGTTGCGTACCGTACGACGGGCGGTTCGGTCAGCAACGTGCTGCAAACCGGCCCCAATACGCTGACGCTCGGATACTCGATCGTCCATCAGTCGTACGGATATGGACTCTTCGGCGCGAAGGGCGTAAGCAACAACCCCCTGCTCTACTCCGCGATCGGGTCCGCCTTCCTCAGCGACGTCCTCGAAGTCACACGGCACCTGTCGTTCCTCGGTGACCTCCACGCGAAAAAGGCGTCGGTCGGCGGGGCCGGCTACGCGGACTCGCGCGGTTCCCTCGTGTACCGCCCGACGACGAGCGACGTCGTGCGCGCCACGCTGGGCGGCGGCGGCGAAGCGCCCGCGGTGCAGGACGTCGCACAACCGCTGACCCTCAACAATACCCCGGGCAACCTCAACCCCGCCTGCACGGGCCTGACGAGCGTCGGCAGCGACTCGAATGCCGGCCTCCGTCCGGAGCGTTCGTCGGATCTCGAGGTGAGCTACGGTCACCGATTCCACGGCGACTCGGACATCCAGGTTCTCGCGTTCGACTCGAACGTCAAGAACGTCATCTTCAGCAACACGCTCCCGCTGACGAGCTTTGGCGCGAACGTCGATCCGACGCTGCTCGCGGGTTACCTTGCGCGCATCCAGAACATCTGCGGCGGCGCACCGAGCATTGCGAATCTCGGTCTTTCGACACTGGCGAACGCCGGTGCCGGACGCTTCCGCGGCTTTGACATTGCAGGACGCTGGCGCTTCGCGCGGCGCTTCTACGCCGATTATTCGTGGGAGTCGCTCTCGGCGCGCTACTTCGGCATCCCGACCCAAGTTCTCCAAAGCTCGCCGACGCTGATCGACGGCGGTCAGCTCGACAAGGTGCCGATCCAGAAAGCGTCGCTCGGCTTGGACTACACCGACCGCTACGGGAACGAAGTTCGTCTCGACGGCTACTACGTCGGAAACAACAACCCGCTCTTGCGGCCGGCGTACACGTACTTCAACGCGGCGTTCACCGTGCCGGCCGGACGGTTCCGCTGGAACCTCGGTGTTCAGAACCTCTTCAACAGCCAGTCGGACCCGTATGGCCGCATCGGCTGGGCGACGTACCAACCCGAGAACCAGTTCTTCCACGACTCCAACGCAATCCAGGAGTTCAACTCCGGTGCTGACGGGGAACGCTTCGGTCTCCCCGAACGCTCCGTCATCCTTTCGGTGTCAACCCATATCTAATGCGTAACCCCATCATCGCGCTCGCCGCGAGCCTCGTGCTCGCGGCGGGCGCCGCCCCGTCGCCGGCGCAAACCACGACCCCGCGTGACGCCGACGTTCCCCACTACGACCACATCTTCGTCCTCCTCGAGGAGAATAAAGGGACCTCGACGATCATCGGCAGCGCCAACGCACCGCAGATCACCAACCTCGCGAAGGCGTATGGTTCGGCGACACAGATGTTCGCCGAGACACACCCCAGCGAGCCGAACTATGTCGCGATGCTCGGCGGTGACACGTTCGGGATCAAAGATGACGACGGGTGGTTTTGCACTCCCGGCTCGACACGGACCGGCTGCACGCACGCCTCCGAACCCGACTACGTTGCGCACCTCGTCGACGGACCGAATCTCGCGTCGCAGCTTCACGACAAGGGCCTCGCATGGCGCGCTTACCTCGAGGACATTCCGGCGCCCGGCTCGCTCGAAATGATCTCGCCGGCAACCGACACCGCGCCCGCGGCACTCTACGCCGCGAAGCACACGGGCTTCACGAACTTCGCGAGCGTTCACAAGGATCCGAATCTCGTCGAGGAGCTCGTCGGGTTCGATCGACTGCATGCCGATCTGAAGGCGGGGAACGTTCCGGCGTTTGCCCTCGTCGTTCCGAACCAGTGCAACGAGATGCATGGTATCGGCGGCGAGAAGGCGCCGGCGGACTGCGGCAAGAGCGGGAAAGGGCCGCTGATCGCGCGCGGTGATGCCTACGCCGGTAAGCTCATCGCGGAGATCCAGGCGTCTCCGGTGTGGACGAAGGGCAACACCGCGATCATCCTGACTTGGGATGAGGATGGCGGCGAAGATCGCGTGAACGGCGCGTCGAAGTCGTGCTGCGTCACCGACGCGCACAACCCGGGCGGCGGCCATATCCCGACGATCGTGATCACCAATCACGGGCCGCGCGGCGTGACCGATCCGACGCAGTACAACCACTACAGCGTGTTGCGCACGATTGAGGACGCGCTGGGCCTGGACGGGCACATCCGGCACGCCGCCGACGTCGCGCCGATGGCACCGCTCTTCGGACCGCTGCGCTAAACTACGCCTCGGGAAGATCATGGAACGTGCGCTTCGGCGCACGTTCTTCTTTTTCGAGATCCTCGAGGAAGTAATAGACGATCTTGCGATCGTCGAAGCCGACCTTCGCGAGCTCGCGGCCGCCGATCTCGACGACCTCGTGGATATGTCCCTCCTGGCCCGCGTAACGGTAGTTGACCTCCGTGTAGTCGGGCTGATCGGGACGAGGGCGTGGGATCACCTTGGTCCCGCGCAAGGGGGTACGATGGCGGTGTGTGCTCAAGTGACGGCTCCGGGGCGAGTTAGCCTCTTCTGCGGAGGACCGGAATGATCATCGAATACCGCGGGAAGCGGCCAAAAGTGGCGGCCAGCGCGTTCATCGCACCGACCGCGGTGCTGATCGGCGACGTCGAGGTAGGCGAGGAAGCGTCGATCTGGTTCGGCACGGTCATCCGCGGCGACAACGGACCGATTCGCATCGGTGATCGTGCGAACGTTCAAGACAACGCCGTCGTGCACGTCAGCGAGAACTGCGCGACGATCATCGAAGACGACGTGACGGTCGGACACTGCGCGGTGCTCGAGGACTGTCGGGTCGGACGCGGATCGCTGATCGGCTCGAACGCGGTGATCCTCAACGGTGCGACGATCGGCGAACAGACGCTGATCGCTGCCGGTGCCGTCGTCGCAGCGAACGCACAGATCCCCGGGCGCGTCGTCGCTGCCGGCGCTCCGGCCGTCGTGAAGAAAGAGCTCGCCGGCGCCGCAGTCGGCTGGGTCGAGCACGCGACGAGCGAGTACGTCCAGCTTTCGCGCTCGTATTTGAGTCACGGGATCGGCGATCCCGAGATGCACGAGGTCGCGGAGACACGCGTCGCCCCGTAACGCCCTCCCCGGCCTGCTGACCGCGCTCGCGCTTGCGATCGCGGCGACGCTGCTCGCGCAGCGCGTCCCGCTCGTCGGCGCGCCGGTGCTGGGAATCCTGATCGGGGTCGTCATCCGTGCGGCGCACCCGCTTCCGGTCGCGCTGCGCCCCGGCGTCGCGTATGCGGCGCGCAAGGTGCTGCAAGGCGCGATCATCGTCTCGGGGCTCGGTCTCTCGTTCGTCACCGTCGTGCAAACGGGGATCGGGACGCTCCCGCTGACGCTGCTGACGATCGCCGTTGCGCTGCTGCTCGCACCCGTCGTCGGGCGCGCGCTGCGGATCGACTGGGCGCTGCGTCAGCTCGTCGGCGTCGGGACCGCGATCTGCGGTGCGTCCGCGATCGCAGCGGTCGCAACGGTCATCGATCCGCCGGAGTCCGAGGTCGCGCTTTCGATCGCGACGGTCTTCTTCTACAACGTCGTCGCGGTGCTGCTCTTTCCGCCGCTCGGCCACCTGATGCACATGAGCCAACAGGCATTCGGCGTGTGGGCGGGGACCGCGATCAACGACACGTCGTCGGTCGTCGCCGCCGGTTTCAGCTACGGACGTGAAGCGGGCGCCGAGGCGACGATCGTCAAGCTGACGCGCGCGACGATGATCCTTCCGATTGTCGCGATGATCGCACTCCTCAAGGCGCGTCGCGAGCATCGCGGCAAAGGCGTGCCGTGGCGCGCGATCGTCCCCTGGTTCATCGTGTGGTTCCTCGTCGCCGCGCTGGTGAACACGACGGGCGTCATTCCAGTGACCTGGCACGCGGCGATCGCGTTCATCGCAACGTTCCTGATCACGACGGCGCTCGCGGCGATCGGCTTACAGACGGAGCTCGGGCGGCTCGTTCGCACCGGCGCAGCGCCGCTCGCGCTCGGACTCGTGCTGTGGATCGCGGTCGCAGTCTCCGCACTCGCGGTGCAGCGCGTGATGGGACTCTAACGCCGGTTCAGACGTACCGCGCGGTCGCCATCGCGACGAGTGCGACGACCAGAAAAAGGCCCATGACGCCGCCAACGACGGGGCGCACGCGCTCGGAGATCCGCGGCATCGTCGCACCCAAGGCGAACGCGACCAGCGCTGCGCACGCGCCGATCGTCCACCCGTGGCCGGGACCGACGATCCATTCCCAGCGCCACATCGAGTCTCGGCCGTACAGCACCGCGCCCGAGAGTACCGTCAGCAATGCTGCGCCGCCAAACCACACGGGCAAGCGCGTTTGCAGGCGCGCGAACAGCGCCGTCCCCGCGTCCCCGCCGGACACCGCGGCCGGCGCGAGAATCACCGCGACGAACAAGCCCGACCCGACCCAGATCGCCCCGCAAAGGACGTGAACGACGCGCAAGAGGAGGAATGTCGTCATATTTTCATTGTATAGACGATCTATCCAATAAATGCAAGCTTCATCGAATTCCCTTCCCTGGTGAGCCCTCGCCCGTACTCCCTGGGCCGCCGCGCGGCAGCCGCCGACGAGACGCGCGCCAAGATCGTAGACGCCGCTCACGCCTTGCTCACCGCCGAGGACGGGATCTCGGGCTTCACCATGGACGCGGTTGCGAAACGATCGGGCGTCGCCCGCATGACGGTCTATCATCACTTCGGCTCAAAGGGCAAATTGCTCGAAGCGCTGTTCGACCGCGCCGCCAACGAGCACGGCTTGCGCCGGCTCGGCGATGCGATGGCGAAGAGCGATCCGCGGGAATCGCTCGACGAGATCGTCGCCGTATTCGCGAGTTTCTGGAGCGGTGAGCGCGTCATGGTACGCCGACTGCTCGCGTTCGCAGCACTCGATCCGGAAGTTCACGAGGCGCTGAGTGAACGCCAGGAGCGTCGTCGCTACCTTGCAACGGCGCTCGTCAGGCGCAGCCAGCAGCGCTACGGGACACCGTCCCCACGCGCAGAGAGCGACGCGATCAACGCCTTGTTCATGCTGACCGGGTTCGAGAGCTTCGATGCGCTCGCCGGTGAGGAACGCGATCCCCAGGCGGTCGCCCCGATCGTTCGTCAGCTCGCGCTAGCAGCGCTCGGTCTGGCTCCAAGAGTCGCTGAGCCATAGTTAGCGCTACGTATACTGGTCGGAGCACTATACTATACCGTAAAGGAGGTCTGCGCCTTCGCATTCTGACCCAGCCGTTTCCGCTGAAGACAACATTGATTTCGAGCTTTTACGTGCATGGACTGAACGCGAGTCTCCGACGTTGCTCGAGAAATTCGTTGAGTTCGAGCGAAGGTGCGCCGAGTACCGCACGTCGTCTCGTGAGATCATCTAGCTTGCGACGTTGGTCGGCGCTGTGCTCGATCTGACTCCGTAACCCGCCGCGGCTGCCGAGAACGCTTCGAAGAGCGCACGGCTTGCTCCGTCGTCGAGCGCGCCTGTCGATTCCGGATGCCACTGCACCGCAAGCCAGAACGGGGACGGGAAGCGCGCTTCGAGCGCTTCAACGACGTCGTCGCCAGTGCGAGCGACGACGCGCAGGTCAGCGGTGATGCGGTCGGCGGCTTGATGATGACGAGACCCGGTCAGAAGGGCCGTCGTCGCGACGATCCGCGCGAGCGCGCTGTGGGGTTCGATGCGCACCACGTGGCCGTCGATCAGCCCGCGCTCCGTCTTGCCTTCCGCCGTACGGAGTTGATGGGTGAGAGCGCGCTGTCCGAGCGCGCTCGGAATGTCGGCGATCAGGGACCCGCCGAACGCGACGTTTGCGACCTGAAGCCCGCGGCAGATGCAGAACGTAGGGAGGCCGCCCCGACGCGCAGCGTGGAGCAGCCCGATCTCGAGCGCGTCGCGCTCGCGATCGATCTCGGTGACCGCGGGCGACGGCGAAGCACCATAACGGGCGGGATCGACGTCGACGCCGCCGGTGACCAGAAGTCCCTGGATGAGCGCCAGGAGATCGCCGGCCGCGTCCGCCGCGTCGACGCGGATCGGCTCGGCGCCGCTCTCTCGCAGCGCGTCGAGGTATTCTTCTGCGGCGTTGTGCGCAGACGCGGTGACGATGATCCTCGGTTTCATGGCCACGCCTTCCCTTCGCGCCCTGCGGTCAGCTCTGCTCCCAAGCGCGCGCGACGAGCGCCGCTACCTCGTCCGGAGCGAGCGCGGTCGTATCGATCACCAGGTCCGGCGCGGCAAAGAACACCGGCCTGAGCGAACGACGGTACACCTCCGCGTCGAGCATCGGACGATCGCTGCGCCGCTGCTCGCGCTCGCTCCACGCCTCGGGCTCGACGTGCAAGTGAACGTGCAGAGCCCGCGTACGCACGCGCGCGACGAGTGCGCGAAACCGGAACGACATCCCCGTCGAATCGAGCACGACCGGGCGGCCATGTGCGAGCGCACTCTCGAGGGCCTGCGTCATCCGTGCGAACGGGTGGCTTCGGCGCCCGCGCAGCGCATCGGACGAAAGGTGAACCGCACCGAAGCGCACGGCGAGCGTCGCGGCAGCGGTGGTCTTCCCCGAGCCGATCGGTCCGCTGACGACGAGGATCGGGCGCGTTGTCAGCCGGCGCGCATCAGGGCGCGCTGTAGTGCGTCTCGTCCCCGTACGGGACGAAGAGCGTATGCTCGGGCATGAACCGCAGCTTGATCGTCCCGACCTTGCCGTTACGATGCTTCGCGATGATGAACTCGGTCGCATCGGGCTCGGGTGACGTTTCTTTGTTGTAGTACACGTCGCGATACAAGAACGTCACGATATCCGCTTCTTGCTCGATAGCGCCTGAATCACGTAAGTCTGACAGCAGCGGGCGTTTATCTTGACGTGTTTCGACGGCGCGGTTGAGCTGCGCGAGCGCGACGATCGGAACTTCGAGATCCTTTGCCGTTGCTTTGAGCGTGCGGCAGATCTCCGAGAGCTCTTCGTTGCGGTTGACTTGTCTGCCCATCGTCGACGGGCGGACGAGCTGCAAGTAGTCGATGAACACACAAGAAAGACCGTGCCCGCTCTTGAGACGACGGAGACGCGAGCGAATTTCCGTGACGGTCGGAGCGCCGGCGTCATCGAGATAGATCGGCAGTTCGTGGAGGACGCCCATCGCGTGGCCGATCTTCTCCCAGTCGCGGTCGGCGATCGCGCCGCGCCGCAGCTTGGAGGCGTCGAGCCTCGCTTCCGACGACAGCAGACGCTCGACGAGCTCCTGCTTCGTCATTTCCAGCGAGAAGACGGCGATGGGCTTCTTCTCGTCCTTCGCGGCGGCGACGGCCATGTTCAGTGCCATCGACGTTTTGCCCATCGCAGGACGCGCGGCGAGGATCACGAGATTGCCGGGCTGCCAGCCTGCTGTGTAATCGTCGATGTCGCGATAACCCGACGTGACGCCGGTGCGATCACCCTTTTGCTCGTGACGGCGCTCGAGTGCCTGAAAGACGCCGAGCAACAAATTCGGCACGGCAGCAAACGCGCCGCGGTCGCTACGATTGCCGACCTCGTAGACAACCTGTTCGGCGCGGTCGACCGCGCCGGGAACGTCTTCTTCCGAATCGTAACCCAGGCCGGTGATCACCGTGCCCGCGTGGATCAAGCCGCGCAGCGACGCCTTCTCGCGCACGATGCGCGCGTAGTACTCGGCGGACGCGGCAGTCGGCACCGTGTCCATCAGCGAGTTCAGGTACGCCATCCCGCCGATCTTGTCGAGAACGTTGCGGTTCTTGAGCTCTTCGGCAAGTGCGACTTTGTCGAGCGGCTCGCCGCGTTCGTAGAGCGCATAGAGCGCTTCGTAGATCGTCTCGTGCAGCGAGGCGTAGAAGTCGTGCGGCTGCACGATCTCGCTCACCGTCGCCATCATCTCTTTGTCGACCAGAATCGAGCCGAGCAGCGCCATCTCCGCCTCGAGGTTGTTGGGCGGAATGCGATCGACGGCGGAGACGAATGGAGCGACGTTCAACGAGAGACCTTCGTGCGCCGAGCGCGTGCAACAGGCGGAACGGGAACGCGCACGCCGAGCGCGGCGAGCGCCTCGACGACGCCGGTGACAGAGATCACCTCGATCCCGTCGGGCGTCGCTTCGATCTCCCGAGCGTTCTCCCGCGGCAGCACGATCGCCCGCATTCCGGCGGCTCGCGCCGCATAAAGTTTCTCCACAACCCCGCCGATTGCGCGTACGCTTCCCGACAGTGCCACCTCGCCGGTCACTGCGACGTCTTGCGGGAGCGGCTGTTTTGTGAGCGCCGAATACAACGCGAGGAAAAACGCGAGCCCCGCCGACGGGCCGTCGATGTTTCCACCGCCGACGACGTTCACATGCAGATCGTGCTCGGCGGGATCGATCCCCGCCACCGCACGGATCACCGAGGCGGCATTGAAGACCGCGTCGCGCGCCATCGTGCCCGCGGTGTCGTTGAAGCGCACCGTGCCGCGGTGTTTGTCGCGGGCAGGAAACGCCGCCGCTTCGATCTCGACGATACTGCCGACGTACTGCAGCACGCCCAAACCGTGCGCCTTGCCGACCTCGCGGACGCGGCGCGCCTTCGCCGGCGTATGCGGGACGATACGTCCTGCCTGCACGACCTCGAGCACGTCTTCCTCGCGCACCGGGGTCGACTTCGCGCCGCTGCCGCGCTCGAGCGCGTGCCCGTACGCATCGGCGAGGATCTGCACCGCCTTGCGGCCTTCGATCGTGTACGACGCGACGAGCTCGGGGACGCGCTTGCCAAGCTTGGCGCCCAGGCGCGCCGCCGCCTCGCGCACGATCCGCGCGACTTGCGCCGGGGTGAGCGGCTCGAAATACACTGCCGCGCAACGCGAACGAATTGCGGCGTCGATCGCTTCGGGCTCGCGCGTGGTCGCGCCGATCAGCACGAAGTCGGCCGGCGCGCCGTCGCGGAACAGCTTCTTGACGTAAGCCGGAACGTTGGGGTCGTGCTCGTCGTAGTACGACGACTCGAACGTGACGCGCTTGTCCTCGAGCACCTTGAGGAGCCGCGTCTGCATCGCGATGTCCATCTCACCGATCTCGTCGATGAACAGCACGCCGCCGTGCGCCCGCGTCACCAGCCCAAGCTTCGGCTCGGGGACGCCGCCGTCGGCGAAGTCGCGCCGCGCGCCCTGATAGATCGGATCGTGCACGCTGCCCAGCAGCGGGTTCGTCGTTTCACGGTGGTCCCAGCGCAGCGTCGTCCCCGCTGCTTCCACGAACGGCGCGTCCTTGGCAAACGGCGCATGCGCGCGACCCTTCGCGAGCTCGAGCGCGAGCCGCGCGACCGTCGTCTTACCGACGCCCGGCGGACCGTACAGGATGACGTGCTGCGGGTACGGCGACGCGAGCTTGGCCAACAGCGCCTTGATCGCGGCTTCCTGACCGACGACTTGCTCGAGCGACTTCGGACGGAGCACGTCGAGCGCGGCGCGTGCGAGTCCGCGCGTGTCGAGTGCTTCGAGCTCGGCGAGGCGCTTCTGCGTCGCCGCCGTCTCAGGTCCGGCCTCTTCGCGCAACGCTTCGAGCCGCAGCTCTTTGAGGTACTCTTGATGACGCGTAATCATCTTCGCGTTGATCTTCGCTTCGAGCGAGTCTTCGACGCGGTGCTGCGCGACCAGATCGGCAAGACGATCCTCGATCTCGGCGATCACCTTGCGATATTGCGCTTTCGCCGGACGCGTCTCGAGCGTGGGATCCTCGAAGACGAGCCGTTGGAGCGCAAGCAGACGATCGGGGATCGCCTGCGAGCGCATCTCCTTGAGCGTGCCGAGCTTGCCCGCGCGCATGACGACCTTCTCGGTCCCCAGCGCTTCGCTGAGGACGTCGTAGAGGGCAGCAATCTCGCGACGGAGCTTTTCGTCGGCGCTCAAGCGCACGGGATCGGTCGCGCTACTTCAGCGCGACGACCTGCACCGCCGACTTCGCGACGATGTTGTTGCCCAGGCGAATCTCGATCGGATACGTTCCGAGCGCTTTGATCCCGTCTTTCATCTCGATCTTGTGGCGGTCGATCGCCACGCCGAGCTGCTCCTGGATCGCGTCGGCGACGTTCGCGTTGGTCACGGTGCCGAACAGACGGCCGTTGCCGCCGGCCTTCGCGGCGACACGCACGGTCGATTGCTCGAGCTGCGTGGCGACGTCCTGCGCGTTCGCGACCTCTTCGGCCTGCTTGCGCTTCTTGGCGTTCTGCTGCTGCTCGAGCTGCTTCATCGCACCCGGCGTCGCGGCGACGGCGAGGTTCTGACGCAGCAGGTAGTTGTTGGCGTAGCCGTCCTTGACGTCGACGACCTGACCACGAGTGCCGAGCGGCTTGACGTCGCTGGTGAGGATGACCTTCACTGCCGACTCCTTACGACGCGACGAACGGGAGCAGGGCGATGATACGCGCGCGCTTGACGGCGGTCGTCAATGCACGCTGGTGCGAGGCGCAGTTGCCCGAGATGCGGCGGGGCAGAATCTTCCCGCGCTCGCTGATGTACTTGCGCAGGCGGGTCGTGTCTTTGTAGTCGAGATCGTCGAGGCGCTCGGCGCAGAAATTGCAGACCTTGCGCTTGGGACGCCGCTCCTTCTTGGAGCTGGCGCGCTTCGGTTTGGTGGCGGCCATGGATCGGAGAGACCTTTCGGTGATGTAGGTGGTGACGGCCCCGGAGGGCCCTACACACGTGACGCGGAGCGCCACGACCCGCTTCGGCACGGAAGCCGTGCCGAGGGGAACCCGACGAGTATATCGCGTTGAGGGTCGGGCGTCGAGCCCGTGGCGGCCGATGAATCGTCCGAAGGCTTCCCCGCGGAGGGCTTGGAAAGCGAGGGGCAGGAGCTTCCTCCCATAGGAGAGACCTATGCACTGCTCGCCCGGCCATGCAAGAGGGGCCCTCTGGCAGAGGGTCGCCCTTCCGGCTATCTTCATCCTGCTCCTCACCGGCGCCGCCACAGTGGCCCAAACCAGCGGCGCGGGGTACACCCAAGCGCAAGCGCAGCGTGGCGCTTCCGTCTATGCCGCGCAGTGCGCGGTGTGTCACGGCACGAACCTCCAAGGCGGCTCAGGGCCCGCTCTGACGGGGTCCGCCTTTCGCACCTCGATCAACTCGAGTTTCCGCGACGCGGGAAGCCTTCTCAACTTCATCCGCACGCAGATGCCGCTCAACGCTCCCGGGAGCTTGAGCCAAGCAGACTACCTCAGCGTCACCGCGTACGTGCTCTCGCGCAACGGGATTCCGGCGAGCAACACGGCGTTGAGCGCCTCAAATGCCGCGAAGCTGCAGCTCGCCGGCACGCGTTTGGTGACGCAATCGCAGCAGCCTTCGAACGTCGAGATCGTGCGCGTCGCGGCACCCCTGCGCAAAGTGTGGGCGCCGCTGCCGTCGGGTACCAGCGTCAACATCAGCGACGCGATGATGCGCGACGCGGGGAGCGACTCCAGAAACTGGCTGCTCCACGGAAAAACGTACGCGAACGACCGCTACTCGGCGCTCTCGCAAATCACCAGCCAAAATGTCTCTTCGCTTTCGCTCGTGAGCCTCGTGCAGACCGGCTTTACGGCGAGCTTCGAGACCACGCCGATCGTCGTCAACGGCGTCATGTACATCACCACGCCGGTCGTGAACCAGCAGATGAAGGTGATGGCCGTCAACGCGGCAACGGGCTCCCGCTACTGGGAGACGACGATCAACCTTGCGCCGTTCTTGATCTGCTGTGGCCCGGTCAACCGCGGCCCCGCCGTCGCCTACGGAAACGTCTACGTGACGACCCTCGACGACCGGATCATCGCGCTTGACGCGACGAACGGCGCCGTCCGTTGGCAGACGCGCGTCGCGAATCCGTCGGTCGGCTATTCGGAGACGATGACGCCGCAGGTCTACGACGGCAAGCTGATCGTGGGAAGCGCCGGCGGGGAGTGGGCGATCGCGGGCTTTGTCGCCGCGTACGACGCGCGGAACGGCAAGCAGCTCTGGCGCTGGAACTCAACCGATCCGAAGTCCTATGCCGGCGACTCGTGGAAGCGCGGCGGTGCGATGACGTGGACGACGCCCGCCGTTGATCCAAAACTCGGCCTGGTCATCTTCTGCACGGGCAACCCGAACCCGGACCTCGACGGAACTTCGCGCAAAGGCGACAACCTGTGGAGCGACTCGATCGTCGCGCTCGACGTCAATACCGGCAAAATGCGCTGGTACTACCAAGAGGTCAAGCACGACGTGTGGGACTACGACGCCGTCAGTCCCGTCGTGCTCTTCGATGTCACCGTCAACGGACGCACGGTGCCGGCGGCCGGCGAAGCAGGCAAAGTCGGCTGGTTCTTCGTCGTCAACCGCGAGACCGGACAACTGATTCGCAAAGGCGATCCTTACGTCAAGATCAGGAACATCTTCGCGCAACCGACGAAAACGGGCGTCCTGATCCTTCCGGGCGCAAACGGCGGTGCGGAGTGGTCACCGGCAGCGTACTCGCCGCAAACGCACTACGCGTACGTGCTCGCGATGGACCAGTTGATGAAGTTCACGACGCATCCCGCCAAGCCGGTTCCCGGCCAACTGCATCTCGGGAGTGCCTTCACCAATGTCGAGCCGAACGGTATCCAGGACGGCCCGATGGTGGCGATCGATACCGAGACGGGGCACGTCGCGTGGACGCACATGACCCCGCTGCCGTTGATGGGCGGCGCGCTCGCGACCGCCGGGAACCTCGTGTTCTTCGGTGAGGGGAACGGCAACTTCGACGCACTCGACGCGAAGACCGGACAACTCCTGTGGCACTACAACCTCGGCGCCGGCGTGAACGCACCGCCGATCACGTACGAGGTCGACGGCACGCAGTACATTGCGGTCGCTGCCGGCGGAAACTTCCAGATCAACTTCCCGTACGGCGACGCGCTCGCGATCTTCAAGCTCTCGGGTGGCGCCGCGCAGCCGCGTTCGTCGCCGTAAGCGTTAGCGCTCCGGAAGCGCGAGGCGCACGGGGTCGCTCCCGTCAGCAAAGGTGAGGACGATATCGCCTTCGGGCGTGCGGACCACCGAGACGGGAACGGCTCCGGGCTCCACGTGCCCGTTCGCGGGCGCGGGCGCGGTGCGCCGGCGTACCTGACGGAACCGTTCGCGCAGTCGCGCGAGCGCGACGTAGACGACCGGCACGACGAAGAGGTTGAGCACCGTCGAGAGGATCATCCCGCCGAAGACCGCGGTCCCCAGCGATCGCCGGCTCGCGGCACCGGCACCGCTGGCCAAGACGAGCGGAACGGTCGCGAGGATGAACGCGAGCGACGTCATCAGGATCGGACGCAGTCGCGTCTGCGCGGCATCGCGCACCGCGGTCGCGGCGTCGAGCCCGGAGCGCCGCCGCTGGTTCGCGAACTCGACGATCAAGATCGCGTTCTTGCTGGCGAGCGCGATCAGCATCAGGTAGCCGACCTGCGCGTACAGATCGCTCGGCAGCGAGCGGATGTCGAGCGCGAGGATCGCGCCCAAGATTGCGAGCGGCACCGAAACCAGGATGATGATCGGGTCGCTGTAGTTCTCGTAGTTCGCGGCGAGCACGAGAAACACGCACAACAGCCCTAACCCGAAGATCACGAGCGCCTGCGATCCGAACTCGATCTGCTCGAGCGAGATCCCGGTCCACTCGTACGAAAATCCGGGCGGCAGCGCCGTGGCGAGCGCGCTCATCGCGCCCAATGCTTGACCCGAGCCGTATCCCGGGGCGGGGATCCCGTTGATCTCGATCGAGCGCTGCAGGTTGTAGTGGGTGATGATCGGCGCCGTCTTGAGCATCTCGGTGTGGATCAGGCTCGAGAGCGGAACCGTCGCAGCGAGCTGCGGCGACGGTCCGTTCGCGCGGACGTAGATTCGCGACAGCGCCGCGAGCCGGTCGCGGAAGCCCGTATCCGCCTGGACATAGACGCGATACGAACGGTTGAGGTAATCGAAGTCGTTGACGTACTCCGAGCCGAGATAGACCTGCATCGCGGAGACGACGTCGCCGATCGGGATCCCCAGTGAGGCGACTTTCGCGCGATCGATCTCGATGCGCAGCTGCGGGCTGTCGTCCCGGAACGTCGTCGAGACGTTGCGCAGCGACGGATCGGCGCTCGCCTGCCGGAGCAGTGAACGTGCCTCGCGCGTGAGCGCCGGGATACCCACGTTGTCTTGATCCTGCAGCTCGAATTGGAATCCCGCGAGGTTGCCGATCCCGCGGATCGCGGGCGGGTTGAACGCGAGGACCGTTGCGTTCGGGATCGCGCCCAGCTGCGGGCGCAGGCGCGCCATGATCCCGGCGGCGGACTGCGCCGAACGGCGGCGTTCTTGCCAGGGCCGCAGCGAGACGAACATCATCGCGCGATTCGGAGCATTCACGCCGAACTGCGTCCCGTTGGGCTCGAACGTCACCGCGATCTCGGGATACTGCGCGAGGATCCCTTCGATCCGCCGCGTCACGTCCTCGGTCTGCGCGAGCGAGTTCCCTTCGGGCAGCTGCACGGTGATGTAGAAGTAGCCGAGATCTTCGTCGGGGAGAAAGCCGGTCGGGATCGTCTGGTACAGCCAGCCTGTCGCGAACAGACCGACGACGAACAGGACGAGCACGATCGGACCGCGGCGGAGCAGACCCGGTAACACGTCGTGATAGCCGCGCCGGCTCGCGTCGATCGCGCGGTTGACGGCGCCGAAGAATCCGCTGCGCTTGGGCTCGTGATCGCCGAGCAGAAGCGCCGAGAGCGCCGGCGTGAGCGTGAGCGCGTTGAACAGCGAGATCGTGATCGCGCATGCGATCGTCAGCGCGAACTGCTTGTAGAGCTGCCCCGTCGTGCCGCTGAAGAACGCCACCGGGATGAAGACCGCGAGCAGCACGAGCGAGCTCGCGATGACGGCGCCGACGATCTCCTTCATCGCCTCGGCCGCGCCGCGCCACGGGTCGAGTCCCTTGTCGTGGATGTAGCGCGCGATGTTCTCGATCACGACGATCGCGTCGTCGACGACCAGACCGGTCGCCAGCGTCAGGCCGAACAGCGTGAGCGTGTTGATCGAGAAGCCGAGCACCTTCATCAGCGCGAAGGTCCCGATCAGCGAGACCGGGATCGTGATCGCCGGGATCATCGTGGTGCGCCAGCTCTGCAGGAACAAGAACACGACCGCGACGACGAGCGCGATCGAGATCGCAAGCGTCTTGACGACCTCGCGGATCGAGTCCGAGACGAACGGCGTGGCGTCGAACCCGGTACGGTAGTAGACGCCGGACGGGAAGTGCTGTGCGAGACGATCCATCGTCGCGTGCACGTCGCTCGAGACCTGGAGCGCGTTCGCGCTGGGGAGCGTGAGAATCCCGATCCCGACCGCGTCCTTGCCGCTCAACCGCAGGTCCTGCGCGTAGTTCTCCGCGCCGAGCTCGACGCGCCCGACGTCGCGCAGACGCACGAGCCCGCCATCCGCGGTCGAGCGCAGAATGAGATCGCCGAATTGCTGTGGTGTCTGCAGCCGGCCCTGCGCGTTGATCGTAATCTGATACGGCTGGTCGCGACGGATCGGGGCCGAGCCGATCGCGCCGGCCGGGATCGTCACGTTCTGTCCCTGGAGCGCGCTCACGACGTCGCCGGCGGTGAGATCATTCTGGTTCATGCGGACCGGATCGAGCCACAGCCGCATCGCGTAGCGCCGCTCGCCGAAGATGCGCACGTCGTTGACGCCCCGGATCCGCTTGAGGACGTCGACGATGTTGAGTGCCGCGTAGTTGCTCAACACGACGCGGTCGAGCTTGGGGTTCGTCGACGCCAGCGCCATACCGAGGACGAACGAGCCGTTATTCTTGGTCACCGTGACGCCGGTGTTGCGCACCTCGGCGGGCAGGCGCCCGAGCGTGTTTTGCACGGCGGTCTGGACGTCGGCGGCCGCGTTGTCGATGTTGCGATCGAGGTAGAACGTGCATGCGATCGAGACGCTGCCGTCGCTCGTCGTCGTCGAGCTGACATAGCGCAGCCCGTCGACGCCGTTGATCGCCTCTTCCAGCGGCGTCGTCACCGACGACTCCGCGGAGGTCGCGTTGGCACCCGTGTAGGTCGCCGCGACCGTCACGACGGGAGGCGCGACTTGCGGAAACTGCGCGACGGGGAGGGTTGGGATGCTGATCAGCCCCGCCAGAACGATGAAGAGCGCGCACACCGATGCGAAAACTGGTCGGTGTAGGAAGAAATTGATCACGCCAGGCCCCGTCGCAGTGGAAGGTTGCTCCCTTGGACACGGGCGGCTGGAAAGCTTCTCCAGCGGGCTCCAAGGACGACGGCGCGAACGCCGCTCGCATGAGCATCTTCCGTCAATGCGCTCCTCTGGTAGCCTTGCTTTTCGTCGTCGGCGCCGGCGAGGCGGCACGCGCACAGAGCGCAGCTTCCGATGCGCCTCCCGTCCGCGTCTTCGAGTGCAAGCTCGACCGTGGCAGCACCCAGACGCCGACGGGCAGCGATCCGACGGTCATCGGCCCGACCGTCCATCTCCGCTACGCGAGCAGCGCGTCCAAGCGAGCGAAGGCAATCACCTTCGGCCTCTTCGACGGCGCCAATCAAGTCGCGCAGTTCGAAGACCACGGCAAATTCTCGTCAGGCGCCCAGGTCGAACACGACTTCGCGATTCCCAACTCGGTTTTTCCGATTGCGCAGCCGCATTGCACGGCGATTCGCGTCGTGTACGACGACGGCTCGAGCTGGACGGCGTCGCGCTGATCCTCGGTCGCTCGTATTGCGGTGGATCGACGGCGTGGTACCATACGTCCCCCGCCAGACGGAAAGGAGTTTCCGATGCCCGCGATCACGGTTGCCGAATCGAAGAGCTTCGAGGTTCCTGAGGAGACCCGCACGTTCCCGAAGGGGAAGTTGGAGATCGTCAATATCGGCGGCACGACGATGGGCCGCGCGACGTTCGAGCCCGGCTGGAAATGGTCGGAGTCGGTGAAGTCGATTGCCGGAACCGACTCCTGCATGGCTCCTCATCTAGGTTTCATGTTGTCGGGGCGTATGACGATAGTCATGGACGACGGAACCGTCCTCAATTTCGGGCCCAACGACGCGATGTCGATTCCGCCCGGTCATGACGCGTGGGTCGTCGGCGATACGCCGTGCGTCATCGTCGACTTCGTCGGCTACGAGAACTACGCCAAGCCGCGCTGACGCCGATTCGCAACCGCGAGCACGCCAGGTCCGTTACGGACTGGCGTGCTTTTTTTGAAACGCACGATGTATCGAAGAAACCATCTTTCGTAGCGAAATTCAGCGAAATTCCGGAGAAAACAGCACAACAAATTGCCAGCGCCGTCCGGTAGAGTGTACGGACCATGGGAAGAGTCTCCGGATCAACGTTGCGCTGTGCGGCTGTCGTGCTGGCACTCGCCACCGGCGCCACGGCTTGTGCGCACGGCACGCAGCAACAAGCGCGCGCCGCGAAGGCAGCCGTGGTCCCCACGGTTACTGCACAGCAGGGAACCGTGTTTCCCAATACGTCGCTGCCGGGCATCATCGCCCCGCTGCAAGACGTCGGCATCACGTCGACCCTGACGGAGCCGGCCGACGTCCTCAACGTCAAAGAAGGCGATCGCGTTCACCGCGGTGAGGTGCTCGCTGTACTCGACACCGCCGATTTGCGCGCACAGCTCGCCGCCGACGTCGCGACCGTGAAGACCAATCAGGCGAAACAGACGCAGATGTACGATCAGGCCGCGCTGACGATCGGGCAAAACAGCAATACCGTGAACCAGGCGCAGGCTGCGGTGCGTCAGGCACAACAGACCCTCACGACCGACACGGTCAACCTCAGCCGCGATGCGCAGCTGCTCAAGAACGGCTACATCGCGCAACAGCAGTACGACACCCAGGCGACGCTCGTCCATAACGACCAACAGTCTGTGCGCAGCATGCAAGTGACGCTGCAGAACGACATGCAGCAGGTGCAGGCAAACGGGACGACGTCGACGGGCCTTCAGGGTTCCCAAGTCCAGGCGGCGATAGCGACCACGCAGATGACGCAGGCGCAAGCCGACCAGATCCGCGTGCAGATCGCCAAAGCGACGATCGTCTCGCCGATCAACGGGATCGTCATCAACCGCAACCTCAATCCCGGCGAGTATCCCGGAACCCGGCAGATCTTCACGCTCCAGGAGACCGACAAAGTCTACGGCATCCTCAACGGATCCGCGGGTGCGATCGCCGGCGTGCAGCCGGGAAACAAGGTCAGCATCGGTGCGTCAACGCTCCCCGGCAAGCAGTTCAGCGGGACGGTCGAGGGGATCCTCAACCCGATCAACCCCGGCTCGACGAACTTCATCGTCAAAGTTCTGATGCCGAATCCGCAAGGACTCTTGCGGCCTGGGATGCCGGTTTCCGGAGACGCACACCTAGCCTCCGTGCACGGCGTGCGCATCCCCGCGACCGCCTTCCTTGATACGACCAATTCCAGCGTGCAGACCGTCAATAGCAGCGGCGTCGTTCACACCGCACAGGTGACGATGCTCGCACAAGACTCGCACAACGCGATCGTCACGGGTCTCGCGCCCGGTACACCGATCGTCGCCAACGGCCAACTTGGCCTTACCGACGGTCAGACCGTCCAACCGCAGCCGCAGCGGCTCGCGGAGAGATAGCACCAACACATGTCACTGACCGCACTCTTCGTCCGCCGCCCGACGCTCGTTTTCGTCCTGCTCGCACTGATGCTGCTGGGCGGCCTGATGGCGCTTCGGTCGCTGGTCGTCCAGCAGTTTCCCAACGTCTCGCAGCCGACGATTACGGTCTCCGTTTCGTACAGCGGCGCGTCGCCAACCGTCATGAACTCCCAGGTTGTGAAACCCGTCGAAGACGCCATCGCCGGCACGCCGGAGCTGCAGACCCTCAGCTCCAACGTCCAGTCGGGCACGGCGACGATCACCGCGGTGTTCACGATCACGTCGGACGTGAACACCGATCTCGTGCTCACGCAGCGCGCAGTTCAGGTCGCGCAGCACAACCTTCCGAGCGTCGTGCAGCCGCCGATCGTCAACGTGCGCGATCCCAGTGAGGCGACCGTCGTGACGCTGTCGCTGACGTCGGCAAAGCTGACGGCTAGCCAGCTCTCGCTGATTGCGACCGGCCGCATCGTGCCGTACATCGAGCAGATCCCCGACGTCTCGTACGTCACCGCGGGTGGCGCGGTCACGCCGGCGTACGAAGTCGTCGTCGACCCCACGAAGCTCGCCGCCGCGAACCTCACGCTCAACGACGTCTTCAATACGGTCGCCGGGAGCAACACGCTCGCGCCCGGCGGTATCGCGTACGGGTCCAACCGCGAGACGCAAGTCACGGTCCGCGGCGATATCTACCAGCCGTCGTCGATCCTAGGACTCCCGATTCCGCCGCCGCCGTCGACGACCACGAGCTCGACGTCGGGAAGCGTCACCGCGTCGAACGGTGCGGTCAACCCCTGGACGTCTTCGAACCAACTCCTGCGCGTGGGGGACGTCGCGAGCGTCGTCGACGGCTATGAGCCGAGACTGACGTACGCGACCGTCAACGGCATCAACGGCCTCTTCTTGTCGGTCCAGAAGACGTCGACGGCTTCCGAAGTCAACGCCTCGGACAATGTCGTCAAGGCGCTCCCTGCGCTCCGCGCTCAGTTTCCCGACATCAACTTCGGCATCGTCCAAGTTCAATCGCGCTTCACCAAGCAACAGGTCGACGGCGTTGTCCGGACGCTGATCGAAGGCATTCTCCTGACCGGCATCGTCATGGTGTTCTTCTTGGGCTCCTGGCGCAACGCGATTGTCGTGCTCGTCGCGATCCCCGCATCGCTGTGCGTCACGCTGTTCGTCATGAACATGATGGGCTTGACGCTCGACACGATCTCGTTGCTCGGAATGACGCTCGTCATTGGGATTCTGGTCGACGACTCGACCGTCGTCCTCGAGAACATCGAGCGCCATCACGTCGATCTTGGACAACCCCCCGACGAGGCGGCGGTCAGGGGGCGCGGCGAGATCGGCACGGCGGCCATCGTGATCACCCTCGTCGACGTCGTCGTGTTCTTGCCGATCGCCTTCCTCCAAAGTCAGGTCGGCCGCAACCTCGTCGAGTTCGCCATCGTCGTCGTCATCTCGACGCTGACCTCGCTGTTCGTCTCGTTCACGATCACGCCGACCCTCGCGGCGAAGTGGGCGCTGCGCAGCCATTGGAAGCCGTGGGGCATCATTCTCGCGTTCACGCGTGCGTTCGAGCGCGCTCGGATGTTCTACGCCCACCGCATCCTGCCGTGGGGCTTGCATCACCGCGTCCCGTTCGTCGCGTTCTGCTTCGCCTCGCTGGTGTTTGCTGTCGCGCTCGTCCCGCTCGGCTTCGTCGGCCAGACCTACATCCCGCCGATCGATCGCGGTCAGATCTTCGTCCAGATCACCTATCCGGTCGGGACGCCGCTGACCAAGACGACCTCTGCGGTCCTCAAGGTCGAGAGCGTTATTCGCCAGCAGCCTGACCTTTTGTCGGATACCGCGCTCGCCGGCGGATACTCGTCTCCCTACGGCGGGTTGCTCGTCCAAGGGAACATCGGCCAGATCCAGGCGTTCCTCGTCGACAACCGCAAGCACTCGACGAACTATTGGGTGCACCAGTATCAAGTGCTCGCGTCGAAGGCCGCGCCGGACGCGAAGGTGTTGGTCATCCCGGCGACGGGTCAAGGCGGCGGCAACGCACAGCCGGTCGACGAACTCGTCACCGATACCTCGGGCGGCGATCCGACGCAGTACGCGCAACAAGTCTACAACGCGATGATCCATACGCCGGGCGCGACGAACGTCTTCAGCAGCGCATCGTCGCTCGAGCCGCAGGTCGAGATCTACTTCGACCGGAACAAGGCGCGCGCGCTCAACGTGAGCATCGGTACGGCGACGACTGCCGCACGTGCGGCGTTCGGTGGCGCGATCGCCTCGCAGTTCGAGACCAACGATGGCCTGGAGCAGGTGCAGGTCATCTATCCGCGCCAGGACCAGACGAACATCTCGACTCTGGCGCAGATTCCGATTCGCTCGAACAACGGGCAAATCGTCCATCTGGGTGACTTCACGACCTTCAAGTGGTCGCCGACGCCGCCGCTGATCACGCGCGTGAACCGCAACGTGGTCGTGGACGTCAGCGCGAACGTCGCGCCGAACGCGACGCTCTCGGGCGTGCAGAACGCGTTCATGCAACGCGTCGCGGCGCTCCATCTTCCGAAGAACATCGTGGTTCGCCCGCGTCCGCTCGGACAGCAAGACCTCATGCAGCAAACGCTCGTCCAGCTGGGCGGCTCGCTCGTCCTGTCGATCGTGCTGGTGTTCTTGCTGATGGTGGCGCTCTACAACAGCTACACGGCGCCCCTGGTCATCATGTTCGCCGTTCCGGTCGCCACGGTGGGTGCGCTCGGGGCACTGGCCCTCACCCACGAGACGCTCAACCTCTTCTCGCTGATCGGGACGATCTTGCTGGTCGGGATCGTCACGAAGAACGGGATCCTCTTGGTCGACTACGCGAACACGCTGCGAGCGCGCGGCGAGGACAAACTCACCGCGATCCAGGAAAGCGCCGCAACGCGCTTCCGCCCGATCATGATGACGAGCCTCTCGGTCGTCGCCGGCAACATCCCGCTCGCGCTCGCGCTCGAGCCCGGCTCGTCGGTGCGTTCGAGTCTCGGCGTCGTCGTCATCGGCGGGATCCTGAGCTCGCTGTTCCTGACGCTCATCCTGGTCCCGATCATGTACATGTGGCTCGCACCCAAGCACGTCGACGTGACCGAGAAAGCCCCCGAGCCGCACAAGCCCGGCACGAACGGCACCACAGGGACGAACGGCACAACAACGCACCCACTCCAACCAGCACACGCCTA
>CAZABL010000042.1:0-1195 GCA_964483365.1 uncultured bacterium
CGTGGCGTACAAGAACGCGACGGTCGAGTGGGTCGACGGCGACATCGGCAGCAAGCTGACGATGAAGTATCCCGCGATCTACCTGATGGGCGAAGGCGCGCGCGGTGAGATCCTTTCGGCGGCGTTCGCCGGTGAAGGTCAGCACCAGGACGCGGGCGCGAAGGTGATTCACGCGGCGCCGAACACGACGTCGGTCGTCACCAACAAGTCGGTCAGCGCGCACGGCGGCAAGACCACGTACCGCGGCCTGGTCGAAATCCATCAGGGTGCGAAGGGCGCGAAGACGCGCGTGCGTTGCGACGCGCTGCTGATGGACGACAAGTCGGCGTCGGACACCAAGCCGACGATCAAGGTCGACGAACAGCGCGCGACCGTCGAGCATGAAGCCTCGGTCTCCAAGATCGGTGAAGAGCAGCTCTTCTACGCGATGAGCCGCGGGCTGAGCGAAGCCGACGCAGTCGCGATGATCGTCAACGGCTTCTTCGACTTCTTCGTCAAGGAGCTGCCGATGGAATACGCCGTCGAGCTCAACCGTCTCATCAAGCTCGAGATGGAAGGCGCGGTCGGCTAACTTACCGACAACAACGAAGCGGTAGTCCAAGCGCAGGCGGTGAACGTCCGGAGCGTGCAGCTCCGGCCGCCTCTCGCCTGCGCTTTGTTGTTGCTGGCCGCGTCTGTCGGTGCGCAACCCGCTTCGGCGGCCAAAGTCTGTGCGTTTTCGATCCCTGTCGAGATGATCGATTCCGTCAATTCGCGTAGCGCGCGCCCCGGCGGCGAGTTTCGCTTCAAGACCTTGCTGGACGCGCACCTCGACGGCGGGATCTTCATCAAGGCTGGGACCGTCGGCTGGGGTGTCATCCGCAGCGCCGATGCCGCTGGACGCCACAATCACGACGGCTCGCTCGCGCTCGAGCCGCGCTACATCCTCGTCCCGGACGACAAGACGAAAGACGCCCCCGCCAGACGCGTCGACGTGTCGATGAACCCGACGTTACCGGTGATGTGGGGCCCGGGGCAGCCGCTCCTCGAGAAGGGTCTCGGACACGTCCCGCTTCCCGTTCCCGGACTCGCGATGACGGCGATCAACACCGTCCGCTGGGGCCGCAACATCACGCTGGGCCCCGGCTTCAAGTTCTCGGTGCTCCCGCTCGGGAATCTCTCCCTCGGCCCGATCTGCTAAGGGCCCTGTCACGCT
>CAZABL010000042.1:1295-9957 GCA_964483365.1 uncultured bacterium
GCTCCCGCTCGGGAATCTCTCCCTCGGCCCGATCTGCTAAGGGCCCTGTCACGCTTGTCACGCTGAGCTTGTCGAAGCGCGCGTCCACGCTGACGCAGGGGACGTTACTTCACGCCGAGCAGCTCGACGTCGAAGTTCAGCGTTGCGTTGGGCGGGATGACTCCGCCGGCGCCGCGGTCGCCGTAGGCGAGCGACGGCGGGCAGACCAGCTTGCGGCGGCCTCCGACGCGCATCGTCGCGACGCCCTCATCCCAGCACGGGATCACCTGATGCGTGCCGAGCGCGAACGAGAACGGCTCGTTGCGGTCGCGCGAGCTGTCGAACTTCTTGCCGTCGGTGAGCGTGCCGACGTAATGGACGATCGCCGTCTGCCCGGCCTTCGCTTGCGGGCCTTTGCCGACGACGAGGTCGGTGTACTTCAACCCGTCGGCGAGCGTTACGACCTTCCCGGTTTTCGCGGCGGGCTTCGGGGTTGGATGGACGGCGGCGACAGCGGGCAGCGACGCGGCGAGCACCAGCGCGGTCAAGGCAGAGAACGAACGGATCATGCGGCGCGCTTCGCGAACGGCGCGGCGTGAACCCGGTCGCGAAGGTGGGCGACATCCCGCCCGGCAGCACGAAGAAAGTCCTCGTCGACGGCGTCGAGGTGCTGCTCTGCAACTGCGAGGGCGCGATCTACGCCGTCGAGGACGTCTGCACGCACGACGGCGGCCCGCTCGATCAAGGCGAGCTCGAAGGCTGCCGCATCATGTGCCCGCGGCACGGTGCGATGTTCGACGTGAAGACCGGAGCGGTGCTGACGCTCCCGGCCGTCATCCCGCTGCCGACCTACGAGGTCCGCATCGAGGGCGACGACGTCTACGTAGACGTCTGACCTTCTGTCACCCTGAGCTTGTCGAAGGGTCACGCGGCCGCAGCCGCTGCCTGAGCTTGTCGAAGGCGTCGTGGCTCACCGCGCTTCGACAGGCTCAGCGGGGACGCGCCCTTCGACAAGCTCAGGGTGACGAGAGACTCGTGACGCGGGGCTAGAGGTGCTCTTCCGGGGTCGCCTCGTGTGCGTCGCGCTGATCCTCGCGGTTCTCGTCCTCGTCCGTCTCGCCGTAGACCACTTCCGGCGTGAGGCTGATCCCCGCGACGTCGGCTTCGCGGCGCCCGAGGGGAGGCTCGTTGTCCGCCTGGGTGCGTAGTTGGCGCGGCATCCCGGAGTCGGGGTGATCGGTGACCTCGCTCGGGAGGGCGTTCTTGTAGTCACCCTGCTGTTCGACGGGTTCGTATTCGCGCTCCATGCTCGTTGCGTACCCATCCGCACCCTTCGGCAAGCTTCAGGTCGTGCAGCCTTACCGTTTGTCGAACGACGAAAGTCGCCAGGGCCGATACGATACTGACGTCATGGCGACGAGACTGCTAGTCTGCCCGCCGGCCCACTACGGGGTTCGCTACGCGATCAACCCCTGGATGCAGCGCAACGTCGGCGATGCAACGCCGGACGCGGCGCGTCAGTGGGATCGTTTCGCCGAGCTGCTCGGATGCGTCGGCGACGTCGAGCTCCTGATGATCGACCAAGCGACGCAGACCCCCGATCTCGTCTTCACCGCCAACGCCGGACTGATCGCCGGAAATCTCGCGATCGTTTCGAGCTTCCGCCACGCGGAACGCCGCCGCGAGCAGCCGCTGTTCCGCGCCGCGCTTGCGCGCGCCGGCTTCGCCACGACGTTCTTGCGCCAGACGTACTTCGAGGGTGCCGGCGACGCACTCTACGATCGCGTTCGTCCGCTGCTCTATGCTGGGTACGGTTGGCGCACCGAACGTGGTGCGACGATGCAGCTGCAAGAGATCCTCGGCTGCCGCGTCCTGCCGCTGCTGCTCGTCGACGAACGCTTCTATCATCTCGACACCGCGCTGTGCCCGCTCTCGAGCGGACACGTGATGGTGTACATGGACGCCTTCTCACCGCACGCGCAGCAGCTCTTACGCCGAGCGATCGAACCGGAGTATCTGATCGAAGTCTCGACTGACGATGCGCTGCGGCTGGCATGTAACTCCGTCGAGATCGGCGACGCGATCGTGATGCACGATTGCTCCGAGCGCCTGCGTGCACGTCTCCACAGCGCAGGCTACCGGCTCTTCCGCACAGACTTGTCAGAGTTCATCAAGGCCGGCGGCTCGGCCAAGTGCCTGACGTTACGGCTCGACGACGCACCCGCGTTGGGAATGGCAGCCGCAACCGCCTGAAGAAACGCGTGGCGTTAAAAACGCCATGCAATTAGTAACTAGCCGCGCATCATTTCTCCGACGCACCAGCACGTTCGGCGCCGGTCTCGCGCTTGCGACCGTCGTTCCACGCACAGCGTTCGCCGCTGACGTCGGGCCGCCGCGCGCCGGCAGCGATGCGTACACGATGAACACGTGGGTTCACATCCGCCCCGACGGCGACGTGATCGTCATGCTCGGACGAAGCGAGATGGGACAAGGCGTCGCGACCGGGCTGCCGATGCTCGTCGCCGAGGAGCTCGACGTCCCGCTCGCTCGCACACATTTTCAGTTCGCGGACGCCGAGCCGCAGTATTACTTCGAAGGCAACATGTCGTCCGGCGGGAGCCGGAGCATGCAGGAGTCGTGGGAGCCGCTGCGGACCGCCGGCGCGGCCGCCCGCGCGATGCTCATCGCCGCCGCAGCGAAGCGATGGAACGTCGACCCGTCGACGTGCGGCACGAACGACGGTGTCGTCACGTCCGGCACGCACAGCGCCACGTATGCCGAGCTCGTCGAAGACGCGTCGAAGCTCCCCGTCCCCGACCACGTCACGCTCAAAGACCCGAAAGACTTCAAGCTGATCGGGACACGCACAGCGCGCCTCGACGTTCCAGCGAAGGTCCGCGGCGCCGCGCGCTACGGGATCGACGTACGTCTTCCCGGGATGGTCTTCGCCAGCATCGAGCGTCCGCCGACGTTCGGCGGGAGTGTCGCGAGCCTCAACGATGCGGCGGCGCGCAAGGTGCACGGCGTTCTCGACGTCGTGCGCGTACCGTCCGGTGTCGCGGTCGTCGCGACGAATACGTGGGCGGCGTTTCACGCGCGCACGCTCCTCCAGGTGACGTGGAAGGACGGCGTCACCGCGTCGTCGCCGCAGCTCTTCGCCGACGCCGAGCGGCTCGCGCGCGGCGCGTCGACACAGGTGCTGCAACGCGGCGAGCTTGCGGAAAACGGCGGAACGACGATCGAAGCCGTGTACCGCGGACCGTTCCTCGCGCACGCCGCGATGGAACCGATGAACGCGACCGCGCACGTCACCGACAGCGGCGTCGAAGTCTGGGCGCCGACGCAGGCCCCGTCGCGTGGCCGCGACCTTGCGGCGAAAGCCGCGGGCGTTGCACCCGAAAAGGTGAAACTGCACGTGACGTTCCTTGGCGGCGGCTTCGGTCGCCGGCTGCAGAACGACTACGTCGAGGACGCCGTCGCGGTCGCGAAGGCGATTCGTAAGCCGGTCCAAGTCATCTGGAACCGCGAGGACGACATCAAGCACGATTTCTATCGGCCGATGAGCGTCGATATCGTGCGCGCGACCGTCAACGACGGGCGCATCACCGCGTGGGAACACCGCGTTGCGCAGAGCCAGCAGCGGATGGCGACCAACAACGCCATCCCCGACTATTACGCCTTGCCCAACGTGCGGCTGCTGTTCGCGGAGCACGACCATGGCGTCCCGGTCGGCTCGCTGCGCGCGCCGGGCGCGAACTGGTCGTACTTCGTCTCCGAGACGATGATGGACGAGCTCGCGCACGCCGCGAAGCACGATCCGCTCGCGTTCCGGATCGCGCACCTCTCCGATCCGCGGATGCGCAAGCTCGCGCAGACCGTCGGCGAGCGCGCGTGGGATAAGCCGCTCCCCGGCACCACGCAAGGCGTTGCGTTCGCGCAGTGGGGCCGCACGATGATCGCCCTCGTCGCCGACTGTGCGATGCAGGGCAACACCGTTCAGGTGCACCGCGTCGTCGCAGCCATCGACTGCGGGATGGCGGTCAATCCCGATCTGGTGACGATGCAGGTCGAAGGCGCGGTCAACTACGCGATCGCGATGTCTTCGACGGCGAAGATCACGCTCGCGCAGGGCCGCGTCGAGCAAAACAACTTCTATGACTACACCGTGTTGCGAATGCCGGCTGCGCCGCGCGTCGACGTGGTGATCGTCCCCAGCGGCGACCATCCGTGGGGCGTCGGCGAGATCGGCGTTCCCGCAACCGCTCCCGCGATCGCAAACGCGGTCTTCCGTGCGACCGGCAAACGTGTGCGCACGCTCCCCTTCAGTGAGGCATTGGCATGAGAACCCTGACGATCAACGGCACTCCGCACCAAGTCGACGTCCCTGACGAGATGCCGCTGTTGTGGGCGATT
This sequence comes from uncultured bacterium, assembly GCA_964483365.1. Classification (GTDB taxonomy): domain Bacteria; phylum Vulcanimicrobiota; class Vulcanimicrobiia; order Vulcanimicrobiales; family Vulcanimicrobiaceae; genus Vulcanimicrobium. Next base: position 5,688 of record CAZABL010000042.1, read on the forward strand.
CGAGACATCGTCGGCCTGACGGGAACGAAGTTCGGCTGCGGCGTCGCACAGTGCGGCGCGTGCACGGTCCATCTCGACGGAACCGCCGTGCGCTCGTGCTCGACGTCGGTCGCGCAAGCCGCCGGCAAGAAGATCACGACGATCGAGGGGCTCTCGCACGACGCGTCTCATCCCGTGCAGCAGGCCTGGGTCGCAGAGTCCGTTCCGCAGTGCGGCTACTGTCAGTCGGGGCAGATCATGCAGGCCGCCTCGCTGCTGGCGAAGACACCGAAACCCAGCGACGCGCAAATCGACGCGGCGATGGCCGGGAACCTCTGCCGTTGCGGCTGCTACGGGCGGATCAAGACGGCGATCAAGCGCGCCGCGTCGATCGCATAGCGCGTTCTTCGGCGGCGCGCCAGGCGTCGGGGGTGTCGACATCCTCGACGTGCGCCGCTTCGTGGGTTTCGATCGCGAGCGCACGGAGCGCCGTGTCGCGGCGCAACGCATTGGGCTGATCCTCGGCGCTCAGGCCGGGGATCCGCGCCCGCGCGTTCGGCGACCAGAAGACGGGGTGGCCGGGGACACCGTCGACGACCGGCCACGCCAGGTCCGCGTCCTCGGGCACCCGCTCGAGGAACGCGCGGACCTGACGCGCCTCGAGGAACGGGAGGTCAGCTGCGACGACCGCAAGGCCGTAGTCAGGGCGGATCTCGAGGTTCGCCAGGTGCAAGGTCGCGCTCGGCCCCGCCGTCGGCAGGGTCATCACGACCCGCACGCCGGGGATCCCGTGGAGCACCTCGGCGACCGCCGGGGTCGTGACGACGAGGGGGTCGAGCTCGGCGAGGGCGAGGGCGAGGCGGCGCGCGAGCGGGACGCCGGCGAACGGGGCGGTCAGCTTGTCGAAGCCCATGCGGCTTGCCCGCCCGGCGGCCAGGACGACCGTCCGTACCTCGCTGCGGCTCATCGCGTTGACGTTCGACCCGGCGGCATGGTAATCTCCCGAAGTTATGTACGCGATCATCGAGACGGGCGGCAAGCAGTTCCGCGTCTCCGAAGGTGATGTTATTCGCACGGATCTGATCGAGAGCGAGATCGGCTCTTCGGTTACCTTCGATCGCGTGATCCTGGCCGCCAACGGCGACGACGTTACGATCGGCACCCCCGCCGTCAGCGGCGCCTCGGTTTCCGGTACCGTGCTGCGTCAAGCGAAGGACAAGAAGATTCTCGTCTTCCGCTACAAGCCCAAGAAGCGCGTGCGCAAGCTCAACGGCCACCGCCAGCGCTTTGCCGAGGTCCGGATCGACAAGATCGCGCTCCCGTAAGGGCGCTTCGACAGGCTAAGCGGTGCTCGAAGTAAGATTTCGCAGAGACAGCCGGCAACGGCTGTCTTCTGTTTTTGCCAGCGGCCATGCGATGCGCGGCGACTACGGCGAGGACATCGTCTGCGCCGCGGTTTCCGCGTTGTTGCAAGCGGTGTGGGTCGGATTGACCGACGTCGCCGGCGTGCCGGTCAGCGGGCGCCGCGCGAGCGGCGACATGGAGATTCGCTGGCCCGAGAGCGCGCGCGATCGCGACGACGTGCGCGCGATCGTCGCGACAGCCGAGATCTCGATCGAGCAGATCGCGAACCAGGAACCCGACGCGGTGCGCTACGTTCGCGAGAGCGAGCCGTAGTCTGCGGGGTAGGCGGGTACGTGAACGTCGAAAGGACCCGCACGATGAACGACCCGACCAACCGTCCCAACGCCGAACTCACAAAAGCCAACAACTCCGGCGCTAGCCCCGACGCGGGCCGTACGGTCCTCGTCGGCGTCCTCGGCGGGATCATCTCCGCCGCCGGTTACCTTGTGTACCAGCGACTCCCCGACGAGCAAAAGGAGCGGCTGCACCGCCAAGTGCGCGGCCTGCTCGAATCGCGCATCAACGAACTGCGCTCGAACTTCAACATTTAGCGTCTACGCGTGCGGGGTGGGATCAACGTGCGGCGTCGGCTCGGCCGGCGCCGTTGACTCTTGGTGCGCCCACCGCTCCAGCTCATCGAGCGCCGGACTCGGTTCGGCGAGCTTCTCGGCGACGGGAGCGTCGGGCTCCGGCGCCGGCGGCTCGTAGGGAAGCGGGTCGTAGTTGACGTCGTAATGGGGCTCGGTCTTCGGGGCGCCCGGCGGCTCGTAGGTGTCGGCGGCGCGCTCCATCTCGCGAATGAACGACTGCGAGGTGTTCTGGATGTCGCGCATGACGAGCCCCGCCTTCCGCGCGACGCGGGGGAGCTGTTCGGGACCGAAGAGCAGGAGGGCGGCCGCCCCGAGGATGGCCATATCTGGGATCGAGAGCATCCGGAGGGTTTCTTCCCGGCGCCGCACAACTGCACATGCCCGTTCCTCTTGCGAAGGCCGGCGGCGCTGAAAATCATCTATACTCGCGGCAACCGGACCGAGACGCTGGCGTCAATCGCCACGCTCCGCAAAATTCTCAACCGGTTCGTCGCCCATCGCGTGTTCTACGAGGTGAGCTCGCGCAACAAGCGCGGGCATGAGTTCTTCTCTGCCAAGAACACCTTCGTCGTCGGCTCGATCGAGATCGTCAACCGCGACTACCTGACCATCACGATCTTCGACGCGCACAACCCCTCGCACTCGATCGAGATCCTCAACCCCGCCGCGATGCGCATCTACGACGACACGCTCGGCAAAGGCTTCGCCGTCTCGTTCTTGAGCGAAGGCGCCGGCGGCGTCGAGTCGCGCTGCTACCTGCGCGACGAGGGCGATGAAGGCGACGGGATCGAGGCGCGCAACGCGCTCGAAAAGATCACGCTGCCGCAGCTTTTCGAGTACCTCGAAGACATCACGAACGCCGACTGCATCGGCACGAAGACTCTTTAAAGTTCCCAGACGGCTTTCGTGATGCCCTGGGGGTCGGTGCCGAGCATTGCGAGGATTTCGACGTCCTTGACGGCGACCGCGACGAAGCCCATCACGAGGTGTTTGGGGCGGTAGACGTCGTCCGCGCGGCGCGCACCTTCGACGAAAAGCCGATAGGCGTCGCGGTCGAGATACATCGTGCGCGCGCCGTCCGCCGAGCGGAACGCGAACGTGTCGTAGCGTTGGAACGGGACGGTCTCGCTGTCGGGGAGGGCGCCCTCGGGGACTTCCATGACCTCCGGGAGTTTGCCGAGCGCGGCTTCGGCGGCGCGTTCGACCTTCTCGCGCACGACGTACTCCCCGAGCGCGGGGCCGACGCGCTGTTCGTCGAGGAGCGCGAGCAGCAGGTGCGGCGGGGCGACGAACTCGGCGCCGCGTTCGATCGCCTGCGTTACGCTCGCCCGCATCGTTGCGAGGAGATCGGTGCCCACCCGGAGCTGCTCGCTGTCCATTACCGTCTGATGCGCCTTTCGAGGCTGGTCGCCTTCCGCAGCATGCGAACGGCTTCGCCTCGCCGTCCGCTCCGGTGTAGGGCGACGCCGAGGTTGTGATAGGCCGGCGCGTAGTCCTGATCGATGAGCAGCGCGTACTCGTAGTGCGCGATCGCCTCGTCGAGCGCCCCGTCCTCGAGGAGCAGGTTCCCGGTCGTCACGATCACCGGCGCGCTGCGCGGCTCCGCCTCCAAGCCCCGGGTGAGCTCGTCGATCGCCGCGCCACGGTCGCCGCGCCGTAGCGCGACGATCGCGCGTTTGTTGCGGACGGCGGCGCGTTCGGCTGGGGTGGTGGCCGCGGCGAGCGCTTCGGCAAAGGCGGCCCCGGCTTCGTCCAAGCGGCCGCGCTCGAGGAAAAACGTCCCGCGTGCGAGCGGCTCTGCCGGGGTGCGCGCGGGAAGCACGCGCCGCACGAAGTCGAAGAACCGCACGTGGGAGTCTTGCACGTCGACGTCGTGACGCTCTTCCCGGAGATGTTCGCACCGGTGATCGGGCTCTCGATCATCGGACGCGCGATCGAACGCGGGCTGGTCGACGTGCGGCTCCACCACCTCCTCGACGCCCTCGAACCCGGCGAACGCGCCGACGAGCGCCCTTACGGCGGCGGCCCTGGGATGGTGTTACGGATCGAGCCCCTCGCCCGCGTCCTCGACGCGATCGTCGCCGAGGCGCCCACGGATGAGCGCCGGCGCATCGTGCTGACCTCCGCGAGCGGGCCGCTGTTCCGCCAGGCCGAGGCGGTGGAGTGGTCGCGGCTGGACCGTCTGGTGCTGATCTGCGGGCACTACGAGGGGGTCGACGAGCGCCTTCGGGCCCTCTATCCCGTCGAGGAGGTCTCGCTGGGGGAGTTCGTCCTTACCGGCGGCGAGATTGCCGCGA
>CAZABL010000042.1:10057-26759 GCA_964483365.1 uncultured bacterium
GTCGAGGAGGTCTCGCTGGGGGAGTTCGTCCTTACCGGCGGCGAGATTGCCGCGATGGCCTTCCTGGACGCAACCGTTCGCCTCGTCGAGGGGGCGATCGACGCGGAATCAGCCGCCACGGAGTCGTGGGCCGGCGGGGACCTCGACCACCCCGCGTACACGCGACCGCCGACGTTCCGGGGGATCGACGTCCCGCCCGTGCTGCTCAGCGGCGACCACCGGAAGATCGCCGAGTGGCGCCGAGAGGAGTCCCGGCGCCGCGCGATCGCCCGCCTCCGCCCCCCGTCCTGACCCTCGTCACGCTGAGCTTGTCGAAGCGCGCGTCCCCGCTGAGCCTGTCGAAGCGCGGTGCCCACGACTGCTTCGACAAGCTCAGCAGGCGGCTGCGCCGCGACGCGCTTCGACAAGCTCAGCGTGACACTATTTCGGCCTTGCCCGAGTAGGGGGCTCATGGTACACTACCGAGGTTGCCCGCCGCCCCCGGCGGCGATTTTTCGCGTCAGAGAGCAGTCATGAACGTACTCGACCTGATCCAAAAGGAACAGGAAAAGCCGAACGTCCCCGAGTTCCGTCCGGGCGACACCGTCAAGGTTTACTCGAAGGTCGTCGAGGGCGGCAAAGAACGCATCCAGATGTTCGAGGGCGTCGTGACGGTCCGTAAGGGCGGCGGTCTGAGCGAGACGGTCACGGTGCGCCGCGTTGCGCACGGGGTCGGTGTCGAGCGTTCGTTCCTGATCCACAGCCCCCGCGTTGACCGCATCGAAGTCTCCAAGCGCGGTATCGTCCGCCGCTCGCGCCTGTACTACTTGAGCGAGAAGATCGGTAAGGCGGCGCGCATCAAGGAGCGCAAGCAGGAGCGTACGACCGCGAAATAACGCGGTCTCCCAGCTTGTGACCCCACTTGAATTGCTCGCACTGATCGCGGTTTTCGCGATCGTGCGCGTTGCCATCAGTATCCGGCCGGGCGTGCGCGTAGCCGCCGGTGCCGTCACGGAAGTCCCCGGGTCGACCCGCACCGTCGTACGCGAGTACCTCGACGCGTTCATCGTCGCCGGGCTGGTTGCGCTGTTCCTCATCACGTTCGTCGTCCGGACGTTCTTCATTCCGTCCGGGTCGATGGAGCCGACGCTCCAGGTCCACGACGTATTGCTCGTCAACGAGTTCGAGTACCGCTTCACCAAGCCGCACGACGAAGACATCGTCGTCTTCCCGCCGCCGATCCCCAGCTCGAACGACTTCATCAAACGCATCATTGGTGCGCCGGGCGACACCATCCGCGTCCACAACGGCATCGTCTACCGCAACGGCGTCGCGCTCAACGAGCCGTATATCGCGCAGAAGCCGAACTACGAGCTTGAGATCAAGAACTACCAGATCATCGTGGACGGCACGCCGCTCGATCCGAGCTTCGCGAATGTTCCGCCGAAGTCGCAGTGGCTCGCGCCGGACCGGATCCCGCCGAACTGCTACCTGATGTTCGGCGACAACCGCAACAACTCCGAAGACTCGCACATCTGGGGCTTTGCGCAAGCCAGCGGCGACTTCGCGACCGGTCAGCGTGCCGGGCAGAAAGCCGGCTTCACCGGACACGCATTCTTGATCTTCTGGCCGCTCAACCGCATTAGGATTCTGCGCTAACTACGCCGAACGGCGCGTCGATGGCGAAGACGAAGATCGTCGTCTCGCTCAGCGCGCAGATCGGACTGTTGCTTCTCATCGCGGCGGCGTTCTTCGTTCGGACGCCGCACGTCGATGGCATGTCGATGGAGCCGCGCGTCCACGCCGGCGAGTTCGTCCTCATCAACACGCTCGCATACCGCTTCGGCACGGTCCGCCGCGGCGACGTCATCGCGTTCCGGCATGACGCGCCCAACCCCGAAACCTACATCAAGCGTGTCGTCGGCCTCCCCGGCGAGCGGGTCGAGATCCGCGACGGCAACGTCCTGATCGACGGGCGGGAACTGCGCGAACCGTACGTTCGCTTTCGCGACCATCGCAGCGTCGCGCCGCTCACCGTCCCTGCCGGGGCATACTATGTGCTCGGCGACAACCGTGCCGAAAGCGACGACTCACGCGACTGGGGCGTCCTCGCGGCGAAGGACGTCCAGGGCCGTGCGGTCGCGAGCATCTGGCCTCCCGAGCAACTGTAAACGAGCATGGTGATGGAGCGAGCACCGCGGAATCGTCGCAAGAGCAACCTGCCCGATGCGAGCTCGGATGGGGGGCCCCAGCGCGAAGCGTTGGGGGGCGCGCAGCCTGGGGCGGAGCGCCGCACGCTGCAGGCGGCTATCAACTGGTACCCCGGGCACATGGCGCAGGCGATGCGCAAGCTGGGGGAGCGGCTGCGCATCGTGGATATCGTCGTGGAGGTCGTCGACGCGCGGCTGCCACGGTCGTCGGCGAATCCGGGCTTGGATCGGCTGGCGGGGAACAAGCCGCGCGTCCTTGTGTTGGGGCGCGAGGACCTCGCCGATCCGCACGCGACGCGGGAATGGCTGGCGTGGTACGCAGCGCAGGGACGGACGGCGGTCGCCGTGACCGGCAACGACCAGGGCTCGGCACGGCGTCTCACGACGGCGCTCGAACCGCTGCTCGATGCGCGCGGTACCACGCGGGCGATCGTGGTGGGCATCCCGAACACCGGCAAGTCCTCGCTCATCAACGGGCTCGCGCGGCGTTCCGCGGCGAAGACCGAAGACAAAGCCGGGGTGACGCGGTCGTTGCAGTGGTTCCGCGTCGGACCCAATCTTGAAGTGATGGATACGCCCGGAATCCTGGTTCCCAAGATCGCGACGCCGCAGGCACAATGGCAGCTTGCCCTCACGGGCGCGCTGCCGCGCGAGCGTTTTGACGCCGAAGAGGTCGTCGAACACTTCGTCGCGTGGGCGCGGGAAAGCCGTCCGCAGCTGGGTGTCCCCGATCTCGAGACGTTCGCTGCCGCACGCGGCTTTGCGCGACGCGGCGGCGTGCTCGACCTGCACAATGCTGCGGGCGCGTTCCTCAAGGACTTCGGCGACGGGAAGTTCGGGCGCATCACCTTCGAGACGCCGGAGCGCAGCTGATGGGCACAGCCGACGACAAACGCCGCAAGCAGCGCAACGCGGCGCAGCGCGAACGCCGCCGGCTGGGGCGCTTGCATGCGTTCGAAGAGCGCGCACAGGCCAACGGCTTTCGCCTGATCGGCGGGATCGACGAAGTCGGTCGCGGTCCGCTCGCGGGTCCGGTCGTCGCGGCCTGCGTCGTCGTCGACGGTCCGCTCAAGCTCAAGGGACTCAACGATTCCAAGCAAGTCCTGCCCGAGGTGCGCGAAGAGCTCGCGCACGTGATCCGCGAGCGCGTCGTCGCGTGGGCTGTCGGTGAAGCGTCCGTCGCCGAGATCGACCGGCTCAACATCTATTGGGCCTCGATCCTCGCGATGGAGCGCGCGCTCGCCGCGCTGCACATCCCGCCGGAGTATCTGCTGACCGACGCCGTTCGCATCAAATCGTGGAGCGGGCCGCAGGAGCCGGTGATCAAAGGCGACGCAAAATGCGCGACCGTCGCAGCCGCGTCGATCCTCGCCAAAGTACACCGGGACGCGCTGCTCGTCGCGCTCCACGACGTGTATCCGAACTACGGGTTCGCCGAGCACAAGGGCTATGCGACGCCGCAGCACATCGCGGCGCTGCGCGATCACGGGCCGTGCGCCGAACACCGGCGCGCGTTCTGGCGGGTCCGAGCGGCGATGGAGCTGCTCCCGGGGATCGCGCTCGAGGAGAACGCGCTGTGAGCCGTGCCTCGCTCGGCCGCGACGGCGAAGACGCTGCCGTCGCGCTACTCGAACAGAGCGGCTATCGCATCGTCGCGCGTAATGTGCGCTTGCCCGGCGGTGAGATCGACGTGATCGCGCGCGACGGAAACGTTGTCGTGTTCGTCGAGGTGAAGACGCGCGCGAGCGGCGGCGCGTTGCGCGCGGTCGACGCGCGCAAGCGTACGACGCTGCGCGCGCTCGCGAGCGATTGGCTTCAGATCGCGGCGCCGCGCGCGACCGCGCGTTTCGACGTCGTCACGATCGATCGGGGTCGCGCGACGCTGCACCGCGGAGCGTTTGCGTGACGGCGCTGATCGGCCAACAGCTGGGCGCACGCTATCGTGTCGATGCGCTGATCGGGCGCGGCGGGATGGCGGACGTCTATCGCGGCGAGGATACGATGCTCGGGCGTCCCGTCGCGATCAAGGTGCTGACCGAGCGCGACGAGTCCGAGCGCGATCGCTTTCTGCGCGAAGCGCGTTCGATGGCGAAGCTCAATCACCGCACGATCGTCGCGGTCTACGATGCGGGCCGCCACGAGATGTACTCGTACATCATCATGGAGCTCGTCGAGGGCAAGACGCTCAACTCGATCCCGCCGGCACAGATGACGGTGCACGGCGCCCTGCGGTATTACGTCGACATCCTCGACGCGCTGCAGTACGCGCACGAGAACGGCGTCATCCATCGCGACGTCAAGCCCGCAAACGTGATGGTTCTCAGCAACAACGCGATCAAGGTGATGGACTTCGGTCTCGCGCGCAATGCGAGCGAGATGTCGAGCGCCACGACCGCCGGTGAGATCGTCGGGACGATCGCGTACCTTCCGCCCGAGCGTTTTCTCGGCAAGGCGGCGGACGCACGCGGCGATCTCTACTCCGTGGGGATCATGCTCTACGAGACGTTTACCGGCACGCTGCCCTTCAAAAGCGAGACCGATGACTTGGTCGCCGTGATCTTCGGTCACGTCAACGAGCCGCCGCGACCACCGCGCGCGGTCAACCGTTCGGTGCCGCAGCAGGTCGAACGCATCATCCTCAAGCTGCTCGAGAAAGATCCCGAGCAGCGGTATCAGACCGCCAACGAAGTGATCGGTGAGCTCAAGGACCTGCTCGGTGTCCCAGGCGGGACGCCGGTCGAGCCGTCGCTGAGCCAAGCTCCGTCGAGGGCCTCGGTTGCCCGAGCGCCGGAAACACCGGCCGAGGCCGATGCGCGCGCGATGCTCGAGAAGACGTTCAGCCGCACACGTGCGATCGACATCGGGTATTCGGAGACGCTCGCGGGAATGCTCGCGATGCGCAAACGCGACTACGGCGAGGCACAGCGCGCGTACAAAGCGGCGCTCGTCGCGTTCACCGAGGCGGGAAACCACCTGGAACGTGCCAAGACGGGACTCAAATACGCCACGATGATCCTGCAAAAGAACACCGAGGGCGCGATGCCCGATCAGCGCGAACTCAACGACGCGGTGGAAACGCTCGCCGACGCGCTGCCCAGCTTTCGGGGCCGCTCGATGTTCAAGGAGCTCGAGGAGGGCGAGCGACTTTTGTACGCACTCCAACGGCAGTTGATCCGGACGCGCTGAGCACATGCCCGCTAAACCGACGCTCCGGCGTTCCGTAACGCCCTGGGGCTCATTCTCGTGGGGCTACAGTGACGTCGGGGCCGACATCTTCGTCGGCCTCGGTCTCGTCCTGGGCGCCGCCGCCGGCGGCTCGAACGTCGCGTTCCTGTTCGCCGGGATCGTGTACGTGTGCATCGGTCTCGCGTACACCGAGCTCGCGGCGACATATCCGGTCGCCGGCGGCGGACAGTACTTCGTGATGCGCGGCCTGGGCGATTTGTTCGGGTTCATCGCGGGGTGGGCGGTGCTGCTCGACTTCACCATCGACATCGCGCTCTTCGCGTGGTCGTGCTGCGACTATCTGGGGCAGCTCATCCCGATGTTCCAGCTCACGGCGCACCCGTGGGTGCACTTCATCGTCGTCGCTTCGCTGGTGACCGGGCTGTGCATCCTCAACGTGATCGGCGTGCGCGAGTCTACGACGTTCAATGGGATCGTCTCCGCGTTCGACGTCGTCAGTGAGACCTCGATCCTGTTCTTCGGCTTCTTGTTCGCCTTCAATCCGGATCTGCTGGTCCACAACATGACGTACTACTGGCCGACGAACGATCATCTGCTGCTCGGCGTCTCGCTCGCGATCATCTCGTTCGTCGGCTTGGAGTCGATCTCGCAGGCGGCGCAGGAAACGCAGCGACCGGCTTCGATCATCCCGCGCACGTCGATCTCCTTGATCCTGACGATTCTCGTCTACGCGCTCGCGTACGCGAACTTGGCGCTCGGGATGACGCCCGCGCACCCGGTTCCGCTCGATCCCAACGGACACGTCCAGACGTTCTTCCAGTACCTCGGTTCGACGGAGAACGCGGGTTCCGCAGTCGCGGTCCTCGCCGCGAACGTCCCGTATTTCGGCGCGGTCGCCGCGCTGTACGTCCCGGTGCTGGGCGCGATCTTGCTGCTGATCTCGTCGAACTCCGGCGTTTTCGGCGCCTCGCGGATCGCGTACGCGATGAGCCGCTCTCGTCTGTTGCCGTCCGCGTTCGAGCGGGTCGACCCACGCTACCGCACGCCGATCGTCTCGATTATCACGTTCTGCGGCCTCGCAATGGTCGTGATCATCTTCGCAGCGCTGCCATCGCTCGACCATGCAGCATATACGACCTACAACCACTTCTTCCACGGCGAGGCCGGCCTGGACGTCCTGGCGGACCTGTACGCCTTTGGCGCGGCGACGAGCTATTCGTTCGTCTTCGTCGCGCTGATCGCACTGCGTCTCAAGGACCCGCTCAGCCCGCGCAAGTTCCGCATCCCGTTCAACATCCCGGTGACGTTTCGCGGCGAGCGCGCATACTTTCCGGTCGTCGGCGTGATCGGCTTCATGGGTATTTTCTCGATCCTGATCTTCACGATGCTGACCCACCCGATCGGCCGCGTCGCGGGGCCGCTGTGGCTGGTGCTCGGGATCGGCGGGTATCTGGTGTATCGCAAGCAGAAGCTGCTCCCACTGTTTGCTTCGCGCAGAATCGACTGGCAACAGCAGCAGGTGCGGATCCTCAAGGATGCCGGGGAGCTCGAGCTGATGGACGAGCTGATCGAGAAGCTACGGGCGCGCGGCGTGCAGCCGCACGTCGAGGCGACGGCCGGCTGAGATGCGGGTCGATCGCGAGACGGTGTTGCGCTACCGGGCCCTGTTCGGGCTCGGCTTCATCGTGCTGGGCGCGCTGATGATCGTGCGTGTGGCCGTCGCGGCCGCACCGCCGAGCTCAAAGATCCTCGGCCTGCTACTCGGCGTCGCCGTCCTTGCGCTGGGCATCGTGCGCGTGCGCACGTTCTGGAAATCCTGGCGCGAGAGCCAGCCGTGACGACGATACCGGTTCACCCCGTCGGGGCGCTGATCGGGATCGTCATCGTCGCGCTGATCTCGGCGACGATCTACTGGATGCTCCATCCGCCCAGCTCGCTCGCCGACATCGTCGCGGAACGCGCCGAGCAGGCGCTCGAAGAGATGGTCGGCAGCATCATCATCGTCTTCTCGGAAGAGATCCATTCCGAGCACATGATGGTGCTCGCGGCACGCCTTGCGCGGCGCGAGCGCGCGGAGCTGTTCGCGGTGTATGTCGTCGAGGTGCCGCTGATCTTGCCGCAGTTCGCGCAGATGCCCGACGAAGACCGGCGCGGCTACGACGTCCTTGCGACCGCCGAAGTGATCGCGCAGCATCACGGCGTGAACATCCGTACCGAGCTGATCCATGCGCGGCAGGTCGCACCGACGGTCGTCGAGCTCGCCAGCCGCGAGGGTGCGAGCCTTATCGTGCTGGGCTCGTACCGTGAAGGGAAGTACACGGGCGCGCCGCTCGGCCGCGCCATCGACGATATCGCCTCGCGCGCACAGTGCGACGTCCTCATCGGCGTTCCCGGCCCGCAAGGCCGCATGCTTTCGCTCGAACGTTCCACAACGACGGCCGCACCGACCTAAGTGGATTCACCTTCGGTGAACCCTTCGCGGTCCTCGCTTCGCTGCGGTCCGGCGTCGTCGCGTGTCGGGCAAAGCCCGACACACTCCTAGGATGGCGATCGAGGCAATCGAACACCGTGACGCCGGTGCGGCGCTACGGCGTTTGGCAACGCCCAACGCGCTCGCGATGGTCGGCGATCAGCTGCTCGGGATCGTCGACACGATCGCGATCGGCGCGCTCGGCACCGCGGCGCTCGCCGGCATCACGGCAGCCGTCGGCATCTTCATGGTGCTCGGGATCGGTCTGTTCGCGTTCGGGAGCGGGATCCGCATCGTCGGCGCGCAAGCGATCGGCGCACGCCAGAGCGAGCGCTTCGGCGAGATCGTGCGCGCTGCGACCGTCGTCCCGTTCGCGATCGCGACGCTCGCCGCGCTGTCCTCGCTCGTGCTCGCCGGACCGCTGATCCATGCGATCGCCCCGGCGGGCGCCGACATGAACGCCGCGGCACGGTATCTGACCCTGAGATCCTTCTGCCTCATCCCGATGGTGTGCACCGGCGCGCTCATCGTCGCATTCGCGACCGCCGGCGACTCGCGACTTGCGCTGCGCGTGCTGCTGGTGATCAACGCCGTACATATCCCGCTCGTGTTCATCCTCGCACTCGGTTGGTTGACGCACCGTCCGCTCGGGCTGACCGGCGCGGGGATCTCGTCGTTGATCGCCGAGCTCGTCGGCCTCGGTTACGCGGTCTATGCGACGACGCGGCGCCCCGAGCTGCGCATCTTCTCCTCGCCTCACATCGATGCGCGGCTCGTGCGGGTAACCACGTCGCTGAGCTGGCCCGAGTTCGTCTTTCTCGTCTTACAGATCGTCCCCGAGCCGGTGACGATCGCGTTCCTCGCGCCGTCCGGCGCAGAGGGCGTCGCGGCGTACCGTGCGCTCTCGCTCGTGAGCGACCTGACGTGGTCGCTCCCCGGCTCGCTCGGCGATGCCTCCGAAGTGATCCTCGGACAGCGGATCGGCGCACGCGACTATGCGGGCGCGCGACAGTTCCAACGCGATGCGACGCGCATCGCGGTCATCGTCTGCGCCGCGGTCGGGCTCGCCGTCGCAGTCGGTGCGTGGCCGCTTGCCGCTCTCTGTACGCTGAGCCCGACGTTAGCGACGCTCGCAGCGGGGCCGCTCGCCGTTCACGTCGGCGTGACGCTGCCGCTGAAAGGCTACGCGATGACCGTGCTTGCGCCGATTCGCGGCGCCGGCGACACGCGCTTCGTCATGATGATGGGGATTCTCATGGCCGCCGTCCAGCTCGTCGGACTGAGCCTTGCGATCCGCACGTTCGGCCTCGGCTTGTGGGGCGTCCCGGTGAGCTGGACGGCGGCATGGATCGTGCGCAGCGCAGTGACGACGCTGCGCCTGCGCAGCGGCGACTGGGAGCGGCGCCGCCTCGTCGCGTAGCGCGCGTTAGCGCAGCGCTTCGATCACGCCGCGCACCGCCTGGTTCGTCTTCACGAGGACGACCATATCGGCCGCGTCACGGAGCGTCGCCAAGAGCGGCGACGCGCCGCCGAGCTCCGTTCCGCCGGCGAGGATCGCAGCGACGAGAACGCCGTCGTCACGCGCGATCGAGGCGATCGCCATGACGCGCTCGTGGTCGGCGCTCTCGCCTGCTTCGGCAACGAAGATCAACATATCCGCGTCGTCGAGCTCCTCGCGAATCGCGGGCGACGTGACGTCGGAGAAACGCACGGAGCGAACCGCGTCGAGCTCGGCACGCAGAAATGCCCCACCCATCACCTCGGCCGACGTGACCCCGGTGACGACGATCTGCGCGTTGTGCGCACGGCGCCTCTCAACAGGCAACGGCAGCATCACTTCGTCGCGAAGTGCGCGGCGTCGTCCGCTTCCAGCAGCTCGAAGGTGGTGGTGAGATCGGAGCGCGTCCGCAGTATCGGGTGACGCTCCAGGACGAACTCGTAGTCTTCGCCGGAGACGGGGACGCGCGAAGCTTCCAGCTTGCGGTTGATCTCGGCCACGGTCGCGGGGTCGACGCGCTCGCGTAACCACGCTTCGATCTCCGCCTCGTCGGTTGCGCGTCCGACGACCTCGCGCAGCTCATCGACGTTGATGCGGAGTTTGTGCAGGACGTAGGCGCTGACGCTGCGCGGACCGATGACGACGTACTCGCCCAGCTTCCCGCCGGGGAGCTCGGCGCGAACTTTGTCGATCGTGCGCGGAAGGAAGACGCAGTCGAGCATGGTCTCCCGCGGACCGCGCGGCGGGTTGACGGTGAGGTCGAGCGGCTCCATGCCGCGCCCTTCTACAACGTCCGCACGAACGCCGTCAGGTCGGCGACGTCGCGCTTGGAGAGCGGGTTCGGATAGAGCTTGGGCATCGGCGGCGCCGGATCCATGATCTGGGCACTGATCTCAGCCGCGGACTTGCGGTCCTTCTCACCTTGGAGCGCCGGGCCGACGCCGCCCTCGCCCTTCGCGCCATGACACGCCGCGCAGTTGTCGGCGAAGAGCGCCTTGCCGTGCGCCGCGTCACCGACGGTGGCTGCGGAGGACGATGCCGACGGTGCCGGAGACGGCGCCGCACTCTGTGCGAGCGCTGCGCCGCCGGCGAACACCGCGGACGCGAGGAGGGCCGGAACAACGAGGGTCAGACGCATGGTGAAGTGCGATTCCTTACGATCAGCGAGCGAGGTAACGCTTGCGAAGTTCATCCAGGACGACGGCGAGAAGGATGACGACGCCGAGCACGATCTGCTGCGTGTACGATTCGATTCCGAGCAGGTTCATGACGTTGTTGAGCACACCGATCAGGAGCGCGCCGAAGAAGGTCCCGATGATCGTCCCGCGTCCGCCCATCAGCGACGTGCCGCCGACGACGACCGCCGCGATCGCTTGCAGCTCGTACCCCGTCCCGCTCTGCGGTGAGCCGGAGGAGAAACGCGAGAGCAACAGCAGTCCGGCCAGCGCGGAGCAGCCGCCGGAGATGACGTAGACGAGCGTCTTCACGCGCGCGACGTTGATGCCGGCGAGCCGCGCCGCTTCCTCGTTCCCGCCGTCCGCGAGGACGTATCGTCCGAATGCGGTGCGTCCGAGCACGATCGCAAAGACGATGGTGACGACGCCCATGACGATGACGATCCACGGGACGCCGGCGATCGTCCCCGTCCCCAGCCAGCTGAACGGAGTGCTGGGGACCGGAACGGGCTGCCCGTGCGCGAGGATGTACGCGAGACCGCGCGCGACCTGCATCATCGCCAGCGTCGTGATGAACGGCGGAAGGCCAAGACGCACGACCGGCAGCGCGTTGATTGCGCCGGCGCCGCAACCGACGGCGAGCCCGACGAGCAACGTCACGAGGAACGTCACGATCGGCGGCGTGTGCAGCGTATTCGCGACGAGCGCCATCACGACGCCCGTCAAGCCGACGATCGAGCCGACCGACAGATCGATCCCTGCGGTGATGATGACGAAGGTCTGACCGACGGCCATGATCGCGTTCACGCTGATCTGGCGCAGGACGTTGGTCAGGTTGCCGAGCTCGAGGAAGTTGCCGTGCGTGAGCGCGTTGACGACGAGCACGAGGACGACGAACGCAACGGCCAACCCGCCGGTGCGGATCAACGCACCGCGGCGTTTCTGGGCAGCGACGTCCTCGCTGCGCGCATCCAGTACCGCCTTGACGTTCGCTTCAGCCATTACGCAGCCACCCCGGTCGCCACGGCGATCACCTTGTCAGGAGTTGCCTCGCCGCGCGGAAACTCCGCGCGCACTTCGCCGCCGCGCACCACGAGCACGCGGTGCGACATCCCGAGCACCTCAGGAAGCTCACTGGAGACCATTACGATCGCGGCGCCCTGCCGCAGCAACTCGACCATCAAGGCGTAGATCTCGGCTTTCGCGCCGACGTCGATCCCGCGGGTCGGCTCGTCGAAAAGGAAGACGCGCGCGTGGCCGATGAGCCACTTCGCGAGAACGACCTTCTGCTGGTTCCCGCCCGAGAGATTGCGCACGGTCTGCTCGGCAGAAGGTGTGCGGATCCGCAACTCGGCGATCTCGCGGTTCGCGATCTCGGTCTCCGCGGGACGGTCGATGAACGGCCCTTTCTCGAAGGCGTCCAGATGCGCGAGGGTCGTGTTCTCGCGGACGGTCATCCCGAGCACCAGACCCTGCGCCTTGCGGTCCTCAGTGATGAGCGCGATCCCCGCGGCGATCGCGCTGCGCGGCGACGTGACGACGACGCGCTGCCCATCGACACTGATCTCGCCTCGGGTCGGGATATCGGCGCCGGCGATCGCACGCACGATGTCGGTGCGCCCTGCACCGACGAGCCCTGCGAGTCCAACGATCTCGCCGGCATGGACGCCGAACGACACGTCGTTCACGTGCACGCCCCCCGCCGCGGAGAGTCCGCGCACGTCGAGAACAACCGGCGTATCGGGCACGAGCGGCGGCAGATCGGGGAAGTGGGCCTCAAGCGGACGGCCGACCATGAGCCGGATCATCTCGTCCTGCGGCATCTCCGCGAGCGGACGCGTCTCCACGGCTTTGCCGTCACGCAATACCGTGATGCGATCCGCGATGCGCGGCAGCTCTTCGAGGCGATGCGAGATGTACACGAACGCAACACCGCGCGCTTTGAGCTTGGCGATCAGCGCGAACAGCGCGTCGGTCTCGCGCTCGGTAAGCGCAGCGGTCGGCTCGTCCATCACGATCAAGCGCGCATCACGCGCCAAACACTTGGCGATCTCGACGAGCTGCTGCTCGGCGACCGACAAACGCCGCGCAGGCCGATCGAGCGGGAGCGCGACGCCGAGCTCGGCAAGGACTTCTGCCGCGCGACGCGCCTCGCCGCGACGATCCAAGAACACCCCGCGCCGCGGCTCGACGCCGAGCACGACGTTCTCGATCACACCGAGATCCGGGACGAGATTGAACTCCTGGTAGATCATCCCGATCCCCAGCCGCTCGGCGTCCTTGGGGCCGTTGATCGTGACGGGATGACCGTCGACGGCGATCTCGCCGCTGTCGGCAGGCTGCGCGCCGGCGAGAATCTTCATCAGGGTCGACTTCCCCGCGCCGTTCTCCCCGACGAGCGCGTGAACTTCACCGGCGCGCACATCGAAGGTCACGCCGTCGAGCGCGCGCACGCCGGGGAACGTCTTCACGATCTCCCGCATCGTGAGCAAGGTAGCCGATGTTCCTGGGGCGGCGCTCACATCCGCCTATTTGGCGTCGGCGTGCGTGTACGTACCGACGTTGACGGCGACTTTTGCGGGCGGCTTCTGGCCGTTGAAATAGTCGTGGATCGCGTCGATCGTCTTCGCGCCGATCTGGTCGGGATATTGGATCGCGTCGCCGGTCATCGAGCCGTTCGCAATCGCGGTGCGCGCTTCGGGCGTCGCGTCGTAACCGACGACGGCGATCTTGCCCTTGAGTCCGGCGGCTGTGATCGAGGTCGCGGCACCGAGCGCGGAGTCATCGTTGATCCCGAACACGCCCTTGAGGTTCTTGTGCGACTGCAGGATGTCGTCCATCGCCGAGGACGCCTTCGCGCGTTCGCCGCCACCGTCGATGTCGGCGACGACCGTCACGTTCGGGCAATTCGCCGCGAGCGCGGCTTTGAAGCCCTTGACGCGATCCTGGACCGACGTCACTTCGGGCTCGTCGATGATCGCAACGGTGCCGGTCTTCCCCGTGATCGCGCTGCACAGCAGCGTTCCGGCCTGTCGTCCACCCTGCACGTTGTCGCTCGCAATGTGCGAGACAACGGTGCCTTGGCTCGACGTGTTCGCAATGTCAGCCGTAAAGACGGGGATGTTCGCTTTGTTCGCCTCGACGATCGCACCACCAATTGCCTGCGAGTCGTACGGCGTGAGCACGATCGCGTCGACGTGCTTGGAGATGAAGTCCTCGACCTGCCCTTGCTGTTTTGCGTTGTCGCGCGCCGCGTCGACGACTTGGACGCTGTAGCCGTACTTTTTCGCCTCGGCGTTCATCCCGCGTTCCATGTCCTGATAGAACTGTGCTTCGCGGTTTTGAATCGAGACGCCGATCGTCTTCGAGCCCGACGGCGCGCTCGTCGTCGTCGTTGCTGACGACGAGGTGCCCGACGACGTCTGCGACGTCTGCGAGCATCCGGCAACGAGCACCGCGAGGGTGCATGCGAAAATGAAGGGCTTCTTCATACCGACTAGCCGGATGCGGGGGCCGAGGACGGAACCCCTGCGAATGCGCGGGCGAGATCCGTAAGGAGATCGCGCACGTCCTCGATCCCGCACGACAGGCGGAGCGTCCCATCGGTAATGCCGAGCGCACGGCGTGCCTCGGGGGCAAGGGGGCGGTGCGAGCTCGCGGCGCTGTACGAAATCGTGGTCGCGACCTCGCCCAAGCTGTGCACGATCGCGATCGTCTCGAGTCGGCGCACGAACACGTCGACGGCTTCGCGTCCGCCGGCGAGGTCGAACGCGACGATCCCGCCCGTCCCGCGCGGATAGAGACGTCGCGCGAGCGCGTGTTCGGGGTGCTCGGGGCGCGAGGGATGGTGCACCCGGAGCACGCCGTCGGCCTCGGCGAGATACGCGGCGATCGCGTTCGCGTTTGCCGAGATCCGCTCCATCCGCAGCGCGAGCGTCCGCAGTCCGCGCAGTGCGAGCCACGCCTCGAAGTGCGGGATCGTCGCCCCGTTGCGAATCAGGTAGCGGCGAATCGGCTCGATCAGCGCGCCGCGACCCGCGACGACCCCCGCTCCAACGTCACCGTGACCGCCGAGATACTTGCCGACGCTGTGCAGGACGAGGTCCGCCCCCAGTGAGAGGGGGCGAAGCAGCGCAGGCGAGGCGAAGGTTGCGTCGACGATCAGTAGCGCGTCGTGGTGATGGGCGATGTCGGCCAGCCCCGGCAGATCGGCGACGCGCATGAGCGGGTTGGAGAGCGCTTCGACGTAAACGACCCGGGCGCGGTGCCTCTGGAGGACCTCCGCGAGCGAATCCGGGTCGGTCGGATCGAACGAAAGCAGTCGATTGCCACGTTGTTGGAAGTCATTCTCAAGTAGCGTGGCCGTACCGCCGTAGAGTGCGTCGGCGTGAACGATCGGCTCGCCCGGGGCGCTCGCCGTCGCAAGCGCGGCGCCGATCGCAGCCATCCCGCTCGCCGCGCCGACAGCGTCTTCCGCACCTTCCAATGCGGCCATTGCGCCCGCGAAATGTAGGGCGTTCGGCCCGCCGTAGCGCCCATAAATCGCCCCAGGACGCGTCCCGCCGTAGATTGCCTCGACCTCGTCGAGATCTTCGAATTCGTACGAAGACGCTTGAAAAAGCGGCGGCGAGCTTGGGGTGTTCAGAACGGTGGGAAAGCGGCCGGCGTGGACAGCGAGCGTGTCCATGCTCGGCGACATCTCCCCATTGCCGTCGTTATCCACAGTATCACCCGTCACAGCTGTGCACCGTGTGGAGATGGATTCGCAATTTGGCCCGCTTGCGACTTCCGTCGACGAGTATCGGGCCGGAGGCCTGTGGATAGCTGACGAGAGACTGGCGCATGGGGGTCGCGTCTCTTCCTTGGAATGAGCGCCGCCTTCCCGCCAAGGACCGCGCGGCGGTCTCTCAACCGCACGGCAAACGGGCGTGTTGTGGCCCCGAGCACGACGGGTAGCACGGGACCGCGACGGACGGATCGTCGGGAAAGGGGTGGGGCACATGCTCGCACAGGTAGCAGTACCAAGCGCTTCAACGGGGTCGTCGACGTGGCTCGCCGTCGCCATCATCGTGGTGGTCGTGGTCGCGATCGTCGCATTCGCCGCAGAGCGCCGCCGTTCGCGAGCGCCGCGCGAAAAGCGCGACCGCTCGCTGGACATCCAGCCGCTGACGCCGGGCGCGCGCACGCGATACAGCGAAGCCTGGCGCGTCGTGCAGGCGCGCTTCATCGATGATCCGAGCGGAGCGGTCGGCGACGCCGACCGGCTCGTCAACGACGTGATGCGCGATCGCGGGTATCCGGTCGAGGACACGCAGCACCGCATCGACGACCTCTCCGTCGAGCACAGCAACGTGCTCGACACCTATCGCAACGCGACGGAGATCGCGCAGCGCAGCGCGCGCGGCGCGGCGAGCACCGAGGAACTCCGCCAAGCGATGGTCTCGTACCGCGCGCTCTTCGCGGCGCTGCTCGAAGCAGCTCCGCCTTCCTCCGGAACCGTCGAAAGACGAAACCCGCGACGCGACGACGGAGGACCTACGGCAGGCTCTGCAGCGCTATCGCTCGTTCTTCAACCGGCTGTTGTTGACGTAGCTACCGTCGTACGCGCTACTCGAACGTGTCGGAGGCATGCCGCTTCATGAAGTCGTCGAAGCGGCTCTGGAGCGGCGGCCGCAGCACGATCTCGGCGATGCGAAAATGCACACCATCCTCGAGATAACGCTCCGCCCGCTCCGGGTCCCCCGTCGCAAGTATCGCCGTTAGCGCCTCGACCTGCGCGCGCAACGCGTCGCGCTGCTCGGTAAGGAGAGCACGGATCGACGTCGCCGGCGCGGAGGCCGGACGATCATCGCGGATGCCCATGTAATACGTGGGGATCGCCTTTTCGGTCTGCACACCAACCAGGACTTCCACGCGATGTTCTTTGTCCGGCATAATGATAATATACTCTCAATTGCACGGCGACCCCCCCTTCGGGCCACAGTCACGCTTTGTGCACTCTTAGTGGACAGACGTGCGCGCGTCGTGTCGATAGAATGTGCGCCATGTCGACGCAAAAGAAGCAGGTCGCGGATCTCCTCAAAGCCATCGAGACCGGTGATGGAGACGCCCTGGCCGTTATCAACTCCGCCGGGTATATTCAGCACAACCTCGGCATCGCTGATGGTTTGGCGGGTTTCCGCGC
>CAZABL010000042.1:26859-31467 GCA_964483365.1 uncultured bacterium
GCGCGCGTTCCAGGACCGCGACTTTGTGGTCGCGCACACCGATTACGACTTTTTCGGTCCGAAGATCGGTTTCGACATCTTCCGCTTTGAGGACGGAACGATCGTCGAGCACTGGGACAATCTGCAGGCGACGGCAGGGCCAAACCCGAGCCGGCCACACCATGATCGACCGCCCCACCGATGCGATCGACTTTGAAAACACCGACGCTAACAAAGCGATTGTCCGGGCGTTTGTCGATGAGATACTCGTCAACGGGCGCATGGAAAGGCTAACCGCGTATTTCAACGGCGATAGCTACGTCCAGCACAACCCGCAGATTGCAGACGGTCTTTCAGGCCTCGGCAAGGCGCTCGACGCTATGGCGAAGGCAGGCGTCACGATGAAGTATGACCGGATCCATCGCGTGTTGGGCGAAGGCAATTTCGTGTTGACGGTCAGTGAAGGCACGCTGGCCGGTGAGCCAACATCGTTCTATGACCTCTTCCGGGTCGAGAATGGCAAGCTCCATGAACATTGGGACACGGTCGAGACCATCCCCGGCCGCGATCAGTGGAAGAACACCAACGGTAAGTTCTGACTTCCTCGAGAACTCTCACCCGCGCTTTGCGGGGCGCTTCGCTTCGGTGACGTTCTTCTTCCGCCGGTGACCGTCTGATTTTGCGGCTCTCGAGGCTGCGTGGTTGATCCAGGCGCGCGTTTGTTCTAAGACGTCGTCGGAGAGCCGAGGATCGTCGATCAGTCGGGCGATAATCATTGCGCCGACCATCGCGGACCAACTCCCGATCGCCGCGCGACGCGACTTGGCTTGGGTTTTCCCCGACGCACCTCGACTCAGGCGCTCGATGTGCTGTCGCAGACCGTCCGTCATCGCCCCGCGCGCTTCCGCTGTGTGCCGAACCGTTTCTGCCCCGAGCGCTGCAAACGTGCATCCACCCGCCAAATCATCTCGGTGGGTTGGCGTCAGATACGTCGCGGCATAGCTGCTCAAATCGAGCTTCGGCGAGGCGTCCGGCGGCGGCGCGAGAGCGCGGGCTAAGGTCCGAGCGATCAGGTCGTCCTTCGAGTCGAAATAACCGTAGAAGCCACCGTGCGTGAGCCCGGCCGCCTGCATGACCTCAGCAACCGTCACCGCGTCATATCCGCGCGCTCGAAACAGGCGGGCGGCTGCCTCTAAGATCTTCTCGCGGTTCTCTGCGACTTGCTCGCGACTGACTTTCATCCGAATCTGTGCCTCGTGTATTGACAATATTCATGATAACGATCATGATCACCTCCGTATCATGATAGTCGTCATGAATAAAGCCGCTCGCCAGCATCAGGAGAACCAGTGAACGCCAATCCCACCGTCCTCATCACCGGCGCATCGACCGGCATCGGGGCCGTCTATGCCGATCGTTTTGCGAAGCGGGGGCACGATCTCGTGCTTGTCGCGCGTGATGGGGACCGCATGAAGACGTTGGCCGACCATTTGCGCCGCGAAACTGGGGTCGCCGTTGACGTTATCAAAGCCGATCTCACCGACGCGACAGAACTTGCGAATGTTGAAGCGCGCGTGCGCGACGACGCCAACATCGGCATTCTCGTCAACAACGCAGGAACAAACCTCGCGGGCGGCTTCGTCGACCAGAGTGCAGATGACGTGGCACGGCTCATCAGCCTCAACGCCACCGCGCTCACGCGTCTCACCAGCGCCGTCGCTCCGCGGTTCGTTGCAGCGAGCGAGGGCGCGATCATCAACATTGCTTCGGTCGTCGGACTCGTACCCGAGTTCGGGTCAGCTGTGTACGGAGCGACGAAGGCGTTCGTCCTCTTCATTAGCCAAGGTCTCCAACGCGAGCTGGGCCCCAAAGGCGTGTACGTGCAAGTCGTGCTGCCGGCCACGACGCGGACCGAGATTTGGGAGCGCTCGGGCAAAAACGTGGACGATCGTCCCGCCGTCACGGAAGTGGACGAACTCGTCGACGCCGCGCTCGTCGGATTCGACCGCCGCGAAACCGTCACGATCCCAACGCTTCCGGACGTCACGCAGTGGGACGCGTTTGAGGCGGCTCGGATTTCGATGATCCCGAACTTCGAGCAGGTACACGCCGCAGCGCGGTATCACGACACGCGGTCCGTGTCCATCTAGCAGTCGCGCGAGTCGGGACGGCCTGTCCTAGACCAAGCAACGCCGACCAGCGCCAACAGCACGGCACCGAGAAACAGCGTGGATTCGAAGTGCGTCGTGACTACTTGCGGGAACGCGCCTGAGGCCATGGTGTAAATCGCGAGAACGAGCAGCGACAACGCAAATACCCGACGTTCGGGCGATTCACGTAATAGCGAATGCGCGAACCGCTTCCGCCGCCACCGCAGGACTGGTATCGCACCTATACGCGGTTTGCGCTGGACCTCTCAACACCACCGGGATGTATCGCGACGAAAAGGAGAGACGCGGCGAAAGTCCGGAGTAGTCGAAGCGTCATGACTGTCGTAACCCGGTTGTCGATCGCGGCGTTGGTTGTTGCCGCGGTTAATCAATCCTGCCAGCGCGCCGATCGCGAGCAGCAGGTGCAGTCGACGATCGTCGCCACATCGACAGATCGTACCGTCCGCTTGCGCCAGGTCGGGTCCGGCGCCGAGTGCCTCGTTGACGGCAAGAGCGGCCCTGCATCATATCTTGTGTCAGATCTCGGCCGAGCCGGGGTTCCGCCGCTGTCGGCCCACGAGAAAGCTGAGATTGCGGCCATCCGGCGCTTCAATCACTCGCGAACGCTCCGCTTCGCTTTCGTTGGCGGCACTTTCGTCATCTTCGATGCGGTCGAAGGCCCTTGTGAACCGTACGCTCCCGGCTATCCCGTTCTCAACAGCGGGTGCAACGCACGCTATTCGCCGACGGACGACTTCGAACACATCAGCGCCGTTCCCGACTGCTCGCAATCGCCGAGGCCTTGGATGAGCGCGCCCGCATTCCGGGAAAAGCCGTACGCTTCATCTCAATTGCACGGGTAACTGTCTTCATCTGGACATAAGACCGCGTATTTCTGCATCTAGCGGACGCGTGGGGTGAGCGTGAACGAAGGGCGATGCTCGCTCTCGCCTTCTCTGCTGCGATCGCCGGGATCGATGCTCACGTCGTACGTGTCGAGACCGACTCTGCCGCGGGAACCCCCGCGTTCGCGATCGTCGGGCTTCCCGACCGTGCGCTCAACGAGGCGCGCGAGCGGGTGCGCGCCGCCATCGTGAACTCGGGGTTCGGCTTTCCGCCGGGGCGTCTGCTCGTCAATCTGGCGCCGGCGGATATGCGCAAAGAAGGCGTTGCGTTCGACCTCGCAATCGCGCTCGCGCTCCTTGCGAACGATGAACAACTCGACCGCAGCAATCTGCGCGACTATGTGGTTTGCGGCGAGCTCGCGCTCGACGGCAGCCTGCGTGCGGTTCCCGGCGTGCTGGCAATGACGATCGCCGCAAAGCGTGCGGGGTTCGCGCGCATTCTCGTTCCCGAAGCGAATCAGGACGAGGCCGCGCTCGTTGACGGGCTCGACGTTTACGCCGTCCCGACGCTATCCGATGCAGTCGCGGTCGTTCTTGGCCACGGCGCGCCGTTCCGTCGCCGTGGCGAGACGTTACTCGCGGACGCAGCGCCGGACGCGAGCGGCGACTTCTGCGATGTCCGCGGGCAAACCGTTGCCAAACGTGCGCTCGAGATCGCGGCGGCCGGTGGCCACAATCTCGTGCTCGTCGGGCCACCCGGTTGCGGAAAGACGATGCTCGCGCGGCGGCTCCCGTCGATCCTCCCTGCGATGACCACCGCTGAAGCGCTCGACGTCACGAAGATCTACAGCATCGCCGGACTTCTCGGCTCGCGGCCACGCGTCATGACCACACGCCCTTTTCGCGCACCGCACCATACCGCCAGCCGCGTCGCACTTGTTGGAGGCAGTTCACCGCCACGCCCGGGCGAAATCTCGCTCGCACAGAACGGCGTGCTCTATCTCGATGAGCTCGGCGAGTTTCCGCGCTCGACACTCGAGGTGCTCCGTCAACCGCTCGAAGAGGCGACGGTGACGATCGCACGCGCGTCCCGAACCACGACGTTTCCGGCGCGCTTCATGCTCGTCGCGTCAATGAATCCGTGCCCGTGCGGGTTTCGTGGCGCGCGCGGCAGCGACTGCCGCTGCGACGACGCCGCAATCGCCAAGTATCTGGCGAAGCTGTCTGGGCCGTTACTCGATCGTATCGACCTTCACATAACCGTAGCGCGCGTCTCGTTCGACGAGCTCACGCACACCGCACCGGCCGAGACGTCGGCCGTCATCCGTGCGCGCGTCGAGGCGGCGCGAACCCAGCAAGCGGCACGCTTTGCGGCGACCGGGATCGCGACGAACGCCGCGATCCCCGCCGCTCAAGTTCGCCGTTGCTGTCCCCTCGACGCCGACGCGCTGGCCCTCCTCGAAGGTGCCGTGACACGCGGTGCGCTCAGCGCTCGCGCCTTCGACCGTATCGCCCGCGTCGCACGGACGATCGCGGATCTCTCGGGCAGTGATGCGATCGCGCGGGAGCACGTTGCCGAGGCGCTCGGGTATCGCGCCACGGAGGGTTCGGCGCGAGCAGCGTGATGATCGATC
>CAZABL010000043.1:0-26643 GCA_964483365.1 uncultured bacterium
GGTCGTTGTTGTCAAGAGCAAAACGCATCGCGACACGCACGAACGTGTCGCTGTCGCCGACGACGGTGCGCGCGCGTTGCACCGTCGCGGCGCGTTCGTCGGGGCTCGGTCCTCGCGCGAGCGCGTGTCGATCACCAGTAAGCGCCCCTCCTTCGAGAATGCGCAACGCACTGATCCCCATCCCGCGCGCCGCGGCGTACGCGCCGATCCCCTCGTAATCGCGATCGCTTCCCGAGGATGCATGCCACGCGGTCTGGTTCACGATGCTGTAGTGCACGAGCATCGTGTCGAAGGCGCCGCTGTCGATCACGGTGCGAAGCTCGCGCATCTCGCCGCCGTACGCGCAGCACCCGAAATAGCTGACCAGTCCGCGTGCGCGCAGCCGCGCGAGCCCGGCCACAACACCGTTTTTCCCAAGCACGTCCTCGACCGTCAGCAGTGCGCCCACGCCAACATCGGATTTTGCGCTGCGCGCATGCCCGACACGGTTGTGCAGGTGCACGATCTCGACGGCGTCCCGCTGCAGCCGCTCCAAGCTGCGTTCGACCGAACGCACCACGGCGCCGGCGATATCGCCGAGGTCGGGAAGATCGAGCGCGACCTTGGTCGCGACGATCGGCCGGGCATCGAGCGCTTGCAGTGCTGCCCCAAGATTGCGTTCCGATGCCGTCTCGCCATACACCGGTGCCGTGTCGAAGTAGTCGATCCCGACCTCGAGCGCAGTCGCAACCGCGTTGCGCTGCTCTTCGGGACTTCCATTGACCATCAATCCGGCATTGCCGCCGCAGCCGAAGCCGATCTCCGAGATGTGCAGCGGTGTTCGTCCCAGCCGGCGCTTGGTCACGCGCACCGGACGCCCTCGATGGCCAGCGAGAGGAGCCGGCGCAAATCTTCGACGCCGCGCTTGACGACCGGGCGTTGCGCGGCGATCCACAACCGCAACTGCGAGAGGTAGATCGTCAGGAACAGCGTCACGATGATCTCCGGGTCCTCGCGCGGCGTGACGTTGCCGCGTCCCTGCTCGCGCCGTACGATCTCGACGAGCAGATCGACGAGCGCGGCGCGGCCCTGCATGTACCGGCGCGCTTCGATCGACGCGTCGCCTGAGGCGCGCGCGAGCACGGTCTCGTGCATCGCGTCGCGTGCAAGTGCCAAGTGCTGACCCCAATAGCGAAAGCGCGGTGCGAACGCGACGATCAGCTGGTCGACCAGCGGCGCGTCCTCTGCAAGCTGCGCGCGCGACTGCGCCGTCGCCGCCTCGAGACCGTCGTTGACGATCATCAGCAGCAAGTCGCGCTTCTGTTCCGCGTAGCGAAAGAGCGTCGCAGCACCAACGCCTGCGCGCAGCGCGATCTCACGCGTCGTTGCGGCTTCGTAGCCTTTCTCCGAGAAAATGTCGAATGCCGCGCGTTTGAGGCGTTCTCGGCGCTCCGCTTTCGCGCGCTCGCGCCGCCCGCCGTTAGCCGGCTCCGCCTGCTGCATTTGTCTTGACAACCCCCGACATGCGCTCCTATAGTTGGACAAATTGAGAGCGTGATCCGTTTTCTGGGAGAGACGAGTGGTCACACCGGAGATGAACGCCAGGCTGACGCAGGTGGGTCCCGGGACCCCGTGCGGCGAGCTGATGCGCCGTTATTGGATCCCCGTCGCGCCGCTTGCGCAATTGCTGGAGAATCCGGTGCGCAAAGTGCGCATTCTCGGGGAAGACCTCGTCCTCTACCGCGACACGAGCGGCGGCCTGGGACTCGTCGGTGACCGTTGTTTGCACCGAGGCGTCGACCTCAAATTCGGAATCCCCGACGCGTGCGGACTGCGCTGCCCCTATCACGGCTGGCTTTTCGGTCCAACCGGCGAGTGCGTGGAGCGTCCGCTCGAGGCGCATCCGGAACGCCCGGTGCAGCGGCGCTTGAAGGGCTATCCGGTGCAGGAGCTCGGCGGGCTCGTCTTCACGTACATGGGTCCGCTCCCCGCGCCGGCGCTCCCCCGCTGGGATCTCTACGTCTCCCCGAACGCGATCCGTCAGATCGCGATCAACGTGCTCGACTGCAATTGGCTGCAGTGCCAAGAGAATACCGGCGATCCGACGCATAGCGTCTGGACGCACGGGCGGATGTTCCAGTACATCCTCGAGCGCGACGGTCAACACGAGCGCGCGGAGCGCGAAGGGCACACGATTCACGCGCGCTTGCGCATGGGCGTCGGCATCAAAGAGCTCTACGCGGAGCCGACGCAATACGGTTTCCGAAAAGGGATCATCTACTCCAAGGAGCTCGGTGCGGACGCCGATCGCGTGAGCGAGCACTCGACGGTGATCTTCCCGTTCTACACGCAGACAGGGAAAGCGGGCGCGGCACGCAGTGAGTACCAGATCCGCGTCCCGATCGACGACACGCATACGCTGCACATCTGCTATCAAGTCTACGCCGCGCCACCGGAGGTCGCCGTTCCGCCGCAAGACGTCGTGCCGTGGTACGAGCCGCCGATGGTCGACGAACACGGTAAGCCAATCTTGGACTATGTGCTCGCGCAGGACGCGCTGGTATGGCAAGCACAGGGGCCGATCGTCGATCGCTCGCAAGAGGTGCTGGGACGAACCGACGTCCCGATCAGCCTCTTGCGTAAGCAGCTCGCGGAGCAAATCGCGATCGTCGAGGACGGCGGAACGCCGATGAACGTGTTCGCCGACTCGCCCGACGTCATTCATTCCTCGCCGGCCGGGACCAATCCCGAGCTCGCGCTCAGTGGAGGCTTCCGCAAGTTGTACCACAGGGGCTTCGGAATGGACGACGCCGACCGCTACGGGCCGATGTTCGACGCGGTGAAGGATCTGCACCGTCGCATCGAAGAGGCCGAGATCGCCGCGCGTACGCGCGCCGGCGAGCAGCTGGTCGGAGCGAGCTGACGGTGCGCCGCAATGCGTTCTTGCGCAGCACCGCGGGTTTCGGCGCTGCCTCGCTGATCTGGAACGGCGCGTCGCTCTGCGCTGCGGGGGCGGAAGATCTTCCGTCGCTCCACGTCGGGCTCGCCGAAGGCGACGACGCAACGCCGACGCTCTATGCACTCAAAGCCGGGCTGTTCAAGAAGTACAACGTCAACGTTCAGTTGACCAAGTCGCCGAGCGGCGCCGCCGGACTTGCGGCCCTCGCGGGCGGATCGCTCGACGTCGCCGGCACCAGTCTGTTGCCGTTCTTCTCCGCGTACTCGCGCGGCTTGCCGCTGCAGCTCGTTGCGCCGCTCGCCGTCTACTCGCCCGAGTCGGTCTACGCGGTGATCCTCGTGAAGAAGGACGCGCCGTACAAGACCGGGCGGGACCTCAACGGCAAGACGATTGCATCATCGTCGCTCAAAGATCTCAACTGGCTCGCCACCGTGGCGTGGATCGATCAGAACGGCGGCGACGTGAGCAGCTTGCGCGCGGTCGAAATCCCGGCGTCAGCGATTCCCGCCGCGCTCGACGACGGGCGCATCGACGCCGCGACGGTGACGACGCCGCGTTACGTCCAGGCGCTGACGGCCGGACGGGTGCGCGTCCTCGGCAAATCGTACGAAGCGATCGCCAAGCACTTCACGTTTGCGGCGATGGCGGCCCGGACGGACTTCGCGAGCAAGAACCGCGAGGTGATCGAGCGCTTCGGCCGCGCGATCCGTGACGCGAGCATGTACACGAACGCGCACCACACCGAGACGCTCCCGATCTACGCCGAGTTCGCGCACATCGACCCCAAGGACATCGAGAAGGCGCCACGCGCGGTCAGTCCTCCGTATCTCGAAGCCAAGGACATCGAGCCGCTGATCAGCGCGGCGGTTCGTTACAAGGTGCTCGACCACGGCATGGATCCCGCCAGCCTGATCAGCACCGCCGCGCTCAAGGCCGGAGCGGAAGCCTAAAGGAACGCCGTCCCGGCGCGTCCACTCCGTCGTACGAGGAGCGCATAAGCACCGCGCGCGCGTGGCTTCCGCCGTGGGGCCGCTTGGTGACGTGAAACTCTTGCGTGAGGCGCGCGACGATGAAGAGGCCGCGTCCACGCTCGCTCATCAGATTGTCGGGCAGCCGCGGCAGGTGTTGGAATCCACGGCCGCCGTCCAACACGTGAAGCACGGGCGCATAGCCGCTCCAATCGAGCGTGATATCGACCCACCGCGGGGCGTACCGCACGACGTTTCCGATGAGCTCCGAAAAGACGAGCTCGGCGTTCGACAACGCCTCGGGGCTCATCTCGCCGCGCCGTAAGTGCGCGAGGAACTCATCACGAACGTCCCGCGCCGCATCCGGATCGCGCACGTCGAACGACCAGTGCGTGAGACGTTCTGCCGCGCCGTCGCGCTCGACGCGTTCCATCGCGAGGACCGCGACGTCGTCGCGCGAGACCCCTTCGATCACAGCGTCATGGATTGCGAGAGCGATGTTGGGAGCTGCACGCACGTCGGGATCGGACATCGCGTGGCGCAGCAGCTCCTCACCGGCGATCGGATCTTTCATCGCTTCGGTCAGGCCGTCGGTGTAGAGCACCAGGAGCGACCCGATCGGCACGGAGCACGACTGTACGCTGCGCTCCAAGCGGAACGGTAGGCCGAGCGGACCGCCCGAGGACTCGAGCTGCTCGAGTGTCCCGTCGGTGTGCCGAATGAACGGAGGCGGGTGTCCGGCAGACGCGTAGGTGAGCAGTGACGTGATGGGGTCGAAGACCCCGACGAACGCCGTGACGAGGCTCTCCGGGTTTTCCGCCTGCAGCGTCTTATCGGCTGCTTCGAGCAGCATCCCCGGGTCCGGGTTGATGTGCGCGGCGCCGCGGAAGACTTGTCGCACGCTCGCCATCGCGACCGCGGCATCGAGACCCGAGCCGCACACATCGCCGATCGAAAGCATCACGCGTCCGTCGGAGAGTTTGAGCGCGTCGTACCAGTCGCCGCCGATCTTCGCCTCGTCCATCCCGGGGCGGTAGAACGAGCTGAACGTCAGGCCCGGGACCTGCGGGAGCGCACGCGGCAGTGCGGCCTTTTGGAATTGCTGCGCAACGCGCCGCTCGTGCTGATAGGCCTTGGAGACCGTCCGCAGCTTCTGCGACAGGCGACGAGCGCGAAGCAGGCTCTCTGCTCGTGCACGCATTTCCACTTTCGTGAGCGGCCGCAGCACCACGTCGTCCACGATGCGCCAAAACTCTTTCGGCATGACGCTCACGCTGCGCCGGTCGCTGAGCAACAGAACGGGCAGCAGCACCGGGTCGACGGCCTGCCGCTCCGCCGCCAAGCGGTCTGCGTATTCAGTGAGAGACGATCCGTCGAGAATGCACAGGTCCACCGTCACGGTGTCGTCATCGTCGACCTGCGTCGGCAACTCGAACACGACGTCATACTGCGTCAGCAGAACCTGGGCGAGGAGCGCCCGGTTCTCCCGATTCGAGAAGAGGACGGCGATTCGGTTGCGCACCCGACTACAAGCTGACGCTGTCGTGATTCAACGACGGCCGCAGGATATCGGCGAGGTGCCGCGTCGGTTCGCCGATCTGCAGCCCCGTCGAAACCAACTCGAACGGACGCAGCGATTTCTCGAAGTCGCTGAGGCGCTTTTTCAGCACGCCGATCGCTCTACCCATTTCGGCGCGACCGTCACGCTGCGATTCCATATAACGCAGCATGATCACATTGTCGGCAAGGTAGCTGATCCCAACCTCACTTACTCGAAATTCCTGGAGATTGAGCAATTCGTTGACCAACAGCACCGTCACGCCCACGTTTTGGAGATAGCGGCAGAGCGCGTGCAGTCGCTCGACCAGATCGTCGCCGGAAACGGAAAGCTTATAGCCACTGATGCTATCGATCATAACGATCTTGGTGTGGCTGCGCTCCACGTCGTTGCGCACCGTGTTCGCGAACTCGTCCGGCGAGTAACGCAACGCCTCGACCGCAACGACCGACAGCGTTCCACGCTGCACCATCTCGTCCACCGGGATATTGACGGCTTGGCAGCGCTGCATCAAGGTGGAGACGCGCTCGTCGAAGGTGTAGATCGCCGAACGTTCCCCGCGGCGCGCTGCCTCTTTGAGGAATTGCATCCCGATCGTCGTCTTGCCGACGCCGCTCGGACCTGTCACGAGCGTGACCGTACCCCGTTCGATTCCGCCGTGCGTGAGCGCGTCCAATTGCGGGACTCCCCACGAGAGTGGCGAGGCGACGAACGCTTCGCCGTGCTCTTCCGGGATCAGGCGCGGATACACCGTCGCGCCGTCAGACGTCAGTCGCAGCGTGTGCTCGCCGAGACGATAGTCGGAGCCGCGGAACTTGCGGACGAGCAGCGTCCGCGCGCGTTGGCTCGGCGTGAGCTGGATGACGCCGTCGCACAAAAAGCGCAAATCGTCGTCGGGCGTGCCGGGACTCGCCTCGGAGGTCATCACGACGCAGCCCCCTCGCTCTTGAATGTATCGCAAGAAGGAGAGGGTTTGGCGGCTGAACTCTGGTCCGTCTTTCGAGAGGTATCGCAGAGCCGTCATGGAGTCGATGAAGACGCGCTTCGGCTTGACGGCTTCTACCGCTGCGATGATGGTCTCGGTCGTCGGGGCGAGCTCGACTTCTGATGCCGGGAAGATGTCGTAGTGTTGGATCTGCGCGAACGAGTCGGCGGTTGGGCTCAAATCGCAGAACGAGACGCCCTCCGTCTCGAAACCGAGGCAGCGCGCGTTCTCGACGAGTTCGTCTTGCGATTCCCCGAACGTAATGAAGAGGACCGGTTCGCCATGGCGCGCGCCGGCCGTGAGAAAGTGCCACCCGATCGTGGTCTTGCCGCCGCCGGGAGGACCGGTGAGCAGGTAGGTGCGGCGCTCGAAATACCCTCCATGCAGGACTTCGTCGAGGCCCGCGATTCCCGTCGAAACGCGTTGCAAGGCGGGCGTGATCAACGTACGTTTCTCCTTTTCAAGCCACGGCGTCCAGGATTTTATTAAGGTACCTACCGACCGTTTCTTGCCCCCAATGCCTTTGTGAAAAACCGGCACGAGGTCGCGGCGCGAGCAATCCGAATTGTCCGGTCGTGGCCAATCTCAAGCAAGTTGAAGACCAGATCTACGACCGTGAGGGGTTCATGGTGCAGGTTCACGATCGAGCCGGTCGGCCACGTCCGCGGCTGGCGGAGTACGGCTTTCAGCGGGCCGCCCGCGCCGCATTCAGCGTCGAAGAGTGGAAGACGAAGCGCTTCCATCAGCTGTACCCAGACTGCGACGTCGACGTGCTGCGGCACGACGGAAGAGCGGCGACGAATCGGATGACGCTCGCGCGCCTGCGGAGCGAGTACGAAGGGTAGCTCCAGCGCCGCTGTCACAACCGCCGTCATGAGCGGCCCGACCGAGGACAAGGGCTTCGACGAGCCGTCAGAGACATTCAGCCAGCACCGAAGGCTCCTGTTTTCCGTGGCCTATCGCATGCTTGGAAGTGCAAGCGATGCGGACGATATACTCCAGGACGCGTTCATCCGGTGGCGGCAGCGGCCTGTGGGCGACATCGAGTCACCCCGGCGGTATCTTGTCACGATCGTCAGCCGGCTCTGCATCAATCAGCTCAGGTCGGCCCGTGTCCAGCGCGAGCAGTACGTCGGACAATGGCTTCCTGAACCACTGCCGACGACGGATGGCGAGCCGTCCGACGAACTTCTGGCCGGCGAAACGATCTCGATGGCCTTCATGCTCCTCCTCGAGCGCCTCAATCCGATCGAACGCGCGGTCTTCCTCCTGCGCGAGGTGTTCAGTTATGAGTACGCGGAGATCGCGGCGATCGTGACGCGTTCCGAGGAAACGTGTCGTCAGGTTCTCCATCGTGCGCACGAGCATCTCAAGCGCGAGCGAACGCGTTTCGTGGCGTCGCCGGAGCAGCACGAGAACCTGCTGAAGCGCTTTCTCGCAGCGTCGTTGCACGGCGATGTGGACGGCTTGGTTTCCGTCCTCTCGCGAGATGTCGCGCTCTACGCAGATGGAGGCGGCAAGGCGGCAGCCGTGCCGAACGCGATTTTCGGCGCGGACCGTGTCGTCCGTTTGCTCGCGAACGCCGTCAAAAAGTTCGCGCCGGCCGACGCGGTGTCGCGACTCATGCACATCAACGGCCAACTCGCGATCGTCGCGTACGGCGGCAGCGAGCCGCGCACCGTCATACTCGTGGACGCGCAGGACGACGGAATTCGGCAGATCTTTCTCGTCTCAAATCCCGACAAGCTTCGCCATATTCCCGTCTTGGAAGCGCCGGAATTGCCCTAAGCCTGTCACAGAGCGTGCGGCTCGGCGGTCTCCTCGGTATGAACATCATCGTTGTCGGGGCGGCCGGCGGAATCGGCCGCCACGTTGTCGAGCAGGCACTCGCGGCCGGGCATCGGGTCACGGCGTTCCTGCGTGACCCCGGAAAGCTGACACTGCGCCACGAGCGCTTGGCGATCGTTCGCGGCGACGTTCTCGATTACGAGGCGGTGCGCGGCGCAATCGTGGGACATGACGCCGTCGTGTGTGCAATGGGCGTGCGATCTCGTGCGCCGACGACGCTCTATTCGGAGGGCGCGCGCACCATGCTTGCGGCGATGGAGGCTGAAGGAATACACCGCTACATCGGGATTTCGGCGTCCGCCTTTCATCCGGCCAAGAACGACTCTGCTCTCATGCGTTTGGTCCTCAAGCCGCTCATCTGTCACTTTTTGAAGGACCATTATGCGGATTTGGCACGCATGGAGAACATCGTGCGCGCGAGCGATCGCGATTGGACGATCGTCGCCCCACCGAGGCTAACCGACAGCCCACTGTCGCGACGCTATCGCGAGGCAATCGACCTCGATCTACGCAACGGCCTGTCGATCTCTCGGGCCGACGTCGCCGACTATATCGTCAAGCACCTCGCAAAAGCCACGCCGCGGCCAGCGTTGACCTTCATCGCGTATTAGCGAAGTGCGCGCAGAGATATCTGGCGCATCGCAAGCGAACGCTACCGTTGCCGCCGGGTAAGGGGCGGCATGGCTTCCGACGTAACAGCCCTCCCGTGGGAACGTGACGGCGCCGCGCTGTGGGTCGTCGTCGAGACGCCGCGCGGCTCACGCTACAAGTACGCGTTCGACGCGGAGACCCGAGCGCTGCGCGTCAGCTTCATGCTCGCGCGTGGCCTCTCGTGGCCGTACGACTACGGTTTCATCCCGCAGACCCTGGCTGACGACGGCGACCCCGCCGACGTGGTGCTGATGGCGGAGGAACCGCTCGTCTCGCTAAGCGTGATCCGAGCTCACCTCATCGGGGGATTCGAGATGACGAAGGACGGCGTGCGCAACGACCGTCTTCTCGCATGCCCTACGCCGATGAAGGGCATCGCGATGATGACCGACCGATATGCGTCGATTGACGATCTTCCGCAGGAGGAGTTGTCGCAGCTCGAGCGGTTCTTGCGCGAGTACTCCGAGGAGCAGGGACACGACATCGAACTCGTACGGCGCTACGGTCCCGATGAGGCGAAAGCCTTAGCCAAGCAGTGGCACAAAGTATGGAAAAGCCGATAGCCACCCGTCTCAGCTCGCTTTGATCGTTCCGTCCCGATCGAGAGGCGTACCCAGCGCCGCTTGGGCTTCCTGGGCTGTTGCCGCGCCGCGAAAGATACCGGCGACAAGAACCGCAGCGGCGGAACCGACGAGCGAACCCAACGGATACACCCAGTAGGTCGAAAGGTCGCCCAACGCGACGTCCGGGCCGAACGCGCGCGCTGGGTTAAACGCCGCTCCGTTGTACGGCCCGCCCATCGTTCCGAACGCCAAAACGAGCAACACGATGCCGAAGGTGAGGATCGCCTCGAACCCGACGGCTCCCAATTGGTGTCCGGGCGCCGGCATCGTCGCCGCCAGATTCCCGCCCGCACCAAAAAATGCGCGCGCAAGGAGCGACCCGACGGCGGCTGCGACGAGTTGCACCACAATGTAGACGCTAATCGCTGACGCGAGGCGCTCGCTGTAGAGTCGTTCGAGTCAGCGGAAATGAGTTTCGCAATTCTTCACAAACACCGCGGTTGTGGTTGTCCACCTCATTGACGGCACGTATGAGCTGTTTCGCCACTACTACGCGCTGCCGTCTTCGCGCGATGCAGAGGGACGCGAGATCGCTGCAGTCCGCGGCGTGCTCGCGTCGATTCGTAGTCTGCTGCGAGATGGCGCGACGCATATCGGCGTGGCCACGGATCACGTGATCGAGTCGTTTCGTAACGGCTTGTGGCCGGGATACAAGATGGGCGACGGAATTGATCCGGCGCTTTTCGCGCAGTTCCCACTGTTGGAAGAAGCCCTCGTTGACGCCGGGGTCACCGTCTGGCCGATGGTCGAATTCGAGGCCGATGACGCTCTGGCGGCAGCAGCGGCGGCGGCCGCCTCCGATCCGCGCGTCGAGCGCGTCATCATATGCACTCCCGACAAAGACCTGGCGCAATGTGTGCGCGGAACCCGCGTTGTGCAGCTCAATCGCCGCAAACGCATCATCTTCGACGAAGCCGGAATCGTCGCAAAGTTCGGCGTTCGGCCGACGAGTATCCCTGACTACTTGGCGTTGGTCGGTGACGCCGCGGATGGCTTTCCGGGGTTGGTGGGCTGGGGCGCGAAATCAGCCGCTGCAGTCCTCGCCAAATACGAACACATCGAAGCGATTCCGGTGGACCCGCGCGCATGGAGCGTGAACGTCTCGAATCCCATCAAGCTGGCGCAAATAGTACAGCGCGACCGCGACCTTGCGCTGCTCTTTCGCAAGCTCGCGACACTCCGCACCGACATTGCGTTGTTCGACGACGTAGACGCACTTCGCTGGAACGGTCACAGTCCCGTCGTGCAGTGAACGTTCGCGAACGCACACTGAACATCCACTGACCGGCTACACCAAGGAGCCGGACGCGTTGCGAACCTGGTTGTCGCGATCGTTGGCGATCCAGTGCATGAGCGCGTTCGGCGAGACGAAGCCGTACAGTTTTCCGCTTTCGTCGATGACGGGAAGCGTCCCGAGATTCGATTCCAGCAACGGCTTGAGCGCGTCGACCGCGCGCATGTTCGGGCGGAGCGGCGTCAAATCGTCGGCGCGCGTCATGATCGACGTCACGTAAGCGTCGTCGTGATGCTCCAAGCGTGCGCGCGCGATCTGTGGCGCGGTCACGATGCCGAGGAGACGGCTGTCGAGCATCACCGGCAACGCAATCTCGTTTGCGTTCGTGAGTTCTTGCGCGGCACGATCGACCGTTGCGTCAGCGGGAACGACCTGCGCGGGCGGTGAGGCGAGCTCAGCGACGAAGTGTCCTTGCAACGCACGGTCGAGTCGCGCGCGAACTTCTTCGGCCGTCGCGCCTTGATACAGAAACCAGCCGATAAACGCAAGCCACAAGCCGCCGAAGTAGCCGAACAACACGACCTCCCAGAGCCCGAACGCGATCATCAGCCCCGAAAGGACCTTCGCGACGTTCGCCGCGATTTGGGTCGCGCGTAAGCGATCGCCGGTCGCACGCCAGATCAAGGCTTGGAGGACGCGACCCCCGTCGAGCGGCAACGCCGGCAAGAAGTTGAAGATCCCGAGCAGCACGTTCGCCGTCGACAGATAGCGAAACGTCAAGCCGAACGGCGTATTCAATCCGGACGCGACCGCGAGCCCATAGAAAACGGCGCCGAGACAAAGACTGGTGAGCGGACCGATCGCGGAGATCCATGCTGCGCTTGGCGGTGTGCGGGGCTCCTCTTCGAATTGCGAGACGCCGCCGAAGATCATGAGCGTGATCCCACGTATCGGGATACCCCGCGAGCGCGCCAACAGTGAGTGCGCAAGCTCGTGAACGAGCACGCTCACAAAGAACAGCACCGTTGCGAACAGACCGAGAAGCGTTCGTTCGAGCGGCGGCATGTTGTACGAACCGAGAGGTCCACCGGGGCTGCTCAACGACCAAGCGACCAGCACGAAGATGAAGAGCCAGCTCGGGTGAATGCGAACGTCGATTCCAAAAAGCCGAACCATTGCGTGCACTGCGCCCCTTCTCCGTGTCCCCCGAACCGAACGGATGGCTCGTCAGCATTCGCTGATCGCTGTATGAAATCGTGCCCCTGGTTAACGGCACGGCGGCTTGTAGGGCAGTCAAGCTAGCGACGCGTAATCACCGAGCCCGTTTGCGGTAAGCGCGTCGTATGCGCGCTGGCGTAGCGTCGCGACATGAACCCCGCTGTCGTCCTCGTCGCCACTGACGAGCATCATCTCGACGGTCTCGAGCCCGCCGTCCGCAACGCAGCGAACATGGACGCGCGCATCGCGATCGACCTCGACGGCCTCGGCGCCTTCGCGGTGCGCGAGGTGCGCCAGCTGATTGTGCTCTTGCGCGTGGCACGCGATCGCGGGGCGAGCATCACGTTGCGCGTCGGGTCGGAAGAGCGGCGCCGCTCGCTAGCGGAGATGGGGCTCGACCGCGTCTTCGCGATTGACCGCGGAAACGGCTAGCGGCGGCGCGACGGGCGCGGTGTGGTGCCCGAACACCCGCCCGAAGAAACCTGCGATCCCATGGCGCGTCGGCGGGATCGGCGGCGGCGTTTCGTACGCGTTGGGGTCGGGGGCATCGAGATACGGCGAGTGGTACGGCGCCGCGGCGACCTCCGGTGGCGCGGGTGCGTGCCGATGTGCGATGCGACGATGGGCGACGGAAGACTTCGGCGGCTTCGCTCGTGCGATCGCCGGCCTGGGATGCGCGGCCCGCGCGACCACCGCGCCGACATCGAAGCCCTCCATCCCCGCACTCAGCTGTGCGTAGTCCGCGCGCCAGCGCAAGACGTTCGCGACATACTCGCGCGTCTCGCGATAGGGAGGGACGCCGCCGTAGCGATCGACGGCGCCGGGGCCGGCATTATACGACGCAACGGCAAGGCGAACGCGTTCGGCGTACGCGCGTCCCGTGAAGTGTTTGAGCATGCGGCGCAGGTAGCGCGCGGTTCCGTCGAGATTCTCATAGGGCTCGAGCGCGTCGACGTCGAGGCGCGCGGCCGTCGTGGGCATGAGCTGCCCGTACCCGAGTGCGCCGACCGGCGAGACGGCGCGCGCGTGCCATGACGACTCGACGGTGACGATGGCAACGAGGAGCGCGGGCTCGACGTCGTAGTAGGACGCGAGCAGAAGCAACCGCTGCGCCAACGCGAGCCGCGACGGCGCGCTCAGACGGGCGTTCGCGCGGCCGAGCGCGCTCGCGTAGCGCGCGACGATCCCGCTATCGCTCGCTGCTGAGGCGGGCGTGGGGAGAGCGGCGGCGCATGCCAAGAACGCGACGGCGCACGCGGCTGCCCTCGCGGACATAC
This sequence comes from uncultured bacterium, assembly GCA_964483365.1. GTDB lineage: Bacteria > Vulcanimicrobiota > Vulcanimicrobiia > Vulcanimicrobiales > Vulcanimicrobiaceae > Vulcanimicrobium. The sequence continues at coordinate 13,301 of CAZABL010000043.1, forward strand.
GGTAGCCCGTCGAGTGAATCCCCATCGGATTCCAGTTGTCGGCTCGGCAGTCGAACGAGCCGTAGGGAGCGCGGTACAAGCGTGACGTGCGACACTGTGGTTAGCGACACAGGAGCGGCTCAACGCGTGACGCGTCGACGACTACTCGGATTGCTCCGCATCGGTCAGTGCGGAGGGTACGTGCCCTAACCATCGCGAGTGCGTCGAGCGTCTCCGGTGCCGGATGGCCGAACGTGTTATGACGACCGACAGAGATCAGCGCAAGCGTAGGGTGAACGGCGTTGAGGAATGGTGCGGTCGAGGCGTAGCGCGATCCGTGATGTCCGACCTTCAAGAGATCGGCTTGGAGATCGACGCCGCGCGCAAGGAGTCGCGCCTCGCTGGCTTCGCCCGCATCGCCCATGAACAACGCGCGAAACCTCGTCCGGTTATGAGGCACGTATGATACGCGCAACACGATGCTGTTCTCATTTACGTCGTCTCCGGTATCCGCCAGCAGTGGAGCGGACGGCGCGAGGACCTCGAGAGTAACGCCGTCGTCACTCGACCAGCGCATCTCATCGTGTCCGAAGATAATCGGTACTCGGTGCTCGTGTGCGGCGCGTACGCAGTCGACGAAGGCGCGTCCGGAATACTGCTGACCGGAATCTAGCACCGCATCGACGCGGATCGCCTGCACGATCGGAAAACATCCACCAACATGATCGCCATGTGGGTGGGTGATGACGAGCAGCGAGATCGCGCGCACGCCCTGGCGACGCAGGTAGCCGAGGACGATGCGTTCGCCGACGACCTCTGCTGGGGAACGACCGCCGACGTCGGGGCCTCGCTCGAGGCGCCCGCCAGTGTCGATCAAAAGCGTGTGTCCACGCGGCGTACGCAGCACGATTGCATCACCTTGGCCGACGTCGAGCATGGTGATCGTCAAATGGCCGTCCGGTCGGCGGATCGTCGTGGCCATGACGCTCATCGACGCTGCTAGGAGCAGAACGCAGGCGAGCCGGGGTGCTCGCGAGAGCAGCGCTGCCGAAGCAACTGCGATGAGGTCGTACACGACGATTACGGCGGCCGGCGGCGGTGCGACCGTGAGCCGCGCGCCGGGGAGCGACGCCACCAACTGGACGGCGCCCAGCGCGACATCGACGTCGAAGGCAGTCACGGCCGCGCAGAGATGCGCGAGCACCGGGACGCCGGCGGCGAGGAGCGTCGCAACGCCGCCGAGCATCGCAATGCCGGTCGCCGGAACGACGAGCGCGTTCGCCAGCACGGCGTACGGCGCAACCATCCCGAATGTCGCCGCGGTGAGCGGCCACACGCCGATTTGCGTCGCGACCGTCAGCGAAAGTGCCTCGCGGACGCGCGCCGGCAACGGGAAACGCTCGAGTGCGTGCTCGAGCGGGCGCGCAAAGAGCACGATCGCGGCGACGCATGAGAACGAGAGCGCGAACGAGACGCTCGTCGCTGCGGCAGGCCACAGCGCCGCGACAACAAGCGCTGCGAGCGAGAGCGCGTTCCACGACGCGATTCGCGCGCCGCAAGCACGCGCGAGCAACGCGACCCCGATCATCACGGCCGCGCGCTGCGCCGGAAGATGCGCGCCCGTGAGCCACGCATAGCTGCCGACGACGACGATCGCGATGAGCGACGCCGGGACCCGCGGGATCGCGGCAAGACGCAACACCGCGAGCACGAGCGCCGCGATGACCCCGAGATGCAGTCCGGCCGTGACGAGCACGTGGACCGTCCCTGTCGCTTGAAAATCGTCGCGCAGCGTCGCCGGCAGTGTCCCTCGCTCGCCCCAGAGCGCGCCCGCGACGACCGTCGCCTCCGGTTCACGCAGCACGGCGCGAAGTCGCGCGGAGAGCGCGCCGCGAAGGCGGGCCGCCCACGCGCGCGCGTCGCCTGGGTCCGGCGCGCGGCGCGCGACGACCGCGCCGATCGCTTCGCCGGAGAGCCCTTCGGCGGCACCGATCGCACGGCCAGATGGTTCGCCAGGATTGCGCGGTTCGTCGAACGGCACCAAGCGCGCTCGCAACAGTAGCCGCTCCCCCGCGACGGCAGTGCTCGCAACGCTTGCTCGCAGCACCCGCCCGTCCTCGAGCGCGAAGACGAACGGACCGCTGCCGCCGTCTCCGATCACCGTCCCGGCGATCGTCGTGACGCGGCTTTCACTAAGGATGAGCGGCGGGTGACCGCGCAGTGCGCCGCAGCAGACGCCGCCGATGAGGAACGCCGCCGCGATCCGACCGCGCGGGAGAAGCGCCGAAGCGATCGCGCCGCCGAGCGCGATGAGGAAGTAACCATGCGCTTCGCAAGCGATCGCGCCGACGAAGGCCAGGGCCGGGACGAGCAGTGGAGCACGAGCCACAGCACCCGTTCACGCCGGAGACGCGCTCCGAATAGAGCGTGAGCGCCGTCGCATCCTGGTCGCTTGTCGAATGCGACGGCTCCACGCGATGCGCTACGTTGGCTTTCCGATGACGTTTCTCGCCGACGCCAATCCCTATGTCGCGGCGCCGAGTTTTTTGAACTCGGGTGACACGGCATGGCAGCTCACAGCCGCAACGTTCGTGGGCTTGCAGAGCATACCGGGTCTTGCGATCCTCTACGCAGGGCTCGTCAAGAAGAAATGGGCGCTCAACTCGGCGGTCATGTGTTTCTACGCGTTTTCGATCGTGCTGCTCGCGTGGGTCCTTTGGGGCTACAACATGGGCTTCGGGTCGCCCGCGACGTTAGGACCCGGGATCCTCTCGCAAGTCGTCGGCATCCCACATCCCGCGATCAGCGCCGCCGGCGAGACGGGACAAGCGAATATCCCGCTAGCCGGTAGTGGTTTTCCGCCGTTGCGCTTTGCCGGTTCGGCGATGATCTATTTCCAATTCGTCTTCGCTGCGATCACGCCGATCCTGATCGCCGGCTCGGTGCTGGGACGAATGAACTTCAAGGCGTGGATGCTGTTCGTTCCGCTGTGGAGCACGTTCGTGTACACGGTCGGCGCGTTCATGCTGTGGGGCGGCGGATGGCTCGCGCAGATGGGCGCTGTCGACTACTCCGGCGGGTACGTCATCCATCTCGCGGCCGGCGTCTCCGGTTTCGTCGCGGCAGCGATGGTCGGCCCTCGCATGATCGAAGACCGGCGCAGCTTCGATCCCAACAACTTGATCACCGCGCTAGCCGGCGCGGGTCTCTTGTGGCTGGGCTGGAACGGCTTCAACGGCGGCGACCCCTATTTCGCCAACGCCGACGCCGCAGCCGCGGTGCTCAACACGAACATCGCCACCGCCGTCGCGCTCCTGTGCTGGCTCGTGCTCGACATGTTCGCGCTGGGCAAACCGTCTGCGGTCTCGATGATCAACGGGATGATCGTCGGCCTGGTCGCGATCACGCCCGCCGCAGGCTACGTCGACGGGTTCGGTGCGATCGCAACCGGCGGCGTCGCGGCGATCGTGGTGTGGTTCAGCCTGAACAAGCTCGGACAGCTCGCGTTCATGAAGAAGGTCGACGACACGTTCGGCGTGCTGCACACGCACGGCGTTGCGGGTCTCATGGGCGGCTTGTGCGTCGGTCTGTTCGCGAACCCGAACATGATCGAGTACTTGAGCTCCGACAAGAAGACCGCGGCGGTCTCCGTCCAAGGACTGATTTACGGCAATCCCAAGCAGCTCTTGACGCAGTTCCTCGCTGCGCTGGTGATCATCGCGTGGAATCTCGTGATGACCGCAATCGTCCTCAAGGTCGTGTCGTTCGTCGTGCCGCTGCGTGCGAGTGACGGTGAAGTCGAAGCGGGCGATCTCGCGATCCACGGCATCGATCCGGTTCCGATCTATGCGCCGCCGACGAACGGTGCAACCACTCCGTCCCCCACCGCGGGGGCGCCGGCAAGCTGACCGCACCGGGTCAGCCTTGTCCACACCGCCGGGTCGTCGCATTGCGACGGCCCGGCGCGGTGCTTAAGGGAAGCGAGCGGTGCCACGGGAGAGCGCCCGAGGACCCCGAACCCTCGCGAGTCCATGCGTATCGTCGTCACCGGCGGAGCCGGCTTCATTGGATCGCACATCGTCGACGCGTACGTCGCCGCAGGTCATGACGTCGTCGTCGTCGACAGCCTTTGGTCGCACGGCGGCGGACGTCGCGAAAACATCCCCGAGGGCGTCACGTTCGTCCACGCTGACGTCCGCGACGAGTCGATCCACCGCGTGTTCGCCGAGTTCAAGCCCGAGATCGTCTCGCACCATGCGGCGCAGCACTCGGTAGCAATCGGCGCGCGCGATCCCAAGTACGATGCTGAGGTCAACGTCCTCGGCATGCTCAACGTCCTCGAAGCCGCGGTGAAAGTCGGCACCCGCAAAGTGCTGTTCGCCTCGAGCGCGGCGACGTACGGCGACGTCGAGCGTATGCCGGTCGACGAGTCGGCCCCGCAGCGTCCGGTCTCGCCGTACGGGATCACCAAGATGGTGACCGAGCACTATCTGCGCTTCTTCAAGTCGGAACACGGCCTGGACTACACCGCGTTCCGCTACGGCAACGTCTACGGTCCGCGCCAGGATCCCAACGGCGAAGCGGGCGTGATCGCGATCTTCTTGGGCAAGTTCTTGCAGAAGCAGGGCGTGCGCATCGACTGGGACGGCGAACAGACGCGCGACTACATCTACGTCGGTGATGTCGTGCGCGCCAATCTGCTTGGGCTCGATGGCGGCTCCGGCGAGATCTTCGTCATCGGCACCGGCAAGAAGACGTCGGTGAACGACGTCTACCGCGCGATGGTCGAGGTCACAGGGTTCGAGGCGCCGATCACGCGCGCGCCGCGCCGTCCCGGCGACGCGCGCGAGGTCTACTTCGATCCGAAGAAAGCGCGCAAGGAGCTAGGGTGGGAGGCGCAGGTCTCGCTCGTCGACGGTATGCGTAAGACGTACGAATACTTTCGCGACAAGGAGAAAGCGCCGGCGTAAGCCCTAGGGGACGGGGTGGACGTCGGCCGCATCTTGCGGCGGCGTCTTGAACGCGAGGATCTTGAGGTGCCCCGACGTCTCGACCGTCCCCGCGTGCGGCGTGCCCTTGGGGATGATCAGCAGCGTTCCCGGCTTGAGCGGATGCTGCTCGTTGCCGAGCCATTCTGTACCCGTTCCGTCGACGACGTATTGGATCTCGTTCGCGTCGGCGTGGTAATGCTTGGCGACCGTTCCGATCTGTACTTGGATGGTCCCCGTGTCGGTCACAGCGAGCAGCTTCGAGCGGAGTCGGGGACTCGCAGGGGTGGGCGTCGGCAAATCGTCGGGGCCGACCGCGGATAGATCGATGATCTGCGGCTGCAGCGGCGCACTCGCTGCGTCGACGCGCAGCGGGAGGCGCGCGGCGCCGAGCCCGGCAGCAAACGCAAGCGCGGCGATCGCGCCGGTGCGGAGGGCCTTGTGAGCCATGATCCCCCTTCCCGCCGCGCTCAGGCGGCGACGATGTTGATGAGTTTATCGGCGACGAAGATGCGCTTGCGCACCTCCTTGCCGTCCATCTGTGCAACGACCGTCGGCTCGCGCATCGCGAGCTCGAAGGCAGCGTCTTCGCCGATCCCCGGCGACGCGCTGATCCGCGCGCGCACTTTGCCGTTCACCTGCACGACGAGCGTGATCTCGTCGACGGCGAGCGCGGTCGGGTCGGGCGCGATCCAGCGCTCGAGGTGGACGCTGCGCTCGTAGCCCATCTTCGACCACACCTCGTCAGCGAGGTGTGGTGCGAACGGCGCGAGCACGATCGGCAGCGCGTGGATGACGTACAGCACCGCGGGATCGTTGTCCATCCCGGGTTCGCGCAGCAGCGTCGTCAACGCGTTGATCAGCTCGTCGAGCTTTGCGGTGGTGACGTTGTAGTGGAAACGCCGCGTCTCGGTCTCGCTCCGCCCCGACTCCAGCGCGATGTGCAATGCGCGAACGAGGTCGCGTTGCGCCGCGCCGCGCATCGGCGGAAGGTGATCGATCGGCATTGCGCGCGCCGAGGTTGCGAGCGGCTCACACGTGCGCCACACGCGCTGCACGAACCGGACGCGCCCGACGATCCCCTCGTCGGTCCAGTCGAGCGCGTCTTCGGGCGGTGCTGCCTTGAGTAGGAAGAGCCGCATCGCGTCAACACCGTACTTCTCGACGGTCTCGTCGATCCCGACGACGTTGCCGCGCGACTTGGACATCTTCTCGCCGCGGTAGAGCAGCGTCCCTTGATGGAAAAGGCGCGTGAACGGCTCGTCGACGCCGTGCACATAATCTTGATCGACAAGGAACATGTACCAAAAGCGCGCGTAGAGCAAATGCAGCACCGCGTGCTCGGCGCCACCGATGTAGAGGTCGACCGGCATGCGGCGCGACGCGACCGTCTCGTCGAAGGGCGCCTTGTCGTTGCGCGGGTCGAGATAGCGCACGAAGTACCACGACGAGTCGACGAACGTGTCCATCGTGTCGGGATCGCGTTGCGCCGGACCGCCGCAGCGCGGGCACGTCGTATTCACGAACCCCGGATCGTTGGCGAGCGGTGAACCTTGTCCGGTGAACGCGACGCCTTTGGGCAACAGCACCGGGAGCTGGTCGTCCGGGATCGCGACGAGGCCGTCGACTGGACAGCTGACGATCGGGATCGGCGTTCCCCAGTAACGCTGGCGTGAGATCAGCCAGTCGCGAAAGCGATAGTTGATCGTCGCCTTCCCGCGTCCCATCGCGTCGAGCCGGGCCGTGATCGAGCGCCGCGCGGTTGCGGACTTCATCCCGGTGTACTCGCCCGACGCGATCAGCTTGCCGTCCTCGACATATGCCTCGGTGAGCGGCGCCGTGACCTTGCCGGCGAGATCGGTGATGACTTGCGCGATCGGCAGTCCGTGCTTCTGCGCGAAATCGAAGTCGCGCTCGTCGTGCGCCGGAACGCCCATCACCGCACCGGTGCCGTACTCCGCGAGAACGTAGTTCGTCACCCAAATCGGGACGCGCTCGCGCGAGAGCGGGTTGATCGCGTACGCGCCGGTCGGCACGCCCGTCTTCTCCATGAGCTGCAGGCGTTCGAGCTCGCTCTTGCTGCGCAGCGATGCTGCGAACTCTTCGACGCGGCGGCGCGCCTTCGGCATCGCCTGCAAGATCTTCGCGACGACCGCGTGCTCGGGAGCGAGCGCGACAAACGTGACACCGAAGACGGTGTCGATGCGCGTCGTGAAGACCTCGATCTGCGCATCGACGTTCTCGATCTCGAAGCTGAACGTCGTCCCTTCGCTGCGCCCGATCCAGTTGCGCTGCATCGTCTTCGTCCGCTCGGGCCAGCCCTCGAGCGTGTCGAGTCCGGCGAGCAAACGATCCGCGTAATCGGTGATCTTCAAGAACCACTGCGCGAGGTTGCGCCGCTCAACGTTCGCGCCGCAGCGCCAGCACTTGCCGTCTTCGACCTGCTCGTTCGCCAGCACCGTCTGATCGACGGGACACCAATTGACAGGTGCTTCGCGCTTGTAGGCCAGCCCGCGCTCGAACATGCGCAAGAAGAACCACTGGTTCCAGCGATAGTACGACGGATCGCAGGTCGCAAACTCGCGGGACCAGTCGTATCCGGTTCCCATCAACCGGATTTGCCGCCGCATGTTCTCGATGTTCGAACGGGTCCAGCTCTCGGGATCGATACCGCGCTGGATCGCCGCGTTCTCCGCCGGAAGTCCGAACGCGTCCCAACCCATCGGGTGCAGCACGTCGTAGCCGTGCATGCGCATCAACCGCGCGACGGCGTCGCCGAGGGTGTAATTCTTCGCGTGCCCGACGTGGAGGTCGCCCGAAGGATACGGGAGCATCTCGAGCACGTAATAGGGATTCGGTGCGTCGTTGCGCGCAGCGTAGATCCCCTGGCGCTCCCAGCGTTCTTGCCACGCGCGCTCCACGGCGCGAAAATCGTAGGTCGTCTCCTCGGGCATTCCGCGATGGTGCTTCGGCCTAGCGGCGCCGCCCTCCGGGCGTGAAGGGCAAAAGGAAGCGAGCGGCTCCTTCGTTGGGACCTTTTTCCGGTAAATGTAAACCGTTTCCCTACGGACGTCCCTTCCCGGATGCGGTACGATAGAGGTCCGCTACCGCGATCAGGAGGGCCGCGGGTTCGCTAAGCGAGGAGTCCACATGGACGCACCGACCGGCCCGATCGTGACCCTGACGGGGGAGTTGGACATCTACCGTGCGACGGCGATCCACGAGACGCTTGCCTCCGTGCCGCCCAACGCGATCATCGACCTCTCCGCCGTGACCTACCTTGACTCGACGCTGCTCAATGAGCTTGCGCGCTTGCGTAAGCGCGTCGGGACGGATCTGGTCCTGGTCGTCGGGTCGCAGCAGGTGCGCCGCATCCTCGAAGTCGCCGGGTTCGCGCGCCTCTTCCGTATCGTCGACGTCGGCGCCGTCCACTAAGACGTAGCCGCTCGGCGCCCTCGTCGTGAACGGGTGCCGTGCGAATCGTGCTCGTCCTCGTCGCCGCCTGTGCGGCGGTCGCGCTTGCGGTCCTCCGACCCGCTGCGCCCGGCGCCCCGGCCCCTGCCGCCGCCTCGTGGTCGACCCCCGGCCCGCAGCCCCGCGCGAGCGCCACGCCGCGCGGTAACGTGGTCGTCTATGTTGCCGGTGAGGTCGTCCATCCCGGTGTCTACACCCTTGCGCCGACCGCCCGCGTCGCTCAGGCGCTCGATCGCGCCGGTGGCCCACGCCCGAGTGCCGACCTCATCGCGGTCAACCTTGCGGCCCATGTGCGCGACGGCGATGAGATCGTCGTCCCCCTCCGCGGAGCGCCCGTTCTGCCGCACGCGCATCGCACGTCCGCGCCGCGCGCTCGCCATCTGCGCACTCCGGCGCTCCGTACGCAGGCAACCAACGAAGCGATCGACGTGAATACCGCGAGCGCGGACGCGCTCGCCGCGCTGCCGGGGATCGGCCCTGCGCTTGCTGCGCGGATCGTCGCGTTCCGTCAGCTCAACGGCCCGTTCAACGCGACCGACGAGTTGCTCGACGTCGCCGGGATCACCGAACATCGTTTTGCGGTGTTGGAACCGTACGTCGTCGTGCGCTGAACGGTAGCTCGGCTGGGTAGGTGGCGAGAGATGGCCCACCCCGCGCACATCCTGCTTTCCGCCCTCCTTTTGACCGCGACCCTTGCCGCCGCGCCGCCGTCGACCCGCGACGAGGCGCCCGCGGACGTCTATTTTGGTCCGTTCAAGTACAGCGCCATCGCGATTCGTACGAAGATCGATGCGCTCGGACGTGCCTATGTACAGCGGTGGGCAGACGACGCGTCGCTGCTACATGACGCGCTGCTGGTGCAGGCGGGATACGACGACTGGGCGAGGCGTTATCCGAAGGACCGCTGGCTCGCTCCGACCGCATTCCACCTTGCGCAGCTGTATTTCGAGATCCAGACCGACGCTGCGCGCAGCCTTGCGAAGAAAACGTTCGAATACGTGGCCAAGACCTTCCCGAACACGAAGGAAGGCCGCCTCAGCCGGCTGCGCCTCCGCCAAGGCTTCCCGCCTCTCCACGCCGAGTCGCCCGTCTCACCGACACCCAATCCTTATGGATCCCCGTCGGCCTCTCCGGAGAGCTCGGCGTCGCCAAGCCCTGCCCCGACGAGCGCTTCCCCCGCGAACTCTGCCGTCCCGCAGCCGAGACCAACGTAAAAGGCGCCCGGGTCTCCCCGGGCGCCTTCGTTTTCGGATCTCTACCAGCCGCCGCCGCTGTTGTCGCCGCCGCCGCCGCCAAAGTCGCCGCCGCCGCCACCCCAGTCACCACCGCCGCCGCTATCGCCCCAGCTGCCGCCGCCGATGTTCGAGGTGTCGATCTGGCCGGGATCGCTCTGCCAGCCGCTTGCGTCACCAGCTTGGCCGGGGTCATACGTGCCCGCGTAGGTGTTGGGATCCTGAACGATCTCCTCGCGTCGTCCGCCGAACAGCTCGTTGCCGAGCCACGCGCCGCCGAGCCCACCGAGGAGGCCGCTCCAGAAGCCGCCGCCACCGCCGAACCCGCCGCCGGGGCCATATCCGCCGCCGTACCCAGGGCCGCCATAGCCGGGGCCGGCTCCATAACCAGGGCCGCCTGGGCCGTAACCCGGTCCGCCCATCATGCGAGGCCCCGACATCGCGCGGAAGATCCCGCGGATGATGAAGAAGCCTACTGCGAGGATGACGATCCACCAAAACCAGCTCACGCCGGAACCTCCCGTCGAGCCGTGATGAACGACGACCGGCGCGTTATGACGCGCGCCCGGTGCGCTGTTCAGATGGCTCCGGTACATATTGATAACGAGGCCGACCGCGTTGACGACGCCTTCGTCGTAGTTGCCCGCGTTGAACGACGCGCGCATCGACTGATAGATCGTCCGGAACGAGCCTGGGGGGAAGAAGCGCTGCGACGCGCGGTCGCCGACGATCTCGATCGTCTTCGGCTGCTTGGCGATGAAGATCTCGACGCCATTGACCTGTTGCTGTGCGAAGCTCCGCTCGAGCGCCGCCTGCGGCGTCTCGCCGTTCAGTGACGGCGTCGTAACGACAACGACTTCCTTGCCGGTCTGCGCGTGAAAATCGCTGACTTGCTGGTCGATTTGCGTAATCGCGTTCTGCGAGAGCAGATGCGCGTCGTCCACGACGTAGCTGGTCCGCGCGAACGCGGGGGCGACGGTCGTTGCCAGGGCGACGGTGAGGGCGGCCAGGGCCGCCAGCGGTTTCATCGAGTGCTGATCCTCCGCTCCCAGGTACCCGGTCACCGAGCGGAAGTTGCGGCCTAGCGAACGACGACCAAGGCCACGCCCACCGACGTGAAGACGAAGATGGCCAAAACGATCCAGACGAAGATGCGGGTCGCCCGGTGAACGAGACGGCGGCGACGGTAGGGGTTCACTGCGCCTCGGCGCGACTCTCGGCGACGCGGCCCCACAGGCGTTCGAGGTTGTAGAACTGGCGCTGATCGGGCGTGAAGACGTGAACGACGACGTTGCCCAGATCGATCAGGATCCAGCCTCCGTCGGCATAGCCCTCCATCCGCGGCCGTAGCCCTTCCGCTTCGGCTTTCTCAACGATCGCGTCGGCGATCGAACGCGTCTGGATCACCGAGCGGCCCGTCATGATAATGAAGGCGTCGGCGACGATCGTGCGACCGTCCAGATCGAGGACCGCGATGTCCTCAGCTTTCTTGTCCTCCGCCGCGGCGCGCGCGAGCGCCACGAGATCGCGTTCAGGCAGGGCGTTTCTCCTCCCGTGCCGCGTCCAGTCCAAAACTGTGCGCGGCGGCAAGCGTTTGTGGCGCAACCGCGAGACCGCGGGTGCCCAGATATGCGATCGACGCGGCGAGCGCGACGCGCATCCCCTCGTGCAGATCGCAAAAGGCAAGGGCGGCCTGCTCGGCGCGTCCGGCGAATGTCCGGCCCGGTTCGAGGCCGTCCGCAAGCCAGATCACCTGGTCGAGCGGACTCATGACCGCGTCGGCGACCGTGTGTTTGCGAATCGCCGAGAGCACGCCCTCGTCCCGCACGCCGAAACGCTCGCGCGCGAGCTCGGCGCCCAGACGCGCATGCAGCACGATCGGATGTGCGGCCTCAAAAACGTCGACCGGCATCCCGCGCTCGGCGCATTCTCGCAGAAGCCGCTCGACAGGGTAGAGCCGCGCGAGATCGTGCAGCAATCCCGCGAGACGTGCGCGATCAGCGTCGAGCCCGTGGACCGCGGCGAGTCGTCCCGCCATCCGCGCGACGCGCAGCACGTGCGCGAAGCGGTCGCGTTGCGCGAGCGCGTCACGCACGGCGCGCGCGGTGCGGACGAACTCGACGCCGCTCAGTGGCGTACCTCGCGATAGACGCTCGCGCCGATCGCCCGTCCGCCGAGCTTCGCGGGCGCGTACGAATCGCTGCCGAGCTTTTGCGCGAGCGCGGCGTCGAAGGTCGCATCGTCGCTCGGAACGACGATCGCGACGTTGCGCACCACACCGCCGCGATCGACGTCGAGGCGCAGGACCGTCGCCTTCGTCCCGCTGCCCGATTCGACCGTGGAGCGCCGAAGCACCGGCGCAGTGTAGGGGAAGCGCTGCTGGATCGGTGTCGGATCGGCAAGATAGCCCAGACGCAGCAGCGCGGCACGATCGCCGACGACGACGTGTGAGAGCGTTTGCGTTTTCGCCTCGAACACGAGGACGACGTCGGACTCGGGCGAGCGGCGGAAGACGCGAAAGTTCGTCCCTTCGGTCTCCGCTTCGGTTGCCAGCGCATCGCGTGCGGCGAGCGATGTCGTTTGTCCGAAGACGAGCGGGTGCGGCTTGCCGTCCTCCAGGATCACAGAGTATGACGTACCGGAAGGGAACGCGAGGTCGAGCGCGCGCACCGCTGCGTCGTCGTCGACGATCGCGGTGACGTTCGCGCTCGCGTCGGCGAAGACGAAGCGCTGTCCGTCGTCACGGGTGGCGACCGATGTCGGGACACCGTACTGCCGCACGAGTGCGGCGATCGGACGATGAAGCAGGTCGACCGCAGGCGGAGTCATCGTGAGCCCGGCGAGGAACGGCGCGCGATCTGAGCATCGAGCGCGGCGCGCAGCACGCGCAGCCGCGCTGCGTACAGCTCGCCTTTGAGGTTCCCAGCCCACATCACCAGCGCGTTCTCCCCGTTGTCGCTATAGTATCCGCGTCGCGTCGAGACGGTCGTGAAGCCGTACTTGCGGTAGAGCTTCTGCGCGACGTCGTTGCTTTCGCGTACCTCCAGCGTAATCCATGACGCGCCCTGCACGAGCGCTTCGTCGAGGAGTTGCAGCAGCATCTCCTCGCCGAGCTTGAGGCCTCGGAACTCAGGATGGACGGCGATCGTCGTGACGTGCGAGTCCTCGAGGATCACCCAAATTCCGCCGTACGCGACGATCCGTCCATCGAGCCGCCCGACGAAGTAGTGCGCGAGCTTGTTGTCGCGAATCTCATTGGAAAACGCATTCGGCGGCCACGCAGTCGAGAACGAAACCGACTCAATCCGCAACACCGCCGGCAGGTCGTTCTGCGCCATCCGCTCGATCTGCATCCGACCGGGCGACGGGGCGTCAGAGGAATACAGCTCGGCTTTCATTTCGAAGGCGCTCCGCCCCAGGCTCCGCGCCCCCCACGCCGTTGGCGTGGGGCCCCCAGGCAGCGCGAGCCCGGAGCGATTGCGATAGGAGCGCGATTCCCCGAGGGGGCTCGCAACGACATTGCGGTTTCTTTCACGTTCGCAACCACCGACACGTTGCACTCACCGATGTCTTCGTTGCGTGACGGCGGGGGCTTCGCCGTAGTCGGGGGCCAGTGCGTGGGGGGACGCGCTCGGCGCGGTGGTGCGGGCGAGCTGGGCGATTGCGACGG
>CAZABL010000043.1:26743-31072 GCA_964483365.1 uncultured bacterium
GCGTGGGGGGACGCGCTCGGCGCGGTGGTGCGGGCGAGCTGGGCGATTGCGACGGCTGGGACATCCGCTCGGGGCGGGAGCGCGCGCACAGTCCACCCGCGTTCGGCGATCTCCGAGAGCACGTCCTCTGTATTCCCGGCCAATCCGATGCAGCCCGGTTTTCCCGCCAGGAGGCGGTCGAGAACGTGTGATATCGGACCGCACGCGCTTTGCGTCTCTGAGGTGGAGCGCAGGCGCGCACAGATCACGCCGACGCGCCCGCGCACGACCGTCAGGACGGGGAGCGGCGCGTCGGGCGGTTCGAGCGCATCGTACGACGAGATACCGACCAGCGGGACGTCGCTTCCGTAGGCGAGCGATTTCGCGTACGCAACGGCGATCCGCACGCCGGTGAACGAGCCCGGCCCCATGCCGACCGCGATGCGGTCGAGCTCGTGCAGTTCGAGTCCGGCTTCGTCGAGCAATGCGCGGATGCGCGCGAGGCCCTGCTCGAGTGCGTCTTGCGCACCGCTTGCCGAGACGTGGAGCTGGACGCCGTCGTCGAGCGCCGCGGAAAAGCCGCCGAGCGCGGCATCGATCGCCAAGACGCGCATCGTCAGCGTCGCGTGATGCGGACGGTACGGGCGGACTCACCGCTTCCGGCGATCGTCACGTCGATATGGTGCGCCGGGAGCCAGTCCACGGCATGATCTGGCCACTCGACGAGCGCGATGCGATCCGGCGTGAACGCGTCCTCGAGGCCGAGCTCCGGCAGCTCGCGGTGCGGATCGTCGATGCGATAAAGGTCGAGGTGCTCGATCGGCGGAGTGCCTTGGTACGTTTGGCGAAAGATGAAGGTCGGACTGCTCACTGGCGCGTCCGAGCCGTGCAGTGCCGTCACGACGGCGCGCACGAACGTCGTCTTGCCTGCGCCGAGCGGACCGAACAGCGCGACGACGTCTCCGGGGACGAGCGATGCGGCGAAGCGGCGCGCGAAGCCCTCGAATGCCGCAAGGCCGTCGAGGACGTCTTCCTCTGATCTCAGAATACCGTTAGGTGCTTCTGCGCATGAGTGACGTCCTGGTCGGGATCATCGCCGGCGCCGTTTGTTCGGTGATCGCTGCCGCGTTCGAGGCGTCGATCCTGACCCTTCGCTTCTTTTCCCTGGGGAAAGTCGGCGGAGGACTCGGCAGTAAGCTCCTTTTGATCGCGGTTGTCGGGGCCGTCATCGGCGGCCTGGTCGGGTTCCTGGTCGGCGCCCTCTTCAAGCAGCGCGATCCGGTCGCCCGGTGACGACCAACTCCGCGGCGGCGAACCACCTCGCCGAGCTCGACGCACGTTACGAAGCGCACCGCGGTGCGTTGCGCGAGCACGTCGAGCACGCGAAAGCCGCGTTGGCGCAAAGCATCGTCGTCGTCGCCGATCGTCTGCCGCGTCCAACCGGCGTTACGCCGCCGCCGCCCGCAACGGATGCTGCGTTCGACGACACGAGCGGTGCGCTCATCGCCGATACGCCGCTCCTCGCCACCGACGACGACGGCATCCCCCTCTGGGAAGACCCAGTCACTTCGCAATAACGTAAGGACCCCGTGAACCAAGAGCCTCGGATCTCCGCGATCGCCGTCGAAGACGAGATGCGGGAGAGCTACCTCTCCTATGCCATGTCGGTCATCGCGTCGCGCGCGCTGCCTGACGTACGCGACGGCCTCAAGCCCGTGCAGCGCCGGATCCTCTACGCGATGCGCGAGATGGGGATGGATCCCACCAAACAGCACCGCAAGTGCGCCGGTGTCATCGGCGAGGTCCTCAAGTCGTTCCACCCGCACGGCGACTCGTCGGTCTACGACGCGCTCGTGCGCATGGCGCAAGACTTCACCTTGCGCTATCCGCTCGTCGACGGTCACGGCAACTTCGGTTCGCCGTATCCGGACTCGCCGGCAGCCTATCGCTACACGGAAGCGCGTCTCGCGCGCGTCGCGATGGAGATGCTGGCCGACATCGACAAAGAGACGGTCGATTTCGTCCCCAACTTCGACAATCAGACGACAGAGCCGGTCGTGTTGCCGGCGCGTCTGCCCCAGCTGCTCGTCAACGGGAGCTCGGGGATCGCGGTCGGGATGGCGACCAACATCCCGCCGCACAATCTCGGTGAGATCTGCGACGCGATCGCGAAGCTGATCGACGATCCGAACGCGAGCGACGACGATATTTGCGACATCGTCCACGGGCCGGATTTTCCGACCGGCGGGATTTTGCTGGGGCGCGAGTCGATCCGTCAAGCGTACAAGACCGGGCGTGGTTCGGTGACGCTGCGCGGCAAGGCCGAGATCGTCGAGGAAAAGGGCAAGTACCGGATCGTCATCTCGGAGATCCCGTACCAGGTCAGCACGACGCGCGTGCTCGAGGCGATCACCGAGGCGTACCAAGAGAAGCGCATCACCGGCATCACCGCGCTGCACGACGAGTCGAACCGCAAAGGGATGCGCGTCGTCGTCGAGCTGCATCGCAGCGCGACGCCGCAAGTCGTCCTCAATCAGCTCTACAAGCAGACCCCGCTGCAGTCGAGCTTCGCGTTCAACATGCTCGCGCTCGTCCCGCACCGCGCCGAGGGCCGGATGCAGCAGACGACCGGGGCGTCGACGCCGCTCGAGCCGCAGGTCCTCAGCCTGCGCGAGATCCTCAATCATTTCATCGCACATCGCCGTGAAGTCATCTTCCGCCGCGCGACGTACGATCTCAACAAGGCCCGCGACCGCGCGCACCTGCTGCTGGGCTTCCTCACCGCGCTCGACAACATCGACCGCGTCATCACGATCATCCGCGACAGCGACACCGTCGAGGTCGCGCGCGAGCGTCTGATCGCCGAGCCGTTCGTGCTCTCCGACGCGTTCCGCCGGATGGTCAACAACGCGGCGCGCACGACGGTCGACGAGTTCATCGTCCCGACGGACTTCGCGGCGTTCCGGCTCACCGCGGTCCAGGCCGCCGCGATCGTCGACATGCGTCTGCGGACGCTGGTCGGCCTCGAGCGCCAGAAGATCGAGAACGAGTACGGCGAGCTGCTGGCGACGATCGCCGACCTCACCGATCTGCTCGCCAAGCCGGCGCGCGTTCTCAAGGTCGTGCGCGACGAAACGCTCGACCTCAAGAAGCGTTTCGGCGACGAGCGCCGCACGCCGGTCGAGGCGCTCGAAGGCGAGCTCGCGATCGAAGATATCATCGCCGACACCGAAGTCGTCGTCACGGCGACGGTCGGCGGCTACATCAAGCGCGTCTCGGTCGACACGTTCCGTGCGCAGAACCGCGGCGGACGCGGCGTCATCGGGATCGCGAATCTCAAAAAAGAAGACGTCGTCCGCAACTTCTTCGTCGCGACGACGCACCAGCACGTCCTGTTCTTCACGAACAAGGGACGCGCGTTCCGTCTGCGCGCGTACGAAATTCCCGACTCGACGCGTCAAGCGCGCGGCACGGCGCTCGTCAATCTGCTCCAGCTTCCGCCGGGCGAGAGCGTGACCGCGGTCTTCCCGGTGCGCCGCTTCGACACCGACGAGTACCTCGTCATGGTGACGCGTCAGGGCGTCATCAAGAAGACGAAGCTCGCCGAGTTCGAGAACGTGCGCCGCAACGGGCTGATCGCGATCGGCCTCGACGACGGCGACGAGCTGCTCGCCGTCGATCTCTCCAACGGCGACCGCGACATCTTGCTCGCGACACACGACGGGATGGCGGTGCACTTCAACGAGACCGACGTGCGCCCGATGGGTCGTCCGGCGCGCGGGGTGAAAGCGATGACGCTCGCCGACGGCGACGAGGTCGTCGCGATGGACGTGATCGAGCCGGACCGTCGCGAGGTCCTCATTGTCACCTCGCACGCCTTCGGTAAACGCACGCCGATCGACGACTACCGTCACACCTCACGCGGCGGCAAAGGCGTCAAGGCGTTCGCAAAAGAGAAAGAGATCGGGCACGTCGTCGACCAGATCATGGTCAAGCCCGAGGACGAAGTGCTCCTCATCACCAGCGCCAATCAGGTCATCCGCATCCCGGTCGACCAGATCCGCCGCGCCGGCCGCTCGACGAAGGGCGTCCGTCTCCAACGTCTCTCCGAAGGCGACGAAGTCATCGCGATCGCAAACCTCGGCGTCACCACAAAAGCCGTCGAAGAGATCACCGGCGAGAAACCCCCCGTCGGTTAACCCACCGTCACCCTGAGCTTGTCGACGTCACCCTGAGCCTGTCGAAGGGCGCCGTCTCGCTGAGCTTGTCGAAGCGCGGTGACTCGCGACGGCTTCGACGAGCTCAGCCGGCGTGCTTCGACAGGCTCGGCCCGCGCCGCCCTTCGACAAG
>CAZABL010000044.1:0-30855 GCA_964483365.1 uncultured bacterium
TCGCCGGCTTCGATCGCCATCGCGAGACGACGCTCGTCGTCCATCGAAAGGAGCGGGACGCGCCCGATCTCCTTGAGGTACATCCGGACAGGATCGTCGAGAGCGAGACCAGCCGGTAGCGCCTCTTCTTTTTCCTCGGCGTCTGCGGGCTTGTCTTCCTTCGCCTGTTCTTCGACGATCTCGATGCCGAGCGACGCGATTTCCTCGAGCAGATCGTCCATCCGCTCGGGCGCGACGTCGTCAACGTTGTCGAAGACCGCGTTGATCTCTTCATACGTCAACGTCCCGCGCTTCTTGCCTGCAGCGAGCAGCTTTTTGATCTGCTCGTCGAGGTTCGGCGCCGGTGCTTCGACGGTCGCAGTCGCGGACTTCTTTGCACGTGCCATGCTGGTTCTCACCCCCTTTCTCGGGTCTGTCGGAATCGGAAGAATCGTTCTTCCCGGGCGGCTTATCCTTTTTTCAGCGTCGCAGCGAGAGCGTTCTGCTCTGCACGTAGCGCGGCTGGGACGTCCTGTCCCGTCTCGAACAAGCGGGTGATTTCGGCGTCGAGCGCCTTGTATCGTCGCATTGCGTCGTCACGCTCGAGCCGTGCTACGACCCGGTCCAGTTTCGCCCGCCGCGCCTCCGGATCGGCGAGCCGCTCGACGCCGGAAACCGCGACCAGTACCTTCGCGGAGTCTTCCTCGTCAGAGAACAGGGCAAAGACATCCGAAGGTTGCGTCAAGGAGCGAGCATGAGCGACCATGCGCTCCCAAACGTGCCGCAGCCGTTCATTTTCGAACCGTTCCGGCCTGATCCGCGTCGCGTACTCCGCAACGAGCCCCGGTTCGTCGAGCACGATCGAGAGCACCTCGCGCTCGAACGAAGGCTTTTCGATCGCCGCCGCCGCGACGTAGCGCGAGGCGCGCGGCGCGAAGTGGACGGGGTTGAGCATCAGCCGGCTTTTGCGCAGATCGTCGGCGTCCAGCCCGAGCCGCCCCGCGACGTAGACCCGGTAGCGGTCCCACTCCTGCTGCGACGCGAGCCGCCGGATCGTCTCCTCAGCCCAACGTGCCAGCACACCGCGCTCGGACCGGTTCCCGCGCCGGTCGATCTCCGCATCGAGCTTGACCTGTGTCGCAGGGACCGGTCGCTCGAGCAGCGCGCCAAAGGCCTGCGCGCCGTTGCGGCGGACGAACTCGTCGGGGTCCTTCCCCTCGGGGACACGCACCGCCCACGCGCTCACCCCCTCGGCGGCGAGCACGTCGATCGACTTGAGCATCGCCTCTGCGCCGGCCGCATCGGCATCGAAGCAGAGCAACGCCTGCGAAGCGACCTTGCGAAGCTCGCGCGCCTGCTCGGGTGTGAACGCCGTGCCGAGCGCCGCGACCGTGTTCGGGAAGCCGGCCTGGTGCAGCGCGATGCAATCGAGATAGCCTTCGACGACGATCAGCGCGTCCTCGCGCGCGGCGGCGCGCCGCGCAACGTTGAGCGCGTACAGATACCGGCCCTTGGTGTAGACCGGCGTCGTCGCGGTATTGAGATACTTGGGCTCGGCGTCGCCGAGCGCGCGGCCGCCGAACGCGATCGTCTCGCCGGTCGTGGCAAACGTCGGGATCATCAGGCGGCCGCGGTAGAAATCGTAAAAGCCGCCGCGCTGACTCGGCTTGAGCAAACCCGCCTTCGCCGCGAGCGGCAGATCGACGTCGTTGCGGCGCAGCTCGGCGACCAACCCGTCCCACCGGTCGGGCGCGTAGCCCAGCGCGAACGTCTCGATCGTTTCGCGCGCGAGCCCGCGCCGCTCGCAGTACGTGCGCGCCGCCGCGCCCTCGCCCTCGTCGAGCAGCATCCGGTGAAACCACTGCCGTGCGACGTCGTTCGCGTGGTAGATCGCCTCGCGTTCGCTGCGCACGCGCTGCGCGCCGGGATCTTCTTCCTCGAGCTCGACGCCGACCCGTTTGCCCAGCATCCGCAGCGCGTCGACGAAGCCGAGGTTCTCGTGCTTCTGCACGAAGGTCAGCGCGTCGCCGCCGACACCGCAGCCGAAGCATTTGAAGAAGCCGCGGTCCGGGTGCACGTGGAACGACGGCGACTTCTCGCCGTGAAACGGGCACAGGCCGACCAGGTCGTTTCCGCGCTTGCGCAGCGTGACATACGCCCCGATCACCTCGCCGATGTCGGTGCGTGCGAGGATCTCGCGTTTGATCCCGTCGTCGACGCGCACTAGTATTTTAGGTTTCGACACGGCGGCGCGCATCCCTGAGAAGGCAGCCTCGTGCGCGTCGCGAAGCGCGCACGCAGGATGCCGAGCGTCGATCTGTTTCGGAACGAGCCTGACGTTCGCACGTTCCCAACCGGCCACACGGTCTTCTCGGCCGGGGATGCGGTCGACTTCATGTACATCGTCGTCGAGGGCCAGGTCGAGCTCGACCTGGGGAAAACCCGGCTCGAGGTCGTCGGGCCGGGCGGGATCTTCGGCGAGATGGCGTTGCTCGACGGCCATGGGCGCAGTGCGACCGCCGTCACCCTCGAGCCGACGCGCGCGGCGGCGATCGACCGCAGGCGCTTTCTCTACTTGGTCCAGAACACGCCGTTCTTCGCGCTCGAGGTGATGCAGGCGATGGCCGGCCGCATCCGGCGCATGGACCACACGTTGGAAACGTTCCGGGACTGATGAACGGAGCGCTGACGGTGAAGCCGAAGCGCATTTACGATCCGATCCACCGCTTCATCGAGCTCGACGCCGGCGAGACGGCGTTGCTCGCGACGCCCGTCGTCCAACGGCTCCGGCGGCTGCGACAGCTCGGACTTGCGTACCTCGCGTTTCCGTCCGCCGAACACTCGCGCTTCTCGCACGCGCTCGGCGCGCTCGCGATCGGGACCCGCGTGTTCGACGCGTTGCGCGAACGGTCTCCCGAAGCGTTCGACTCCGACGCGCAGTTCGCGCGGCAACGCCGCCTCCTACGCGCGAGCCTGTTGCTCCACGATCTTGGCCACGGACCGTTCTCCCATGCCTGCGAGGCGGTGCTCGGCGTGCGCCACGAGACGCGTACACATGAGATCCTCGCGCTCCCCGAGCTGCGCGACGCGCTCGCTGCAATGGAGATCGATCCCACCGAAGTGCTTGGACTGATCACGGGTGCGCCGGAGGCCGACCCGGTGCTGCGCGAGCTCGTCAGCGGTCCGAACCTCGATGCCGACCGCATGGACTACTTGCTGCGCGACACCTATTTCACCGGCGTTGCGGTCGGGAACTACGACGCCGAGCAGCTGATCGCGTCGCTCCGCATCTTCGATGTCGACGGCCGCCGCGAACTCGGCGTCGAGGGCCGCGGAACCGTCGCGCTCGAATCGTTCGTGCTCGCGCGCTACATGATGTTCGCGACCGTGTACTTTCATCACACCACGCGCGCGTTCGAGCGCGTGTTGCGCGAAGTTTTGGAAGTCCTGTGGACCGATCCGCGGCGGCTCGACTGCATCGACGAGTTCCTCGCCTGGGACGACTTTCGCGTTCTCGACGCGATCCGCGAGCTCGACGACGAGGGCGTGCGCGCGCTGCGCGAACGGCACACGATCTACGGCCTGGCGGCGGAGTTCAACGCGGAGCGCGACCTGGTGACGTTCGAGCAATGCGAGGCGGCGCTGCGCGCGCGCTTCGGTGGCGCGGTATGGAGCGACTCGCAGGAGCAGTTGCTGCACCGGCTTCCGCTGGGGACGAGCGGCGGGACGCCGACGGTCCGCGTACGCCTGATGGGGCGCATCGTCGATGCGCGTGCCGCGTCGGACTTGATCGCGAAGCTTTCGGGGAAGGCGTATTGGCGTAAGCTGTTCGTGCGCACCGACGTCGCGTCGGTCGACGAGGCGCGCGCGATCTGCGCCGAGATCATCGCGACCGGCGGACAGCCGCGCCTGTTTTAGTGGATTGCGCTTCGCGCAATCCGTCGCGTTCGGCCTGCGGCCGATCCGCCCGTTATGGTACGTCGGGCAAAGCCCGACGAATGTTAGGAGAGTCCGCGCTCCGGGGTGCCGCGCTGTGCGGGATTCAAGCGACACACGTCGTGCCCGCAGCCGCAGGCGACGCTTGGGATTGCATCGCCGCGCAGCACGTCGGCGGCCTCGGTCGTGTTCGCGGAGCACCACTCGCTGCACGGGCCCGCTGAGACGAGATCGTTACACCCGCACGCCATGTTCAAACATTGATGGGCCGGCGCCGGCGGCGGTTGAGGAAATGCGCTCATGCCCCGTCGGTACCCGAGGTGCGCGTCGCCTACGCCTCGTCGGCGTGGACCGTCAACACCGGGCAGCGCGCGCCGCGCACGACGCGTTCGGCGACGCTGCCGAGCGTCCACCGCTCGACGCCGTGCCGCCCATGTGTGCCGAGCACGATGAGGTCGGCACTGCGCGCCGTCGCTGCGTCGAGGATCCCGTCGACGGCGGCGCCTTCCACGAGCGCGAGATCGGCTTGCAGGCCGGCGTCGCGCGCCTCCTCACAGACGAGATCCATCAGATCGTGACCGTCGCGTCGTCGCGCGTCGAGCAGCCGCTCCGCGTCGCCGCCGCTCGCGAGCGCGTACTCGAGCACACGCTGCGACTCGACGCTGTGACAGAAGATCAGCCGGCCACCGATCGCGATCGCGAGCCGGACCGCGGCGCGCGCGGCAGCATTTGCCGGCGCCGAACCGTCGACCGCGACGAGGATGCGATGGAACGGCCCTGCGTTCACCCCCATAGTGTACCAACGGTAGGCGAAGAACGCTCGAAGAAACCGGGGAGTCGCCGGTCTTCCACAGCGAGCGAGCGGCGCAGCCCTCCCCCGGTACCCGAGATGGCGTCAGGCGAAACGCGTGTGCCTCCACGGAATTGTCCACATCGTCCACTGCCTCCGCAAATCGCAGTCCTCCACCGTGTCCACCAGGGTTCACAACCGCGGCACGGCGCAGTGACCGGCGTGGCCGAGACGATCTACACCGTGATGCTCACCTCGACGTCCTACGTCGTCTCGGCCGGCGCCGTGCACGCGCTGCGCCGGGCCGCGGCCAGCGGCCGCACTGCGATCCGCGTCGTCCCGATCGGGAGCTGCGCGCATTGTCGCACGCCGCACCGCGCCGTCGAGATCACGCTCAGCGACGTGCGCGCGATCGTACGGCACGATACGAGCGGCGCATTCGCCGCACTCTCGACGACCGAGAAGATCGTCCCGCTGCGGCGTTTCGCCGCCGGTTAGGCGAGCCGTTCGCGTCCGTGCGGTGCGTCGAGGTCGAGCAGCGGGCCGAGCGGGACGATGCGGGTCGGATTGATGTCGTCGTGCGTGTAGTAATAGTGACGCTTGATGTGATCGAAGTTCACCGTCGCCGCGATCCCTGGGATCTGATAGAGATCGCGCAAGTAGCCTGACAGGTTCGCGTAGTCGGTGATCCGCCGCAGGTTGCACTTGAAATGCGAGTAGTAGACGGCATCGAAACGGACGAGGGTCACGAATAGACGCCAGTCGGTCTCGAGCGGCTCCGGTCCGAAAAGATAGCGCCGCGACGCGAGCCGTTCGTCGAGGCGGTCGAGGGTCGCGAACAAGGCGCGTACGGCGGCCTCGTAGGCTGACTGCGTGATCGCAAAGCCGGCACGATAGACCCCGTCGTTCACTGTCTCGTAGAGCAGCGCGTTGAGCTCGTCGATCTCCTCGCGATGCTCGACGGGATAGAGATCGGGACCTCCGCGCCCGAGCGGCTTGAACGTCGTCTCGAACATCCGCATGATGTCTTCTTCGGAGTTGTTGACGACGCGTTTCTCACGCGTGTCCCACAAGACCGGAACGGTGACGCGCGCGTTGTACGTCGGATCGGTCGCGCGATACGCTTCGGCGAGAAACGTGAAGCCGTTGATCGGATCGTGCGAGAATCCGGGACCCTCGCCGAACGCCCAACCACGCTCGTCGCGGATCGGATTGACCGCGGTCATTCCGACCACGCCCTCGAGGCCTAAGAGCCGGCGCGCGATGATCGTGCGGTGCGCCCACGGACAGGCGTACGAGACGTACAGATGATAACGGCCGGCCTCCGGCTGCGAGACCCACTCGCGAAACGCGTCCTCCTGACGGACGAACGCTCCGTCTACGACCTCGTTGGGGAATTGCGCCTGCGCCATATCGCCTCAGACCCGGTCGGCAGACTGAGCGATGCGAACATTCAACCGTGCGGTTGTAGCCACTCTTGGTAGCGTTCTTGGCGATTTGCCAGGATTATTCAAGCTGCCGGCTCGTTTCCCGGGTACCCCTCAGGGGATTCGGAGGACCAACACGATCGTGTTCAACCGCAATCATCTCACCGTCGCCCTCGCAGCCGCCCTCCTGGTCGTCCCTTCGCTCGCGCTGGCTGAACCGGACCAAAACAGCGGTCCCAACAACAACGGCCAGTGGCAGCAAAACGGTCAGTGGCAAGGACCCCATCGTGATCAGGGCGATCAGCGCGATCGGCGCGACCGCGACGATCGAGACCACCACGACAACGGCCGTCACAACGGATGGAATAACGGCAACGGCAACAACGGCTATTACAACAACAATAACGGATACAACAACGGCTACGGCTATGGTCGCAACGGCGGCTCCGGGTACGGCGGCTACGGCCGCAACGGAAACCAGCTCGGCGGGACCGTCTCGTCGTTCGAGCCATTCAATCTCTACCTGAACAACGGTACTCACGTCGAGCTGCACCAAGGAACGGTGATCAATCCGACGGGCGCGACCCCGCAGCCGGGGCAGCGCGTCGCAGTCTACGGACACTGGAACAGCGACGGTACGTTCGCGGCCGATCAAATCAACGTGCGATAATCGACCGCGCACAAAAACGAGCCCTCGGGAAGACGGCATCGCCACGCCGAACTCCCGCGGGCTCGTCTTTTTTTGAGGCTGGAACGCATGCGCATTCGTACGCTGCTCGCACCATTTCTCGTAGTCGCGACGCTCGCGGCGACCACGAGCGAGACGGGGCACTGGTCGACCGCGACGCCGCTCCCGACCGAGCGCAGCGAAGTCTCCGTCGCCGCCCTCGGAACGCGCGTCTACGTCGTCGGCGGCTACGCGCCGGCCGGCCCGCATCCGACGGTCCTCGACGTGAGCGGCCACGTCGACGTCGACGAACCGCTGTGCCAGTCGTACGACGCCACCACTGCGCGCTGGTCGTCATGCGCGGCGCTCCCGCGCGGGATGAATCACATCGGTTTGGTCGGCACCGCCGGGAAGCTGTATGCCTTCGGCGGTTTCGTGAGACAGAATCGCGGCCCGGTCGTGGACGCAAACGTCTACGATCCGGCGACGGACCGCTGGACAGCGATCGCACCCGTCCCGAGCGCTCGCGGTTCGATCGCGATCGCGGTGCTCGACGGCAAGATCCATTTGGTCGGCGGTCGCGACGAGCATAGCGTCGGGACGCACGACGTGTACGATCCGGCAACGAACACGTATGCAAGCGCAGCACCGCTCCCCGAGGCGCGCGACCACATGGGGCTCGTCGCGTACGACGGGAAACTCTACGCAGTCGGCGGGCGTATCGACGACTTCAATCACAACACGTCGTACTGCGACGTGTACGATCCCGCGAGCGATCGCTGGAGCGCGTGTGCGCCGATGCCCTCGCAGCGCAGCGGGATGGCAGTCGCGCTCTACCGCGACCGCGTCCTCGCGATCGGCGGCGAGCGCGGCGGCGGAACGTTCACCAACAACGAGGCGTACGACCCGCGCACGAACACGTGGACGACGCTCGCGGCGCTCCCCGAAGGACGCCATGGCACCGGCGCCGCCGTCGTCGGCGAGCGCCTCTACGTGCCCGCCGGCGGTCCGCTCAACGGCGGCAGTCGGCAGTCATCGACGCTCTACGTCTTCGAGCAGCCGTAACGCTGCGTTACGAACGGCGTCCCAGCTCGACACCGAGCGGCGCGAAACCGCTCGACGTGAACGACGGTGCCGCAGCGGCGCCGTGCAGCGTCGAGAGGGTGATGCGGCGTGTGCGGCGGTCGACGTTACGAATCGAGACCTCGATCGTTTCGCCGATCTCGTAATCGGCGGGATCCGCATCGCTCTCACGGACGTTGCCGACGATCCCCGGCGCGATCTCGACTTGCAGGCGCGGCTCCTTCGCGACGACCTTTCCTTCGACGGTCGCGCCCTGGCGCAGCAGCGCCCCGTGGTCGCGCCACGGATCGGGAAGCGCGTTCTTGCGCGAGACGGCGATCTTCTTGCCGCGCTCTTCGATGCGCAGCACCTCGACCGGAAGCCGATCGCCAACTTTGAGGACATCGGAGACTTTCTCGACGCGCTCGAAGGCAAGCTCGCGCATCGGGATCAGTGCATCGACCCCACCGAGATCGACGAACGCACCGAAATCGGCAAGCCGCAGCACGACGCTTTCGCGAATCTGTCCAACCTCGAGTGAGCGCAACAACTCGCCGCGCTTCGCGCGCCGTTCGTCCTCAGCAGCACGACGGTGTGAGACGACGATTCGGCGACGCGATTGATCGACGTCGAGCACCTTGAGCGGAAGCTTCGTCTTCACGAGCGTCTCGAGCGCCGTCCCCTTCGCTACACGTACCTGTGAAGCGGGGAGGAAGCCGCGGATCCCATCGACATCGACGAGGAGGCCGCCTTTGACCGACGCGGTCACGGTCCCATTGACCGTCTCGCCGCTCTCTTTAGCGGCGACAATGTGCTCCCACGCCTGCTGTGCACGCAAGCGGCGTTCGTCGACAGGCTTCTCTTCGGCCGGCTTTTCTTCGCCCGCCGGCTTCTCGTCGACGACCTGCGGCATCTCGGCAACGGACGCTTCGGCAGCAACCGGCGCTTCAGGGGCGACCAGCACTTCAGCGGCCACGGGCTCCTGCTCGATCGCCTGCTGCTGGATCTGCGGCTGCTCGGTTGCTTGACCGCGCTCGGTTGCGTTGTCAACCGCGAGAAGCGGCTCCTCGGCGACCGGCAGCGTGGCCGGCTCGACGGCGAGCTGAGACTGATCGTGATCCATGGTGACCCAACCTGCTTCGCCTGCGAAGGCGTGGATACTCCCGGCCCAAGCAAGTCGGCCGTCATTGGAGGCGCCGATAACGACTATCCCCGCTTCACCGCGCTGCAGGCGAGTGCTACGGTGCACTCATGCAGCACATTGCCCCCCGTGTACACGATGGGAGCTTCGACACGCTCTGGTCTCGCATCGCACGTACGATTCGCGACGCGCAGGCTCGTCGTCGCGAGCGCGAGTACGCAGACCTGCTCGACGGCTTGCGCTTCACGGACAGCGTCGAGCGCGACCTCGCGCAGCGAGAATACCGTCGCTGGTCGTAACCATGAACGAAGGGCGCCGCAAGGCGCCCTTCGTTCGTTTCGTCACAGCGCGCTTTGCGCGGCCGCGAGCCGCGCGATCGGGACGCGGTACGGTGAGCAGGAGACGTAGTCGAGCCCGAGCTCGTCGCAGAACGCAACCGACGACGGTTCGCCGCCGTGCTCGCCGCAGATCCCGATCTTGAGCTCGGGACGCACGGCACGTCCGCCCGAGACGCCCATCTTCATCAGCGCGCCGACCCCGACGCGGTCGAGCACCTGGAACGGATCGTCCTTGAGGATCTTTAGGTCCAGGTAGCGCGGGATGAAGCTTGCCTCGGCGTCGTCGCGGCTGTAACCGTACGTCGTTTGCGTCAGATCGTTCGTGCCGAACGAGAAGAACTCGGCGATCTCGGCGAGCTCGCCGGCGACGACGCACGCGCGCGGCAACTCGACCATCGTCCCGATCTTGTACGGAACGCTGACGCCCTGCTCCGCGATCACTACGTCCGCGACTTCCTTGGCCGCGTCGTGCGTGATCTGCATCTCCTCGCGCGTCCCCACACCGGGGATCATCACGTCGGGACGCGCGTCGACGCCGCGCTTGCGCAGCGCGCAGGCAGCCTCGAAGATCGCGCGCACCTGCATCGCGTAGATCTCCGGATACAAGATCCCCAAGCGGCACACGCGTAGCCCGAGCATCGGATTCTGCTCGTGCAGCGCGCGCACGCGCGCGAGAACGCGCATCTTCTCCTGGTACTGCGGCTCCTGTTCGCCCTTGGTGAGCCGTAGTTCCGTCGTCTCGACCAGCAGTTGCTCGAGCGAGGGGAGGAACTCGTGGAGCGGCGGGTCCAGCAGCCGGATCGTCACCGTATGGCCGGCCATCGCTTCGAGGATCCCGCAGAAATCGTCACGCTGGAACGGCAACAGCTCGGCGAGGGCCTCGGCGCGCGCCTGCGGCGTGTCACTGATGATCATCCGTTGGACGACGGGCAGCCGCTCGGACTGCATGAACATGTGCTCGGTGCGGCACAGACCGATCCCCGTCGCGCCGAGCTCGCGCGCCTTGCGCGCATCCTCGGGCGTGTCGGCGTTCGCCCACACGTCGAGGCGGCGGATCGCGTCGGCCCAGCCCAAGAACTCGGCGAGCCAATCGGGGAGCTGCGAGGGCGGCGGGATCAGCGTCAGCTTGCCGATCACGACCGCGCCGGTCGTGCCGTCGATCGTGACCCAATCGCCTTCTTTGAGAACCGTCTCGCCGATCGTCGCGGTCTTCGCGCGATAGTCGACATTCATCGCGTCGAACCCGGCGACGCACGGCTTGCCCATCCCGCGCGCGACGACGGCGGCGTGCGAGGTCGCACCACCGCGTGAGGTCAGGACGCCTTTCGCCGCGATCATCCCGTGCACGTCGTCGGGCGCGGTTTCGACGCGCACCAGGATCACCGCGTCGCCGCGCGCGCCGCGCGCGGCCGCGGTATCGGCGTCGAACACGATCTCGCCGGTCGCGGCGCCCGGAGACGCGTTGAGCCCCTTCCCCGCGAGCTCGTACTTTTGCCCGGGATCGATGCGGGCGTGGAACAGCTGATCGAGCGACGCCGCGTCGACGCGCTGCACCGCCTCTTCTTTCGTGATGATCCCTTCGCGCACGAGGTCGCGCGCGATCTTCACCGCCGCTTCGGCGCTGCGCTTGCCGCTGCGCGTCTGCAGCATCCACAGCTTGCCGCGCTCGACGGTGAACTCGAGGTCCTGCATGTCGCGATAATGCAGCTCGAGCTGCCCCGCGATCGTGACGAACTGCGTGTAGATATCCGGCTGCTGCGTGCGCAGATCGTCGATCGTTAGCGGCGTGCGAATACCCGCCACGACGTCCTCGCCTTGCGCGTTGCGCAGATACTCACCGAACAGGTGCTTCTCACCGGTGTTCGGATCGCGCGTGAACGCGACGCCCGTCCCCGAGTCGTCGCCCATGTTCCCGAACACCATCGAGCAGACGCTGACCGCGGTCCCCCAGTCGTCGGGGATCTTGTTGAACTTGCGATAGTCGGTCGCGCGCTTGGAGTGCCACGAGTCGAAGACCGCCTCGATTGCGAGCTCGAGCTGCTCGTAGACGTCTTGCGGGAACGGCTTGCCGGTGTGGACGCGCACGATCTCGCGGTACTGCGCGATCACTTCTTTCCAGCGGCTTGCATCCAGCTCGGGGTCGCTCGCGACGCCGGCCTTGCGTTTGGCCTCGTCGACGACGCGATCGAACTCGTCCTTCTCGATCCCGAGCACGACGTTGCCGAACATCTGCATGAAACGCCGGTAGGCGTCGTAGGCGAAGCGGTCGTTCCCGGTCAGCTTCGCAAGCCCGGCGACGGTCTCGTCGTTGAGGCCGAGGTTGAGGATCGTGTCCATCATCCCAGGCATCGAGACGCGCGCACCGGAGCGCACGGAGACCAAGAGCGGGTTTTCGGCGCGCCCGAAGCGCTTGTCGAGTCGCCGCTCGAGCTCGCGCATCGCGGCGCGAACCTCGTCGCCCAGGCCCGCCGGGAAACGCCGGCCGGCACGGTAATACGCGAGGCAGACCTCGGTCGTGATCGTGAAGCCCGGCGGGACGGGGAGTCCGGCACGAGTCATCTCGGCCAACCCGGCGCCCTTCCCCCCGAGCAGCTCCTTCATCGCGCCGGAACCGTCCTCGAAGAACCAAATGGGCTTGTTGCCAGTCGCCGACCACCGCTCTTCGGCTGGCAAAACCGCCTCGGACACCGTTTTTTCCCCTTGTTCAGACCCTGGGTCTGGAAAATCGTTGTAGCGCCGTGTTCGTACGGCGGAAGATTTTTCCATCTGGTCCATACTGGACTAATTCCCGGGGCCGTCGGTTTCAACCGGAAGGGTGGTCCTCTCCGTTGGACTTGTGACTAGCGCGCGTCGTGAAAGATGACGCCGAGGGTGTAGCGCTCACCGGAACGCACCTCGCCGACCCCGTGGCGAAACGCGGTCCGGTACGCGCCACGCGTGCCGTGCACCGGCCGCACCGCGTTGGGAAAGACGACCGCATCGCCGATCCCGAGCGGCACGACGTGCGCGAGGCTTTGACGCCGCGGTCGATTCTCGACCAGCACGAACTCGCCACCGCTGAACTCCTCACCCGGGCGCGAGAGCAGCACGGTAACTTGGAGCGGAAACGCGACGTCACCATAGAGATCCTGGTGCAGCGCATTGTGATCGCCGGCGCGATAGCGCAGCAGCAGCGGGGTCGGCTCGGTCTGCCCCGCCGCCGCGCAACGGGCGAGCATCTCGTCGAGCGTCGGCGGAAAGCGCGGCGCATCGCCAAGCAGTGCACTCCACGCGTTCGCGAGCGGCGCGAGCTTCGCGTACAGATCGGCGCGCAACGCGCCGACCGGTGCGGGGAGCGGCGCAGCGTAGTACTTGTAGACGCCGCGTCCGAAACCGACGCGTTCCATCACAACCGTCTTGCGGAAGCGCTGCTCGTCGTCGAACGTCGCGCGCAACGCCCCGCACGTCGCCGGATCGAGGAGTCCGGGGATCACATCGTAGCCGCGCCGTTCGAGGTCGATCATTGCGACCCGATCGTAGCCCCCGCGGCGCTCGCCGTCACCCCGCTGTTTGCGATGACGCTGCCGCGGTGCTTAATTTCATGCCTGTCCGGGAACCAAGCCAACGAACGATGGGCGCACAGATAAAGACAGATCCCGTCGCCGCCGGCGCACTGCTCCGCGCGCTCCGCCTCGAGCGCGGGTATCCCCTTGACCGCCTCGCGGCGCGCAGCGGGATCGCCGTGAACCGTATCGCGACGATCGAGCGCTGGTCGCTGACCGAACCGCTCGCCGACGCTCCCAATGAGGCCGAGGTCGCGACGCTCGCCGCGGCGCTGGACGCAACGCCCGAGACCCTCGTCGCGCGTGCCCGTCGCGACGGCTATCCGTCCGTGCTCCTAGGACGCCGCCGCGGACATGACGTCAAGCTCGTCTTCCTCGGCGCCTCGAACTGAGAGACGCGCGAGCAGATACGCACCGCCGCAGACGAACGTTCCGGCGCACGCGACGATCCCGAGCGAGGCGCTCGGCGCAAGCGGCAGCGCACCGGCAAGTGCACTTCCCAGCGCCCCGCCGAAGAACTGCGATGCGCCCAGCACGCCCGACGTAAGGCCGGCGTCTGAGCCCGCTCCCGCGAGTCCCGCGCCGTACGCACTGGGGATCACGATCCCCTCACAGAAGCCGACCGCCGCGAACATCGCGGTGAACACCAACGGCGTCGGCACGAATGCGCCGCACAGCAGCGCGAGCACGCCGGCAACGCTGATCCCAGCGACGCCGAGAGCGAAGAGACGTTCGGCGCCGACGCGCGGCGCGAGGCGTGCAACGAGCAGCGCGCCGGCGAGCAACGCGCACGCGTTGAACGCGAACGCAACCGAGAACAGTGCGCTCGAGACGTGCATCTGGGTGACGAGCGCGAACGGCGAGCCGCTGATCATCGCAAAGTACGCGAAGAACGCGCCAAAGGCGACGAACGCGAGCGGGACCGTCTGCCGTCGCCGCAGCGCGCGCACGTACGCGACAAGGACGCGATCGCGATTACGCGTCGCCGTCTCGCGCAAGCCCAGCCAGACCGCGAGCACCAGCGCGACGCCGGCGAGCACGAGCGCGCCGTAGAGCGAACGCCAACCCAACACCGCGAGGATCGCGGCGCCGAGCAGCGGCGCGGCGATCGGCGCGACGATCTGCACCGCACTGACCGCGGCCTGAAGGCTGGCCGCGCGGTCGCGTTCCGCCGAGACGTCACGCACGATCGCGCGCGCGATCACCGTGCCGCTGCACGCACCGAACCCTTGCACGAAGCGCGCGACGAGCAGCCACGGCGCAGTCGCCGCGAGCGTGCAGGCGATGCCGGCGAGCGTGTAGATCGCGAGTCCCGCCAGGAGTACCGGACGCCGCCCGTACCGGTCGGAGAGCGGACCGAGGAGCAATTGTCCGCCGGCGAACGCGAGCATGAAGACCGACAGGGTCGACTGCATCGCCCCGCGCGAGGCGTGCAGCGCGTGCGCGATCACCGGAAAGCCGGGGAGCGAGACGTCGATCGAGAGTGGCGGAAGCGCGGTCAGCGCGGCGAGGAGAACGACGAAGGCAACACGGCTCACGTCGCGTACGTTCGCGACATGCCCTCGCGACCGATTCTTCGGCTTGCGGCCTTTGTCGCACCGTTCATGCTGCTTTTCGCCGCTGCCGCAGGTGCCGACGTGCCGCGCGAGCCGACCCCTGCACCGTCGGCATCGCCGACGCCGGCGCCGCCGCTGCAGTTCCGCAGCATCGGGCCGGCCGTCTCGGGCGGACGCGTCGCGACGATCGCCGGCAGTGACCGCGATCCGGCGCTCGTCTACGTCGGTGCGGCGGGCGGCGGCGTCTGGAAGTCGACCAACGGCGGCGCGAGCTTCGCGCCGATCTTCGATCACGAAGGAACGCAGTCGATCGGTGCGATCGCGGTCGCCCCCGGCGACCCTAGTGACGTGTGGGTCGGGACCGGTGAAGCGTGGGTGCGCAACGACGTTCTCCCCGGCGACGGCATCTACCGCTCGCGCGACGGCGGGAAAACGTGGCGCAACATGGGCTTGCGCGACAGCTCGCAGATCGCGCGCGTGCTGATCGACCCGCGCGATTCCAAGCGAATTGTCGTCGCTGCACTCGGCGACCCGTTCAAGGACAGCGAAGAACGCGGCGTCTTCCGCAGCACCGACGGTGGTGCGACGTGGACGAAGACGCTGTATCGCGGTCCCGGCGTCGGCGCCTCGGATCTCGCGATGGATCCCAAACATCCCGACGTGCTGTACGCGGGGCTGTGGCGCTTTCGCCGCAGCGCGTGGCATCTGTGGAGCGGCGGAACCGATGACGGGATCTACAAGTCGACCGACGGCGGCGCAACCTGGACGCAGCTCACCGGACACGGCCTCCCGGCGACGATGGGCCGCATCGGTCTGGCGTTCGCGCCAAGCGATCCCGCGCGTCTGTACGCGCTGATCGAAGCCGACGGCGGCGTGCTGTGGCGCTCGGACGACGGTGGCGCGAACTGGACGATGACGTCGTCGAACACACTCATCAACGAGCGTCCGTTCTACTATTCGCGGGTCGTCGTCGATCCGCACGACGCCAATCACCTGTTCTCCGTCTCGGTGAAGCTCGCCGAAAGCCGCAACGGCGGCAAGACGTGGCACGTGAGCGGAAAGGGACTGCACGGCGACCACCACGATCTATGGATCTCCGCCGACGGCAAGACGATCTTCGAGGCAAACGACGGCGGCACGGGGATCTCGCGCGACAGCGGCGCGACGTGGACCTGGCGCAACGTCCTGCCGATCTCGCAGTTCTATCACGTGAGCGTTTCGGAGACGCCGAACTACGCGATCTGCGGCGGTTTGCAAGACAACGGCTCGTGGTGCGCCCCGTCGCTCACCGGTTACGAGCGCGGGATCCTCGCGCAGAACTGGATACGCATCGGAGGCGGCGACGGTACGTATGCGATCCCGTCGCCCCACGGCAACCAGGTCTTCACCACGATGGGCGGCGGCGACAATCAGGCTGAGACGATGCGTTGGGACAGCACGACCGGGACGGTACTCGACGTCTCGCCGTACCTGCGCGACCAGAACGTCGTCGCGCCGTCACGCCTTCCGTATCGCTTCAACTGGGAGACGCCGCTCGCGTTCGACGAGCACGACGCCGGCGCGCTCTATCTGGGCGGGAACGTCGTATTTCGTTCGCGCGACGGAGGGCGGCACTGGACGCCGATCAGCGCCGATCTGACGCGCAACCTCAAAGACCGTCAGACGCTGTCGGGCGGGCTGCGCTTGGACGTCACAGGCGCCGAGACGTACGACACGATCCTCGCGCTCGCCGTCTCACCGCGCACGAAGGGCGAGCTGTGGGCCGGAACCGACGACGGCGTCGTCCAGCTCTCGCGCGACGGCGGCCTCCATTGGGCGAACGTTACGATCCCGGGGCTCGATTCCGACGCGCGGGTGACCGCGATCGATCCGTCGCACCGCGTCGCCGGCCGAGCGTACGCGACCGTGGACCGCCATTTTGTAGGCGACCGCACACCATATGTCTACGTCACCGACGATTTCGGCACGCACTGGCGGGCGATCTCGCACGGTTTGCCAGCCGCTGAGGCGCACGCGGTGCGCGAAGACCCGCAGGATCCGAGCGTGCTCTACGCCGGGACCGGAAAAGGCGTGTGGTGGAGCGAGGATCGCGGCGCGTCGTGGCAACGCTTCCCCGCCCCGCTTCCGCCGGTCGAGGTCCACGATCTCGTCGTGCAGCCCGCGCGCGGCGACCTCGTCGTCGCAACGCACGGCCGAGGGATGTACGTCTTCGACGACCTCGCACCGCTGCGCGCGCACCGCGCTGCGCAAGCCGCCGGGGCGGCGCTGTTCGCGCCGCGCTTGGCGATCGAACTCGATCCGCTCTCACCGACGGTGAACGCGGACGCGCACGCCGGTCCGCCGCGCGCGGTCTTCACGTTTTGGCAGAACGCTCCGGCGGCGGCACCGCCCGCGATCGAGATCCGCGACGCGCAAGGGCGCCTCGTCCGCCGCATCGCGGGGACGCACGACGAAGACGGCGAGCGCGTTCCGAACATCACGAACCTGACCGGCTACAACCGCGTGACCTGGGATCTGGGCGCGGAGCCGCCGACGCCGTGGCGGCGCATCGCGCCGTGGGATCAAGGTCCGTCGAGCGGACCGCTCGTCCCGGGCGGGACGTACACGGTACGTTTGCTCCGAAACGGAGCATCGTACGAGCAGAAGCTGGCCGTGCTCCATCCGCCCGAGGTTACCTCGCACGCCGCCGAGCGCGAGGGCTATGCGTTCGCGCAACAGATGAACGACGAGCTCTCGCGTCTCGACGACGCGCTCAACGTGCTCGACAACGTCCGCCTGCAGCTTCCCGATCGCATCACCGCGCTCCGCGATCCTGCGCTTGCCGCTCGGGCGCGCATGGTGCTCGACGGCGCGCAGCGCCTCGAAGCGACGATCAGCTCGCAGCCCGTCAACGATCAGGACGACGACTTTCTCGAGGATCTCCTGCGCGAGCGCCTGCTGACGTTCACAACCACGCTCGCGCCCGGCGCGCCGACCGGCGCGCAGCGTGCGGAAGGCACGAACCTGCAGCGCGAAGGCGACGTCGCGCTGGCGAACTATCATCGTTTCCTCAATGCGGAACTCGTTCCGTTGAACGACGCACTGCGCGCCGCCGGCGTCATGCCGCTCGATCTGCAGGCGATCCCCGCACCGCACAAGCCGGACCCCGACGCCGACGAGCACGCGCGGCGCAGCGAGGACGACTAAGCGATCAGTTCGGTGCCGACGCCCTCGAGTGCGGCGGCGATCGCGCCGTAGCCCGCACCCGCGATGACCGCTCGGCGCGCGCCTGCGCGCACCGCAGCGATGGCCGCACGCATCTTCGGAATCATCCCGTCGCTGAACGTCCCGTCGGCGAGAAATTGCTCGGCTTGCGTGACGGTCAAGCGCGGGATGACCGAGTCGGGATCGTCGAGGTTACGACGCACGCCGGCGACGTTCGTGATCACGACGTACGCGTCGGCATGGAGCGCACCGGCGATCGCGCCGGCGGCCGTATCGGCGTTGCAGTTGAGCGCGCCGCCGCCGGCGATGTCGAGCGCGAGCGGGGCGACGACCGCGACGAAACCGCTGTCGATGAGCGCACGCAGTGCCGCCGGATCGACCCGTTCGACCTCGCCGACGTAGCCGAGATCGACGCCGTTGATGGCGCCGGCGCGCCGTCCGTGGAGCAACCGGCCGTCCTCGCCCGAGATCCCGACCGCGCGTACGCCGCGCGCGTCGAGTGCGCGGATTATCGCCTTGTTAACGGTCCCGCACAACACGTACTCGACGATGTCGCGGGTCCGCGCTCCGGTGACCCGTAGCCCTGCGACCCGGACTTCGTCGATCGCACGATCGTGCAGTTCCGCGTCGATTTGAGGGCCGCCGCCATGCACGAGGACGACCGCGTCGCCCCGGGCCGCGAACGCTGCGACCTCGTCCAAAACCGGGTCCGGCGTCCCCTCCGCGGCCATCGCGTTTCCGCCGTATTTGAGGACGATCAGCACCGTATTCCCGGGACCTCTTGCCTGAGTAACGTGACCAAGCGCATCGTTTTCGTAGGGAAGTTCAACTTTCCCGGTCGTTATGGGATACACTAAGAGCGTGATCCCTGCGACCCAGCTCGCGGACGCTTCACTCGAGCGGCTGTGCATCTCCCTGGCGGGGACGTTCGATAGCGGTGACCGCGAGACGGAATGGTGCGTTGCCCTGCAACCCAGTGCAATAGACCGCTTGATTCCTGTTGAGCGGTCGAAGAACTGTGGTGTCGCTCGGTCGCGCCGAATCCTGCGTGCCGCCGTGCTGTATGCGCAGCGCAGCTCGGCCGCGGATTCGACTGTCGAGCGCGTCAGCACCGACGAGGAAGAGACGCTGGTCGTTTCGCTGCGACGCGACGGGCGCTTGGTCGGGATCATTGCGTTCACGCGCCGCGCGATCCCGTTCCGCGACCAGGACGTGCGCGAGGTGCTGCCGTTGCTGCCGACGCTGCGCGCGGCGATCGAGCGGATGGACACCGACCCGCATCAAGCGCTGCTCGGGGTCGCCCAGCGGCGCACCCCCGTGCTGTGCGTGCTGCGCGACGACCTCACGGTGACCGCGGGTACGGAAAGCGGTCTCGACGGCGTGCGCTGGGGCGACGACGGCTTCCCCCACTTGCCACCGGAGATCGAGCGTACCGTTCGCGAGGCGGTCGTCGACTGGGGCGCCGAGCCCGGCACGTGCATTCCGAAGACACGCCGCGCTCCCGACGGCCGCGCGGTGCTGCGCGTGTTCCCGATCGAGAGCATAGAAGGGACGCAGATCGGCGTGCTGTTCGAGCCGGTCTCGCGTGAAGCGGCGATCCTGCGTGCTGCCGAACGCTACGCTTTCACGCGTCGCGAGATGGAGGTCGTGCGGCTTCTCGGTGACGGCTCGCCGTCGTCCGCGATCGCGTCGCTGCTCGCGATCGCGGAGTCGACGGTGAACGAACACATCGGGCGCGTCCTTCAGAAGACCCGCTGCAACAGCCGGATGGAGCTCATTGCTCTGGTCTTTGGGGACCTCGACCCATGAGCGTGCTCATACTGTCGACGAACGCGTCGGCGTCGAGCTCCTTGGGGATTACCGCGTCCGCGCCTGCGCCGCGATAGTCCGCGACGTCACCGGCTGAGACGTAGACGCAAATCCGCGCGTGCGGAACCGTCGCGCGCGCCAAGCGGACGATCTCGCGTGGAAACGCCACGTCGAACTCCGGATCGATGAAGACGATGTCCGGGTCGAGTTCGCTCAGCGTTGCGGTATCGAGGCGGGGCGCCACACCGACCACGTCGATCTTGGCGCGCTCGAGCAGTTCGAGCAGGTAGGGCACGAGCAGCGACTGGGATTCGACCACGTACGCCGTCAGGGGATGGACGGCCGTCTCGAACCCCGTCACCGGGGTGTCCTACACGATCCCGGCCCGCAGCGCGTGGATCGCGGCTTGCGTCCGGCCGACGATGCCCAGCTTGGCAAGGATGTTCGAGACGTGCGACTTGACGGTCTTCTCCGAGAGACCGAGCCGTTCGGCGATCTCTTTGTTGGACAAGCCGACGGCGATCGCGCGCAGCACGTCGAGCTCGCGAACGCTCAGCTCCTCGCCTCGCGCCGCGGTCACCATTCGCGCGCCGACGCGCGGATCGAGGTATGTTCCGCCGCTGTGCAGGACGCGCACGGCGCGAGCAAGCTCCTCGGGATCGACGTCTTTGCCGACGAACGCGTCCGCGCCGGCGGCGAAGACGCGTTGCATTGCCGAGACGGTCACGCACGAGGAGAGCACGCAAACGCGCGTCCCGCGTTCGCGAGCGCGGCGCACGCGGTCGAGCACGTGCGGGTCGGCGTCGACATCGACCACGACGACGTCCGGTGCCGTTCGCATCAGGAACGCGTCGTCGGCGGAGCTCACCTCCGCGACGACGGTGATGCGTTCGTCGCGGGATAGGAGCAGCTGGAGAGCTCGAGCAAACAGGGCTTGACGTTCGATGATGAGGACGCGGATTTGGCTGGTCTCATCAAGACACGCTGACATCCCTTACCTCCAATGGGTAGCCCGGCCGTTTGGGTCTGGAACGCTATGGTAAGGAGCCGAGCAACGGTCCGCATCCCGCAGAACTACGGGGTTCCGGCCCAAAAATAGTCCGGTGCTGCAATATCGCGTCCACATCGTCACAATACCGAATGCTGGGTAGGTGTTGCATAAATATACGTGTCGTGTATAATTATGCAGATGGTCACCCTCCCGGCGGCGGCGCGCTTGCGCGGCCGGAACGTCCTCTCCGTCACCGACCTCGGGGCCGATGAGCTCCAGAGCCTCCTCGCGCTCGCACAAAATCTGAAGGCGCGTGGCCGCGAGCAGCTCACGCTGCTCAAAGGTCGCACGCTCGTCATGCTCTTCGAGAAGCCGTCGCTGCGCACGCGCGTCTCGTTCGAGACCGCGATGACACAGCTCGGCGGTCATGCGATCGCCGCTACCGGCGGCGACTTCGGGATCGGGACGCGCGAGACGCCAGAGGACGCAGCGCGCGTGCTCTCGCGCTATGCCGACGCGATCGTCTACCGGACGCACGCCCACGAACCGCTCGTCCGTTTCGCCGGTGCGGCAACCGTGCCGACGATCAACGCGCTCTCCGAAGCAGGGCACCCGTGCCAGGCCTTCGCCGACCTCTTGACGATTCGCGAACGCTTCGGGACGCTGCAGGGACTGCGGCTCGCGTACGTCGGCGACGCGCGCAACAACGTAGCGGCCTCGCTTGCGGAAGCAGCGGCACTGTGCGGGATGTCGATCACGTTCGGCGCTCCGGTCTCGCACCGTCCGTCCGATCGTTTTCTCGCGAAGCTGATCAAGCTGGGAGGCGAGAACAACATCACGGCGCGCTGCTTCAACTCGCCGCTGCGCGCAGTCCGTGACGTCGACGTGGTCTACACCGACATCTGGACGTCGATGGGCGACGAGCAGTATGTCGAACGCAACATGGCCGCGCTGCGGCCGTACCAAGTCGACGCCGAGCTGATGGTGGCGGCCGCACCCCATGCGCTGTTCATGCACTGCCTTCCCGCGCATCGCGGCGAGGAAGTGACCAGCGAGGTGATGGACGGGCCGCACAGCGTCGTGTTCGACCAAGCCGAGAACCGTCTCCACGCCCAAAAAGCGCTCTTGCTCGCCCTCCTCACCGATTTGCGCGGACTCACCGAATGACCGATACGATCGTCCAACCCAAAACCAAGCGCCAGCGCGCGATCCTCTCGCTGATCGCGGCACGACCCGTCCACTCGCAGGACGAGCTTGCCGTGCTCCTCGAGCAGCAAGGCTACGAGGTCACGCAAGCGACCGTCTCGCGTGACATCAAGGAGCTGGGCCTCCTCAAGGTCCCGCTCAAGGGCGGCTCCGGCGGCGCCTTCAAGTACGTCGAGCCGACCGTCGGCCCCGCGTTCACCTCGCGATTGCACCGCGTCGTCAACGACCTGGTGATTCAAGTCCGCGCGAGCGTCAATCAAATCGTGCTGCGCACCCACCCAGGAAGCGCGATGATGCTCGCCTCCGCGATCGACAGCGCCGACTGGCCCGAGATCCTCGGCACGATCGGCGGCGACGACACGGTCCTTGTGATCGTGGAAGCGCCTGAAAAAACACCGATGATCAAACAACGCTTCGAAGACATGCGAGCAGTGCAATAAGTAATGGAGACAAGTAAGGTAATGGTGATGGAGCGAGCGCAGAACAATCGCGCTCACATCGAAATGTCGTTGCGAGCTCGGACCGGGGGCCCCAGGCAGAGCGTGGGGGGCGCGCAGCCTGGGGCGGAGCGCCTCTAAAATGAAAATAGTGCTGGCCTACTCCGGCGGACTGGATACGTCGGTCCTTCTCAAGCAGTTCATCGAGGCCGGACACCAGGTCGTCGCGATGACCTTGAACCTTGGCGAGTCCGACATGGTCGCTGGTGAGGGTGCGATGGACGCGCTGGAAGCGGTGCGGCAGAAGGCGCTCAACCTCGGTGCGGTTGAGGCGGTGCTCGTCGATGCGCGTGAGCGGTTCATCACTGATTACGCGTACAAGGCGCTTGCGGCGAATGCGCTCTACCAGGGCGTCTATCCCGAGAGCGCGGCGCTCTCGCGGCCGCTGATCGCCGATCTGCTCGTCGAGACGGCGGAGCAGTACGGCGCCGACGCGGTCGCGCACGGCTGCACCGGCAAGGGCAACGATCAGGTGCGCATCGAGGTCGGTGTGCGCGCGAAGGCGCCGCATCTGCGCACCCTCGCGCCGCTGCGCGACAAGCCGCTCTCGCGGCCCGACGCGATCGCGTATGCGCAAGCACACGGCGTCCCGATCGCGCACACCGCCGCGAAGCCCTATTCGGTCGACGCCAATCTCTGGGGACGCTCGATCGAAGCCGGTGTGCTCGAGAACCCGTGGAACGCACCGCCGGAGGATGCGTACGCCTGGACCGTCGATCCCGCGGGCGCGCCGGCGGGCGGCAACGATGTCGTCATCACGTTCGAGCGCGGCATCCCGTCAATCAACGGCGCGACCGGCGCGGAGATGGTGTTCGAGCTCAACAAGATCGCCGGACAGAACGGCGTCGGACGGATCGACGTCATCGAGGACCGCGTCGTCGGCCTCAAGTCGCGTGAAGTCTACGAGTGCCCGGGAAGCATCACGCTGATCGAGGCGCACAAAGCGCTCGAACGGCTCGTCCTCACCCGCGACGAGCTGCGGCTCAAAGCCGGACTCGACCAGAAGTACGCCGAGCTCATCTACGACGGCCAGTGGTCGTCGCCGCTGCG
The DNA here is from genome assembly GCA_964483365.1 of uncultured bacterium. Lineage (GTDB taxonomy): Bacteria > Vulcanimicrobiota > Vulcanimicrobiia > Vulcanimicrobiales > Vulcanimicrobiaceae > Vulcanimicrobium. Next base: position 23,196 of record CAZABL010000044.1, read on the forward strand.
CGACGCGCTCAACGCGTTCAACGACAAGCTCGCCGAACGGATGAGCGGTGACGTGCGACTTCGCCTCGTCCGCGGACGCGCCGTCGTGACCGGCTCGCGTTCGCCGTTCGGGCTCTACGACGAGTCGCTCGCAACGTACGGCGCCGGCGACCGCTTCCGTCACGATGCCGCCGGCGGTTTCATCGAGATCCACGGACTCCCGGTCGCCGCGGGCGCGAAAAAGGCGGCCGAAGCCGCCGAACGCGCAACGCCCGCGACCGTCTAGGCCCGTGAAACCTAGCTCGCTGCAGTGGGGCGGACGCTTTGCGTCCGCTCCGGATGCGGCGCTCCTCGAGTTCGGGTCGTCGCTCGAAGACGATCTCGTGCTCGCGCCGTTCGACGTGCGGTGCTCGCGTGCGCACGTCGCGGCGCTCGCCGGCGGTGGCATCCTCTCATCCGAGGACGCGGCGTCGCTGCGCGATGGTCTCGACCGCGTCGCCAAAGAGATCGACGACGGGACGTTCGCCGCGTGGGCGCGTTCGGGCGGATACGAAGACGTGCACGGCGCGATCGACGCGCGGGTCCGCGAGTACGCGGGCGTCGCCGGAGAACGGCTGCACGCCGGGCGCTCGCGCAACGATCAGGTGGCGACGACGCTGCTGCTCTACGCACGCGATCGCGCGACACGCGGTGCCCGTCTCGCGCTCGACGTCGTCGCAGCGTGCGAGGAACGCGCGGCCGACGCACTCGCGCGTCGCGTCTTGCTTGCGGCGACGACGCACTGGCAGCCCGGACAGCCGGTGCTCCTCGCGTTCTGGCTCGATGCCTGCGCGCAGGGCTTCGTGCGCGCCGCGGAACGGTTTGCGCGCGTCGCCGCCGACGCGTCGCGTTTCTGCCCGCTCGGAAGTGCCGCGCTCGCGGGTTCGTCGCTCCCGCTCGATCGCCAGGCCGCCGCGGCGGAGCTCGGTTTCGCCGCGCCGTCGCGCAACGCGCTCGACACGGTTGGCGACCGTGACGTCGCGCTCGATCTGCTCCATGCCGCGGCGCGCGCCGCGGTCACCGCGTCACGCCCCAGCGAAGAGCTCGTGATCTGGGCGACGCCGGCGTTCGGGTACGTGCGCCTCGACGACGCAGCGTCGACCGGGTCGTCGCTGATGCCGCAGAAGCGAAATCCCGATCCGTTCGAGCTCGTCCGCGCCGCGGGCGCGCGTTCGATCGGCGTCCTCGCCGGAGCGCTCGCTTCCGTGAACGGGATCGCGCTCTCGTACCATCGCGATCTCCAAGAGACCAAGGCACAGGTGATCGCCGGGACCGAGCACGCGTTGATCGCGCTCGAGGCGTTCGGAAGAGCGTTCGCGCACGTCCACTTCCGCGAAGAGACGGTCAGCGCGCACGCCGGCGACGGCTACACGGTTGCCACCGACGTCGCCGACGCGCTGATCCTGGACGGTGCAACCGCACGCGAGGCGCACCGTGCAGTGGGCGAACGGGTCTTGATCGCCGAGACCCAGCACCGTACGCTTGACGACGAGGATGTTCGTCTGCTCGGCGTCCCGAGTGCACCGGTTGATGCCCTTCGCTCGGTGCTGGGCAAGCGGACCGCAGGCTCGACCAGCCCCGAAGCCGTCGCCGCATCGATCGCCGCAACGCGGGCTGCCGCGCGGACGTTAGAGGAAACATTGTCATGATCTCCGCGCACATCGTCGGCGCAACCGGCTACGCCGCCGCCGAGCTGATCCGTCTCCTCGATCGTCACCCGTCGGTCGCGCTGGGGACGCTCGAGAGCCGCTCGAGCGCGGGGACGCCGGTGTGCGACGTCTTCCCGTCGCTGCCCCATCTGCACGTCGCGCTCGAGGACAGCGGGACGACGCTGCGCCGCGTCCGCGAGGACGACGTCGTCTTCCTCGCCGGCGGACACGAGCTCGCGCGCGAGCAGGCGCCGACGTTTCTCGCCAAGGGCGCGCGTGTGATCGACCTCTCCGACGCCTTTCGCTTGGAAGCGAAGGCCGGCGACGCGGTCTACGGCTTCCCCGAACGCTACCGCGATCAGATCGCGACCGCGCGGCTGATCGCGAACCCGGGCTGCTACGTCACCGCGTCGCTGCTCGCACTCGTCCCGCTCGCACCGCTGGCCGATCAGATCGCGCACGTGATCGTCGACGCGAAGAGCGGGATCACCGGTGCGGGACGGACGCCGACGGTCGGCTCGCTCTTCGCCGAGGTCGACGGAGACGTCCGTGCGTACGGGCTGACCGGACACCGTCACGGTGCGGAGATCGTGCAAGAAGCGCGCGCCGCGGGGATCGCCGCGCCGATCGTCTTCTCGCCGCACGTCGTCCCACTCCGCCGCGGAATTCTCGCCGACGTCTATCTGCTGCCGCGCACGACGCTCGCGCGCGAAGAGATCGTCGTCGCACTCGAACGCTTCTATGCGGCGAACCCGTTCGTCACCGTCTTCCGCGACGTGCGTGCGCCGTATCTTCCCGCACTCGAAGGGACGAACGACGCGCACCTGAGCGTCGCCGAGCGCGAGGGGACGATTCAGATCTTGGCCGCGCTCGACAATCTCGGCAAAGGCGCTGCAGGCCAAGCGATTCAGAACATGAACATCATGCTGGGACTCTCGGAGGAACAAGGTCTCGATGCTCGCACCACCGTCGGCTGACGTCCGACTCATCGAGGTCCGCGGCGGCCTTGGAGCGGTCCCCGGCGTGCGCCTTGCGGGCGTGCACGCGGGGATCAAAAAGCGCAAGACCGATCTCGCGCTGATCGCGCTCCCCGGTCCGCATGTCTGCGCTTCCGTCATCACCACGAACGAGGTGAAGGCCGCGCCGCTGCTGCTCAGCGAGCAGAACCTCGCCGTCGACGGCGATGCGATCGAAGCGTTCGTCGTGAACTCCGGCTGCGCGAACGCGTGCACCGGCGAGCGCGGGCTGCGCGATGCCGAAAACACCGCGCGCCACGCCGCGACGCTGCTTGGGATCCGTTCGACGCAGATCATCGTCGGCTCGACCGGGGTGATCGGCGTGACGCTTCCGATGGATCGCGTCGCCAAGGGGCTCGACCGCGCCTTCAAGGATCTCTCCGAGGGCCAGGAGGCATCGTACGAGGCCGCCGAGGCGATCATGACGACCGATCACGTGCCGAAGATGGCGGCGTACGCGTGGAACGAAGATGGCGCGCGTCACGTCGTCGGCGGTATCGCCAAAGGCGCGGGGATGATCGCTCCCAACATGGCGACGATGCTCGCGTACATCGTCACCGATGCCGCCGTCTCGCGTACATCGCTGCACGAGGCGCTGCGCGAAGCGGTCGACGGGACGTTCAACATGATCTCGGTCGACGGCGACATGTCGACAAACGACTCCGTGTACGCTGCCGCAAAGCCGGGAACGGCCCAGGCGTCGCCGGGGCTGCGCGCCGCACTCACCGCGGTCTGTCACGATCTCGCGGTTGCGATGGTCAAGGACGGCGAAGGCGCGACCAAGACGCTGACGTTCCACGTCACCGGCGCTAAGGACGAGCAGCAGGCGCGCAAGGTCGCGCGTGCCGTCATCAACTCGTCCCTCGTGAAGACTGCGCTCTACGGCGAGGACCCGAACTGGGGCCGCATCGTCGCCGCCGCCGGCTCCGTCGGAGCGGGGATCGATCCGGAGACGTGGTCGCTGTATCTCGGCGGCAAGATCTGGGTCGAACGCGGCGCAATCGAAGCGATGAGCGAAGCCGAAGCGCACAACATCCTCGAGGATCACTCCGTCGAGGCGCGCCTTGACCTCGGTTTAGGCGATGCCGCCGCAACGGCGTGGGGCTGCGACCTCACCGGCGACTACGTGCGCATCAACGCGCATTACAGGACTTGACTTCGTCAAGTCCGTGGCGGTCCTCGCTACGCTGCGGTCCGCTCAAAGGAGCTGTTTTAAGGTGTCGATGATCCAGGTGTCGAGGGGTGCTAGGCTCGTGACCGAGCATCCGCATCTGATGCAGAATTATGGTCGGCTTGCGATCAACATCGTGCGCGGCGAAGGGTGCTGGCTGTACGACGAGTCGGGGAACGCGTATCTCGATCTCGTGGCGGGGATCGCGGTGTGTGCGCTCGGCCATGCTCACCCGCGGATCGCGCGCGCTGTCGCCGAACAGGCGGCGACGCTCGTGCACGTCTCCAACCTCGTGCACCACGAGCCGGCGGGTACGCTCGCCGACCGGCTCGCTGCCCTGTCGGGCTTCGACGCCGTCTTCTTCTGCAACAGCGGGGCCGAGGCGAACGAAGCGGCGATCAAGCTGGCGCGCAAGTTCCACTACCGCAACGGTAATCCCGAACGCAACGTGATCCTCGCCGCGCGCGGATCGTTCCACGGCCGCACGATGGGCGCGCTCGCCGCGACCGACAACGCGGCGTACCACGAAGGCTTCGAGCCGCTTCCCAAAGGCTTCCGGCACGTCGAGTTCAACAACGTGGCGGCGCTCGAGCACGCGATCGACGAGCACACGGCGTGCTTTCTCGTCGAGCCGGTGCAGGGGGAGAGCGGCGTCGTCCCCGCGACGCCTGAGTATCTGCAGGCGGCACGACGGCTGTGCGACGAGCGCGGCGCGCTGCTGATCTTCGACGAAGTGCAGTGCGGGATGGGTCGCCTCGGGCGTCTCTTCGCCCATCAGCTCTACGAGGTGACGCCCGACGCGTTCACGCTCGCGAAATCGCTCGCCAACGGTCTCCCGATCGGCGCGCTGATCGTGCGCGGCGACGCGGCGACGGGACTGCGCCCCGGCGATCACGGCACGACGTTCGGCGGCTCGCCGGTCCCCGCCGCGGCCGCCCTCGAACACCTCGCGATTCGCGACGTCGTCGACATCGACGCGAACGTTGCGGCGAGCGGCGCGCTGCTACGCGAAGAGCTCGCGGCGATCGCGCACGACTGGCCCGCGGTCTTCGAGGGACCGCGCGGCACGGGGCTGATGCTCGGACTCCCCGTGAAGGAACCAGTGCAGGCGAAAGACTTCGTCTCCGTCGCGCTCGACTACGGCTTGTTCATCAACGCGGCCGGCCGCAACACGCTGCGGTTCGTTCCGCCGTTGACGATCAGCGCCGACGAAGTGCGCGACGGCATGCAACGGCTGCGCGCAACGATCGCCGCGACCCTCGCATAACGGCGTTCAGTAGATCTCGGGTTCGGGCGTCTTGGCCCCGAACTCGAGAAAGTCGTAATCGCAGCCGCGATTCGCTTGCGTGACGTGGTCGAGATGCAGCCGCGTGTAGCCGCGCGCGTACGGCTCGGGACGCGGCTTCCATCGCGCACGGCGTTGCGCGAGGACCGCGTCGTCGACGAGCAGCGTCAAGCGGCGCGTGGGAACGTCGAGCTCGATGAGATCGCCTTCCTCGACGAGCGCGAGCGGGCCGCCGACGTGGGCTTCCGGCGCGACGTGCAGGACGCACGTGCCGTAGCTCGTCCCGCTCATCCGTGCATCGGAGATGCGCACCATATCACGCACGCCCCGTTGCAAGAGCTTGCGCGGGATCGGGAGCATCCCCCATTCCGGCATCCCCGGCGCGCCTTTGGGACCCGCATTGCGCAGCACGAGCACCGAGTCGGCGTCGACGTCGAGCGCCGGATCGTCGATACGGCGCTGCAGCTCTTCGTAGCTGTCGAACACGACGGCGCGGCCGCGGTGGACGAGCAGCGCAGGATCGGCGGCGCCGTGCTTGATCACCGCGCCGTCGGGAGCGAGGTTGCCGCGTAAGATCGCGAGACCGCCGCTGGCGGAAAGCGGCTTCTCGCGCGGGCGGATCACCTCGTCGTCGTAGCACGGTGCTCCCTGCAGCGCTTCACCGACGGTGACGCCGGCGACGGTCCGCGCGTCGAGCGCGAGCAGATCCGCAAGCCGCGCCATCAACGCGCGCAAGCCGCCTGCGTAGAAGAAGTCTTCCATCAGGTAACGGCCGGTGGGAAGGACGTCGGCGAGGATCGGCGTGCGCGCCGAGAGTTCCTCGAAGCGATCGAGATCGAGCGCGATCCCTGCGCGGCGCGCCATCGCGATGAGATGGATGATCGCGTTGGTCGAACCGCCGAGCGCGAGCACGACGGTGATCGCGTTGTCGAACGACTCCGCCGTCAACAGCGACGACGGCGTCGCGTTCTCCCACACCATCTCGACGATCCGCCGCCCCGCCGCAGCCATCATCCGTTCGTGCTGTGAGTCCGCGGCGGGGATCGACGACGTCCCCGGGAGACTCAACCCGAGCGCCTCGACGGCTGCCGCCATCGTCGACGCCGTTCCCATCGTCATGCAGGTTCCATACGAGCGCGCGATCCCGTCTTCGATCTCGTCCCACGCCGCGCCGTCGATCGTTCCGGCGCGCCGCTCCGCCCAGTATCGCCACACGTCGGTTCCACTCGCGAGCGTCTCGCCGCGCCAGCGCCCGCGCAGCATCGGACCGGCAGCGACGAAGATCGCCGGAAGATCGGCGCTGATCGCGCCCATCACCAAACCGGGAACGCTCTTGTCGCAGCCGCCGAGCAGGACGACGCCGTCGAGCGGGTTCGCACGCGCGAGCTCTTCGGTCTCGAGCGCGAGGAGGTTGCGATACAGCATCGCGGTCGGCTTCATGAACGTCTCGCCGGGCGAGAGCGCCGGGATCTCGAGCGGAAAGCCTCCGGCCTGCAGCACGCCGCGCTTGACGTCTTGCGCGCGGTCGCGCAGATGCTGATGACACGGATTCGCGTCACTCCACGTGTTGAGGATCCCGATCACCGGCTTGCCCGCGTAGTCCTCGGACGCGAAGCCCATTTGCTTGAGGCGCGAACGCTGGCCCATCGCGCGCAACGTGTCCGGCGCGAACCAGCGCGCGCTGCGCAGTGCATCAGGGCGTCGGGCGAACACGCGTTCGGGCTCTGCCATCTCTTCGCAGATAGCGCGGCTCGCGCAGATTTCCTCCGGGGCCCGAGTCATCTCGTCGCAGACTTTTGCACTTCCCAGCAGGGTTTGCGCGCTTGCTGCCTGGGATATAGGCGGTGCATATGGGCACGCACGCTCTTGAGTACTCCTTTGTTCGCGCGACCGAAGCCGCCGCGATCGCCGCAGGCCGGCTCGTCGGGCTCGGGGACAAGAACGCCGTCGACGGTGCGGCCGTCGAGGCGATGCGACGAGCACTCGCCGACGCCGAGCTTGCCGGCGTCGTCGTCATCGGCGAAGGCGAAAAAGACGAGGCGCCGATGCTCTACCACGGCGAGGAGGTCGGCAACGGCGACGGGCCGTCGCTCGACGTCGCCGTCGACCCGATCGACGGAACGACGCTCGCCTCACGCGGCGGCCCGGGTGCGATCTCGGTGATCGCGGCCGCGCCGCGCGGCTCGCTCTTCCGCACGCGCGTCCCGTACATGGACAAGCTGGTGACGGGACCGGCCGGCAAGGGCATCGTCTCGATCGACGTCCCGCTCGAAGACAACCTGCGCGCGCTCGCGCGTGCCAAAGGTCGCGAAGTCTCCGACCTCACCGTTGCGCTGCTCGAACGCCCGCGTAACGAGCACCTGATGAAAGCGGTGCGCCACGCCGGCGCGCGCGTGCGTGTGTTCGGCGACGGCGACGTCGCGAACGCGGTGTATGCGGTGCTCGAGGAGCGCGCGAACGTCGACCTGCTCGCGGGGATCGGCGGTTCACCCGAAGGTGTGATCGCGTCCGCAGCGGTGCG
>CAZABL010000045.1:0-13327 GCA_964483365.1 uncultured bacterium
CTGAGCTTGTCGAAGCGGCACGATGCGCGCAGGGAGCGTCCCCCGCGGCGGATCACGCACACCGCGCGGCACGCCACCATCGTGCCCCACGTCAGAACGCCCCCGAAATTAAGCGAGAATCGGTAACACGCGACGGATTTCGTTGGCCCGCGCATCGTCGCGGCCCGCGAGCGCATCGTCGACCAACTCATCACGATTTGCGCGATGAAGACCGTATGCGGCGGCGAGTGCGACGCTGCCGTCGGTGTCGCGGAGGGCGCGGTCGAGGAGCGTGACGTCGCCGCGTCGCGATGCGCCTTCGATAGCGGCGTAGCGTTCGGCGACGACGTACGATGAGTATGCGCGTTCGAGCGTGGTGGCGACGAGCGGTGCGTCGCAGAGGCCGAGCGCTTCGATTGCGGCGACGCGTAGGTCGCCGGTTTCTTCATCGAACGCTTTGGTGAGGATCGTTGCGCACCAGGCGTCGCCGACGATGCCGAGGCCCTCGATGATGCGGTAGCGCTCGACGTTGGTGAGTACGGCTGCGTCGGCGTCGATGAGGGTTGGCCAGGAGATCGTGCGCGTTGATGACATGACGGGGCCGGTGATCTCGTGGCGTTCGAGTTCTTGTGTGATGGTGCCGGCGACGGGCTTGTGCGTTTCGGGCCAAAAGCGTGCGAGCGTGATGAGGGCGAGCCCCATCAGGAGCAGGATCAGGCCGGGGACGGCAAGCTCTGCGTGAGGCACTACGCCTGGGCGGTCGCCGTCGCTTCGAGTGCGTCGCGTAAGGCGGTGCGCAGCTCGCGCAGCGCGCCGTCGAGCGTTGCGTTTTGCGTTCCGGTGAGGACGCGGTGGAACTCTTCGGTCGGCAGCGCGGCGACGTTGGTGAACGTTGCGATCAGCGCGGTGCGGTAGGCGCGCAGCGTGTCGTTGCCGGGCGACGCGACGAACGTCGACGGGAGGAGCTCTGCGAGTGCGAGCCAGGGACGTACGCTGCCGAGTGGGTCGGACTCGAGCGCGCTCAGGTGCTGCGCGAGACGGTCGAGGTCGAGGGGGCCTTCGAGCACCACGGATGCGTCGGGGGCGCCGTCGTCGGATGTGGGGTGCGCGTCGCGCAGCGCGCGGACGAGATCGGCGAGCGCGTTGCGGCTGGCGCGATCTTCGAGATCTTTCGCGGTGAGGACGTAGCGCGGCATCCGCATCTTGATGAAGAGGCGGTCGACGAGGCCGCGGAGCGCTTCGCGTTCGGCGTTGAGCTTTGCGAGCGTGTCGCCGTTCAGGCCGATGAGGGCGGTTGGGACGAGCGTGCGGATCGCGAAGAGATGCGTGACGAGGCCGCCATAGTCGCTTTGCTCGAGGAACGCGAGGGCGCGTTCGAGTGCGTCGCGCGTGAACGTGAGGCGAACGCCGCGTTGGCGCTGCGTCGTTGGTGGGACGATGATCGACGCTTCGGCGACGTCGGGGACGAGCTCGATCGCGGGCGGCACGTGCGGCGACGTGAAGGCCGGCTCGGGGGGCGCGGGGATGAAGCGCGCCTCGATCGCGTCTTCGTTATCGCCATAGGCGGCGCGCGACGGCGGCGTTTGCGGCGCTTCGGGTTCGAACGCTGGTGGCGCCGGCGGCAGCGCGGCGACTGGCGGCAACGGCGGGATCTGCGTTGCGGCGCGGTGTTGTTCGGCGAGGTCGCGTAGCGCGTCGACCGTGCGTGGCGCGATCCCCGAGACCGAGAACGGCAAGCCGCTGGCGCGGACGGCGAAGGCGGGGACCGAGCGTACGCGGACGGCGGGGGCGGACAGGGCCAGCGTGCCGCCACCGTCCCAGCTGAGTTCCGCGTGGGCGTCGATCAGCGTTCCGGCGGGGAGCGGGGTGTTGACGACCGTGCAGTAGCGCACGCGCACTTCGACGCCGGGGTCGACATCTTCGAGGATGAGGCCGGTTTTGGACCAGAGGACGGAACCGCCGTCGACGTCGAGCAGCGGGACGTCGTTCACCGTCGTTGAGGCGGGGAGATAGGCGGTCTGCGCGGGGAGCTGCGCGCGCACGACGACACGGCTCGCGGCGCCGTCGCCGCGGTTGCGCACCGCGAGCTGGACATAGAGCGGCTCGCCGGCGTCGACGGACTCGGCGGGTTGCGTGCGCATGACGGCGCCGTCGTGGAACACCGGGGCCGCGACCGTCGGGATCGTAACGGGCGCGAGACCGAACGGTAATAGGCCGACGGCTTCGAGGCGGCCGTTGACGGTGATTGCGGTGCCGCGTGCGACGAGACGTGCGAGGCGGAGGCGAACCGTTGCTTCGACGCGCTCGTTCGGGGCGACGTCGCCGAAGAGCAGCGCGTTGCCGACGCGCGTTGCGCCGTCGACCGCTTCGATGCGTGCGTCGCTCGTGAGCTCGAGTTGCACGCGCACGTCGTGCGCGGTGTCGGTCCCTTCGTTGACGAGCGAGACCTGGACGTCGCCGTGCGCGCTAGGGCGTAGCGGATCGCCGGCGAGATACGCGAGCGTCGACGTTGCCGGCGCGAAGCGCGGGCGGGAACGGACGGTGAGTTCGGCGCTGCCGAGTGCGAGCGCCGGCGTTTGGTCGCATTCCAGGCGCGCGCGTAGGCGAATCGTCGAACGGTCGGCGATCGGTGATGCGACGGCGCCGACGAGCGCGAAGGTACGCGTTGCGCCGGGTGCGAGGGTGCCCAGATCGATGCCGCCGGCTTGGACGCGCGCTTCGCCGTTTGCGTCGACGTAGCGCAGCGATTGCAACGCGGGATCCGCATCGACGATCACGCGGGCGCCGGTTGCCTGCGCGGTGCCATCGTTGGCGACGCGGACGATGGCGCGGACCTCGGCGGCGGGCGCGACTTGCGGTGAGCCGTCGAGCGTGAGGACGTTGCGCGTCTCGAGGAAACGCGGCGAGGAGCGCACGGTGAGGGTGCGCTCGAACGCGCGCGAGCCGGTGGACCAATGCAGCGTTGCGGCGATCGGGAGCGGCGTCGCGTCGACGGCCGGTGAGACGACGTAGGCGTCGATCGCAGCCTCGACCCGGCGTCCCGCATCGATGCGCGGGAAGACGAATGCGCCCGGATCGTCGCTTTCGGGAACCGAACGGCCGTCGATTGCGCGCGAACCCGGTGCGTAGCGCAGTCCGTCGGGAAGCGTCAGACGCACGCGCACCTCGTCGGCGGCGCACGTACCGGCGTTTTCGGCGACGAGCGCGACGCGCACGCGGCGACCCGGTTCGACTTCGCTGGGCGCGTCGATCGCGAGGCGCGTCGCCTCGGTCTCGAAGCGTGCGGCACTGCGCACGACGAGCTCGGCGTGTGCGAGCTCGAACTCCGGCGTTTCCGCCGATGCGACGGCGGCGGCGAGGACGAGGCGGGTGCTATCGTCGAGCGGCGTATCGATCCGCGCACGGTATTCGACGACGACCGTCGCTCCCGGCGCCAACGCCGGCGTGGCGAGCGTCGCGTGGCCGTAGCCGAACGGATCGCCGCCGCGCTCGTCGATCGCGACCTCGCGGCCGTCGATGCGGGCGCTGCCCGGAATATACGTCGCGCGGTCGGGGACGGGGAGGACGACGGCGAGGTCGTGCGCGGTCGCGTGGCCGCTGTTGTGCACGCGCGCCGCGACGCGGATCTCTTCGCCGGGTTCAGCGACGCGAATCGCTTCGAGCGAGGCGACCGTCTCGGGGTTTTCGAGGATCGGCGCCGAGCGCGCGACGAGCCGCACGACGTTGGAACCGATGACGTCGGTCTCGTTGGAGACGAGCGCAGCCTGCAACTCGATCGTCGCGCCGTTCTCGATCGTCGACGCGACGACGTAAGCGAGCGCGATACGGCGCTCGACAGCCGGCGGAACCTCGCCGACGTCGACGCCGTTGGCGGCCACGATCGGGCTCTCACCACGCGTATCGTCGAGTGTACGGTCGTCGACACGCGCGCTGCCGGGGACGTAGCGCAAGCCTTCGGGGAGGTTGAAGCGCACGCGCAGGCCGGTCGCCGCGGCGCCGCCGAAGTTGTAGAAGGCGAACGTCGCGCGCACGGTCGTTCCAGGTTCGACCGTTCGGTCGGGAGAAACGACGAGCGTTCGTAGCCCCTCTGGTAACGACGGCGCGCCCGGCGCGAAGACTTCCGTCAGGGTCCGCATGAGTTCCGCCTCCCGTTCGTCGGCGGCAGACCGCCGCCCTCGCTTGTTTGCTCCAAGGTGCCCATGACGACGATCGCCCACCACGCCGACTACATCTGTGAAGCCATCTCGCGCATCGGCGCCGAGAGCGCATTCGAGGTGCTTGCACGCGCGAAAACGCTCGAGGCGAGCGGACGACGCGTCGTGCACATGGAGATCGGTGAACCCGATTTCGATACGCCTGAGCACATAAAAGAGGCCGGGATCACAGCGATCCGGGAGAACTTCACCCACTACTCGCCTTCGGCGGGGATCCCGGAGCTGCGCGACACGATTGCCGCGTACGCGAGTCGATTCCGTGGCCTGACGCCCGCATACGGCCGCGAGAACGTCGTCGTCGGCGCCGGTGCGAAGCCGGTGATCTGGAATCTCCTCTCGGCGATCCTCGACCCGGGCGACGAACTCGTCTACGCCGACCCCGCGTATCCCGCGTACGCATCGGCGGCCGGCTATCTCCAGGCCAAGGCGATCCCGATCCATCTCCTGGAGTCCAAGAACTGGCGGCTCGATCTCGACGAGCTCGCCGCGAAGGTCGGACCGAAGACGAAAGCGCTCGTCATCAACTCACCGCACAATCCGACCGGCGGCGTGCTCTTGCGCGAAGATCTCGAGACGATCGCGGAACTCGCGCACCGGCACGATTTTCTCGTCGTCTCCGACGAGATCTACTCGCGCAACATCTACGTGCCGTATTTCCACTCGATCTCCCAGATCGACGGGATGCGCGACCGCACGATCATCGTCGACGGCTTCTCGAAGGCGTACGCGATGACGGGATGGCGCCTGGGCTACATCATCGCGCCCGAGGAGATCGCCAAGACCGTCACGCTCTTCAACAACAACACGTTCTCGTGCGTCGCAACGTTCGTGCAGAAAGCGGGCGTTGCAGCATTGACCGGCGACGACCGCCCGGTCCAGCAGATGAACGAGACGTTCCGCGAGCGGCGCGACGCGATCATCGCCGGCCTCAACGCGATTCCCGGACTCAGCTGCACGACCCCGGAAGGCGCGTTCTACGCGTTTCCCAACGTCTCGCGAATCACCGGCGACGACCGCCACTTGGCGACCTGGCTGCTCGAAAACGCCGGCGTCGCATGCTTGGGCGGCTCATCGTTCGGCAACGCCGGCAAAGGCTATCTGCGCTTCTCCTACGCCGCATCGATCGACGACATCCGCTGGGCCGTCGACCAGCTACGCGAACACCTCCCGCGCTATCAACCCCCATCATAATGTCATGACGTCATAACGTCATGCTGACGAGGGGGCGGTTGGGATCAGTAGGCGATTGTAGACGAAGAACACCGTTTCACGCCGATAGCCCATCGACTCGTAGAGGCGCTGGGCTTTGAGGTTGTCGGTCGCCGTGCTCAGCGTGAGCCCGACGGCGCCCGTTTCCTGCGCGAGACGCTCGGCGCGCTCCAGGAGTGCGCGACCGATCCCGTGCGTGCGTGACTCGGGCACGACGTAGAGATCGTTGAGCAGCCAGAAGCGGCCCGGTGGCGTGGTCGTCGACGAGAAGATCGGATACAGCTGCACGAACCCGACGACGCCCCCGTCATCGGACTCGGCAAGGAAGACGACCGACTCGCCGGACTCGATGCGCGCTGCAAGGAACGCACGGCACGCCTCGAGATCGCTGCGCTGCGCGTAGAAGACGCGATAGGCGTCGAACAGCGGGGCGACGCTATCGACGTCACCAGTGCCGGCTTGGCGGATCGAAAACATCGTCACCCGTCGGAGAGCTTCATCGCACGGCGCACGTCGCGCATCGTCGCGTTCGCGACCTCGCGCGCACGCGCGCTGCCGTCGGCGAGGATCTGCCCGAGCCGTGCACGATCGATCGACGCCCGCCGTTCGCGCGCCGGACGCAGGTACGCGTTGAGCGTCTCGGCGAGCTCGCTCTTGCACGCGACGCAGCCCAGTGCGCCCGAGGCGCACGCTTCGCGAATTTCGGGGACGCGCGCGGCGTTGGAGTAGTGGTGCAGCGCGAAGACCGGGCAGATCTCGGGACGGCCCGGATCGTTGCGCCGGACCTTTTGCGGATCGGTGATGAACGAACGGACCTTCTTGGTCGTCGTCTCTTCGTCGTCGGCGATGTCGATCGTGTTGTGATACGACTTGGACATCTTGCGGCCGTCGCTCCCCGGAACGGCGGGAAACTCGGAGAGCAGCGGCTCGGGTTCGACCAGCGTTTCGCCGTAGAGGTAGTTGAAGCGGCGCACGACCTCGCGCCCGAACTCCAAATGCGAAAGCTGATCTTTGCCGACCGGTACCGTGTTCGCTTTGAACACCGCGATGTCGCACAGCTGCAGCAACGGATAGCCGAGAAATCCGTACGTTGCGATCTCGGGCCCGAGCGCTTCGATCTGATCTTTATACGTCGGCACGCGCTGCAGCCACGAGACCGGGGTGATCATCGAGAGCAGCACGTGCAGCTCGCTGATCTCCGGCACCATCGATTGCAAGAAGATCACGCTGCGCTCCGGATCGATCCCCGCGGCGAGCCAATCGAGCAACAGCTCTTCGCGATTGTCGCGGATCGCTTGCGGGTCGTCGAAACCCGTCGTCAGCGCGTGCAGATCGGCGACCTCGAAAAACGTCTCCGCGCGATAGCTCAACTCGACCCAGTTGGTGAGCGTGCCGAGCAAGTGTCCCAAGTGCAGGCGGCCGGTCGGCCGATGCCCGGACATGACGCGAATGGTGTTTGTTGACGGGGTTTTTTCGAGGGTCATTCGATCGTTACGAGCACGGTTATCGATTAAGCACGCTTCCGTTCGTCTGTGACATCACCACTTCGCCAGGTACGCAGCAAGTCGAAAACCTTTTTTCCTTGTAGGAACCTCACTCGCTTGTATACAGCTGAGCGACTGACCTGCGCTGGCGGCGTGAACGACGTTAGAGCACGCGGGCGACGCGGGTTCCTGCGAAGAGCTCACCGCTCGCGATCGCCTCGCGGACGCGGTGGCGCGCGTGCTGCACCGCGTCGGCGAGCGACGCGCCGTGCGCGAGCCGCGCGGCGACCGCCGTCGCGAGCAGATCGCCCGTGCCGCGCAGCGTCGCGTCGATCCGCGGCGCGCGCAGCGCCCGCATCCCGTTCGGGTCACCGAACACGTCGATCGCCTCGCCCTCGAGATGACCGCCCTTGACGAGCGCCGCGTGCGCGCCCATCTCGGTGCACAGGATCTCGCATGCTTCGTGCATCGCCTCGACGTCGCGAACCGGTCGTTCGAGCAGCGCCGAGGCCTCGTCTAGGTTCGGCGTCACGAGGGTCGCACGGGGAACGAGCTCTGCGCGCAGCGCGGCGAGCGTCTGCGCGTCGGCGAGGACGTCGCCGCCGCTCGCGGCAAGCACCGGATCGAGCACCACCGGAACGCCGCGATACTGGTCGAGACCCGCCGCGACAGCCTGAACCGCGCTTGCAGAGACCAGCGCGCCAACGTGAAACACCGTGACCTCTGCGTCGGCGAGCGCCGCGAACTGCGCCTCGATGAGCTCGGGCTCGACCGGCGCGCGGGCGATGACGCGTGCCGCGTCTTGCGCGCTCACGCCTGCAACGACGCAGACCGGCCGGACGCCTTGCGCCGCGAGCGAGAGCAGAGCGAACCCGAGTCCCGCGAAAGCCAGCGGATGTGTTGTGCCGACTGTCGCGACGACGTTCACCCTGGCGCGTTCTCCCACGCGTCAACGAGCGCCCGCGCGCAGCCTTCGGTGTCGTCGAGCCGGAGCGCAGAGATGACCGCGGCCATCGTTGCGCCGCTCTCGCGGACCCGCGCGATCGTATCGATCCCGATCCCGCCGATCGCCGCGCACGGCAACGTCGTCGCCTCGACGACCGCGCGCACCCCGTTGATCCCGATCGGATGCCCGGCGTCGTGCTTGGAGCCCGTTGCGAACACCGGTCCCACGCCGAGATAGTCGACCAGCGCGGGATCGGCGGCGCGGGCCTCTTGGGGTGTTCCGCAGGAAAGCCCGATGACGCGGGTTCCCAGCGCTTGCCGCACGTCGCCGAGCCGAACCTGGGCCAGGTCCTCTTGACCCAAATGGACGCCGTCGGCGATCCGTGCAAGCGCGATGTCGTCGTTGACGATCGCGATCCCGCCGGCGGCACGCACGCGCTGCACGATCGCGACGAGCGTCGCCCCGTCGATACCGTCCTTCGCCCTGATCTGCACGAGCCGGATCCCGCCGCGCAGGATCGCTTCGGTGAAGCCGATCGGCTCGCAGCGCGACGGGTCGATCAGCGCGTAGACGCCGCGCAAACGCGAACGAGGAGCGTCGCCGCTCCTCGTCGCGTGGAACTGCTCAGGCAAAGCCCGTGACGGTGACGTCTCTACGGATAGACGGCGACCGTCTGGCTGCCGACCGCGCCGCCACCGGTGGCGGTTACGATCGCGCAGTACTGCTGGTTGGAGAACACGCGGCCCGTCCCGGCTGCCGGAAGCAGGGGCGGTGTGAACGTCGCGTACGACGAGTCTTCGGGCGCGACCGCGATCGAAGACGCTGGCAGCGTGTAGGTGAACGGGGACGGAGCGACGGTCGGGCTGGGCTGCGGCGTCGGGACCGTCGTAATGGGCGCGCACGGCGCGGTCTGGCCGATCTGGTTGATGATGTAGGTCCCGGTTGTCGTGTACTGGACGGTCCACGTGTACCCGGGGTTGACGACACCGTTGGTCGAGTTCTTCGCGCCTTGGGCGTGGAGCTGGATCCCGAAGCCTTGACGAACGGCATAGACCCCAGGATCGACGGTGCCGGACTGATTGGCCAAGGTGACGACGATGTTGTCGGCACTGGTGCCGCCAGAGCTGAGAACAGACCCTCCGCCCGAGCACGCGGCGAGCACAGCGGCGACCGCGACGGCGAAGGGGAGGACGATGCGACGCATGGTTGCGACTCCCGTAAGCACGGAAAAACCCCGGAGGCCTTTCGAAGCAAGTCGCCGCCGGGCGTGCGTGCGTTCCGTTCGGCCGAAGCAGGTTCCTCTCGTCCCTGAGTTGGGGGAGCGCTGACTATCGCGGCGCGATTGCGACCGTGACGTCGAACGGCGCGTCGCCGCCCTCGCGCAGCGCGGGTGCAACGTCGAGCGAAAACGAGCGCGCCGTCGGATCGTTCAGGCGTGGCGCGGTGAAAGCGAGCGAGCCAGTGTACTGCGCGTTCGGCGCCAAGGGGACACCCTGGAAGAGCTGCTTGTCGGTGATCCCCCAGTCTTTGATCGCGATGATGCGATAGACGGCGCCCTTGTCGTCGCGCAGGACGCTCTTGCCGTAGGGGAGGACCGTCACCATGCTGTCGCCGAGGTTCACGAACGTCACGACCAGGTTGATGCGGTCGGGCCAGAACTCGACCTTCTTGACCGTGACCCGCAGTCCCGAGACGTCGGCCGACGCGGTGGTCGCAAACGCGCTGTACGGCTTGCCGGGATCCTTGATGTGCGCGGTGCCGTGTTCGGGAAGAACCGCGACCGGGACGATCGCTTCGAGCGTCCGCGTGACGTCGTGTTTGTGATCGACGAACGACAACTTCTCGCGCACGTAATAGATCCGGCCGCGATCG
This sequence comes from uncultured bacterium, assembly GCA_964483365.1. Lineage (GTDB taxonomy): Bacteria > Vulcanimicrobiota > Vulcanimicrobiia > Vulcanimicrobiales > Vulcanimicrobiaceae > Vulcanimicrobium. The sequence continues at coordinate 9,705 of CAZABL010000045.1, forward strand.
CCGCCGCGCGCGCCCACGAGCTTCGCGTCGTGCAGAGCGATACCGTCGGCCGAGAAGATGCTGCGATACGCTGCGGCGTTGCGGAAGTACGCGCGCTCGTCGTCGGTGAGCAGCGAATAGGCGACGTCGTAGCGACCGGTGCGCAACGCATCGACATAGCGTTTCACAACGGCAGTCTGCGCCCCCGGCGGGACCGGGCCATACGGCGGCGGCGCGGCGCCGAGCGTGGCGACGGCGAGCAACAACGCGCACGCGGCGCGCACGATCGAGTTCACGCGGACTCTCCCAACAACAGATCGACGATGCGCAAAAGATCGGCGGGATCGGAATAACGCAGCTCGATCGTGCCGCCGCGCTCTTGCGGCACGACACGAACCTGCGTTGCGTAGCGATAGCGCAGACGTTCGACGAACTCATCGTCGTCGCTGCTCGTGCGCGTCGTTGTCGTATTGCGTGCGCGTTTCGGCGAAGCGTCCTGCGCGAGCCGCTCGAGCGCGCGCACGGAGAGCCCTTCGTCGACCGCGCGTCGTGCCGTCGATTCGCGCCGTTCCGGAGGCAACGCGAGGATCGCGCGCGCGTGGCCGGCGCTAAGCCGGCCCTCGCGCACGTATGCCTTCAGCGAATCGGATAACGAGAGCAAACGCAGCGCATTCGCGATCGCCGAGCGGCTGCGACCGACACGTTGCGCGACGACCTCCTGGGTGAAGTCGTACGTTTCCATCAAATGCGCGAAGCCCATCGCTTCTTCGAGCGGATCGAGGTTCTCGCGCTGCAGGTTCTCGATGATCGCGACTTCGAGCGATTCGCGATCGTCGGCGGCACGCACGATCGCGGGGATCGCCTGCAGACCCGCAGCTTGTGCCGCGCGCCAGCGACGCTCGCCGGCGATGAGCTCGTAGCCGTCTCCGCGTTCGCGCACGATGATCGGGACGAGCACGCCGAAGGTCGCAATCGACGAACGCAACTCGTCGAGCGCTTCGGGTGCGAACGTCGTCCGCGGCTGATACGGATTGGGCCGGATGCTCGCGACGGGGATCTGCGGCACGTCACGTTTCGCGGACGCGTTCGTGCCCGGCGTCGTGACGTCGCTGGTGCCCGTGTCGCCGAGCAGCGCGCCAAGGCCGCGTCCGAGACCGCGTTTGGGAGCCGCGCTCACACCGCCAACCCTTGCAGCTCGCGCGCGAGCGAAAGATATGCCTGCGCACCGCGGCTCTTCACGTCGAAGAGGATCGCCGGTTTGCCGTAGGACGGCGCTTCGGAGAGACGGATGTTGCGCGGGATCTGCGTGCGGAACACGCGCTCGGGGAAATGGCGGTTCACTTCTTCGAGCACCTCGCCGGCGAGCTTCGTGCGCCCGTCGAACATCGTGATGAGGACGCCGCGGATCAGCAACTCCGGGTTAAGGCCTTCCTTAATACGGCGGACGATGGCGATCAGCTGACTGAGCCCTTCGAGCGCGTAATACTCGGCCTGCACCGGGATGATCACTTCGTTCGCAGCGGTCAGGGCGTTGACCGTGAGCAAACCCAGCGACGGCGGGCAGTCGATCAGGATCTCGTCGTATTGATCGAGGACCGCCGCGACCGCAGCCTTCAACCGGCTTTCCCGCTGCGGGGCCGAGACGAGCTCGACCTCGGCGCCGGCCAAGTTGAGCGTCGCCGGGACGATACGCAGGTTCTCGACGTCGGTCGGCAGCGTGACGTCGGCGATCGCGGCGTCGTGGAGCAACAGGTGGTAGACGTCATGCTCGACGCCGCGCTTGTCGATCCCGACGCCCGTCGTGGTATTTCCCTGAGGGTCGATGTCGATGATGAGGATACGACGCCCGAGCAGCGCCAGCGACGCGCCGAGATTGACCGCGGTCGTGGACTTGCCGACGCCGCCTTTTTGATTGACGATCGCAATGACGCGCGCCGTCGTGTGCATGGAAGGAACCGCGGACACCACCGGACCTAGCGATGAGCAGAGAAATGCTCGTCGATGTAGCGTTCCGCACGCTCGACGAGCAGGCCCGCCTCGTTCCGAGACGGGTCGTCAGTGACCTCCTCGAAGAGCGCCTGGAGCACCTCCCCGACACGCTGATCACCACGAAAGCCTGACGCGGCAAGGCCTTTGCGCACGAAAAGCGCGATCAGCGCGTCACCGTCGATCGCAAGATCGCGTACGCTGAACGCCGGGTGCTCGGCGATGATCGCAGCGATGCGCTGCTCGAAGCGCTCGTTGGAATCGTCACGCTTGGGGAGTCCCGAACCGGCGATGTCGGCCCAACGCAGCGCAAAGAGCCGCGCCAGATGCGCAACGCCGATCCGGCGGATGAACCGGCGCAGCGTGCGGTCCTGGGCTTCGGGATCGGCCGCGTACATGTGCTGGCGAACCAGATGCGAGACCGTCTCGATCGTCTCGTTCGAGAGGCGCAGGCGCTCGAGCATCGCCGGGACCATGTCGGCGCCGACGTGCTCGTGCTGATAGAACGTGTTCCCGCGCCCGTCCGGCCGAGGGGCCGCCGTGCGCGGTTTTCCGACGTCGTGCAGCAACGCCGCAAGACGCAGGGTGATGTCCCCAGGCGGCGCCGCGTCGAGGGTCTCGAGGTTATGGCGGTAGACGTCGTAGGCGTGCCAGTCGTTCTGGTCGACGTCGAGCCCTTCGAGCAGCTCGGGCCAGAAGTGCCCGAGCACACCCGTCGTGCGCAGGATCTCCAAGCCGATCGATGGCTCCGCTGCAAGCATCAGCTTACCGACCTCCTCGCCGATCCGCTCCCCGGAGACGGTCGTCACGAGGTGGGCCGCCTCCCGCATCGCGGCCGCTGCGCGGTCCGTCAACGCGTAGCTGAAGCGCGCGGCGAACTGCGCGGCACGCAGCATCCGCAGGGGGTCGTCCGTGAACGCCGCCTCAGCGACGATGTCGATCCGCGCGTACCGGATGTCTTCGATCCCACCGTACGGATCGACAATCTGGTCGTCCCCCAGCCGTCGGGCGATCATATTCATCCGGAAGTCGCGCCGGCCGAGGTCGTCCTCGAGCGGGATATCGGGACCGCTCTCGACCGCGAACTCCTTGTGACCGACCCCCGTCGACCGCTCGCGCCGGGGGAGCGCGATGTCCGCCTCCCCTGCGGGGTGGCGGAACTTGAGGACGGAGAACGAGACGCCGACCACGTCGACCCGCCCGATCCGGGCCAGCCGCTGCTTGAGTTCGTCGAGGTCAACCCCGACGACGACGTAGTCGAGGTCCTTCGGCGGCCGCTCCTCGCCGTCGAGCCGCGCGCGGAACTCATCGCGGACCCGTCCGCCGACAGCATAGACGCTCCCCGGAGGGAGCGCTTGGATCAGGACGTCGTCGAGCGGGTGGCGCACTTCCGCTATTGTATCCGCCGCGTATCCACCGTGGTGGCACTGTCGTTCTAGCGGCCTCAGCACTCAGCGCGCGCCTCGCGTCACCCTGAGCTCGTCGAAGGGCGTCGCGGCGGCACGCCGCCGGCTGAGCTTGTCGAAGCCACCGGGACACGACGCTTCGACGGGCTCGAAGGGCGTCGCGGCGGCACGCCGCCGGCTGAGCTTGTCGAAGCCATCGGGGCACGACGCTTCGACGGGCTCAGCGGGGGAGCGCCCTTCGACAGGCTCAGG
>CAZABL010000045.1:13427-19685 GCA_964483365.1 uncultured bacterium
AAGGGCGTCGCGGCGGCACGCCGCCGGCTGAGCTTGTCGAAGCCACCGGGGCACGACGCTTCGACGGGCTCAGCGGGGGAGCGCCCTTCGACAGGCTCAGGGGGACGGAAGGCAGCACTCAGCGCCCCCCTCGTGTCACCCTGAGCTCGTCGAAGGGCGTCGCGGCGGCACGCCGCCGGCTGAGCTTGTCGAAGCCACCGGGGGCACGACGCTTCGAAGGGCTCAGCGGGGGAGCGCCCTTCGACAGGCTCAGGGGGGACGGGAGGTGTTTCACGTTTGACATCACTTTCTATTGCAAAGCTTCGTCAAACGTGAAACATCGGCGTTGTTACGCGAGGCAAAGGGGACGCTTCGCCGGGATCCCGTTCCGACGCGGGAAACGGGGACTCGTCGGGTGCTTCTTCTCGAGAATCAGCAGGCGGCGCTCGCCGCCCAACGGACGCTCTTCAGCCAGCTCTGCGCCGAGCACGAGTGCCGCATCGGCCACTGCGTTCCGTTCCCGTTGCTCGAGGGCGCCGCGCTGCAACAGCGCTCGACCGCCGGGCGCCAAAAACGGGACTGTCAGCTCCGCAACGGTGGGACCACTGGAGACCGCGCGTGCGGTCGCGCTCCGAAACGCCTCGCGATAAGCCGGGTCCCGCGCGGCGTCCTCGGCCCGAGCGTCGACGACCTCGCCGCTAAGCGAGAGCACCCCAAGCGCTTTTCGGAGGAAGGCGGCGCGCTTCTTGATCGGCTCCAGGAGCACCACGCGGGCTCCGGTCGCGAGCGCGAGCGGGATTCCGGGGAGCCCGTTCCCGCTTCCGACGTCGATGAGCGGGGAGACGACATCGGCGCGTAGGGTGAGCGCGTCGAGGACGTGCTCGGCGAACGCCGCGCCGTCCTTGGCCCCCGTGAGGTTCAGCCGCCGGTTCGCATCCAGAACCAACGCGCTATACACCGCAAGCTGCTCGGCGAGTGGCGGCTCAACTCCTGCAGCGATCAGCGCGTCGAGCGCGGCGGGATTGGGAAGCGGGGTCACGCCGTCGCGGCGTGGCGATGAACGTGGACGCTCAGCAGCGCGAGGTCGGACGGCGTGATCCCCGGAATTCGCGCCGCGGCACCGAGCGTACGCGGTCGTGCGCGGTCGAGCTTCTCCCGCGCTTCTCGCGAGAGCGCCCGAATCGCGGCATAGTCAAGGTCGCCCGGCAAGTGGACGGCCTCCTCACGTGCTGCCCGGTCGATCGCCGCCTGCTGGCGGCGGACGTAGCCGTCCATTTTGATCTCGATCTCGAGGCGCCACGCAATCTCCGCATCGGTCCCGCTCGGCAGGGCCGGGAACACGTCCTCGGTCGCAACATCCGGGCGGCGAAGCGCATCGGCGAGCGTCGAGCCAGCCGGGAGGTCCCTCCTCCCAAGAGAGCCTGCTGCTCGGATGCCGCCTGCCGTACGTCGGAGCGCTGCAATTGCGTCGCGGCGCTCGCAGAACGCCTCCCAATCCGCATCATCGACGAGGCCAATCTCGCGGCCGACCGGGGTGAGTCGCAGATCCGCGTTGTCACTGCGCAGCACCACGCGGTGTTCCGCGCGCGACGTGAGCATGCGATACGGTTCGTCGACACCGCGCGTCACGAGATCGTCGATCAGCACGCCGATGTAGGACGTCTCACGTCCCAAGCGCAGCGGCTCGCGGCCCTGCGCGCGACGCGCAGCGTTGATACCGGCGATCAGTCCCTGCGCGGCCGCTTCTTCGTATCCGCTCGTCCCGTTGAGCTGACCACAGTGAAACAATCCGGCGACGCGACGCGTCTCGAGCGACGGATCGAGCTCCGTCGGCTGCACGAAGTCGTACTCGACCGCATAGCCGGCGCGCAGCATGACGACGTTAGAAAATCCAGGCAGCGTCTGCAACATCTGCACTTGCACGTCCGCCGGCAACGACGTCGAGAAGCCGCCGACGTAGAACGTCGGTTCGTCCCAGCCTTCGGGTTCGACGAAGACTTGATGCGTCGGATTGTGCGCGAACTTGACGACCTTGTCTTCGATCGACGGACAGTAGCGCGGTCCGATTCCACGAATCAGATCGAGACCGTAGAGCGGGGAACGATGCAAGTTGTCACGCACGAGCGCGTGCGTGCGTTCGTTCGTGTCGACGATCCAACACGGGAGCTGCGGACCGGCGAACGTGCGCGGACTCGTGTACGAAAACACGAGCGGCGTCGCGCTTGGCGACTGCACCGTCATCTGCGTCAAGTCGAGCGAGGTGCGATCGACGCGCGGCGGCGTCCCGGTCTTCAGCCGCGCAAGCGGGAACCCGAGGCGCGCCAACGCACCCGAGAGCCCGAGCGACGGCGCCTCGCCGAATCGACCCTCGGGGCGGATCTCATCGCCGCGGAACGTCTTACCGCCGAGGAACGTCCCCGTCGCCAGCACGACGTTGGGGGCGCGTAACGTGCGTCCGTCGTTGAGCACAATCCCGGCTACCGCGCCGCCCTCGACGACGAGATCCTCGGCCATCGCCGCAACGATCGTCAGTCCCGGCTGCGACGCAACCAGCGCGCGTGCGACCCGGGCATAGGCCGGCTTGTCCGCCAAGACACGCAAGGCTCGGACGGACGGCCCCTTGGACTCATTGAGGACGCGTGCGTGGAGCGAGACCCGGTCCGCGATCCGGCCCATCGCCCCGCCGAGCGCGTCGACCTCGCGCACGAGCTGCCCCTTCGCACTCCCGCCGATCGAGGGGTTGCACGGCAAGGTGCAGATGCGGTTCGGGTCGCCCGTCACCAGCAGGGTCGGTGCGCCCAAGCGCGCGGCCGCCAGGGCGGCTTCTAGGCCGGCATGGCCGCCGCCGACGACGATCACCGCGGCGTCGTCGCCGCGCAGGGGAGTGCTCATTGGAACGCCGCCCATCGTATCACGTGTTCTCAACTGAGCACACCATGGCCGATTCTGCCCGGCGCGTGCGCACCGGCGTCCCCGGTCCGCTCTTCGTCGACACCACCTGCATCGATTGCGACGCGTGCCGCCAGCTCGCGCCGGCGACCTTCGCCGAGCGCGGTGAGACGTCCGCAGTCGTCGCCCAGCCCCGCGACGACGCCGAGCTCGCCGCTGCGCTGCGGGCGCTCGTCGCGTGTCCGGTCGGCGCGATCGGCGACGCGGCGCATCGTCCGTTGCGTGAAGCGATCGGGGCGTTTCCGCTGCAGATCGCGGGGCCGGTCTCGTATCTGGGCTTCAACGCGCGCGACTCCTACGGCGCGAACAGCTATCTGCTCGAGCATCCCGACGGGAACTGGATGATCGACAGTCCCCGCTGGACGCCGTCACTCGTCGCCGCGCTCGAACGCCGCGGCGGCCTGCGGTATGTCTTCTTCACGCACCGCGACGACGTCGCCGACGCGGCTCGCTACGCGGCGCACTTCGGCGCGCAGCGGATCATCCACGCGCGCGATCGCAGTGCGATGCCGGAGGCCGAGATCATCGTCGACGGCGACGATCCGGTCGCGTTCGGCGACCTCACCGTGGTCCCGACGCCGGGGCATACGCGCGGCCACTGCGTGCTGCACCACGACGGCTTTCTCTTCAGCGGCGATCATCTCTCATGGGATCGCGAGCGCGAGCGGCTCAGCGCGAACCGCAGTGTCTGCTGGTACGATTGGCCGACGCAGCTACGCAGCGTCGAGCGTCTGCTCGCGTACGAGATCGCCTGGCTGTTGCCCGGCCACGGCGAACGCGTCCATCTCGATCCCACCGCGATGCACGGCGAGATTCTGCGGCTACTCGAACGTCACGGCGTCGCACGCTCGACGGCGAAGTCGTAGCATCCCCACGCGGGGTTGCGCACGTGCACGAACGCGACGTCTTCGCTCGCAAACAGCCGCTCGAGGGTCTCCTGGGCTGTCGTACCCGCCGCGACCGTCGCGTCGTGGATTCTGCCTCGCGTGTCGTAGGCGCGAAAGGTCAACGTGCGCGCGCGGAAGTCCTCGGGGAACGTGCTCGACGCGGTATACGCCTCGCAGGCGTCGGCGTGGATGAACACGGGGCCGATCTCGGCGTATGGTCCGTCCGTCGGGAACGGCCGATGCGCGAAGAGGATCAGCCGTGTTCCCGCCGGCGTGACGCGAAGGCATGACCGGCACGGGTTACCGTCGTCCTCAGAGGTCCACACCTCGAGCGCGTTGCCGTGCGCGTCGCGCCACGTCGTTCGAACGCTGCGGACGACGGCATCATCGATGGGAAGATAACGAAACGTCATGCCGCGAGCGTAAAGGGCACGGCACCGTGCTCGCGCTCCGCCGATTGCGCACGTATGCCAGCAGCCGTCCGTCGATGACGACGAGCGCGAGTGCGATAACGACCATGCCGGCGATGCTCGCGGGATGCGGCCGCTCCCCAAGCGTCACGATGCCGAGCGCGAGCGCGCTCACGGGGACGAGCATCGTCACCAAGGTCGCGTTCACCGCACCGAGCGTCTCGATCAACCGGAAGTAGATCGCGAATGCGAACGACGTGCACAGCAGCGCGAGCGCGATCCAAGCGCCCCAAATCCCCGCGGGTTGCGCGAGGTGCGTCCACGGCTGTTCCACGGCAAGCGCGAGCGGGAACGCGAGGAGCGACGATCCGCAGAGCTGTCCGGTCGCCGCGACCGTGGGATCGAGTCCCATCTTCGCGAAGCGCCGTCCGTAGACGGCAGCACAGCCGTACGAGACCGCTGCGGCCAGACACGCGACCTGGCCGCTGCTGCGCAGGTCGAGTCCGGCGAGCGCATCGGGTCCGACGACGATCGCAACCCCGACGAAGCCGAGCGCGATCCCGACCAGTTTGTTCGCCGTCAACCGTTCGTGCGCCGCGACGCGCGCGACGAGGAGTGTGAAAATCGGCGTCGTCGCGTTGAGAATCGCGGCAAGTGCGCTGGCGATACGCGTCTCGCCGTACGCGATCAGCGCGAACGGGATGAGGTTGTTGAACAAACCCATCACGATGAACGCCCGCCAGAGCTCCGGCGAACGCGGCAGCGCACGGCGCGTCGTCGCGAGAAACGCGAGCATCGCAAGTGCGGCGATCCCGACGCGTCCGGCGACGATCGTGATCGGCGGGACTCCCGCGTTGTCGAGCAGCTTGTAGAAGACGAACGCGCTTCCCCACACGAGCGCGAGCAGCAGCAAGAGCGCCCATTCGCGCGCGACGTTCTTACCGCGCGGCACGTTCGCGCTCCAACAGGGCACGTTTGCGCTCGACGCCCCACCGGTAACCGGCCAGCGACCCATCCTCGCGCACGACGCGATGACAGGGGATCGCAACCGCAAGCCGGTTTGCTGCACACGCAGCGCCGACGGCCTGCGCCGCGCCGGGACTCCCAACCGCGCGCGCCAGCGACGCATACGTCACCGGCTCACCGGCCCGCACGCTGCGCAGCGCGTTCCACACGCGACGCTGAAATGCGGTGCCGCGCACATCGAGATCGAGCGCAACCTGCGCCGACGGATCGTCGACGAGCGCAACGACCTGCGTGAGCACGTCGTGCAGCGCGTCGTCGTCCCGACAGATTCCGGCGTGGGCGAAGTGTGCGCGCAGCGCGTCGAGGACCGCCTCGTCGTCGTCGCCGAGCTCGATCGCGCAGACGCCGCGTTCCGTCGTGCCGACGAGCACCCGGCCCAGCGAGCAATCCGCGATCGCATAGGAGATCTGCTCGCCGCGTGCGCCGCTGCGGAAGGAGGACGGCGTCATTCCCAGCGGCTCTGCTTCATACGCGCGGCTCACCGAGCCGTAACCCGCGCCGTGGATCGCCTGCGTCACCGCTTCGCCGCCGGCGAGTCGCGCGCGAAAACGTTCGTCGCGACGTGCGCGCAGGTATTCGCCTGGTGTGACACCGGTGACGCTGCGAAACACGCGCTGGAAATGGAACCGGCTCAGGCCGACCGCGTTCGCGACGTCGGCGAGGCCCGGCGTCTCGTCGGCGTCGAGCAGCGCGCACGCACGTGCAACGAGACGCTGACGTTCCGCATCGGGTGCCACGTCGTCGGGTGCGCAGCGCTTGCACGCACGGTACCCGGCCTGCACCGCGGCGCGGAAATCTTCGAAGAACAGGACGTTGTGCCGCGCGGGGGTGCGCGACGGGCAGCCGGATCGGCACGCGACGTGCGTGGTCCGCACCGCGAAAACGAAGCTGGGGTCGGGGAGCCGTTCGCGCACCGCCTGCCAGCGGCGCTCATCGAGGGACATCATCACACGCAGAGGCTACACCCCTACGACTCCCCACGCGCCCCGACCGTTGCTCTCACATCC
>CAZABL010000045.1:19785-30296 GCA_964483365.1 uncultured bacterium
GCAGAGGCTACACCCCTACGACTCCCCACGCGCCCCGACCGTTGCTCTCACATCCTAGCGTCACTCCCCGTCACCCTGAGCTTGTCGAAGGGCGCGTCCCCGCTGAGCCCGTCGAAGCGCGCGTGGCACGACGTCCTCGACGAGCTCGGACGGCGTGCTTCGACAAGCTCAGCATGACGCGCCGCGCCCTGCGACGAGCTCAGGGTGACTGGGGTGACGGGGGGTGATGGGACGAGCGGAGCTACTTGCCGATGCAGAAGCGGGCGAAGATGCCGTCGAGGATCGCTTCGGTTGCGGCGGCGCCGGTGATTTCGCCGAGAGCGGCGACGGCGGCGAGCAGGTCGGGTGCGACGAGGTCGATGGGTTCGCCGGCCGAGAGCGTTGCACGTGCGTGGGCGAGCCCTTCGCGCGCTCGGGCGACGGCATCGGCGTGACGGGCCGAGGCGAGATGCGGGCGCGCGAGATCGATATGCTCGCCGTCCCATCCGACGGCGGCGATCGCCGCGCGGACCGCGTCGAGCGTCGTCTCGTCGTAGACGCTGCCGGCGAGGGCGTCCCGCTCGCCGTCCTCGCGCGTCTCGAACCCCACGGCTCCCAGATCGCGCTTGTTGAACAGCACGACGCGCGGTCGCGTACGTGTCTCGCGCAACACGGCGCGGGCGTCGTCATCGAGCGGACGCGAGCCGTCGACGACGACGAGAGCGACGGCGGCGCCGCTGAGCGCTTTGCGCGCGCGTTCGATCCCGATCGTCTCGATCGGATCGGCGCTCGCACGCAAGCCCGCGGTGTCGAGGACGCGCACCGCGACGCCGTCGACGACGAAGCGCTCTTCGATCACATCGCGCGTCGTGCCGGGGATCGGCGCGACGATCGCGCGATCCTCGCCGACCAACGCGTTGAGCAACGACGATTTGCCGGCGTTCGGTGGACCGACGATCGCAAGCGCGAGCCCCTCGCGCACGATCCGCCCGCGCTCCCAATCACGCACCAGCGCGACGAGCGCGTCATCGATTACGACGAGCCGTCGCGCCAGCTCGTCGCGCGGAGGCTCGGGGACCTCATCGGGATAGTCGATCGCGCCGGCAAGCTCTTCGAGCAGCGTCGCGAGTCCGGCGCGCGCATCGTCGATTGCGGCACGCAGCGCTCCCGCGAGATTCGCTTGCGCAGCACGTGCCGCGGCGCTCGTCTCCGCCTCGATGACGTCGGCGACCGCTTCCGCGGCACTCAAGTCGAGCTTGCCGTTGAGGAACGCACGGCGCGTGAACTCGCCCGGACCCGCAGCACGGGCGCCCGCCTGCAACAGCGCGCGCAACGTCTCGCGCGCGACGACGGGGCTGCCGTGCACGTGCAGCTCGACGACGTCCTCGCCGGTCACGCTGCGCGGCGCGTCCATCGCGATCGCAAGCCCGCGGTCAACCACCGCGCCCTCGACGTCGAGGACCTCGCCGAACGTCGCAACGCGGTCACGCAACGGCTCGCGGCTACGAAAGACGCGCGCGACGATCGCGCGCGCCTGCGGCCCGCTGCAACGGACGATCGCAATCGCTCCGCGCCCGGGGGGCGTCGCGATCGCGGCGATCGTCTCCGTTAAGAGGCCTCTTCCTTGGGAAACACGACGAGCCGGCGTTCGGGCTCGACGCCCTCGGACTCGGTGCGCACGAACGGCGAGTCGGCCAGCGCGAGGTGGACGATCTTGCGTTCCGACGGCAGCATTGGGTCGAGCTTGATCGCGCGACCTTCACGCACGACGCGCTCGAGCGTCGCGAGTGCGAGCGTCTTGAGCTGCTCGGCGCGGCGCGCACGATAGCCCTCGGCGTCGATCGTGTAGTACTTGCGGTTGCTGCGGTTCCCCGCGTTGATGATGTTGTTGAAGACGAGGTTGAGCGCTTCGAGGGTCTTGCCTTCGCGCCCGATCAGGCTCGCCAGACGGGGCCCACGTACCTCAAAGTACTCGCCCTCGCTGCGCGCGATGTAGACGATCTCGACGTCGTCGAGCCCCATCTTGGTGAGGATCTCTTCGAGCAGCGCGCGGGCCGGTTGCGCCGCTTCCGGCTCGACCGACGGTGCGACGTCGGCGACGGGCCGCGGACGCGAGGGTCCGCGCCGGCGTTCACCGCCGCCGCCACCACCAGCGGCGGCGGCCGCCGGCCGCTTCTCGAGACTACGCCCGCCGCGGCGCCGTTGGCCGTGCGCGCGCCGGCGTCCGTTGTCGTCCATCTATTCCATCACCATCATCGTCATCGGTTAGCGGTTCGCGCGCTTTTTGGCGCGATTTGCACTCTTTCCGCTTCCGGTCGCTTGCTTTGCATCGCCGTCCGCGTTCTTGAGCGCCTTACGCGACTGTGCGTCCGGCGGGGTCACATTCTTGACGCCGTTCGACGCCGCCTCGGCCGGCGCAGCGTTGTGTCCGATCCCGTAACGGCGGAACAGATAGAGCTGCTGCGCGACGGTGAAGACGTTTGTCGCAAGCCAGTAGATGTACAGCGCCGACGCCCAGCGATAGCGGAAACCGAAGTACGCGATCATCGCCGGCGAGATGAAGGCCATGATCTTCTGGGTCTGCGCCTGCTGCGGATCTTGCGACGGCGGCGAGCCGAAGCGCACGGTGAAGTACATCGAGACGACGTACAGCACGAGCAGCACGACGTCGGGAACGGCGAGGCTCGTCGCGAGCATTTGCGGATATTTGTGCGAGAGCGCCGAGCCGATCCACAGCCAGTGCTCGTTGACGAACGTCTCGATGCGGCCTTGGATTGCCCAGTACAGCCCGATGAGGATCGGGAACTGGATGAGCATCGGCACGCAGCCCGCCAGCGGGTTGACGTTGTGCTCCTTGTAGAGCGCCATCTGCTCTTGCTGGAGCCGCTGCGGGTCGCCCTTGTACTTGGCCTGCAGCTGCTTGATGAGCGGCGCGACCTTCTGCATCTCCGCCATCGAGCGGAACTGCATCGCAGTCAGCGGCCACAGCGCGAGCCGCACGACCAGCGCGAGGATGATGAGCGACCATCCATAGGACGGGATCACCGTATGGATCGCCGTCAGAACGGCGCCGAGCGCGTTGACGAGGGGATCGAACCAGACGGAGAAGATGTTCGCGACGAGCACGCGTCAGTGGGCCTTTCGAGGAGGTACCGGGTCGTAGCCGCCCGGGTGCCAGGGGCCGCATCGGAGCAGCCGGCGCGCAGCTAACGTACCGCCGCGCAAGAGACCGTGTTTCTCGATTGCCTCGGTCGCGTACTCCGAGCACGTCGGGGCAAACCGACAAGCAGGCGGCAAAACCGGCGAGATCAGACGCTTGTAGGCGCGGAGCGCGCCAAGGGTGAGCGAGCGAAGCATCAGTTGGTCCGGTAGACCCGGCGGACCTCATCGACGAGTCCCTCGAACGAGAGCTCACCGGCGCCGGGACGGGCAATGAAGACGATGTCCCGATACGGCGGCTCGGCCAGCGGGAAACCGTCGAGGATCGCCTTGAGGCGGCGTCGGAGCCGGTTACGAACGACCGCGCCGCCGACCGTCCCCGCGACTTGGATCCCTACCCGGGTCCGTCCGCCGTCCGCTCCCGAGGAGCGGCCGTCGGCGATGAAACACGTCAGGTAGGTCCCCGCGTAACGCCTCCCGCGCCGCGTCGTGCGGGTGAAGTCCGCGCGCCGCCGCAGGGAGTCGTACGCCCGCAACGTCAGACGGAGAGGCGGTGACGGCCTTTCTTGCGGCGCGCCGCGAGGACGCGACGACCGTTCTTCGTCTGCATACGGGCGAGGAAGCCGTGCACGCGCTTACGGCGGCGATTATGCGGCTGATAGGTCCGCTTCACGGGGGAGTTCTCCTAAAGGGGGTGCGACAGCCAAGTATACGGGCCGGCTGGGACCCGCGTCAAGGAAACGGACCGTTTTGCGAAACGTTCCTGACTTGTCCACAGCTGTGGAGAGACCTGTGGATGAACGGCCGAGAGGAGTCGTCAAAAACCCGTGCCGCGCACGCATTTTCGGTTCGCGCTCCCGGTGTGCAAAGGTGGTGGATACGTCGGACGAGCCTCGCCATGACGCGGGGCCCCAGACTGTGGATAAGTGGACAAGTCCGGGGGAAAACCCCACAGGAAAGCCTCCCCGCCGGGCCAATGCCCCCTGCTCATTCTCCCGCCGACGGTTCTCTGACCAGTCGGCTCGGACTATGCGGCAGGTATATGGATGCACACCAGCACGGCGGCCCCTCAAGATCTCTGGACCGCAGCGCTCGAACGACTCGAGCCGCGCTACAACAAACCGGTCTTCGAGATGTGGCTCAAGCCCATGCGTCTGGTCGACCTCACGCCCTCGGAGATCGTGCTGGCGGTCCAAACGACATTTGCTCGTGACTGGGTCGAGAATCGCCTGAAGGGCGACATCACCGCCGTCCTTCAGGATCTGCTCGGCGCCGAGATCGGGCTGCGCGTCGTCGTCGACCCCGGTTCGGGGACCCAAACCCCGGCGACCGCCGTCCCGGCGACCGCCAAGCCGGCCCAGACTGAAGAGTTGCGCGTCGGCAATCTCAATCCGCGCTACACCTTCGACGATTTCGTCATCGGAAATAGCAACCGGTTCGCCCACGCGGCCGCGCAAGCGGTTGCCGAGGCGCCGGCGATGGCCTACAATCCGCTGTTTCTGTACGGCGGCGTCGGTCTGGGCAAGACGCACCTGATGAACGCGATCGGACACCGCGTGCTTGCACGCAATCCGAATGCGAACATTGTCTACGTCTCGTCCGAGAAGTTCACGAACGAGTTCATCATCGCGATCAAAAACAACCAGACGGTCGAGTTCCGCAATCGGTACCGACACGTCGACGTGCTCTTGATCGACGACATTCAATTCCTCGAGGGCAAAGAGCAGACCCAAGAGGAGTTCTTCCACACGTTCAACTCCTTGCACGAGGCGCAAAAACAGCTCGTCATCTCGAGCGATCGCCCGCCCAAGGAGATCCAAACGCTCGAGTCGCGCCTCCGTTCGCGTTTCGAATGGGGTTTGCTGACCGATATCCAACCCCCGGACTTCGAGACGCGCGAAGCGATCTTGCGCAAGAAGGCCGAGACCGAGAAGGTCCCGGTCCCCGACGAAGTCCTGGCCTTCATCGCGAAGGTGATCCCGTCGAACATCCGTGAGCTCGAAGGTTCGCTGATTCGCGTCGTCGCGTTCGCCTCGCTGACGAAATCGCAGATCACGGTCGAGCTCGCCGCCGAGGTCCTCAAGAACGCGGTCGCGCAGGCGCCGATGCACCGCGTGACGATCCCGCTCATCAAAGAGCGCGTCGCCAAGCATTACGGGATTTCGATCAAGGAGATGGAAGCGCAGCGCCGCGACCAGCGCGTCACGCTGCCGCGTCAGATCGCGATGTATATCGCGTGGCAGCTCACCGGCGCTTCGCTCCCGCAGATCGCGCGTGAGTTCGGGAAGAAAGATCACACGACGGCAATGTACGCGCGCGACAAGATCGCCGACATGATGGACGCCGACGAAGCATTCCGCAACAAGATCCGCTCGCTGATCGGGCAGATCCAAAGCGAGTGAATTCCGTTATCACCCTTCGTTTTACGGAGCCGGGCTCGTCCCCGGCTCTTTCTTTTGAAGGCCGCGGTGCTGTGCTTGTCACTCCTCCCGCAATTCGTGAATGCCCGCACGGGAAGTGTGCTATCGCAGTCGTTGGTGCTCGGTTCGGAGCAGATCGTGATCAGCGTGACGATCAGCGTGCTCATCGCGGTCTCGGCGGGATCGATCGCCGCGTTTCTCGCCAGCCGGCCGTCGTGGGTGACGATCCAGCGTTGGATCATGGGAACAGTGCTCGCCGGCCTGGCCGTCCGTATGGCGACGGAGGCGCGTCGCTGATCGCGTCGCTGCGAAGAGGCATCCCTGCCGTTCCCACATTATCCATCCTCGGCGGCGCCACAGGTTCGCTCCCCACCCGTGGAAAAACGGGATGCTCGCGTTCGAAGGGGACGGCGTGGAGACGCGGCGCGTCTCGTACACAGCCCCAACGCGGCGCGAACCCAGACGTGGTGCGGGTTTTGGCGGCTGTCCCCGTTGCTCACCGCCTTACTGCTGATACGTCGATTCTTCTTTTACTAAAGACCAAACGGCGGAAGCCCGTCGGGACGGTGGATCAGTGAAGTTCACGTGTAGTACCAAAGACATCGCCTCCGCCGTCGGGGCGGCGAGCAAGGTGGTCAACGCGCACACGACCGTGCCGATCCTCTCCAACGTCCTGCTCACCGCCGACGACGGCACGATCCGGGTCCGCGCGACGGACCTCGAGCTCACGCTCGAGCAGACCTTCCCGGCCGAGATCGCCGAGTCGGGCGCGGTCACCGTCCCCGCCCGTCTGTTCAGCGGATACCTCGGCAACTTGCCGGCCGGGCTACTGGAGCTGACCGGTTCGACGACGCGCGCCTCGGTCAAGGCCGAGCGTTCCAACTACGACTTCCACGCGCTCCCCGCCGACGAGTACCCGCCGCTCCCGACCGCCCAGAAAGGCGCCTCGTTCGCAATCAACGCCAAGCGTTTTCGCGATGGCGTCACGGCCACGATCTTCGCCGCCTCGAATGAAGAGGCGCGTGGCGCCGTGCTGATGGGCACGCTGCTCGAAGTCGAAGGCGACCGTATCACGATGGTCGCGACCGACGGGTATCGTCTCGCGCGCTGGAGCTCGCAGCTCGAACGGCCGATCGACGGTACCGCACGCTACATCGTGCCGTCGCGCGCGCTCAGCGAAGCGGCGCGCAATCTCGGCGCCGCGGAGGTCGTCGAGATCACCGCGCTCGGCGCGCAAGCGAATCAACTGCAGTTCAGCGCCGGGACGACGTCGATCGTCGTGCGGCTCGTCGACGGACAGTATCCGAACTATCAGCAAGTGATCCCGGCGAAGTTCGATCGTCGTGTTGTCGTCAACACGAGCGGGTTGATCGGCGGTCTGCGCCGTGCCGAGCTCGTCGCCGGCGACCGTGCTTCGATGGTCAAGCTCGAGGTCGCGAACCAAACGCTGATGATCACCGCGAAGTCGGACGTCACCGGCAACGCGTACGAAGAGCTCGAAGTCGAGCAGTCGGGTGACGACCTCGCGATCGCGTTCAACGCGCGCTATCTCGTCGAGATCCTCAACCACATCGACTCACCGCAAGCCGTGCTCGAGTTTCTCGGGCCGCTCTCGCCCGCCGCGATCCGTCCGTTCGAGACCGCGGACAACGGCGAGCAGCTCTATGTATTGATGCCGCTGCGCCAGTAGTGCTCGTCGAGCGGCTCCGACTCTCCGAGTTTCGCAACTACGCGAGCCTCGACTTCGAGCCGAAGTCGGGGCTCAATCTTCTCGTCGGCCCCAACGCGCAAGGGAAATCGAATCTGCTCGAAGCGCTGGCGATGCTCGCAACCGGCAAATCGTTTCGCGCGCACCGTGAGAGCGAACTTATTCGCAACGGCGGAGAAGTTGCGAATATCGCCGGCGATGCGCGTGTCGCGGCCGGCGCGATTCATCTGCGCTGCAGCGTGATGCGCACGCCGGCCGGGACGCGCAAGAGTTTTGCCGTCAACAACGCGGCGGTCGGCTTCGCGCGCTTTCTCGGACGCACACGCGTCGTCACGTTCGTTCCGGCCGACTTGCAGCTGGTCTCGGGCGGGCCGTCGCTGCGGCGCGCGTTTCTCAACGGTGCGCTCGCGCAGCTCTCGCCGACGTACTATCGCGAGCTCGCGCTCTACCAGAAGATCGTGCAGCAGAAATCGGCGTTGCTGCGCGGGCTCGTTGCGCCGGATCGCGATCTGCTGCTCGCGTACAACGACGAGCTCCTGCGCCCGGCGTCGGCGATCATCGAGGCGCGTCGCGCCTTCGTCGCCGAGCTGTCGGCAGCGACGCAAGCGATGTACGCGCGCTGGAGTGGGACGGCGGAACGGCTCACGATCAACTACGCCCCGAATCCCGACGGCGACGTCGCGGAGGCGCTCGCGGCGAACGTCGACGCGGAGCTGCGCCGGCGCGTGACGCTGGTCGGGCCGCATCGCGACGATCTGCGCCTGACGATCGACGGCGCGCCGCTGGCGGCGTTCGGATCACAAGGGCAGCAGCGTACGGCGGTGCTCGCCCTCAAGGTCGCCGAATACGACGTCATGCGGTCACGCGCCGGCGATGCGCCGATTCTGCTGCTCGACGATGTCCTCAGCGAGCTCGACGCCGAGCGCGCCGCGGGGTTCTTGGCCGCGCTCGAGGGCTTCGAGCAGGCGTTCCTGAGCGCGACGGAGTTGCCGCCCCAGCTCGGCGCCGCGGCGACGTGGTCGATCCGCGCGGCGACGGTAAGCGCATGCTGAGGCTCGGCACGGTCCTCGACGGCTGGTCTCCCAAGGGCGGCCCGATCGGCGATCCGCTCGTGGCGGTCCGCGCCGCGTGGGTCGAGCTCGTCGGCGCCGACGTCGCGCGCGCAGCGCAGCCGGTTGCGATCGAGCGTGACGTCCTCGTTGTCCTGACCGCCTCGCCGGCCTGGTCGCACCAGCTTACCTTCCTCGAGCCGGAGATCGTACGCGGCCTGCGCGCTCTGCCGGAAACTCGTGCGCTCACGCGGCTGCGCTTTCGCGTCGGGAAGATTCGCCGCTCGGTCGTCGCTGGGCGCGGCGCTGACGGTCCGCGGCGCGCGCAGGGCAGCGTCACCGCCGAGCCGCCCGCAAGGACGCTCGACGACGCGCTGGCGCGCCTGCGCCGCACGGTGGAACGATCCCGGGCCGCGCACTGTTCTGCTGGTGGGACCTTTTGCGCGCTCTGCGACGCACCGGTCGACGGCGGCGCGATGTGCCGGCCGTGCCGGGACGACGAAGAGCGGCGGCGGCGGTTCGCCTGCGAGCGCCTCTTGTTCGAGGCGCCGTGGCTCACGCCCGAAGAGGTCCTCGCGCTCGTCGACGGGCTCACCCCCGAAGCGTACGATGCGATCCGCAGGCGCTTGCTACGCGCCTGGTGGGACGAACTGTGGCGGGCCTCCAAGCTTCACAAGCTGCGACAACCGCTCGACCGTGCGCGGCTGCGCAAACTGGCCAGCTCGTTCGTCCTGCTCGAGACGCGGATCGATCCGAATCGCCTCGAGATGGACTCGCCGCTGCGCAAAAACGCGCTCGGAGAGTTGTTCGATTTCGTGCGAACGATCGAGAGCGAAAGCGAATAAGGCGCCTTACGGCGAATACCAAGGGTCGGAATGCAGGATTACACGGGCGAACAGATCGAGGTTCTCAAAGGCCTCGAGGCGGTTCGCAAGCGCCCCGGGATGTACATCGGCAACACTGCCGAGCGGGGTCTTCACCAGCTGGTCTACGAAGCCGTCGACAACGCCGTCGACGAAGCGCTCGCGGGCTACGCCAAGAACATCACGGTCGTTCTCTACAAGGACGGTTCGTGCTCGGTTGAGGACGACGGACGCGGGATCCCGATCGACATGCACGCCGAGGAGAAGATGCCGGCCGCCGAGGTCGTCATGACGATCCTGCATGCCGGCGGCAAGTTCGGAAAAGGCGGCTACAAGGTGTCCGGCGGCCTGCACGGCGTCGGGATCTCGGTCGTCAACGCGCTCTCGGAGTGGATGATCACGCGCGTCAAGCGCGACGGATGGCAGTACGAGATCCGCTTCGAGCGCGGCAACACCACGCAGAAGCTCAAGAAGCTCGGGCGCGCCGAGGGCAGCGGCACCTTCCAGTGGTTCAAACCCGATACCGAGGTGTTCGAGACGCTCGAGTTCTCGTGGAAGATCCTCGAGAGCCGCCTGCGCGAGCTCGCGTTCCTCAACCGGAGTTTGTCGATCACGCTGCGCGACGAGCGGCCCGAGACGCCCAAGGAGCGCACGTACGTCTACGAGGGCGGGATCATCTCGTTCGTCGAGTGGCTCAACGAGAACAAAGAGTCGCTGACGCCGGTGATCTCGACCAACGGCGAGCGTGAGGACGTCGTCGTCGAGTGCGCATTCCAGTACACCGACGGCTACAATGAAGTCGTCTACTCGTACGCCAACAACATCAACACGATCGAGGGCGGGATGCACCTCACCGGCTTCCGCACCGCGGTCTCCGGCAAGGTGAACGAGTACGCGCGCAAGCGCGGGATGCTCAAGGATTCCGACGGGAACCTTTCGACCGACGACTGCATGGAAGGGCTCACCGCGATCGTCTCGGTGAAGCTCCAAGAGCCGCAGTTCGAAGGGCAGACCAAAACCAAGCTCGGCAACGCGAAGATTCGGCCGATCGTCTACGGCTTGGTCAGCGAGCGGTTGGACTTCTTCCTCGAGGAGAACCCGAAGTTCGCGCGTGCGATCGTCGACAAGTGCATGCAGGCCGCGCGTGCGCGTGAGGCCGCGAAGAAAGCGCGCGATCTCACCCGCCGCAAGAACGTCCTCGAAGGCTCCGGTCTTCCCGGTAAGCTCGTCGACTGCAAGAACAACAACCCCGCGGACTGTGAGATCTTCCTGGTCGAGGGCGACTCGGCCGGCGGGACGGCCAAGGGCGGGCGCGATCCGAACACGCAAGCGA
>CAZABL010000046.1:0-17970 GCA_964483365.1 uncultured bacterium
TCGCGTTGATGCGCGCGCTCAAGGAACGCTTCGATCCGCGCGGCTTGTGCAATCCGGGCCGCTTCGTGGGAGGCCTCTAGACTTGTCCGTCCCCCTGAAAGAGCATCACGCCTGGTTCTGAGAGGCAATAACATATCATAGTGTGATGTTTTGAGCTTAGTTGCTTGGTAATAATATAACACTATGATATAATATCGCCATGCCCGGACCGAAATATGCGGGGGATCTAATCGAGGTAGCTGCCGCCCAGGGCGGCTACGTCACCACGTCGGACGCCGTAGAACTCGGTATTCCGCTTGCTAGCCTCGTCATGTTGGAACGACGTGGGACTTTAGAACGCGTCAGCCGCGGCATTTACCGCGTAAGGGCCTTGCCACGAACTGCGCGGTCGCAATATTGGGAAGCGGCGCTGTGGCCAGCTCAGCGTGGCGTGCCGAAGGGTGTGATCTCGCACCAGTCGGCGCTAGCGCTCTATGATCTCTCGGACGTCAACCCTTCAAAGGTACACGTGACTGTGCCGCGCGCATCTCGCATACGCCGCACGCCCCCTGCGTACCTAAAGCTGCACCACCAAGACCTCCACGAACGCGATATTACAGATATCGACGGTTTGCCGTTGACAACCGTTATGAGAACCATCAATGACTGCCGCGCATCTGGTCTTGGCGGTCTCGTTGACGATGCGGTTGACCAAGCGTTGCAGCGCGGCCTTATAACGAAGTCCGACCTCATCAATGCCGGACGGTCGCCATGAAACGACAGGATGTTCGGCACGACAGATTGGCTGCGAAGGAGCTCGCGCAAGCCGTTCGAGACGCGGCGCAGGCGGATGGAACGGCAGAGGATCGTCTTCGGCGCGCGATATCTACCACGGCATTGAACGGCGCGTTGTACAATGCTCAAGCGTCCGCGGTTATCCCTTTCTATTACTTGAAGGGCGGCATGGCTCTCGAGCTGCGCTTTGGATTGAAAGCTCGAGCGAGCAAGGACGTCGACATAGGACTTGTCCACAATGGGCCAGATTTGCTCGCGAAATTTGATGACGTATTAGCGGCGGGCTATGAAGCCTTCAGCTTCGAGAGAAAATCTGCTAAAGAACTGAAGAACGGCACGTGGCGCTTAGAGATTCGCGTGGCATATCACGGTCGCCCATGGGGTACAGTCGACGTCGATCTCGTTGCCGCAAACTACGACGTTGCTGCTGACGAAGTGCCGGGAATCGACCTCGCTCGATTTAATTTAAAAAGTGGGCCGCCAGTTAAGGTCTTGGCAATAGAACGGCAAATCGGTGAGAAACTTCACGCCCTGAGCGCGCCACCGATCGATGGCAACAAACCGGAAAGGGCACGCGACATCGCGGACTTGCTCTTTTGCCGCGGCCAAATGCAACTCGACTTCACGAAGCTTCAAGAAGCGTGTGAGGCAATCTTTGAGGAGCGCAAGGCGCATGACTGGCCGCCATCGTTCGTCCTGCCCGATTCTTGGATTGCCCCATTAGAGACACATCTCGCTGATCTCGGGATTCGCTTGGAAGCGAAAGAGGCCGTTCGCGAGCTACACACGTTAATCGCCGCGATTGTATCAAAAGGAGTGCTAATGCTGAAAGCCGGTTACGAGTACAGAGTTCAGCGGTTGCAGTTGAACACAAACGAAAATCCTGTGCGCCCGGATTTTCGGATCGATACCAGCGCTGACATTAGTGCACTGAATAACTCCGCCTCCGACGGCTTTCGTATTGTTGCAACACATGTAAATCCGCGGGCTGGGGACCAGCTCTTCGTAGTTCTTGAGCGCGAGATTCCCAACGTCAATCAAGAGAACCGTGACGAGGCAAGGTCGCCCTTCCTAAACGGTACAGTGAGCCACCTGCGCGATGTAAATCAAAGCGAGTGGCTGCGCGGGAAGGTGAAGAATTATGGTCCCGGCCCTATGGTGGACCTAGAGCTGCGAGTTACAGGAGCTGGTGAAATCCGAGTCGGTACATTGGCGGAACAGCAGGAGGCCGACGTGGCCATACGCATCGACAACCAGGAGCTTGTTACGCGAGACGGGTTCGTTCAGTTTCCTGCAATCATCGCATCGTACCGCGATGCGAGCGGCTCATATTACGAGCAGATCGGGCCTATGCTGATCGCGGGTAGAGACGCGAGCAATCGGCCGTCCTTCTCGTTTTCGGGTTTCGACTTCCCGAAGCGAGTTCAAGAGGCACACTAGTGTTAAAGGTTAGTTCGCCCGGTAAGCACCAGCATGGGAGAGATTCGTGACGGTTCCGGTAACTGAGCAGCATCCACACGACCCGTCGGCGCGCCAGCGCTCGTATCGCGATTTGATCGCAGACTGCGTGCACTGTGGCTTCTGCCTTCCCGCGTGCCCGACGTACGTGTCGTGGGGCGAGGAGATGGATTCGCCGCGCGGGCGCATCGATCTCATGAAAGGCGTCGCCGACGGCGTGATCCCGTTGGACGGGTTCGTGACCGAGCACATCGATGCGTGCCTGGGTTGCATGGGTTGCGTGACCGCGTGTCCGTCCGGCGTGCGCTACGATCTCCTCATCGAGGCGACGCGCGACCGCGTCGAACAGCAGGCCGCGCGCACACCGAGCGATCGCGCGTTCCGCTCGTTCGTCTTCGCGCTCTTTCCGTATCCGCAGCGTCTGCGCGCGCTTGTCCCCGGGTTGTGGCTGGCGACGAAGCTGGGCCTGACGCGTCTTGCCGCTGGACCACTCGGGAAGCTGCTCCCGCCGCGCCTGCGCCAACTGGCGACGATGGCGCCGCCGGTCTCGCTTGCCGACACGTTCGCAACGCTCCCGGCACGCACCGCGGCGGTCGGTGAGCGTCGCGCACGCGTCGCGCTGATCGCGGGCTGCGTACAGCGCACGTTCTTCCCCGGCGTCAACGCGGCGACGATTCGCGTCCTCAGCGCCGAGGGCTGCGAGGTCCTCGTCCCGCAAGGGCAAGGCTGCTGCGGCGCGCTCTCGCTGCACAGCGGACGCCTCGACGAAGCCAAGACGTTTGCACGCGCCCTCATCGCGGAGTTCGAGCGCGAACAGGTCGACGCGATCCTCGTCAACGCCGCCGGCTGCGGCTCGTCGCTCAAAGAGTACGGCGTGCTGCTCGAAAACGACCCCGCATGGGCGCAGCGCGCAGCAGCGTTCGCCGCCAAAGTGCGCGACGTCAACGAGTATCTCGCGACGCTCGAGCCGCGTGCGCCGCGCCGTCCGATCCCGCTACGCGTCGCCTATCACGACGCCTGTCACCTCGCGCACGCGCAGCGCGTTCGGCAGCAGCCGCGTACGCTGCTGCGCTCGATCCCCGCGCTCGAGCTGCTCGAGATCCCCGACGGCGATCAGTGCTGCGGCAGCGCCGGGACGTACAACCTCTTCCAGCCCGATTCGGCGCACGAGGTCGGCTCGCGCAAAGTCGACAACGTGCAACGCGTCGCACCGGATCTCGTCGCAAGTGCGAATCCGGGCTGCACGCTGCAGATGCAGGCGATCGCGCGCGAACGCGGCGCGACGCTACGCGCCGCGCATCCGATCGAGCTGCTCGACGCCGCGATCTCGGGGACGCCGCTGCGCTAGGAAGCGGTTTTCCGCCCTTCGATCGGGTAGGCGGGATCGGTGTAACCCGGCGTTGAGGCGTGCCCTGGCGGCACCAGACTATCGACGAGCTCTTCGTCCGCCGCACCGAGGTCCAGCTCGAGGGCCTCGAGATAGCTGTCCCACTGCGCTTCGGTGCGGGGACCTGCGATGGTCGCGCTCACGAGCCGGTTCTTGAGCACCCACGCCAGCGCAAACGCAATGGGAGTCGTCCCGCGCTCGGCGGCGTGCGCGGAGATCTGTTGCGCGATCTTCAGCGACTCCGGGCGCCATTCGGTTTGCTGCAAGCGTTTGTCGCCACGACCGGCACGCGTTTCGGGGGCCGGCGGCGCATCGACGGCATATTTGCCGCTAAGCACGCCGCGTGCAAGCGGACTATAGGAGACGACCCCGACACCATAGTTGTCAGCTGCCGGCAACTGCTCGACCTCCGCCGTACGGTCGACGATATTGTAGAGCGGCTGACTCGCCGCGGGCGGGTCGATCCCGAGCTGTTCGGTGAGACGCGCAACCTCCGCGATCCGCCAGCCACGAAAGTTGGAGATGCCGAAATAGCGGACTTTGCCTTGGCGAATCAGATCGCCGACGGCACGCACACCTTCGTCGAGCGGTGCGTCGACGAACGCGCGATGGAAGTACAGGATGTCGACATAGTCGGTCCCGAGCCGATTCAGACTCGCTTCCACCGACTGCATGATCCACTTGCGCGATTGGCCCTGTTCGTTCGGCCCCTGTCCCGCCTGGTTGCCGAACTTGGTGGCGACGACCCAGCTGTCGCGGCGTGCAGCGATCGCGCGTCCCACGACCTCTTCCGAACGCCCCGCGTTGTAGACGTCGGCCGTGTCGATGAAGTTGACGCCTTGCTCGAACGCCTTATCGATGATGCGCTTCGAGGTCGGCTCGTCAGTCGCCCCACCGAACATCATCGCGCCGAGGCACAAGGGTGAAATCTTGAGGGCGGTGCGGCCCAGATACCGGTAATCCACCAGGTCCGTGATTACCAGTTAGCGGCGGCGGTCCTTGATCCCGATCGTCGTGAAGCTGATGTCGACGCTCACCGTTGCGACGGCACCGCCGCCGCCGGTGACGGTGATCGTGCACGCATGCTGACCGGTCGGCAGCGGATTCGTCGGCGCGCTCGACGCGGTGACGTTGAACGCCGCGGTCGGCGACGTCGGCAGCGGGAAGCCTGACGGGCTGATCGAGACGCTCGCTCCGCCGTTACACGCAACGGTCGCAGTCACTGCGCCGCTCGGACCTGTCTGCGAGACGCGGACCTGCTGCGTCGACGGTGAGGTGAACGCGAGCGAGCTCGGGCTCACGTTCAGCGCGCTGTAGCCCGGCGACGGACTTGGCGTCGATGTGGGGCTGGGGGTTACGGTCGGCGTCGAGGTCGGGGTCGGGGTCGGTGTGTCGGTCGGCGCAGGCGTGGGCGAGCTCGTGCCGCCGCCCTTGTTGCTGGCGACTGCCGCGACTGCGGCACCGGCTCCCGCCGCGCCGGCGACCGCACCAGCGACGCTTCCGGCCGCCGCACCACCGGCCGCGCCGGCACCAGCGCTGCTGACGCCGCTGAGCGAGCCCGTGGGATCGGCAAGCCCGCCGGTCGCACCGCCGCCGGCCGCGCCGCCGCTTGCTCCACCGCTCGCCCCGCCCGTCGCGCTACTGCTGCTGCCCAGCGGGTTCGAGCCGTTGTTGAACTGGTTCATCGCGGGGTTGTTGATTTGCGCGTTGCTCGCGACCGAGACCGACGCGTTCGCGGCGGAGTTTCCAACGACGGTTACAGTCTGCCCGGTGACGAGCGTGACCGTCTGCGTTCCGGTCGTGACGCTTACGTCGCCCGCAACGCACGACACGCAGGCAAGCTGCGTCCCGTTGGGTCCGACGACCAGAAACGCCTCGGTGCCGCGCACGGCGATCTGCGACGTCGGCGTCGTGAACGTGTAGTTCGACTGGCCGCCCTGCGGGTGGCGGATGACGAAGTGCAGCGCCCCGTGGTTGACGACGATCGCGTTCATCTTGCCGGTCTCGGCAGGGTTGAACTGGCCGACTTGGACGGCGGTCTTCTCGCCCAGGTCGATCTCCGAGGAGTCGCGCAGTCGCAGCGTCGCCTGGGAGTTCGTCTGCGTCACGGCGTACGCGTCGTCGGCGAGGTCGAGCCGCCCGAAGATCGGCTTGAACGGCGAATTGACGCCGTCTTGGTAGCCGACGATCCCCTTCACGCGAGAAAGCTGCTTGTCGCCGCCCGCTGCGCTGGCGGGACCAAGCGGCCCGACTACTGAGAAGACGACGAGGGCGCATAGCACGCCGACGCTCAACCGCCGAACCATGCAAGCGACTTCCCGATGACGGCTGAACGGACCTACGGTTACCTTGCGCTCGCTTGGCGATCCCTTCGTGCCAAGGGCGTACGTGTGAGGGAGATCGCTTGTTTCGGGGTCCCGCGAACGCTGCTCGTCGCGGAACTGGGCCCGCCGCAGGCGCCGACGGTCCATGTGATCGCCGGGGTCCACGGCGACGAACCGGCAGCGCCGTGGGCGCTGCTGAGCCTCGTGCAGGACGGGCTGCTCGATCCACGCTTCGCGTACCGGATCTGGCCGTGCCTGAATCCCAGCGGCTACGAGCGCGGGACGCGCGAGAACGCTGAGGGCGATGACATCAATCGCGGCTTCTCACGCGGCGGCACGACCCCCGAGTCGCGCGCCGTCCTCACCGCGAACCGCGATCGCCGCTTCGTGCTGGCGCTCGACCTGCACGAAGATTTCGAGGCGACCGGGTCTTACGTGTTCGAGCCGCTCCACCCCGGGTTTGCCTCGCACTACGCGACGGCGATCGTCCGCGCGCTCGACGACGCCGGTCTGCCGGTACAAGAGCTCGCCGGCGATTACGATCTTGGCGCGCCGCCGAGCGCGCCAAGCGGCGAGATGTACGTCTTGGAGCGCGGCACGGTGCTCGTCGACTTCGAAGCGGAGTTGCGCGCGTTTCCGGGATTGCCGAGCGCGGCCGCGCTGCTGTATCGCGGGACGCCGGCGACGCTCACGTTCGAGTCGCCGCGCCCGCGGTCGTGGGAAGAGCGGATCGCCGCGCACCGCGTCGCGGTGACGACGGCGCTCGCGCTCACCCCGGTTCCGGGAGGCACCAGCACACTGCGCGAATGATCGTCGGTCATGGCAGAGCGCGATTCTCTCGACGTCGATGTGCTGTTCGTCGGCGGTGGCCCCGCGTCGCTCGCCGGCGCGATCCGGTTGCGTCAGCTCGCCGCCGCGGCGGGCGCCGAGATCTCGGTCATGGTGATCGAGAAGGGCGGAGAGATCGGCAACCACGGATTCTCCGGCGCCGTCGTCGACCCCAAGTCGCTCCACGAGCTGTTCCCCGACGAGGACATCACCGCGGGGCTCGACGCCGCCGTGAGCAGCGACGCGATGTGGTTCCTCACCAACTCGGGGAAGATCGCCGCGCCGTTCACGCCGCCCGTGCTCAACAATCACGGCAAGTACGTCGCGTCGCTGTCGACGCTCACCAAGTGGCTGGGTACGAAGGCGGAAGAGGCCGGTGCCGACGTGTTTCCCGCGTTCCCGGGACAGGAGCTGCTTTGGGAAGGTGAACGCGTCGTCGGCGTGCGGATCGGCGACAAAGGCGTCGCGCACGACGGCTCGCACAAGGCGAACTACGAACCAGGTCCCGACCTCATGGCGAAGGTCGTCGTGCTCGGCGAAGGCCCGCGCGGCACGCTCACCAAGACCGCGGTCGCGCGCCTGAAGCTCGACGCCGATCGCGACCCGCAAGTCTACGCAGTCGGGATCAAAGAGCTGTGGCGCGTCCCTGGGCGTCTTGCGCCGGGCAGCGTCATCCACACGCTCGGCGCGCCGACCTGGAATACCTTCGGCGGCGGCTGGATCTACGCGATGTCCGACGACATCATCGACATCGGTCTGGTCACCGGCCTCGATTACGCCGATCCGACGACCGACCCGCACGACAACTTCCAGCGCTACAAGCTGCATCCGGCGATCCGTCCGTTGCTCGAGGGCGGCGAGATGATTCGCTACGGCGCGAAGGCGATTCCCGAAGGCGGCTTGCACGCGATGCCGCGCTTCTACGCCGACGGATTGTGCATCGTCGGCGATTCGGCCGGCTTCCTCAACGGGCTGCGTCTCAAGGGCATCCACCTCGCGATGAAGTCGGGGATGATGGCGGCCGAAGCGATCTTCAACGCGCTGCAAAGCGAAGACACGAGCGCGGCGAAGCTCGCCTCGTACGAGCAGCTGTTCCGCGACTCGTGGGCGTTCACCGAACTGCACGCCGCGCGCAACTTCCATCAAGGTTTCGCGAGCGGGTTGTGGGGCGGCTTGATCAACGCACAGCTCGGGCTGCTGACCGGCGGGCGCGGGTTCGGGATCCACGACAAGCTCACCGGTCACTACGGACACGAGCGGATGAAGAAGCTCGACGCGATCGAGCCCAAAGAGAAGACCAAGCGGGTCGTCCCGGACGGCAAGCTGACCTTCGACAAGCTGACCGACGTCTTCAAGTCGGGCACGATGCACGACGAGGACCAGGTCCCACATTTGCACGTCTCCGACACGAACATCTGCGCCGACCGCTGCACCGTCGAGTACGGCAACCCGTGTCAGTACTTCTGCCCCGCGAAAGTCTACGAGCCGCAGTTCACCAAGAGCGGCGACGCGCCGGCGGAAGGGAAGCTGCAGATCAACTTCTCGAACTGCGTGCACTGCAAGACATGCGACATCATGGACCCCTACCAGATCATCACCTGGGTGCCGCCACAGGGTGGTGAAGGTCCGGTCTACACGGGAATGTAGCGAAGATGAACGCGGTGTCGTCCGCTGCCTGATGTAATCGTCGTCGGCGCCGGACTCATCGGCTGCGGGGTCGCGTACGAGCTCGCCAAGCGCGGTGTCGCGGTGACGGTGTACGATCGCGCCGAACCGGCGCGCGCCGCGTCATGGGCCGGCGCCGGGATGCTTGCACCGTTTTCGGAAGCGACGCCCGACGCAGAGCTCGTCGCGCTCTGCCGCGACTCGCTCGCGCTGTATCCCGCCTTCGTCGGCGAGCTGCGCGAGCGCACCGGCGTCGACGCGCGCCTGCGCCGCGACGGAACGCTGCACGTCGCACTCGACGACGTCGACTTCGCCGCGCTCGCCGCGAGTGCCGCGACATTTCAGGCGAATGGCGGCACGGTGATGTTGCTCGATCGCGCCGGTGCGCTCGCGCGTGAGCCGCTGCTTGCGAAGGACTGCGCGGGCGCGTTGCTGGTCGCCAACGAGGCGCAGGTCGACAACCGCCGCTTGGGACGCGCGCTCGTCGCTGCGTGCGAAGCGCTCGGCGTTCGCTTCGAACGTATTGACGAGCTTGCGCTCGAAGCCGACGCGCGGCGCGTGCGCGGGCTACGCACAGCATACGGGTTCACGTCCGCACCGGTCGTCGTCAACGCTGCCGGCGCATGGGCTGGAGAACTGGCCGGCGTTCCGGAACGCGCCCGAGTTCCGGTGCGTCCGATCGCGGGCGAGATGCTCGCGCTTGCGGTGCCGCCCGCGGCGATCCACAGTTTAGTGTGGCTCGGGCACCGCTACTTGGTACCGCGCGACGACGGCCGCTTACTGGTCGGCGCAACCGTGGAAGAGCGCGGGTTCGACGCGCGCGTGACCGCAGCTGGAATGCACGATCTGCTGAGCGCGGCGCTCGCGGTCGCGCCGGCGCTCGCCGACTTCGCCGTGGTCGAGACGTGGGCCGGACTGCGGCCGGGCTCGCACGACGGCCGTCCGTATCTCGGCGCAACGGCGCTCGACGGCTATCTTGTCGCGGGAGGGCACTATCGCAACGGCATCTTGCTGACCCCCGTGACCGCGCGGTCGCTCGCCCAGCTCATCGTCGACGGGAGTTGTCCCGAGCTCGCGCCGTTTGCGCCGACGCGTGTGTTGACGGAGGCCGCAGCGGCCGGCACGAAGAGCGCAAGGTGACGATTTCGATCAACGGCGAGCAGCGCGAGATCGCTGGCGGGACGACGCTTGCGGCGCTGCTCGACGCGCTCGGAGTACGCCGCGACGGCACCGCCGTCGCGCTCAACGACGACGTGGTGCCGCGCGCGCAGCACGACCAGATCACGCTGCAAGAAGGCGACCGCCTCGAGATCATCGTCGCGGTTGCGGGGGGATAGCATGCAGACCGACGCCGACGTCCTGCGAATCGGCACGTACACGTTCTCGTCGCGGCTCTTCGTCGGGACGGGGAAGTACCCGTCGCTCGACGTGATGCAGCGCGCACACGTCGCGAGCGGAGCCGAGGTCGTGACGGTTGCGATCCGCCGCATGCACCTCGACGACAAGTCCGGCAAGACGCTCGTCGACTACATCGACCGCACGAAGATGCACGTGCTGCCGAACACCGCCGGCTGCTACAGCGCAAAGGACGCCGTCCTGACGGCGAAGCTCGCGCGCGAAGCGCTCGGCACCGACCTGATCAAGGTCGAGGTCATCGGCGATCCCGAGACGCTCTATCCCGACACGGTCGAGACGCTCGCTGCGTCGGAAGAGCTCGTCAAAGCCGGCTTCACCGTGCTGCCCTACGTCGTCGACGACCCGATCGCGTGCAAGCGTTTGGAAGAGATCGGTTGCGCCGCGGTGATGCCGCTTGCCGCGCCGATCGGCAGCGGCCTGGGCGTCTGCAATCCCTACTCGATCGCGCTCATCAAAGAGCGCGCCAGCGTGCCGGTGATCGTCGACGCCGGCGTCGGCACGGCGTCCGATGCGGCGATCGCGATGGAGCTTGGCGTCGACGCGCTGCTGATGAACACCGGGATCGCTGCAGCGAAGGACCCGGTGCGCATGGCGCGCGCAATGAAAGCCGCGGTCGAAGCGGGACGCGACGCGTTCCTCGCAGGCCGGATGGAGAAGCGGCTTTACGCGAACGCGTCGAGTCCGATGCAGGACTTGATCGCGACCCGCCACGGGCGGCGCCCGTGAACGAGATCACCGTCGAGGAGCTCGCCGCGCGCCGCGATGCCGGCGAACCGCTCCTCGTCCTCGATGTGCGCGAGCCCGACGAGATCGCGACCGCCGCACTCGACGGCGCGACGACGATCCCGATGGGCGAGATCCCGCAGCGCTACGATGAGCTTCCGCGCGACATCCCGATCGTGGTGATGTGCCACGCCGGCGGCCGCAGCGCACGCGTGACGCAATTCCTCAACGCCAACGGCTTCCCGAGCGCCGTCAATCTCGACGGCGGGATCGACGCCTGGTCGGCGCGCATCGACCCGTCCGTTCCCCGCTACTAACTGCGCACGCCGTCGTCGGAGCGAACCCGGACTTCGACCGTCCGGTTCGGTTCTGCGCGGCGGACGAACGCGATGAGCTCGTCCAGCCAGCGCTCGTCGAGCGACTTGACGTCGGCGACATCGATCCGCACCGGTCCGTCGCTGCTGCTGCGCAGCTCTTCGAGGGCCCGGTGCAGTGCCATCCGGCTCGCCTCGGTGAGCTCGCCCGAGATGATGAGGCCGTCGGGTTCGAAGGCGCGCTCGATCCGCACCGTCCCGTCGGCGTAGAGCGGGTCGGGGATCGTGATCGCGCTATGGAGTGCGACCACCGCGCGTATCGTCTCGTGCTCCGTCACGTCGCGATCGTATCGGCACAAGCCGATCGCTCGACGCGCTTTGAGCAGGGTCGCGAGCCCGGCCTCGTATTCGCGGTAGTGCTCGATTCCTGGGATGCTGCTGCGCACCAACCAGTTGGAT
This sequence comes from uncultured bacterium, assembly GCA_964483365.1. Classification (GTDB taxonomy): domain Bacteria; phylum Vulcanimicrobiota; class Vulcanimicrobiia; order Vulcanimicrobiales; family Vulcanimicrobiaceae; genus Vulcanimicrobium. Next base: position 11,349 of record CAZABL010000046.1, read on the forward strand.
TCTGCGGCAACACGCAGTCCCGGAAACCCGTCGGCGACTGCCATGACGATCGCCGCATCGTAATAGTCGACCGTGCGCTGCACGGAGAACGCTCCGTCCTCGAGGTACATGTGCCGCGCGTCTTCGAACACGAGCTGTCGCGTCGCAATGAACGCCGCGACGTCGATCCCCAACCCGCCGCTGACCGTAGCCGTCCGCTCCGGCTCGCACACGTACAGGACGCGGTCGCCGCTGCGCAACCCAGCGCCGACATATTGCCGCATCAGGTATTCCAGAGCGGCGGTACTCGCGTCGGTCGCGCAGAGGTGTTCGCCGTAGGTCGCCGTCCCGATCGGCTTTTTTGCCTCCGGGCTCATGGCGTCATCGTACCCGTTACGGGCTACAGCCGATGTGCCTGAACGAACCAGTGCACGCGCTGCTCGACGTCGTCGTTCTCGTGCGCCCAGCGGCCGACGATCGCGTTGACGGCGACTTCCTCGAGCGCGTCGAGGGCGAAGGAGCCGCGCAACACCTCAAGCACACCGTCTCGGTCGAAGTAGGCGTGCGGGATACCCGCCTCGTCGCCATCGCCCGGCGCGAAGCTGCGCTCATCGAACGGGATGCCCAAGCCGTAGCGGCTGTCGCTGATCGAGCCCAGGGTCACGAAGATCGGCGCCTCGGGTCCGAGGACGCGGCGCAGCTCGGCGAACCCGATCCGCAGCTTGTCCGTCGTCCCGTGCAGGTACGCGTGGGTCGACAACGCGGCCCCGTAATTCTCGCGGCCGCCCGGCAACTGCGTATAGGGCGTGCTGTCCGGAACGGTGACGACCGGCACCTTCGCCTCGACCAGGGCGCGCGTGTTGCGTCCCGAACCCCCGCCTACCTCGATCACGGGCCCGGCAAGAGGTTGCCGGTGCGCGAGCGCGATCAGCCGGCCCGCGAGCGGGTGTGCCGTTTCTGCCGATGACGAAGAAGACATGACTGGCGTCCCTTTGATTCTGGTCGTGGGCGGTGATACGCTCGCGGTCCGCGTCTGCGAGGAGCTCTGCGCGACCCAAGGCCATCGCGTCGCCCTCATCTGGACGCACGATCACGTCCTAGCGACGAAGCTCGAGCGGCTTGGATGCGAGTATTTCCCGCACCCGCCGAACGACTACGATGCGCTGCGTGTCGCCGGGGTCCTTGAAGCGGCGTCGATCATGACGCTCTCGGACGACGACCGGCTGAACTTGCAGGTCGCGCTCAAGGCGCGCGACCTCAACCCGCACATTCGCGTCGTCCTCCGGCAGTTCAACAAGACGCTGGGGCGCAAGCTCGAGCAGAATCTGCCGAACTGCTCGGTCCTCTCACCCGCCGCGCACTCCGCCGCTGCGTTCGTCGGCTCGGCGCTCGACCCAGCGTGCTTTTATGCGCTGCAGTTCCCGGATCTCGACGGCAATCAAGCCGGCTTCTCCGAGCGCATCGCCGCAACGTGGGGGATCACGGGGCTGACCGCGCACGCTGCGCAGCGAAAACTCGGTGCGCGGATCATCGCGCTCGCCGGCTCGCCGCACATTCCGCTTGACCACCGCTTCGCGCCCGACGATCTGGTGATCGTCTTCGGCCGCGTCGCGCAGCTCGACGCGTCGAGCACGACGCACCATCAGGTGCGCCTCGAACGTCGCAGGCACCACCTGCGCCGTTTCTTTTTCGCGATGCGCAAGCGGTTGCGCAAGCTCGAGACCGCTGACCCGATCATCCGGCGCTTCGTCGCCGCCGTCCTCGGGCTATACGTCGTCGCAACGCTCTACTTCTCGCTCGCGCTGCACAAGGATCTCGTCACGGCGATCTACTTCGTCGGCACGACGTTCACCAGCACCGGCTACGGCGACATCACGCCGCTGGCCGCCGGCTGGCTTCCGATGCTCGCCGCGGTTCTGGTCATGTTCTTCGGCGTCGCGGCAACCGGGATCTTCACCGCCTTTCTCACCTCGGCGATCACGCAGGCACAGTTCACCGCGATGCAAGGCCTGCGGCAGATCCGCACGCGCGGTCACGTGCTGGTCTGCGGCTCCGGGAACGTCGGGACGCGCGTGATCGAATACCTGCGCGAGCTCGGACAGAAGGTCGTCGTCGTCGCTCCGAATCCCGATCCGTCGCTGATCGAAGCGTCGCGGATGCGGCGCCTCGAGTTGCTGACCGGCGACGCGACGCGTGACGCGACGCTCGATCTTTGCAATCTCGCCAACGCGCGCGCGGTCGTCGCCGTCACCGATAACGATACAGCGAATTTGGAGGTCGCCCTCGGGGCGCGTGCGCGCAACCCGCGGGTCGCGGTTGTCATGCGTGTGAACGACGACACGTTTGCCGAGTCGATCGCGCGGCAGTTCGAGGCGATCCGCACGTTCTCCACGACCTCTCTCGCCGCGCCGGCCTTCGCGATGCTCTCCCGTTTTCCAGGGACACGGGGCAGGATCGCGTTCGGCGACGACACCTACAACGTCGGCGAGCGCCTGCAGGGAGAGGTACCGCAACCCCCTCCGGCGGAGCATTGTATACCGCTCGCCGTATGGCGTCGCGGTGAGTTCATCCACATCGACGCGTTCGAGGAGATGGAGCCGTACGACCGGCTGTTATTCCTCGTCCCGCTCTCGCAATTCAAGCCGGCCGCAAACGGTGGGCATGAAGGAGTGACGGCGGACGCGCCGATCGCCACAGGGAGTTGACCCTTTGCTGCAGGCCGGTGCCACCGTCCCCGACGTTTCCGCCCCAGACCAGGACGGTACGCCACGGCGGCTGCGTGATTACGCAGGCCGCAAGCTCGTCGTGTACTTCTACCCGAAGGCCGACACCCCGGGCTGCACCGCAGAGACACAGGCCTTCCGCGACCTGGTCCCCGAGCTCACCGAGGCGAACGCGGCGATCGTCGGTGTGAGCCGGGACGATGTTGCGGCGCAGAAGAAGTTTGCGGACAAGTACGGCGCGAACTTCCCGCTCTTAGCCGACACCTCTTCGACGATTTGCGACGCATTCGGGGTGATCGTCGAAAAGAACATGTACGGAAAGAAAAGCATAGGGATCCAGCGCTCGACGTTCCTCGTCGGCCCCGACGGCACGATCGCCAAGGTGTGGCCGCGGGTCACCGTCGAGGGTCACGCCGCCGCCGTGCTCGAGGCAGTCCGATCGCTGTAACTGCCGTTGCCCGACTGACGGTCGCCGGATCCAGCTCCGCGATACCACGACCTGACCGAGCATGTAGCTCGTATCTCATCGACGATGGTGAAACGTCGATCGTACTGGACCTGGGGACGGGCGCGTTCGCGAATTTGCGGCGCCACGTCGATTACGATCGTCTCGGCGCCGTGATCATCAGCCACATGCATGCGGATCATTTCATCGATTTGATCCCGTTGCGTTACGCGTTGCGCTATGGTCCGCGCCGGCGCGAGAAGAAGTTGCCGGTCTACTTACCCCCGGACGGCACCGCGATGCTCAAGCAGCTCGTCTCGGCGTTTGCGGACGAGGGTGGCGAGTTCCTCAACGACGTCTTTGCGATCGAGGAGTACGATCCGACGCGCGCCATGCAGTTGGGCGCCTCGACGCTCACCTTCGCGCACACCTTGCACTACATCCCGGCCTTTGCGATTCGGTGGGACAATGCGGGTGCCAGCGCGACCTACTCCGCCGATACCGCCCCCGATCCACGCGTCATCGCGCTCGCGCGCGACGCCGACGTCTTTCTGTGCGAAGCGACGTTGCGCCACGGCGAGGGTGAACACGGGGCGCGCGGCCACTCGTCGGCGGAAGAAGCCGCGCAGATGGCACGCGCGGCCGGCGCGCGTCGTCTGATCCTCACGCACTACGGCGAGGAGTCGACCGCACGCGACCTCGACGAAGCGGCGCGCGCGATCTTCGACGGCGAGATCATCGTCGCCGACGACCACCACGTCCTCTCGCTGCGCGAGACCTAGGAGCTTTGTCGGGCTTTGCCCGACAAGCGACGACGGGCGGATCGGCCGCAGGCCGAACGCTACAGATTGCGCGAAGCGCAATCCTAGTTCTCGGTCTTTGCCTCGCCGCGCGGCAGCGCGAACTGGATCAACGAGGTCACCGGCGCAAGACCGCGCGAGATGACCGCGTGGACGCTGACCTTGAGGTTCAGTTCCTCGAGCCGCGCCTTTGCGGCCAGGACCTCGCGACCGCTCGTAACGACGTCCTCGAGCAGCAGAACGTGCTGGCCGCTCTTGATCGGGCCTTCGACGTACTCTTCGGCGAAGGCACCGTACTGCTTGGGTTGTTTGCGCACGACGATGAGCGGGACCCCGGTCATCTGGGAGACCGCCGTCGCGATGATCACGCCGCCGAGCTCGGTCCCGGCGATGACGTCGGGGTTGGTCTCCGCGACGATCGGCACGAACAGCCGGGCGATCCGCCGCAGAATCTGCGGATCGCTGAAGAGCTTGAACTTGTCGATGTAGTAGTCGCTGCGCGCGCCGCCGGAAAGCAGGTAGTCGCCGCGGGTGAGCGCGCGCTCCATGATGATGTTCTTGAGCCAGCGGAGCTCGGGGATGCGCGCGATCGGGCTGGTCGTCGAGCCTTCGTCGAACATCAGCCTCTCAGATCTCCCATTGCCATGCGTTCCACGACTCGTTGATCGGGTTCGGCGCAAAGCCCTTGAACGCTGGGTTGATCGCCTGCGGGAAGACCGCGAACCATAAATAGTCCTCGGGCAGGTCGGTCGCAATGAGCTCCTGGATACGAGCGTACGGTTTCTTGCGTGCGGCCTCGTCGTAGCTCCCCAGAGCTTGCGCTTGGAGTGCGTCCATCTCGGTCGAACGGTAACGCGAATAGTTCGTCCCGGTCGGTGGGAACTGGTCGCTCTCGAACAACGAGTGATCGTCCGGGTCGATCCCCGCGACCCAGCCCGCGATGCCGAGGTCGTATTTTGCCGTCGTCATGATCCCGCCCTGACCGTACGTCGCAAAGAAGATGTTTCCGGGATACGCCTTCACGGTTGCGTCGAAGCCCGCCTGGTGCAGCTCGGACTGCACCTGCACGGCGACGAGCCGGCGCGTCGCGTTTTCGACGTTGTAGGAAATCTGGATCGAGAGCGGCTGACCGTTCTTGCGCATGATCCCGTCGGCGCCCGGCGTATAGCCGGCCTGCTGCAACTCCGCCTTTGATTTCGCGACGTCATAGGGGTACTTGGCGACGTTGGCGTTGTACGCCCACGAGAATTGCGGCTGATCGGACCAGGCGATCTTCGCCGAACCGCCGGTGAACTTGTCGACGAGATCCTGTTTGTCGACGGCGTACGCGATCGCTCGCCGTACATGGAGATCGTTCAGCGGCGCGCGTGAGAGGTTCATGTACATCGTGAGCGCCTGAGGCGCCTCGTCCATAACGACCTTGACGCCCGGGATCGTCTTGAGGATCGCATACGTCTGCGGCGACGGCTCGAACATGAAGTCGATGTCGTGCGAGCGTAGCGCGTTGAGCTCGGTGTTCTCGTCCGGGATCTCGCGAATCACGATGCTCTTGAGCTTCGGCGCGCCGTGCCAGTAGTCAGGATTCGCGACGAGCTCGATGTGATCGCCGCGCACCCAACGCGCGACCTTGAACGGTCCGGTCCCGATCGGTTCCTGGTTGAACGGGATGCGGTTGAGATTCGGATACTTCGCGAGGATGTGCTCGGGAACGATACAGACCGGGCTGTCGCTCTCGGCGAAGACGGTGTTGATGAACGGCGCGAACTTGTGCTTGAGGTGGAAGACGACCGTCGCGTCGTCAGGCGTGTCGACGCTCTTGACCTCCGCGTACCCGACCGTCGTGTTGACGTTGTTGTTCGGGTTCACCATCGCTTGCCAGCTGAACTTGACGTCCTTGCTGGTGAACGGGACGCCGTCTTGCCACTTGACGCCCTTGCGCAAGTGGTAGGTGATCGTCAGACCGTCGGCGCTGATCCCACCGTTCGTGGTGGTCGGAATCTCGGTGGCGAGGTTCGGGACGATCTTGCCGTGCTCGTCGAGCGTGAGCAGATTGTCGAACGTCAGCCGGTTGATGAACCCTTCGGTCGTGAAGCCGGACAGGATCGGGTTGAGCGTGTTCGGCGAACGTTGGATCGCAACGCGCAGCTGACCGGCGACCGTCCCCGCTGCGGCCGCGGTATCGGACGTCGATGTGGAATCGCCCACTTTCGCGCACGCGGTCAGCGCGAGCACACAAGCGAACGCGCCGATCACCAGATGACGCACTAACCCTCCTACCGGCGCTTGGTCGCCGTCTTCTTGCCGGATCGTTTCTGTGCCGCAGGTGCGCGGCGCGCCGGAGCGCTGCGCGCGGGGGCCTTCTTCGCGGTCGATTTCTTTGCCGGTGCGGCCTTCTTGGGCGCGGCCTTCTTTGCAGCCGTCGCTTTTTTCGCCGGCGCCTTCTTGGCGTTGGCCTTTGCCGGCGCGGCCTTCTTCGTCGGCGCCGCCTTCTTCGCGGCGTTCGTCTTCTTGGCCGCGGCCTTCACCGGCGCGCTCTTTTTTGCTGGGGCTTTCGCCTTCGCCGGTGCCTTGCTCGGCGCGGCTTTCTTCGCAGCCGGTTTTGCAACTGGTTTCGGCGCCGGACGCGCCGGCGCGGCGGCCTTTGCCGCTGCCGCCTTCGGCGCGGGCTTCTCGAC
>CAZABL010000046.1:18070-28767 GCA_964483365.1 uncultured bacterium
TGGCTCCGCAGGCGGTTCGACCGCGTTCTCTACGGGAACCGTCGCCGCCGGCGTCGCGACTTCGCGCTCGACGGGTCGTTCCGGCGAACTCTCGGGTGCGCGCACCGCTTGCGGCGCGGGGCGTGCTTTGCGCACCGGCTTTGGCCGCGCGGCAGCGGCCCCGTCATCGGAGACAGGCTGCGCTGCGGCGACGGGTTCCGGCTTCGGTTCGACTTTGGGCGGCTCGGGCTCGGGCTTGCGCTCGACTTTGAGCGCGACGCGGAGCAGCCGGCCGGCGATCGGGAAGACGAGCTCGTTGATCTGCAGCTCGTCGAGGACCGCCAATACCGTCTCGAAGCAGCCGGCTTGATCGCGCGGCGAGTGCGCGTCCGAGCCGACGGCGATACCGACGCCGCGGTCTCTCGCCTTGCGCAAGAGCCGCTTGTTGGCGTCGAGGTAGCGCTGCTTCTCCTCGTCCGTGTGGTCGCGATAGAGAAAGCGCGTGTTGAACTCGATCGCCATCCCGCGCTCGCCGGCGGCCGCGAGCATCCGATCTTCGTACTCCTCGAGCTTCGCCGGATCGGGCCACGCGCCGATGACGGTCGGGACGTAGAAGTGGCCGACGATGTTGCCGGGGAGCCGTTCGATCGCGTCGATCAGCGCGCTCATGTAGAGCTCCCACAGCTGATCGGCGCCGACCGTCTCGAGGTGTTCCTTGAACTCGGGGTTGTCGAACGGCCAGGGCCAGTTCTCGCCGTGGACCGGATGCGTGATCGGGACGAAGTGCACCGACCGGATCATCGCGTCGGGACGCATCGCGTCGACGATGTTCTGCGCGTCGGGACGCGAGCGCGGATCGTTGTCGACCTCGGCCCCGATCGAGTAGCGCATCCCGCGCCGCAGCCCTTCGCCGACGACGGCGGCATGGCCAACCTCGACGCTCGCCGTCTCGGCGGCCCCGTACAGGTCGCCGGCCTGCGCGAGCTTGAGCGCGCGCCGCACGAGATTGACCGCCGCCGGATCCTCGAACGTGAGGTAGTTCATGTGGTCGGCGACCATGAGGAAACGCGGATATCCGCGGCGGCAGGCGTGATAGAACCATAGGAACAGCATCCGCGCCGTCAGGGGGAGCGGTCGTTCCTCGGCGTAGGGCTTGTGCTCGCCCTTGGCATGGCCGTGGAGATCGGGGATCGCAAGTAAGCGCGGATCGCGCTTGACGTTATCGCTCAACTTCTCGTAGTCCGCGGGGTATCCATACCGAACTTCCGGCGCGCTGCGGCGGCGTCGCCGGCTTCGTTTCCAGCCACGTGCCGATCGTCTCGAGCGCGGTTTCGATCCCTTTGCGCATGAGCTCGAGCGTCATCGACGGCGTCGTTGCCGCGCCCGACTCGGCCGCTTGGGCCGGGAGCGCGGGAAGATGCACGAAGCCGGTCGGGATCGGCGGCGATCCGTTCGCCGTCAACGCGAGGGCTTCATAAAGCCACTGGTTGCAAATGTACGTCCCCGCGCTGTTGGAGACGTAACCCGGGATCCCGACTTTGAGCCAGCCCTCGACGATCTCGCCGAGCGGAAGGGTCGCGAGGCGCGCGTCCGGGCCGCCCTTTTGGATCGGATCGTTCTTGCGCATCGTCCCGACCGCGTCGGGGATCTCGAAGTCCAGGACGTTGAGGCTCGCCCGCTCGATCGCGAGCGACGGGCGACCCGACGCCAGCCCGGTCCCGAGGATGAACTCGGGCTGCTCCTCGCGGATCGCGGTTTCGAGCCGCTCACGCAAGGAGCGCGTCTCGACGGGAAGGACCCGTACGGTAACGAGCCGCCCGGCGACGACCCGGCCTTCGAGACTGCGGGCGAGCATCTCGCTCGGATTGACGGAATGAGGGCCGAACGGTTCGAAACCGGTCAGCAGAACGTGCCGGGACACGAACCGCAGGTTTTCTGCGCGCACCACACCGCACCTGCGCGCTTGGTTGGTTGGTCCAGGCAAAAAAAAAGCCGCCCCCCAGGGGCGGCGGACAAGTCAGCTGGTGATGAGTGTCCAGACTAGGTCCGGACACCTCCGATCATCGTGTGACGTTGATTGGGACTGTCGCTAGTAACGATGACCACCTCCTCTTGTCCGCCTGTTAACCTTCGCTGATATCTAGTCTGAAGGGGCCGCGGACGTGTTGTAGAGGTGCGCTTCGCGAACCGTTCTCGATCCTTCCTGCTAGCGCAGGCAGATCCCGTTATGCCCCCCGTCAGCGTGACACTAGCGCCGGGGGTGATAGCCTTCCATCTCGAGGATGCGGGCTTTGACCTCGACGCCGTAGGCGTAGTTGTGGAGGGCGCCGTTCGTGTCGACGACGCGGTGGCAGGGATAGAGGAGGGGGACGGGATTGCGGGCCATCGCGCGGCCGACGGCGCGGGCGGCGGTCGGCTGGCCGATCGTCTCGGCGATCCAGCGGTACGAGCGGACCTCGCCGGGCGGGATTGAGGCGGCGGCACGGAGCGCGGATTGCTCGAACGGGGTGAGATCGCTGATGTCGACCCGGTCGAGGTCCGGCTTGTGGGTGCGGAAGAAGGCGGCGACGGTATCGGTGACCCACTGCGGGGCGGCCTGCGAGCAGATCAGCCCGCGGCCCAGCCGGCGCTGGAGCCGGGCGAGGATCGCCTCTTCGCCCTCACCGCGGTCGAGCGCGACGGCGGTGATCCCGGTGTGGCGGAACGCGACGTACAGCGGTCCGATCGGTGAGTCGACGGTCGCGACCGAGTCCGGCACGGTGATCTTGATGGTCGCCTTGATGTGCTCGAGGACCTTGGGGACCATCGACTTCGGCGGCTCGACCGGGGGCAGACAGGTCAGGCAGTACGCAATGCCCTCGTTCTCCCGGTAGATCTCCTGGCACTCCGGGCATCCTCGCAGGTGCGCCAGCACGTGCTCACGGCGGGGCTCGACGCCCTCGCGCATCTCATCCCAAAGTCGTTCGACGTCACTGCAGCGCATGGCGCTTTAGTCCTCTTCCTCGGTAGCGGAGCGGTCGGGCGGCGCAATCCGTCCGACTTGGGGTCCGAGGATCCGGCGCAAGATTCGGACGGCGCGATGAACGTGTGACTTCACCGTCCCGATAGGCTGGTTGAGGATCTCGGCGATCTCGGGATGGCTGCGGCCTTCGATGAAGCGCAACGTCGCAGCGGCCCGCAGGTGCATCGGTAGCTGGAGCAGCGCCTGCTCCACCAGCACCATGTCGGCCGCGCGGTCGACGATTTGCTCAGGTTGGTCTGGTCCCGCCGCGGTCTCGTTGAGGAGCGCGTCGGGATCGGCCAAGGCGTCCAGCGCCACGTTTGTGGGCCGCTTGGAACGCAGGCGGTTTCGCGTGACGTTGAGCGTGATCGTATAGAGCCACGGCTGCAGGCGAAGCTCCACCCGCTGCTGGGGATCCATTTTGGCCAGTGCCCGGTAGGCGCGCACGAAGGCGTCCTGGACGATCTCCTCGGCGTCCTCGCGATTCCCCGTCATGCGGAGCGCGAAGCCGTAGAGCCGACGCTGGTACTCGTCGACGATCGACTCGAAATTCTCGGGTCCCGGAACAGACGGACGAACCGTCGCCGGTGCGGTCACGCGGTAGTAATCTCCGATGATCGGTGCGAGCGCGCTCATCATGGTCCATGACAGGATCCGTCCAAGCGCAGGTTGCGCGTTTTCGTACCCGCAGCGGTGAGGCCTGTGTGAACCTTTGGTCAGATTATCGCGGAGAGGCCGACGGCGACGGCGAGAGCCGGGCAGTCTCCTGGCCTCTTGCGGGGCGAAGCGAGCGCTCGTAGACGATCGAGACCGGCGCCTTCTTTTGCGTGTCGTCGAGGTTGCCGTCGATCGAGAGCGTCGCGTCGAGCGCGAGCAGCAGCGCGGTATCGTAGGCGTAGTAGGCGGTGCCGCGCATCGAGATCGTCCCGGCAAGCGCGAGCGTGGGACGGTCTGGGAGCGCGCCGTGAAGCGGACCCGTCGCCTCGAACCCGATCCCCATCACCCGTGTTCCGTTCATCGTCCCGTCGGCGAGGCGACGCAGCGTCCCGTGAAGCGGGGCGCCGGTCATCGGTGACGGAAAGTCAAAAGGAACAGGTCGTTTGACGTGCGCCAGGTCACGCATCGTCGGGGTGTCCAGCTGCACCGCGAACGGCTGGTTGAGGATCGTCAGGTAGTCCGGATCGTGCGATGGACCGTCTTTGAGGTCCCCGGACGATAACAGGGTCGAGGTATACGATGCGTGCTGATGCTGCTTTTGGCCGCCGTCGTCCCGGTCGTAATCGACGTTTGCGACGTAGAGCGTCTCGCCGTGGCCAGCGCGCTTGATCGAAAGCTGTTCGATCCCGTGATAGACGGTCTGGCTGCGAACGTCAGCGCTGCCGATCTTGAAAACGTCGCGTCCGTCCACCGAATACGTCTGATCCGCACTGGCCGCGGCGGTGTTGACCATGACGGCGGCCAGAAACGCAAACGTGCCGGCGACGAAGGCGCGGCGGAACTTCATTGGGACCTCAGGGGTTGTGCGGTAGGGGGTTTTACGTTCCCGGATTATGGTACTACGGAAACGTGCCGATACGGATAGAGAGTTGCTGACCGCTGTATTCGGCCGTTTCTTAGCGATGCTTGCCGCGATCTCTGTACTCGTGGCCGGTGTTCCTGCGCGCGCCGCGGACGGTCTGACGATGAGCCCGGCACTCAATGCCAAGCTCGATCGCCTGTATCTGACCGCGTACGACGAAACGATCATGCGCCATGCGGTCGCTCAGCGCGACGGGACGACCTATGTCTCGACCGGCGATATCGAGGCGGAGTGGCTGCGCGACGCGAGCGCGATCGTCCGGCCCTATATCGGGCTGTCCCAGCACGACGGCGACGTTCAGCGCAAGCTGCGCGGCGTCGTCGCGCGCGAAGCACGCTACATCCTGCAGGACCCGTACGCGAACGCGTTCTCGAGCAACTACCGGGTCGTCGAGCGCAAGTTCGAGGTCGATTCACTCCTCTATCCGATCTGGTTCGCCTACGACTACTACCACCAAACCGGCGATCGCAGCATCTTCAGCGATGAAGTCCATCGCGCGTTCAGCCGCGTGCTGGGGACCCTGCGCAACGAGCAGCACCACGCGACGCGTTCGCACTACACGCATCCGCAGTTGGCCAACAACGGCCGCGGAAGCCCGATCAAGTACACCGGGATGGTGTGGACGGCGTTCCGCCCGTCGGACGATCCCGTTCGCTATCACTACAACATCCCGGAAAATATGTTGGCGGTGGTGGTCCTGCGCGATCTGACCAGCATCTCTCGGGACGTATGGCGCGACAACCGGATGGCGGCCGAGGCGTGGGGTCTCTCCGTCGAGATCCAGCGCGGGATCGAGCAGTACGGCAGCGTTCACGACAAAAACTTCGGCCGCATCTACGCGTATGAGGTTGACGGGCTCGGTCACGCCAACCTCATGGATGACGCGAACGTGCCGTCGTTGCTGTCGATCCCGTACTTCGGATATCTGCCCAAGACCAACTCGCTGTACCTCAACACGCGCCGCTTCGTGCTCTCGCCGAGCAACCCGTACTTCTATCGCGGGAAGTACGCGCAGGGTGTGGGCAGCCCGCACACGCCGCACAACTTCGTGTGGCCGCTCGCGCTGTGCGTCCAGGCGCTGACGGCGACCGACCCTGCCGAAATCACTCGCGTGCTGGGATTCATCGCCGTCTCCGACACCGGCGACCATCGCTTGCACGAGTCGTTCAACGTGGATTGGCCGGAGTCGTACACACGCGAAGACTTCGCCTGGCCGAACGCGCTCTACGCCGAGCTCGTCCTCGAGCGCCGCGGCGAGACGTTCGCGCGCGCCGAAACCGGCGCGGGCCGCTAAGGCCGGCGCGCCGCTTCGACGCGGCGCGCGAAGTCGAGGGCGAACGCCGCCTGGAGCGCGCCGAGCGGGACGACCGTCAGGGCGTCGATCGGGATGTTCGCCCAGAACCACGCATGCGGGACGTGACGCGCGAGGAGCGTGTCGAACAGAAGGCTCTGCAGCAGGAACGGGATGATCGTCGCGAAGGCGACGACGCAGAGGCGGCCGAGGTTCATGACGCGCAGCGCGTTCCCGAGCGCACGCGCAAACCCGGTGACGACGGCCAGCGCCGGACGATCGCCGCTCAGCACCGCCATCGGCGGCGCGAGCGAAAGCGCGCCCCACACGAGCCAGACAAACGGTGTTGCGATCCAGGTCATCGGATCCTCACGTGGCGTGTCGACCGCGCCGAGCGGACCGGTGAGCGCGACGACGAACTGCGCGAGCGTCATCGCGCCCAGAGCAGGCAACCAGCGTTCGATCCCAGCGAGGAGCAGCGTGCGCGGTGAGGTGTCGCTGCCGGTGAGCCGTCCCGCGACGCCAAGCGCGACCGTTGCGATCGCGAGCGCGTCGGTGAAGAGATCGGCGAGCTGTACCACGATCGTCTTCTTGACGTCGCGCGTACTGTCGCCGGGCCACAGCAGCTCGAACGCACCGCAGACGACGAAGACGGCGAGACTCACGCCGGCGTAGAGCGCCGCGCGCTCGCGACAGACGGCGAAGGCGAGATCGATCAGCCCGCCGATCGACGTCGGCAGGCGTTCGGGCTCGTTTGCGGTCACGCCGCGCGCAGCGCGCGACGAAGGAAGAAGCGCAGCACCACCGTCCCTGTGCAAACGGCGACGTCGTCGGGATGGACGTATCGCCGTCCGTCGATTTCGACGACGTACGTTCCATCGGCGAGACCGGCAAGCGTCGAACGTACGACGCGTTCTCGCTTGTCTTGCGGTGCGCGTGGACCGAGCGCCTCGACGACCGCGGCGCTCACCACGTCACCGACACGCAACGGCGTCGCAAGCGCGAACGCGGTCGACGCGGTCTTGGCGACCGCGGAGACGTCGATCGGAACGGCGACCCGGAGCATCGCCGTTCATTTCCCGCTTCGGCGGGGGGCCTCCCGGTGCGCGCGGAACGTCGCCGTCGATGGACGAACCGCCCCGTCGTCGCCGCTCTTCCTCGTCCTCGCCCCGCCGTTCATCAAGCGGCGGTTCAAGTTTCCTTCCAACCGTCGCGCTCGGCTTGGGCGTCGTCGTCGCTGGGTTGGGGATCGGTGCGTTCCTTTCTGCAATGCAGAACAAGGAAACACGCACGACGCGCACGACGACCGCGGCGACGCAGGGCGCGCCGGTCGTAACGCCGGTACCGCAACCGTCGCGCGGACCGGTTGCGATTGCAACGCTTGTTTCGCGTCCGACGCCGACGCCGACGCCGCAACCGACACCGACCCCGGCGCCAACCGACACACCAACCGCTGCGCCGACGCCGAAGCCGACGGCGACCGCTGCGCCCACGACCGCGCCGACTGCAGTACCGACCACTGCGCCGACGTCCGCGGCGACCGCCGCACCGAGCACGCCGCCGACGGCAACTCCGACGACGCGCCCGACCGCGGCACCGACGCGACGTCCGGTGCCCGCTGCGGTCGCGCAAGCGGCGCCTGCCGCCACGCCGCTGCCGCCAGTCCGTACGATGGCGCCGCGTCCCGAGACGACACCGACCGCGACCGGATTCGTCGGCGCCGCACAGCGCGCGGTGCGCGGGTATCTCGACGCACTGATGGCGGGGAACGAGAATGCGGCTTACGCCGCGCTCGGCAAGCAACCGGGGGATCCCGGCGCGTCGCTGAGCGAAGAGGCGTTCATCGACCGCAGCGCGCGTATCACCGCGCTGCGCACGACGAACGTCGATGCGACGGGAGCGACGGTCGAGGCCGAAATCGCTTCGAGCCACGGCACGTACTACGCGACGTACCACGTCTCCAACGGGCCGAGCGGCCCGGTGATCGACCAGCACGACTACATCAAAGTGTAACGTCCCCACGGAGCGGAGCAGCGCGCATGATGAGCAGCGCACAGATCCAGGGCCTTCTCTCGACCGGTGAGGTGATCGCGCCGCCGCCTGACGCGGCGCGCTGGTTTCCGATCCGCGACCAGGACGCGTACGTCGCCGATGCGCTGCGCGATCCGCTCGCGTTCTGGAGCGATCGCGCACGCGGCATTGCGTGGGAGACGCTCCCCAAGACGGTGTTTCGCGGTTCGATCGAGGAGCCGCACTGGTTTCCCGACGGCCGGCTCAATGCGACCGTCTCGTGCTTGGATCGCCATGCCCATTCCGATCCCGACGCGATCGCGTATCACTTCGTGTGCGAGAACGGCGAGGAGCGCGCGATCACCTACGACGCGCTGCTTCGCTGGGTGAACCGTTTGGCCAACGCGCTGCGGATGGACGGGGTGCGCAAGGGCGATCGGGTCTGCATCTACATGCCGCTGACGATCGAAGGGATCGTCGCGATGCTCGCGTCCGCGCGCATCGGCGCGATCCACTCGGTCATCTACGCCGGCCTCGGCGCGACGGCACTGCGCGACCGCATCGTCGACGCCGGCGCGCAAATCCTCTTCGCCACCGATGTCACCTACCGCAAAGGAAAGCCGTTCGACCTGCGGCGCATCGCCGACGAGGCCGTGCGCGACTTGCCGCTCGTGCGCCGCGTGATCGTACATCGTCGCGAAGCGTCGGCACCGCCGTCCGATCCGCGCGAGCGCGACTTCGAGGTCTACTGCGATCAACAGCCGGAGACGTGCGATCCCGAGATCGTCGAGAGCGAGCACCCGTTGTTCATCCTCTACACGAGCGGGACGACCGGGAAGCCGAAGGGCGTCGTGATGACGCACGGCGGTTACCTCGTCGGCGCGGCGGCCACGCTGGCCGAGACGACGGGGATTACGCCGAGGGACGTCTATTGGTGTACGAGCGACATCGGCTGGATCGTCGGCCACTCGATCATGGTCTACGGCGCGCTCGCCAACCGCTATCACTGCGTCCTCCGCGAAGGCGCGGCAGACTTTCCCGCCACCGATGCGATCTACGAGACGCTGGCGCGGTTGAAGGTCACCAAGTTCTACACCGCGCCGACGCTCGCGCGTATGCTCATGCGGCTCGGAAATGAGCTCCCGGCGCGTCACGATCTCTCGTCACTGCAAGCGATCTTCTGTGCCGGCGAGCCCCTGAACCCCGAAGCGTGGCGCTTCTTGTTCGAGCACGTCGGCAAGGGACGCGCCGCCGTTTGTAATCACTGGTGGCAAACCGAAGTCGCGGCGCCCGCCTGCGGATACTTTCCGACCACGCCGATCCGTCCCGATCGCAGCGGAAAAGCGCTCGGGCCGATCGTGTTCTCGGTGCGCGACGCGGACGGCAATGTGCTGCCGCGCGGCTCTGCCGGCGGATTACTGGTGATCGAAAACCCGCTTCCGCACATGTTTGCGACCGTGTGGAACGATCCCGAGCGGCATCGCGAGTACTTCCGCTGGGGCGTCTACGTCGCCGGCGACGTCGCGACGATCGATGAAGACGGGTTTCTGGCGATTCGCGGCCGCGCCGACGACGTGCTCAACGTTGCTGCGCACCGCATCGCGACCGCCGACGTCGAGAGCACGCTCGTCTCGCACCCGGCCGTCGGCGAAGCCGGCGTGTGCGGCGTCCCGGACGAGATCAAAGGCGAAGCGATCGTCGCTTACGTCGTCCTGCGCACAGGATACGAGTCGTCGGACGCGCTCGCGGCCGAACTCGTCGAGCACGTGCGCAACGAGCTCGGCCCGATCGCGACGCCCAGCGCGATCCGTTTCGCCGCGAAGCTTCCCAAGACGCGCAGCGGCAAGATCATGCGCCGTCTCTTACGCGCCCAAGAGACCGGCCAAGATCTCGGCGACGTGACGACGCTCGAAGAATAACGCTCCTCGTGTCACCCTGAGCTTGTCGAAGGGGCGGTTACGTCGAAGCCGCAGGCTGAGCGCCATCGTACGCTTCCTGCAACCGTGCGATGTCGAGTCGATCCATCTCGAGCATCGCTCGCATGACACGCGCGGATTTCTCCTCGTCGTCGTCGCCGAGCATATCGCCGAGAACCGACGGAACGACCTGCCACGTCACGCCGAACTTGTCTTTGAGCCAGCCGCAACGTTGCGTCTCGCCGCCCTCGGAGAGCGCGAACCACAGATGATCGACTTCTTCTTGGGTCTCGCAGCCGATCAGGAACGAGATCGCCGACGTAAACGGGATCGGTTCGCCGCCGTTGAGTGCGATGAACTCCATGCCGGCGATCTCGAACGAAGCCGACAACACCGTCCCCTCCGGCAGCGGTCCGGCCTCGCCGTAGCGCATGACGTTACCGGGCTTGGCGTCCTTGAAGACGGTCGTGTAGAAGTTCATCGCCTCTTCGGCTTGGCTGGCGAACCACAAGAACGGCTTGACCTTTTGCATGGCGTCCCTTCGCTTTCGTGCTTGTTAAACGCAAGTCTGATTCACCGGAGAAAGTCGAGAATCCCTGGGTGATGAACGTTGTTTAGTAAGCTATTGACATTCAGATCGTAAGGCGCGTAGCATCCGCCCATGGGCATCGCCGAGCGGAAAGGGCGGCAGCGCGCGGAGCTGCGGGAGCAGATCCTCGCCGCTGCACGCCGCATCGTCCTCCACGAAGGCTTCGAGCAACTCACGATGCGCAAGATCGCGGACGCGATCGAGTACTCGCCGGCGACGCTGTACCTCTATTTCGAGAACCGCGAGGCGATCGGCCGCCAGCTCTGTATGGAAGCATTCGAGCATCTGGTCAGCTATATGGCCGGCTGCTCGGCGATCACCGACCCCAAGGA
>CAZABL010000046.1:28867-30077 GCA_964483365.1 uncultured bacterium
GAGATCCTTTGGACTGGCTGTCACGGCATCGTGTCGCTCGGCATCACGTGCAGCAATATGCTCGAGACCCCGCTCGATACGCTGGTCGCCAACTTGTGCGAGACGCTGTTGCGCGGGCTGGCACCCTAGCAACTCCTTTTTTTGACCCATCACTGAACGTTGTTCATTTACGGAGGCTCGTTCGATGGTTCGCCTCACACTCGTCTTCACCGCGCTTGCGCTCACGGGATGTGCGGCGCGGGCGGCAACCGTCTCATCGCCGACGACGACGCCGGTAACAATCGCAACAGCGGAGGCGCCCACCTCGCACGCCGCGTACACCGGGCCTGGATCGATCGTCCCGCAGCACGTCTACCGCGTCGCGTTCGAGATTGCGGGGCGAACCGCGGTAGTCAACGCCGACGTTGGCGATCGCGTTCGTGCGGGCACCGTTCTTGCGGCACTCGACGGCAGTGACTACGCTGCGCAGGCTCGTGCAGCACAAGCCCAAGCACTTTCGGCCGCCGCTGCGGAGAGCAAGGCGCGAAACGGCGCACGTGTGCAGGAACGCCAAGCCGCTGATGACGCGGTGACCACGGCGCGAGCGCAACTCGAGCGCGCACTCGCGGCCCAGCGGCTCGCACGCGCCAACGACGCGCGCTTCACGCAGCTGTACGCGAGCGGTGACGTGTCGGCGCAGCAGCTCGATCAGATGGTTGCGGGTGCGCGCGACGCGGACGCGGCGGTGAACGCGAGCCGAGCACAGCTCGCGCAGGCCGAGGCACAGCGTTCGCTCGTTCACGACGGTTCGCGCGGCGAGGACATCGCGGCGAGCGCGGCCGCTGCGACGGCGGCGCGCGCGAACGCTGATTTCGCAGCCGTGACGCTCGCAAAGACGCGCATCACGGCGCCCGCGGACGCGTACGTCGAGCAGCGTTCGATCGAACCCGGCAGCACGGCCCAGCCGGGCGCGACCGCATTCGTCTTGGTCGATGCGCGCAATCCCGACGTGCTCGTCGCCGTCCCCGAAGCGCGGCTCAGCGGCATCGTGCCGGGAACCAACGCGACGATCCGCCTGAACCGGCGCACGTATCGTGGCACCGTCACGCGCGTCGAGCCCGACGCCGATCCGGCCAGCCGCACCGCACAGGTTCGCATTCAGACAAGCGGGATGCACACGCGCAGCGGCGGCGTCGTCGACGTCGCGATCGGGGTGACGCGAGCGTCGGGT
>CAZABL010000047.1:0-29911 GCA_964483365.1 uncultured bacterium
CGTAGATCATGTGACCGCTCGGGTAGTACGTGAACTGCACGTGTGCGAGCAGTGAAGGGTCCAGGCCCATGTGCTCGAGCGTGTACTCCGTGTTCATGAACGGCGTCGCGAGATCGTACCACCCGTTCGCGGCCAGGACGTGCAAAGACGGGTTCTTCGACAGCGCGGTGCGCAGATCGTCGGTGACGGTCGGCGCGAGGACGCGACCCTGGAAGCCATTGTCGGGGCGGCGGAAATCCCACGCCGGGGAAACCTCGGGATAGTCGACGAGCCGGTATGTGTCGTTGACGGGCTTCCAGTTGAGCTCGTCGCGCGTATAGCTGTTGAACAACGCCGTATACACGGGCGTCATCGCAGCGTCGGCGGGATCGAAATCCGGTGAGGTGTCGGTCGGATCACGATCGATCCCGGTGAACCGTGCGTCGAGACGTCCGATCGAGCGGCGCTGATCGCGCAGCAGCTCTTTCTCGAACTTGTTCGGCGCGATGCGCAGGTTGGCAAGGTCGAGCCAGTGTTCCGACAATCCGGTGTACTGGTGCAGCTTCGCGATGACGCGCTGGCGGGTCGCGCTGTCGAGCCGATCGCCTTGCGCGAGCGCGGTGAGGTAGTCGGTCCGCGCGAACGTCCGCACCTCATCGAGGAAACGTCCCATGTCGGCAGGCTGCTGCGGGAGCGCGTGATGATACGCGGCGACTGCGGCGTACGAGGGCAAGAACAGCCAGTACGGCAGATCGTTGTCGGGACCGGGGACGATCGCGTGATAGTCGAGCGCGGTCGAGATCAGCACGACGCCGTTGCAGTCGATTCCGCGCGAGGCGAGCTTGTTGACCAAGTTCGCCGAACGCGTCGTTCCGTAGCTCTCGCCGATCAAGAACTTGGGGCTGTTCCAGCGATCGTTCTGCGTGATGTAGTCCTGGACGAACGTCGCGAACGTACGCGCGTCTTGATCGACGCCCCAGACGGCTTTGCCGTCGTAGGCGCGTCCGTAGCCGGTCCCCGGCGCGTCGACGAAGACCAGGTCCGTCGCGTCGAGCAGCGTGTCCGCGTTGTCGCGCAAACGATACGGCGGCGGCGGCGTCGTTCCGGCGTTGGTCACGCTGACGACCTTGGGGCCGAACGCGCCCATGTGCAGCCACGCCGACGATGAGCCCGGGCCGCCATTGTAGACGAAGCTCAGCGGGCGGCGCGCTTTCGATGCGTCGTCGAGTGTGTACGCGACGTACGACATCGTCGTGACCGGTTTGTTCTCGTCGCCGCGGACGACCAGCAGTCCGGCGGATGCGGTATAGGCGAGATCCTTGCCGTTCACCGTGACGTGATGGTGCGTGACAGCGGGTTTCTCGGACGGGAGGATGAGCGGCGCGTCGGCGGCGCTCGCGACGTTCGTCGCAAGAGCGCACGCACAAACGACCGCCGCGAATAGAGTGCGCAGGCGCGTCATCTTACGCCTTTAGCAAGAGAGCAATCGACGAACCTGCCAACAAAACACAAAAAAGCAGTCGCAGCACACGTTCGGGGAGACGGTGCGCGAGCGCGACGCCGAAACGGACGCAGGCCGTTCCTCCAATCGCCATCGGGATCCCGATCCCCCAGTCGATATCGTGCGCACCCGCGTACGCCACGAGGGAGACGAGGGTCCCCGGCGCAACGAGCGCGAGGCCGAGTCCCTGAGCAGCCGCCTGCGCGAAGCCAAAGAACGTCGACAGGAGCGGGACAGCGAAGACCGCGCCACCGACCGAGAAGACCCCGGACACCGCTCCGCCGCCGATACCGATCAGCGCCGCCCAGCGCCAATCGGCTCGCGGTCGATCGCTCACCGGGGTTCCGCTCACCAGTGTGCGCACGGCGAACCACAGCGCGGTCGCGAGCAGAAACAATCCGAACGCGAAGCGTAGCGTCGAGCTCGGCGCGTGGACGGCGATGAGCGCACCGAGATAGGTGAACGGAACCGCACCGCACGCGAGCGCGAGCGCGATCTGTCGATTGAAACCACCGCGCTGCGCGTAATTCCACAGACCCACCAGGACGGTCGGGGTCACCATGACGATCCCGGTTCCTTGTGCGTGCTGCTGGTCAAGACCGAACGCGAGGCCCAAGAGTGGGACGGCGATCGAGCCGCCTCCGATCCCGAACAGACCAGCCAGGGCGCCGACGATTCCGCCCAGGATCACGTACAGGACGAAGTGGAGAAGGTCGGGCACGCGGCTGTCAGCCGCCGGCGCGCTTGACGCGTCGTCCGCGCGCCTCGAACCAGCTCACGACCTTGTCGCGGTGATCACCTTGCAGCTCGACCACGCCGTTCTTCGCCGTCCCGCCCGTCCCGCAATGGCGGCGCAGCTCCTTGCCGACGTTCTCGATCTCACCCGAGGTCAGCCCGTGCACGACCGTGACGGCGCTCGCGCGTCGCTTCTCGCGCGTCACGCGGACGATGCCGTCGTCGGGGAGTCCGGCGCCGGGCCGCTGCTGCGGCTGGCGCTGCTTCGGGGGCTGGGGAAGCGGGGTCGAGCCATCCGTCGAGTAGACCAGAACGCGCTCGTCGCGGACGTGATCGTCCTTCACGCGTTATGCAACCTGGCGCGCATATCGTCCGGTTCGACGTGAGGTGACGACGGTGCTGCCGGCGCCGCCGCGAGCGGCGGTCGAGGAGATCGCGGCGTTCGGCCGCTTTGCCTCCGCGCGAGGCTGGGTTCCCGCGACGGCGGGGAATTTTTCGTGCCGCATCGACGAGGGTCACGCGGTCCTCACCCGCAGCGGCGTCGACAAGGGAAATATCGGTGCCGACGACGTCGCGACGCTCGCGCTCGACGCACCGACTCCGCCGGGGATGTCCGCCGAGTCGCCGCTGCACCTTGCGCGCTACCGCACAGATCCCGCGATCGGCGCGATCTTCCACGTCCACACCGTCGCCGGAACCGTGCTCTCGCGGCTGTACGAAGCCGAAGGCGTCGTGCGCACCGACGGCTACGAGATGCACAAGGCGCTGGCCGGATTCGCGACACACGAGAGCGTCGTTGAGATCCCCGTGTTCGCGAACGCTCAGGACACGGTCGCGCTTGCCGCGCAGATCGAAGCACGTCTCGGCGCCGGCGCGGCGGTGCCGGGCTTTTTGCTCGCCGGTCACGGGCTCTACGCGTGGGGTGCGAGCGCGCGCGATGCGCGCCGCCACGTCGAAGGTCTTGAATTCTTGTTAGCCTGTCATTTGGAAGAACGGAGATTGCGATGAACGCAACGGTCACGTCAGAGCTGCGCGTATACGACGACACGAATCCCGCCAAGCCTCTCGTCGATACGACGAATCGTGCGGAGATTGCGCGCATCCTCAACGACGCGGGCGTCATCTTCGAGCAGTGGGAAGCCAGCGCACCGCTGACAGCGGCGTCGGGCCAGGACGAGATCCTGGCGGCCTATCGCGATGACATCGAGCGCCTCAAGGCGGAGGGCGGATACACGACTGCCGACGTCATCCGCGTCGGCGCGCAGACGCAGAACATCCCGGCGCTGCGCGAGAAGTTTCTCAACGAGCACACGCACTCCGAAGACGAGGTGCGATTCTTCGTCGAGGGCGCTGCAGCGTTCTACCTGCGCATCAAAGGTAAGGTCTACCAAGCGATCTGCACGCGCGGCGACCTGATCAGCGTTCCGGCCAACACGACGCACTGGTTCGACATGGGTCCGACACCGGAGTTCGCCGCGATTCGCGTCTTCACGAATCCCGAAGGCTGGGTCGCCAACTTCACCGGCGATCCGATCGCATCGACGTTCGCTAAGTTCGAGTGATCGAGGCGGCCGTCCAGATCGCAGCCCGCGCCGTGCTCGTCGACATCGAAGGAACGACGAGCACGATCGCGTTCGTGCACACGGTACTCTTCCCGTACGCCGACGCGCACCTGGATGCATACGTCGCCGCGCATCGCGAAGAGCCGGTCGTCGCGCAGGCGCTGCTCGACGCGGCGCGCGAGGCCGGCGAGGAGCCGGACGTCGACGATGCGACGGTCCTCGCGCACCTGCATCGCTGGATCGCCGAAGACCGCAAATCGACGCCGCTCAAGACGCTGCAAGGGCTGATCTGGGCCGAGGGCTATCGCCAGACGGGTTTGCGCGGTCATGTCTATCCCGACGCCGCCGCAGGACTGCGCCGATGGCACGACGCGGGGCTGCGGCTCTACGTGTACTCGTCGGGCTCGATCAACGCGCAGAAGGTGCTCTTCGCGCACAGCGAACAGGGCGATCTCTCGCCGCTGTTCTCGGGCTACTTCGACACGACGACGGGCCCCAAACGCGAGCGCGCGTCGTACGAAACGATCGCGCGCGCGATCGGACTCCCCGCTGCCGAGATCGTGTTTCTCAGCGATGTCGACCCCGAGCTCGACGCGGCACGCGAGGCGGGACTGCAGACGATTCGCCTGCTGCGTCCGGCGGACACGCCCGATGGCGCGACGACGACCCACCGTTCGGCGACGAGCTTCGACGAGATCGCACTCTCACCGACGCTCGCTGCGGACCGCGCGAGATGAGATGAAGAACAGCGTGATCGCGAGGTAGCCGAACGCGGAGATCGCGACGGTTTGTCGGACGCCTAGGTGATCGCCGAGCCAGCCTCCGAGCACCGAACCCGGCAGAATTCCGGCGAGCGCCCAAAACCGGACGACGCCGAAGACACGTCCGATGAGATCCGCGGGGACGACGCGCATCCGCCACGAGACGATCGTGGTGAGATAATAGCCAGCCGTGATGCTCGAGAACACGAGACACACGATCGCAAGCGGCGCCGACGGGGCCCACGGGAGCGGCAACCATCCCAAGCCGTCGCAAAGGTTCGCGATGACGAGGGCACGACCGACGGGCCAGTGCGTGCGCCCGGCGATGAGCGAACCCAGCGCCGCGCCCGCGGCAAAGCAGCCGAACGCGATGCCGACCGTTGCATCACTCGCGCCGAACGCGCGCTTGAAGTACGGGATCAGCACGACGAAGCCGAGGCTCCCGATCAGGTTGAAGCCGCAGGAGAAGAACGTCGTCGTGCGCATCGGCACGTCACGGGAGAAGAAGCGCCACCCGGTTACGACGTCGTCGCGAATCTCTCGCAGCGTCGGAAGCCCCGACGGCTTCTCGGGTCCGAACGTGCGCACCGACGCGAGCGTAAACTGCGAGGTCAGGTACGTGAGCGCGTTCGCGATGAGCGCCGGAAGCGGCCCGACGAGCGCCATCAACGATCCCCCCAATGGCGGCGCGATGAGGTTCACCGATTGTTCCGTCGCCTGCAGCGCCGCCACGCCGCTCTTCGCGCGTTCTTTGCCGAGCAAGAACGGCACCGAGGCCGACTGGCAGCCGAGGAAGATCGACCCGCACACCGCCAGCGCAAGGACGCCGCCGTAAACCATGGCGAGCGTGAGATGCCCGGTTGCAAACGCGAGCGAGAAGAGCGCCATGATCAGGAACCGGACCGCGTCGCAGACGATCATCAGCCGGCGCCGGTCGACCCGGTCGGCAAGCGAGCCGCCGACCAAGCTGACCACCGCATACGGCAGCAATTCGAGACCCCACGTCCAGCCGATCGCGCCGGCGGAGCCGGTCAGCCGGAAGACGAGAAGCGGGATCGCGAGCGTACGCAGCCCGTCACCGAGATAACTCAGCGTCTGACCGGCGTAAAAGCGCGCGAACGACGAAGAACGGAAGGCGCTCGCGGTGCGAGCGGAGAGCGAAGCCATGCAAGATTCCCGAAGCGTGCGGAGAGGGGAGAGGCGTCGGTAAGAATCTTGGCTAGCGCATGGCCCGGCTAGGGTACCGAACAGCGAGGATTTCGTCAAGCGGCGGGAATTCGGCCTAGGGGCCCGAATCGCAGCGAGTCGGTCCCGGATAGCTCAGTTGGTAGAGCAGCTGACTGTTAATCAGCGGGTCGTTGGTTCGAGTCCAACTCCGGGAGCCATGTGAGCGAGGTTGCATCAGGTGCAGCCTCGTTTTCTTTTGCCTTGGGCGGATCACCGACGAGGCGTCGTGGGACGGAGTTGTCAGCGCCGGAGGGCAGCATGAAACTCTCCATCTCGTCCACGCCGGTGAAGACGTCACGGAGCGCGGCGTCGGAGATGTCGACGTACAAATTGCAGCCGTCATGACGGCGGCTTGCGATCCAGGCTGCGACGGTTTGGATCGGCCCTCTATCGTGCGCGGCGATACGAACGTCGTCGGTAAAGTGAATAATGACGCTCGTCGCGGCCGTCGCTACGACATCATCGAGCCGCCGGGTCAGATCAGCCGCGCTCTCGGAAGATAACTCGCCTGTGACATCGACGATCGTAACGAGGGAGGGCGTCCCGTGTCCCCCGGCATCATCACGAGGCTGGTCAACCGGACTACGTTTGACGGCGATGTTGAGATCAAAGGCCATCGCTCTTCGCCCGAGTCTGGGCTTTCGCTTGCGTCAGCGCGACGTTCGTCACGGTCGCTACAATACGATCATCGCGTAACGCTAGCGTCATTGCAACCCCTGCTCCGCCGTAAGAACGACAAACCTGGCTGCCGCCCAGCAGAGCGATAGACGTTTCGCCGGCTCGGTCCCAGCACGGCCTTCAAAAGAGTCATGGGCTGTTCGCCACGACAGTATAGCCGCGGCTGGGATCACGCTCAATCAGCGTGAGCATCTGATCGTAACGCTCTCTATGACGGAATGCGAAGAGATCAGCCTGCCGCTGCCTTCTTGATGAGATCGGCGACTTCGCGCGGATGTGAGACCAGTGAGGCGTGGCTCGACTTGAGCGAGATCATCGTCGCTGCGCTGCGGGTCGCCATGAAACGCTCCGCATCGGGATTTATCATCAGGTCGTTTTCGGACAACTGATACCAGGATTTGTGTTGGCGCCACGCCGGCTTCCCGGACTTCTCGCTGAAAACCGCACCGAGTGCGGGCCGCTGTGCGGCGGCGATCACACGCCCCTCGGCCAACGGAACGTCGCCGCAGAACGCGGACGGCATCTGAGCACGATCGAGAAACAGCCACCCACGCGAATCCGGTCGGACGAACCGCGATCCCGGAGGGGACGGAAAACGCGCATTGATGTCTTGGATCGACTCGCCGTCGTCCGGAGCGAACGCCGCGAGGTAGACGAGTGCGGTGACCTTCGGCGCATCGAGTCCGGCGGCGGTGATGACCGAGCCGCCATAGGAATGGCCGACCAGCACGGTCGGACCTTCGAGTGCATCGATGGCGGCGCGGGTATTCGCAACGTCGTCCTTGAGCGAGGCGAGCTGATTCTGCACGGCAACCACGTTGTGTCCGTCGGTCTGCAACAATGCGATCACCTTCGCCCAACTCGATCCGTCAGCCCAGATGCCGTGAACGAGAAGGACGTTGACGCCGGATGCTGCCGCTACGACCTCTCCGCGGCTTCGCTGCGGCAGCGCAGCGGCGGCGACGACCGATGCAGAGCCGGCCATTGCCGCGGCCCGAGAGAACACAGGCTGACTCATGGCTCGATCAGACGCAACCACAATCGAAGAGAGAAGAGGCCGTCAAGCGACCTCTTCTCGAACGCTGCGCTTATGGGCCGACGGGAATGTCGAGCTGCAGGGTGTGGTTGACGAACGTCTGCCATTGACTATGGAGTTGGTCAGGCGTTAAACCTGTACGCGCGGGTGCCATCACCATCGCCGCTGGGGTCGCCGCAGTTGTCGGACGTGTTTGTGTCGTCCCGATGATCACCATCCCGTTGCTCATGGGGATCCCAGCGTTGATCGCGGTGCAAGACAATGCGACGTTCGTGCTCAACGTTGCGTTTTGTTGGTGGTCCGTGTCCGCGCGGCGGCACACCCATCGATCTCCCACTTGAATGACGCGCCCCGGCGATGCTGCCGGCGATTGCGCCGCCGCACCGCGAACGAACGCGAAGCTTGCCGCAGCTGCGGCGACGACGGCGATCGCCAAGGTCGTTCGCGTCATGCTTTCTCTGGCGAATCGGAAGGAGCTGCGCATTCTCTCTGTCCTTCTTTCTCAGTAGTGAAGGGCGCGACAAACCCGCGTGCCGCGTGACGAGAACAGGCGTGCACGCTTTATCGACCTGATCAGTCTCACCAAGCGGTCGTGCTACCACCGTATAGCTCCACAGTTCGCCTGACAAGGGACGGGCTAGCGGTGCGGCTGCCGAATCCTCGGCTGGACAATCGCCGAATCGACTGGGCGTCAGCTCAGCGAGCTCACGACGTCGTGTATGCTCCGCCGTTGATCGAGATCGTTTGCCCCGTGACGTAGCCGTTTGAGACGAGGAAGAGCACCGCGCTCGCGGTCTCCTCCGGTGTGCCGAAGCGTCCCATGGGGATCATCGTCGGCTGCGCTCCGCGTACCATCTCGGTTTCGATCAACGCCGGCGCGATGCAGTTCACGGTGATGTTCTCGCGTGCAAGGCGGACGGCGTACCCGTGCGTTAGTCCTGTAAGCCCGCCCTTGGAGGCGGCGTAATGCGGTCCGATGATGCCGCCGGTCTGTGCCGCGATCGAGCCCATGTTGATGATCCGGCCCCAGCGACGTTCGCGCATTCCGGGGAGGACGGCTTGCGTGAGGACGAAGGCCGCGGTGAGGTTGACTGCGATGTGCTCGTCCCAGACCTCGTCCGTGATCCGGTCGAGCTCCAGCCTGCGTCCGATCCCGGCGTTATTGATCAGGATCTCGACAGGGCCCAGAGGGGCCGCGACCGTGTCTGGGAGTGCTCGGAGCTGACCCCGGTCGCTCCCGTCAAGTCGAAACTGCTCGGCGCGTCGCCCCAATGCACGAATCTCGCGGACGACGTTTGCCGCCTCGTGCTCGCGCTCGTGGAACGTGATCGCGACGTCGCAGCCGGTCTGGGCGAGCGCGAGCGCGACGGCGCGCCCGATCCCGCGGTCGCCGCCTGTCACGAGCGCGACTCGCCCCTCTCCACCACCCATCTGACTCATCTGCGCAACGTACCGCGATCGGGGTGCCGTGACGCGTCGCACCGCGGCCAAGGTCAGCAATCGGCAGTTCTGCCCAGGCAGCAAGTACGCGGGACGCGTATGATCTCAAGCGTGGGAATAGCCGGGTTCGCCGTCCGCCGCCGGGTCGCCGCAGCAATGCTTTCGCTCGCGATCGTCGTGCTCGGCCTGTTCGCCGCACCTCGCCTCGCGGTCGCCCTCCTACCGTCGTTCGCGCCGCCGGTCGTGAGCGTCAGCGTGGCGTACAGCAACGTCTCACCCGAGACGATGGAGACGACGATTACGCGGCCGATCGAGAACGCGGTCAGCCGCGTCGCCGGCATCGACTTCATCGAGTCAAACTCGTTCCAAGGTCTCTCGATCGTTCGCGTCCAGTTCCAGTTCGGGACGGACATCAACGTCGCCGCGGTCGACGTTCAGCAGCAGGTCGCGCGCATCCGAGCCTCGCTGCCGAACGACCAGGCGCTGCAAGAACCGCAGATCGCGAAGGCCGATCCGAACGCGACGCCGGTGCTCACGGTCGCCGTCACGGATCCGCTCATGACGCAGAGCGCCCTTTCGGATCTGATCGTCAACTCACTCTCCGACGAGTTCGCCTCGGTGCACGGCGTCGGCAGCCTTGGGATCTCGGGCGTCGCGCAGCGGGCAATCGTCATCGAACCCGACGAGCACAAGCTGGCCGCCTCAGGGCTCACGATTGATACGCTGCTGCAGCGGATCAAGAACGAGAACGTCGAGCTGCCGGCGGGCGTGATCCAGATCGGGCGTAACGAGTACGGCATTCGCACCAGTGCACTCTTTACCGCGCCCGGACAGATCGCGAACACGGTGATTACCGTCGCAAATGGGACGACCGTGCGGCTCCGCGACGTTGCGACGGTTCGCGACGCGATCCAGGAGCAGCGCGTCTTCTCGCGACTCAACGGCACGCCGTCCGTTCTGCTCACGATTACGGCGCAGCCCAACGCCAACATCGTCGCGATTGCCGGGGGCGTGAGCCAGAAGATCGACGAGATCAAAAGCCGCTACCCGAGCATGCAGTTCTCGACGCTCCTCGACCAGCGTGAGTTCATCCTCGACGCGGTCGCGTCGCTCGAGCATACAGCGCTCTACGGCGCCATCCTTGCCGTCTTGATCATCTTGCTGTTCCTGCATTCGTGGCGCGCGATGCTGATCGTCGCGGTCTCGCTGCCGGTCTCGATCCTCGGGACGCTGTTCATCGCGTACATGTTCGGGGAGACGCTCAATGTGATGACGCTCGGCGGCTTGGCGCTGGCGGTCGGTCTCATCGTCGACGACGCGGTCGTGGTCATCGAGAACATCTCGCGCTTCTTGGGATTGGGAATGTCGCCGGAGGACGCCGCCGAGGGCGGAACCTCGCAGATCATGGGCGCGGTCATCGCGTCGTCGATCACCGTCGTCACGGTGTTCTTCCCGGTGCTGCTCATACCGGGGCTCCAAGGCTTGATCTTTGGCCCGTTCGCCATCGTGGTGATGAGCGGCGTCGCGATCTCGTTGCTCGTCGCGGTTACCGCGGTGCCGATGCTCTCGGCAGAGATGCTGCGCCGGCGCGCCGACATGGATTCCGCTCCTGCGCCCTCAAATCGTTGGGGCGAGGCGTTCGATCGCGCGTACGGGCGAGTCGCGAGCGCTTACCGCCGCGTCCTCGCAGCCTCGCTCGATCGTCCGGCGATCGTCCTTGTCTCGGCGTTCTCGCTGATCGCGATCACCGCGGTCGCGATGCTGCGCGGGGTCGTGCCGACGGAGATCTTCCCACCGTCCGACACACGCTTCGTCCAGATCGGACTGCAGACGCCGAACGGCACCGCGCTCGAGATCACCAACCGTGTCTCACAGACCGTCGAAGACATGCTGCGAAAGGATCCGCGCGTCGTCGCCGTCGGCGCGACGGTCGGCGAGGTCAGCGCGGGTGGAACGGCACGCTCGATCACCAATCGCGCGACGCTGCAGATCACGCTGAAGCGCGGGACGGACGGCGCCGCGGCGGCCGCATTCATCAGCGATTGGCGTCGGCGGTTGAGCGGAAACGTGAAGGGGCAAGATCGGTTGCTCGCACCCTCAGAAGTCGCGGGCCTAGGCGGCGCGATGATCGGGACGATCGCGCGCGGTCAGACGATCGACATCGTGCAGCGACAGATCTCGCAGGGGCAGACCGCGCTCGAACTCGAGATCTACGGTAACGATCTCACCACGTTGCAAAGCGTCTCCGACGGCGTGATGGCTGCGATCTCGCGCATCCCCGGCGTTGGCGATCCGGACAAGAACGTGACCAACTCACAACCCGAGGTGCGGGTCGCGATCGACCGGCGGCGCGCGAACGAGCTGGGCTTAGGCACCGGCGACGTCGCGCAGTTCATCAGCTCGGCGACGAACGGCTCAATCTCGAGCTACTATCAGGTCAACGGGATCCAATACCCGATCCTCATCGAGCTTTCTCCGAACCAGCGCCGCTCGTTCGGCTCTTTGCAGGGACTTGAATTCGCGCCGCCGCGCATCGCAACGCCGAACACACCACCACCGGCGGTCGGCTTGACGCTCGGTAGCGTCGCGCAAATCACGCAGGGCCTTGGTCCGTCCGCGATCAGCCGCGAGAACCGCCAGCGTCGCGTCGAGATCCAGGCACCGCTCGCGGACCGGCCGCTCGGCCCCGTCCTCAGCGATGCGGCGGAGATGATGCGCGCATACCCGTTCCCGTCGGGGTATCGCTGGGAGTTCGGGCCGGAGATCATGCGTGGCCAAAACAGCTTTAGCTCACTGTGGCTCGCGGTTGGTCTCGCGGTGCTGCTGATCTACATGTTACTTGCCGCGCAGTTTGAATCGTACATCGACCCGCTGGTCATCATGGTTTCGGCCCCGCTCTCGTTGGTCGGTATCGTATCAGCGCTCCTGATTACGCACCGTGCGTTCGGATTGACTGCGTTCGTCGGCTCGTTGATGTTGGTCGGGATCGCCGTGAAGAATGCGATTCTCGTCATCGAGTTCACGAAGCAGTTGCGCGAGGAGGGTAAGCCGGTCCGCGAAGCGCTGCTCGAAGCGGGTCCGCTGCGGCTGCGGCCGATTCTGATGACGACGCTCGCGACGCTCGGCGGGATGTTGCCGCTCGCGCTCGGCATCGAGGTCGGCAGCTCGACGCAAGCACCGCTCGCGACGGTTGTGATCGGCGGCCTGATCGCTTCAACCGTTCTGTCGCTGCTCGTCGTTCCGACGCTCTACCTGCTCGTCGCGAAGCGGCTCGGAAACCGCTTCCGTTCGCGCCGTCGCATCCCGTCGACGACGGCTGAACTCCAACCGAACGAAGTGCGCTAGGATCTCTTAAAAATCTTTGGCCGGCAGGGCGGGGAACGCGATCATGCGGTTTCCGTTGAACTTCGGCCGAGGATGGCTCAGGACGAAGGCGGAGACATTATATGCCTCCTGTGCGCTCAGCGTGTTCGGAGGCGAGCCGAACGGCATGTTGTAGCGGACGAACTCTGCCATCATCTTGAGTTGGTGCATGCCCGCGGCGTCGTTGAACGACTTTGCACCCCACAGCGGCGGGTACTGTCCGCCCCGTCCTCCGCCGTCGGCGCCGTGGCAGGCCGAACAGCGCTGCGAGTAGACCGATGCGCCGGCTTGCGGATCGGGCTTGAGGTCGGGTTTGAGCTCCTCGTATGCTAAGCCGGCCGGTTGCGTTCCGACTGGCTGACCCTTGGAGAGGAATGCGATGTACGCAGTAATCGCTTCCATCTCACGGCTCGTGTATGCCGGCGGGGTGCCGTTCACGCTGTACAGGAAGCACTCCGCAATGCGGTCTTGGAGCGCAATGAAGCGGTGCGATCGTGCATTCCATTCCGGAAAGTTCGCGTAGATGCCGACCCACGAGCCGGCGTGGGGCTTCGTCCCCGCCGAGATATGGCACGCTTCGCACGACATCGTTGCGCCGACGTTGTGCGGGAGCAATTGTGGCGTTTGTTCGACGAGGTCACGGCCGTATCGCACGAACGCACCATAAGCACCAGTCCGCGACGTAACCTGCACTTGGTTGCCGGAACAGGCGGCGAGTCCTACCGCAGGAACTATCACGGCGAGCGCAGCGACCGATCCGACGACAACACGCATCCGAGTGAAGATACAGGCTGCGGGAGCCGCTGCCAAGTCGTTACCCGCGTTCGCGATCAGCGGATCTTGCGGTCTTCAGAAACGTTGGCAGTGCTAAGAGGTTGGGCTCGTTCAAGACCGGCATCGGCGCTCCGGCCGGGACAGCGTCGGCAAAGCGGTTCGACCAATAGACGGACATTCCGACTGCGCCTGCGCCGGGGACGTCGTGTGCGGAACCGGCGACGAACAGGACGTCGGCTGGATTGGGATCACCGACGGCAGCAAGACCAGCGCGGTACGCGCGGGGATCTGTCTTGTACACGCCGGCGCGTTCCGCGCTGACGATCGCTTCGAAAGTATGTCCGGTTGTCGCCGCGGCGGCTTCGGCTAACCGCTGCGAGCAGTTTGTCACGACCGCCGTCGTCCACCCAGCCGCTGTCAACTCCGAAAGTACTCGGGTTGTCTCGGGCCACGGCTGCAGCGCGCCGGCGGACCATCGTTTGAGAAGCTCTTGCGCTTGCCGTGAACTCACGCCCACGGCAGCAGCGGCTTCGACCACGATATCTTCGTAAGGCCGATAGGAGCCGGCACTCGTTACCCTGCGCAGCGATT
The DNA here is from genome assembly GCA_964483365.1 of uncultured bacterium. Taxonomy (GTDB): domain Bacteria; phylum Vulcanimicrobiota; class Vulcanimicrobiia; order Vulcanimicrobiales; family Vulcanimicrobiaceae; genus Vulcanimicrobium. Next base: position 13,648 of record CAZABL010000047.1, read on the forward strand.
CACGTCGCCATGCTCGCCCCAATCCGTGGTCGCCTGCGACCTCAATCCAGAGCGACCACGAGTCGATCAATGCGGTCAACAGATCGAAGAGAATCGCACGAAATCTTGGCTCGTCGCGCATCAGTGCTGCACCGTTCGACGTCGCTTAGGTCGCACAGTAGCGGACGGTCGGCTGCTTTCAAGAGAAGCTGTCGGAAGCACAGCAAATCCAGCGTTGTTTCCCTGACCGAAACGCCTGTTCTCGGAAGAAGGTCCGTTCGCGGGCGATTCTGGAACCGCTGAGGGCCGCCAAGGGGGACGGCCCCGGATGCTTCAGCACGAAGAGCAACGACCGGTTCGCACACGCATCGCGTCTGCGACGCTTCGCACGTGGCTCGACTATTTGCAGGGAACGCAGCGGCTCGACATCGTCGAGCGGCCTGTCGGTCTGCGGCACGAGTTGGCGGCGTTCGCGAAGCATCTCGACGGACGCGCGGTGATGTTCCCGCACGTCAAGGATCACGACGTCCCGGTCGTAAGCGGGATCGTTTCGACCCGCGCGATGATCGCCGAAGCGTGCGGATGCACGGAAGCGCAGCTGCTCGAGCGCTTCACCCAGGCGGTCGCGCATCCGCTTCCCGTGACGCACGTCGATCGGGCGGAGGCAACGTGCAAGCAGCACGTCGTTCGCGAGGGGATCGATCTCATGCGGATGCTGCCGATGCCGGTGCACCACGAGCACGACTCCGGCAACTACGTCACCGCGGGGCTGTTCATCGTCCGTGACCCCGTAACGCGCAAGCAGAACGTCTCGATCCATCGCTTGCAGCTCAGCGGCCCGAACCGGTTCGGCGCGCTGATCCTCCCGCGGCACACGCATCATCTGCAGGTCGCCGCCGAACGCCGCGGCGAGGCGCTCGAGTGCGCGATCGTGATCGGTGTCGATCCGGCAACGCTGCTCGCCTCGCAGGCGTCCACGCCGTTCGGCGTCGACGAGCTCGAGATCGCCGGCGCGCTGCGCGGATCGTCGCTGCCGGTCGTGCGCTGTGAAACGGTTGACATTGATGTCCCCGCTCACGCCGAGTTCGTCTTGGAAGGAAAGATCTTGCCGGGCGTGCGTGAGCCTGAGGGCCCGTTCGGTGAATTCCCCAAGTACTACGGGCCGCGCAGCGACAAGGAAGTCGTCGAGATCACCGCGGTGACGCATCGCGACGAGCCGATTTTCTACACGATCGTTCCCGCGGCGATGGAGCATCTGTTGCTGGGCGGGATTCCGCGCGAAGCGAGCCTCCTGCAAACGGTGCGCCAGGCGGTGCCGACTGTCCGCGACGTGCGTATGTCGGTCGGCGGCACGTGCCGCTACCACGCCATCGTCCAGATCGAAAAGCGCGTCGAAGGGCAAGGGAAGAACGCGATCCTTGCCGCGTTCGCCAACAGCTTCGACGTCAAGCACGTGATCGTCGTCGATACCGACGTCGACATCTCGGACTCTGATGATGTCGAATGGGCGCTCGCGACCCGGTTCCAAGCCGATCGCGATCTCGTCGTCGTCACGAACGCGCAGGGCTCGAAACTCGATCCCTCCACCGACGACGGGCTCGGCGCGAAGATGGGATTCGACTGCACGATTCCGCTGGGCTCCGATCCCTTCCGGTATCTGCGCGTACGGATCCCCGGTGAAGAGCAGCTTGACCTCGAGGGGCTGGCGCGACCGAGCGCCGGGCGGCACTTCGCGTCCGAGGCGGAGATGAACGCATGAGCGCCGATCCGGTCCAAAGCTTCTCCGCGCTGCAGTCGGTCGACCGTGTGCTCGACGTGCTCGAAGCGTTCGCCGGCGACGAGCAGCACGACCTCGGCATCAGCGAGTGCGCCGCGATCGCGGGGATCAACAAGAGCACCGTCTATCGCATCCTCGCGACGTTTGAGCGCCGCGGCTACGCGCGCCAGAATGTGGAGACCGGCCGCTATCAGCTGACGCAGAACTGGTGGCGGATCGGGCGGGCGACGCTGGGTGGGCAAAGCGTGATCGAGGTCGCGACGCCGTACATGCGCGAGCTGCGCGACAAGACGCGCGAGACGATTCATCTCGCCATCTATAACGGCGCCGGCACCGCGACGTATGTCAACGTGATGGAAGGGACGCATGCGGTGCGCAGCGTCTCGCCGATCGGTTTGCGCTGCCCCGCGACCGCGACGTCGACGGGGAAGGCGCTGCTCGCGGTGCAGGGCGACGGCGAGGTGCAGCGCGTCGCGCGCAAGCTCAAGCGCTTCACCGAGATCACGATCGTCGATCGGCATGACTTCATTGCCGAAATGGAAGCGATTCGGCGCCAAGGCTACGCGGTGAATCGCGGCGAGTATCGCCAAGACGTCTGCGGTGTCGCCCTCGCCTTACGCGCGCCTGACGGAAACGCGGTCGCGGCGCTCGGCATCTGCGTACCCAAGTTCCGTTTCGAGGGTCTCGAGCTCGACGCGCTCGTCACCCTCTTACGACGAGCACGCGCGAACATCGAGCGCGAGCTCGGCTCAGGAGAACACGTGTGACCACGACGACCCCTCGGCCGCCGGCGGCGCCGGCGCGGCCTTCCTTGATCGGCCAAGCCGTGCCGCGCAAGGAAGATCCGGCCCTGCTGACTGGGCACGGCCGCTACATCGACGATCTCTCACCGTTCCCGAACACGCATCACGCCGCGATCTTGCGCAGCCCGTATCCGCATGCGCGCATCGTCTCGATCGACACCAGCGCGGCGCTCGCGATCGACGGCGTCGTCGCCGTCGTCACCGGACGCGACGTCGAGCGCCTCACGCGGCCGTTCAGCGTCGGGATCGAGACGAAGCTCCCGTTCTATTCCTGTGCGATCGACAAGGTACACTATGTCGGCGAGCCGGTTGCGATCGTCGTCGCACGGGATCGCTACATCGCCGAGGACGCGCTCGAAGAGATCGTTGTCGAGTACGACGAGCTGCCGCCGGTCGTTCGCATCGAGGACGCGCTGCGCCCCGACTCTGCGCCGCTGCACGAGAGCGTCGGCTCGAATATTGTCCACCGTCGCTCGTTCGTGTACGGTGACGTAGACGCTGCGTTTGCCGCGGCGGACGAGATCGTCGAGATCGAGGTCGGTTTCCCGAAATACGGGTCGACGCCGATCGAGACGTACGGCGTGATCGCGACGTTCGACCAGGGGGCGGGGACGTACGTCGTCCACGCAAACTTCCACGGACCCTTCGTGCTGCACGCGGTCATGGCGAGCGCGCTCAAAGTCGCCAGCAATCATCTGCGGCTGCACGTTCCGCCCGACATCGGCGGAAGCTATGGGATCAAGGCGCTCGTCTACCCCTACATGGTGCTGCTCGCGGTCGCGGCGCGCGTTGCCGGCGTCCCCGTGCGATGGATCGAGGATCGTCTCGAGCATCTGCAGGCGTCTTCGAGCTCCACCGATCGGCTGACGTGGGCCAAGGCGGCGGTCAAACGCGACGGCACGATCCTCGCGCTCGCGCTCGATCAGGTCGATAACGTCGGTGCCTACGTTCGTGCTCCGGAGCCTGCGTGTTTGTACCGCATGCACGGCACGGTTACCGGTGCGTATCACATCCCCGCCGTGCGCATCGACAACCGTCTGGTGACGACGAACAAGCTTCCGACCGGCCTCAATCGCGGCTACGGCGGACAAGAGCAGTACTTCACGCTCGAGCGTCTCGTCGCGCGCGTCGCCAAGTGTCTGGGGCTCACGCACCTCGACGTCGTGCGACGGAACCTCGTTCAGCCGGAAGAATTCCCCTACAACGCGGCAGCGGGATCGATCTACGATGCGGGCGACTATCCGCGCGCACTCGATGCCTCGCTGCGCCTCGCCGGTTACGACGCGCTCGTCGCCCGACGTGACGAAGAGCGCGCGCAAGGTAAGCACGTCGGGATCGGAATCGGCTGCATCGTCGAGCCGTCGGGCTCGAACATGGGCTACATCTCGATCGCGCTCCCGCGCGAGATCCGCGACGCGTCGCTTCCCAAGTCCGGCTGCACCGAAGCCGCGACGGTTGCGATGGATCCGCTCGGCGGCGTCACCGTTCGCCTCGGCACGACGCCGCAGGGTCAGGGGCATCAGACGGTCGCGGCGCAAATCGTCGCGCAAGAGCTGGGCGTCGACATCGACGGCATCGAGGTCATCGCCGAGATGGATACGCAGACCAGTCCCTGGTCGATCGCGTCGGGTTCGTATTCCAGCCGCTTCGCGCCGGTCGCCGCCGCGGCGATCCAGCAAGCGGCGCGCAAGGTCGCGACAAAGCTGCGCGCGATCGCTGCACACGAGCTCAGGATCGCGTCGGAAGACGTGGTGCTCGCGGACGGCAAGGCGTCCGCGCTCGCCGATCCGTCGCGCAACATGCCGATCAAGCGCATCGCCGGGCTCGCGCACTGGAATCCCGTCGCGCTGCCGCCGGGGATCGAACCGGGGATCTTCGAGACCGCGTACTTTTCGCTCCCGATCCTCGAACCGCCGGACGAGCAAGACAAGGTCGACTCGTCCGCCGTGTACGGCTTCATCGCCGACGTGTGCTACATCGAGATCGACGACGAGACCGGACAGGTGCAGGTCAAGGAGTATGTCAGCGTTCACGACTGCGGGCGCATCCTCAACCCGTTGCTCGTCGACGGGCAGATTCGTGGGGGCTTCGCGCACGGGATCGGCGGTGCGTTGTTCGAGGAGATGGCGTACGGTGACGACGGCACGCCGCTCGCCGGCACCCTCGCCGATTACCTGATCCCGACGGCCACGGAGATGCCGCCGCTGCGGATCGGTCACGAGAACGTGCCGTCGCCGTTCACGCCGCTCGGCGCGAAGGGCGTCGGCGAAGGTAATTCGATGAGCGTCCCGGTCGTGATCGCGAACGCGGTTGCGGATGCGCTCGGCGCCGAGGACGTCACGCTTCCGTTGACCCCGCATCGCGTGTGGGCGCTGTTGCAAAAGCGAGCGATGGCGCGATGAAGCCGGCACGATTTGCGTACCATCGTCCGGCGTCACAGGGCGAGGCGTTGCGCGTCCTCGCAGAGTTCGGTGACGAGGCCAAGGTGCTCGCGGGCGGACAGTCGCTCGTCGCGGCGATGAACATGCGCCTCGCACGTCCCGCGCGACTCGTCGACATCAACCGCATCGGGCAAGACGGCTTGTGGATCGAGGACGAGCGGCTCGTCGTGAACACGCTCACGCGCCAGGCCGACGTCGAGAGCAGTGCGCTCGTCGCCGAGCGTGTCCCGCTCCTCGCACGCGCACTGCCGTTCGTCGGGCATTGGCAAACCCGCAGCCGCGGCACGGTCTGCGGATCGCTCGCCCATGCCGATCCGAGCGCCGAGCTTCCCGTCGTCGCCACCGCGCTGCGCGCCACCATGGCCTGCGTCTCGGAGCGCGGCTCGCGCAACGTCGACGCTGACACGTTCTTCGTCTCTCACTTCACCACGGCGCTCGAACCGGACGAGCTGCTCGGGCAGGTACTCTTCCCGGTGCGCGCCGGTCGTGCGGGGTACGCCTTCGAGGAATTCGCCGAGCGTCACGGCGACTACGCGATCGCGTCTGCCGCCTGCATGGTACGGCTGCGTGACGACGATGCTGTCGAGGAGGTTCGCCTCGTCCTCGGCGGCGTCGCCGAGCGTCCTTTCGTCGTCACCAGCGGTGATGTCAGCGGACGCCGGCTGGACGGCGAGGCGTTCGAGACCCTCGCGCTGCGCGCAGGGAGCGAGATCGACCCGATCGGCGATCTGCGCGGAACGGCCGACTACCGCCGCAATCTTGCTACCACCCTTGCGCGGCGTGCGCTGCGCGCGGCGTCGCTCGACGCCTCCAAGGAGCGTTCATGATCACCTGCGAGGCCGACGACCGGTTGACGATCGACGTCACCGTCGACGGTCGTCCTCTCCGCCGCGACGTCTCGCCGCGGCTCTTGCTCACCGACTTCCTGCGCAACGAATGCGGCGCGACCGGCGTGCACGTCGGCTGCGAGCACGGCGTCTGCGGCGCGTGCACGATCCAAATTGACGGACGCGTGACGCGCTCGTGTCTGGTCTTCGCCGCGCAAGTCGACGGCTGCGAGATTCGCACCGTCGCGTCGCTGGGCGAACGCGACAAGCTTTCGCCGCTGCAGGAAGCGTTCCGCAAGCGCCACGCGCTGCAATGCGGATTTTGCACCCCGGGGATCCTCGTCTCGTCGCAGGCGTTCCTCGAGGCGGAGCAGGCGCCCGACGAACGCGCGGTGCGTGAGATGCTCTCCGGGCATCTTTGCCGCTGCACCGGCTACACGCCGATCGTCGAGGCGGTGCTCGACGTCGCGTCGCAGCGCGAAAGCGAGAGCTGAGATGGATCTCGCATCGTCGTTTCGCGACGCCGTCGAGCGCGATCCGCGCGCGCTTGCGCTCGTCGACGGTCCGCTTCGTCTCAGCTACGCGATGTGGCTGGAGCGGATCGAGTCCGTGGCGGCGGGGCTTCGCGCGCGCGGCGTCGGCCCAGGCGATCGCGTTCTCACGGTGCTGCGCAACGGCGAGCCGATGTGCACGCTGTATTGGGCTTGCGCGTTCCTTGGCGCTGCGGTCACCCCGGTGAACTGGCGGCTCGCGGACGGCGAGCTGCAATACATCATCAAGGACGCCGAGCCGCGCTGCGCGGTCGTCGAAGACGTCGGTCCTCAGGCCGCGTCGGTCGCCGCGGCGGTGAAGACGGTCGCCGTCGGCGACGTCCCGGGCGCAGTCTGCAGCTGGGCGGACCTGACCGCGACGCAACGCGGCAAGCTCGATCCCGTCCCCGAGACCGCGAACGCGATCCTCCTCTACACGTCGGGGACGACCGGGCGGCCGAAGGGCGTTCCGCGTACGCATCGCGCCGAGCGTGCCGCCGGGGTTGCGCACGTCGCGCAGAATGCGTACCGCCGCAACGAGATCACGCTCGGTTCGATGCCGCTCTACCATACGATGGGGATCCGGTCGCTGGTCTCGATGGCGCTGACGAACGGAACGTTCGTCTCGATGCCCAAGTTCGACGCTCTTCGCGCGCTCGACCTGATCGAGACCGAGCGCATCACGAACCTCTACCTCGCGCCGACGTTGTACTACGATCTCGTCCACATCCCGGGGATCGAGTCGCGTGATCTCCGTTCGCTCACGAAGCTCGGGTACGCCGGCGCGCCGATGACGCCGTCGCTGGTCGAGCGCTGCTTCGCGCTGTTCAAGCCCGAGAAGTTCGTCAACCACTACGGCTCGACCGAAGTCTACACGTTCACGATCTACGATCGGCTCAACGAAAAGCCGGCCTGCGCCGGGAAGGCGGGGATCAACGAGTGCGTGCGCGTGATCGAGCTCGGTTCGCACGATCCCGCCGATGTGTGCGCGCCCGGTGAGTCGGGACAGATCGCGGTGCGACTCGACTCCGAGGAAGCCTTCGCCGGGTACTGGCGCCGTCCGGACGCCGACGTGAAGGCGATCCACGCCGGCTGGTACTTCAACGGCGACTTGGGGATGAAGGACGACGACGGTGACCTGTTCGTCCTCGGGCGCGTCGACGACATGATCATCACCGGCGGCGAAAACGTCTATCCGGCTGAGGTCGAGGACGTCATCGCCGCTCATCCCGCCGTCGGACGGTGCGCGATCATCGGCGCTCGCGACGAGCGTCTCGGCGAACGCATCGTCGCGTTCATCGAACTGCTCGCTCCCGTTACGCCTGACGAGCTCGACGCGTTTGCCAAGTCGAGCGGCATGACACTCTTCAAACGCCCTCGCGAGTACGTCTTCGTCGAGGCGATCCCCCAATCGGCGTCCGGCAAGGTCCTGCGGACCGAGCTGCGGGCCGGCAACTACACTCGTTTGCTCCAGGAGATCAACTCGTGAAGGTTTCTGAGAACGTCGACGTCCTGCGCGCCCACTCGCTGCGCGCGGAGGTCGATCCGGCGCGCCGCGTCGCGACGATCGTGCTCGACGACGAGCCGCATTTCAACCGGCTTCCGTATCCAGGACGCGCGATCGTCGCGCAGCTCTTCGAAGAGTTCACGGACGACGACCGCGTGCGCGTGATCGTGCTGCGCGGTGCGGGCGACAAGGCCTTCAGCGCGGGCGGAAACATCGCGCAGTTCATGGAGACCGATCCCGAGCATCTCTCCGATCTCGCGTGGAACGTCGCTGCGCCGGAGCGCTGCCCCAAGCCCGTGATCGCGCGCCTCACCGGATATACGTTCGGCGTGGGGCTCGAGATCGCGCTCGCGTGCGATTTCCGCATCGCGAGCGACACGACGCTCCTTGCGCTCCCCGAGATCACGCTCGGAATGATCCCCGGCAGCGGCGGCTCGCAACGCGTCGCACGCATCGCCGGCGTTGGCCGCGCGAAGGACATGGTGATGCGCGGACGTCGCATTCCCGCAGCAGAAGCGCACTCGTGGGGACTGCTCACGAGCGTGCACCCGGTCAGCGAGCTCGACGCCGCGGTCGACGCGCTCATCAAAGAGCTCACCGATCTGCCGGCGCCCGCGATGCGGGCAGCGAAGCGCGTCCTCAACGCGAACCAAGAGGCACCGCTGAGCGTCGCGATGGATCTGGAAGGTCGCGAGTACGCGCGCCTGCGTTCGACGCCGGACTTCGCCGAAGGCGTCGCGGCGTTCGGCGAAAAACGCAAGCCGCGGTTCCCGAGCCAGGTCGACCACGCGCTCACCAACGGACGTCGCGCGTGATCATCGAGAACGCATTCGACGTCGAAGCGCCGCTCACGCAGGTGTGGCCCGTCCTCGAGGATGTCCCGCGCGTCGCCGCCTGCATCCCCGGCGCGAAGGTGACGGAGGTCGTCGACGAGCGGACGTATCGTGCCGATGTCGCCGTCAAGGTGGGCCCAGTTTCCGTCAATTACCGAGCGACGATCCTCGTCGCCGAGATCGACGATGACGCGCACCGTGCCGTCATGAACGTCGATGCGCGCGACAAGAGCGGACGCGGCGGGGTCAAGGCGACCGTGACGTCGACGGCGACGGAAGAAGACGGACGCACGCACGTCGCGCTGCGTACCGATGCGCAGATCAGCGGGCTTGTTGCGACCGTCGGCGGACGTCTCATCGAGGGCGTCGCCAAGCAAACGGTCGCGGCATTTGCAACCAACCTCTCGCGTGACGTGCTCGGCACGGCGGCGCGATCGTAACGAGGAGCATTCGTATGGACACTGTGCTCACCGCACCAGCGACGAGCGCGCGTAATCGCGTCTTCGCCGCCGGGTTCGCCTCCGTGCTTGCGTGGTCGTTCGACCTGTTCGACCTGTTCCTGATCCTGTACATGGCGCCGACGATCGGGCCGCTGTTCTTCCCGTCGCAGTCGGCAACGCTCTCGCTCGCCGCGGTGTATGCCTCGTTCGCGGTAACGTTGTTGATGCGGCCGGTCGGCTCCGCGATCTTCGGCAGCTACGCGGACCGGCACGGACGCAAGCGCGCGATGATCGTCTCGGTCTGCGGCGTCGGCATCGCGACGGCGAGCCTCGGCACCTTGCCGACGCTCGCGCAGGCGGGCGTCATCGCGCCGGTCATCTTCCTGATCGTGCGCCTGATCCAGGGCATCTTCGTCGGCGGCGTCGTCGCGTCCACGCACACGCTGGGCACGGAGACGATCGCGCCGCAGTGGCGCGGGTTCCTGTCGGGACTGATCGGCGGAGGCGGCGCCGGAATCGGTGCCTTCTTCGCGTCGATCGCGTTCCTCGGCGCATCCTCTGCGTTCCCGGGCGAGGCGTTCGCCACGTGGGGCTGGCGCGTCATGTTCTTCAGCGGTCTGCTGGGCGCGCTGCTGAGCCTCGTCATCTTCCGGAGCGTCGAAGAGTCGCCGATCTGGTCTGCGCAGGAGAAAGAACAATCCACCACGCGCGCCCCGCTGCGCCTTCTCTTTTCGAGCCGCTATCTGCCGATTCTGCTGCTCAACCTTGTCATCGTTGCAGGCGGCAGCACGATGTACTACCTGACCTCCGGCTTCCTCCCGACGTTCTTGGCGAAGATCAACGGCTTGCCGAAGGGGACGTCGGGTACGATCCTCATCCTCGCGAGCATCTTCGTCGTCGTCGGGTCGACGGCCGCAGGGCACTTCAGCGAGATCGTCGGTCGGCGGCGCGCATTCCTGATCCTCGGAGCGGTGAACCTCGTCGCGCTGCCGCTGCTCTATTCCGGTGCCTCGTCGGCGGGGACGAACCTCGTTGCCGCGACGTTCTCCACGTGCGCGCTCGCGTTCTTCGGTTCGCTCGCATTCGCGCCGGTCGTCGTCTTCCTCAACGAACGGTTCCCGACGGTGATCCGCTCGACGGGGACGAGTATCTCGTGGAACGGCGGCTTCGCGATCGGCGGGATGATGCCGACGTTCGTCTCGCTCGCGAGCGGGACGGTCGCCGCGCTCCCCCGCACGCTCGAAATCTTCCTCGCTGTCGCGGCAGTAGCGATGCTTGCGGGTACGCTCGCCGTTCCTGAGACGAAAGGCCGGTTCGAATGACGATCGCTGCCGAAGCGCACGAGGTCGTCTCGACGAATCCGTCGACCGGGGAGACGCTGGGACGCGTCCCGGTCACCGATGCGGAGGCGCTCGAACGAACCGTCGCTCGCGCGCAGGACGCGTTCCAGCGCGGAGCGTGGTCGCGCGACGCGCGGCTGCGTCAGAACGCACTGCTTGCGTGGGCGAACGCGCTCGAGGCGACGCGCGACGAGCTCGTCACGCTCATCGTGCGCGAGACGGGCAAGATCCTGCGCGAGGCGCGCGCTGAGGTCGCGGGCAGCATCGACGCGTTGCGGTACAACGCCGGGATGGCGCGCTACGTCGGTGGCCGTGCAGGTCGCATGCCGGACGGATCGGCGGCGCACCTCGAACGCACCCCGCTCGGCGTGACCGCGTTCATCACGCCGTGGAACTGGCCGATGCTGCTCGTGCTGCGCGATCTCGCGCCCGCACTCGCCGCCGGCGTCACCGCGATCGTCAAGCCGGCGGAGCAGACACCGCTGATCGTGCAACGCGTCGTGGAGATCGGCTGGCAGAGCGGGATCCCCGAGAACGTCGTGCAGATCGCGCACGGGATCGGTCCCAGCGTCGGCGCGGCGCTCGTGCGGCACCCGCAGATTCGCGGGATCGCCTTCACCGGCTCGAGCGAGACGGGACGAATCATCCTGCGCGACGCGGCCGCGACGTTCAAGACCGTTCTGCTCGAGCTCGGCGGAAAGGCGCCAAACGTCATCTTCGCCGACGCCGATCTGAACGCGGCCGTCGATGCCGCGGTGCGCGCGGCGTTCGTGACGTCGGGGCAGATGTGCATGGCGTGTGCGCGCATCCTCGTCGAGCGTTCGATCTACGAGGACGCGCGTGCGGCGGTCGTCCAGCGCGTGCGCGCGCTGCGCGTCGGAGATCCGTTCGACGAGAAGACCGATTTGGGGTCGCTCATCACCGAACAGCACTTGGAGCGTGTGATGAGCTTCGTCGAGCATCCCGACCGTGGTGGTGCGATCGACGTCGGTGGACGTCGCGTCGAGCCGCCCGGACTCCGCGGTGCGTTCATGGAGGCGACGGTGGTCAGCGGCCCGGACCGCAGCTCACGGCTCGTGCGCGAAGAAGTCTTCGGGCCGGTCGTGAGCATTGAAGCGTTCGACGGCGACGACGACGCGATCGCACTGGCGAACGCGACCTCGTACGGATTGACCGCGGGTGTCTGGACGGCCGACGTGCGCCGCGCGTGGCGAATGAGCCGCGCGATTCGCGCGGGGACCGTTTGGGTGAACGGCTACAACGTCTCGTTCGCCGAGATGCCGTCGGGTGGGATGAACGCCTCGGGGCTCGGCCGCACGCGCGGGATCGAGGGACTCGAGCTGTTCACCGAGCTCAAGCACATCAATTGGCAAGGGATCGGCGCATGAACGAACATCGCTTTCCTGCGCGCGTGGTCGTCGGCCCGAACGCGGTCGACGGACTCGACGCGCACATCGCACGATTCGCGCCAAAACATGCACTGGTCGTAAGCGATCCGATCCTCGAGCGTGCCGGCGTCACGGCGCGTGCGCTCGCGCCGCTCGAACGCGCCGGCATCGCAACGTCGGTGTACACCGGGATCGCCGGTGAGCCGACTGTTGAAACGGTTCGCGCAGCCGCGGCGTTCGTCGACGCAGCGCGACCCGACTGTGTCGTCGGAATTGGCGGTGGCAGCGTGCTCGACGTCGCCAAGTTGGTGGCGGCGCTCGCGACGAACGGCGGCGACGTCACCGACTATTGGGGCCAGGATCGCGTACCGCGCCCGGCGTTGCCAAAGGTTCTCATCCCGACGACGGCGGGAACGGGGAGCGAAGTCTCGCAATCGGCCGTCATCGCCGACGAGGTAAACGTCAAGCACGCGGTCAACGCATGGGCGCTGCTCGCCGACGTCGCGATCGTCGACGCAACGCTCACCGTCTCGGCGCCGCCGAAGGTCACGGCGGACTCGGGAATGGATGCGCTCACGCACGCGATCGAGGCGTATCTTGGGCGCCGCGCCGGCCCGCTGAGCGATGCGCTGGCTGAGCGTGGGTTTGCGTTGCTCGCAAACAACCTCGTGCGCGCGTATCACAACGGCGCCGATCTCGACGCGCGTGCCGCCGTGCTCGAGGGCAGCATGCTCGCCGGAATGGCATTCAACTCGGCGGGGCTCGGGGCGGTCCACGCGCTCGCCTATCCGCTCGACACGCATTTCCACGTTCCGCACGGGCGCACGAACGCGGTGCTGCTCCCGGCCGTGCTGCGCTTCAACGCGCCGCAGGCGGCAACGAAGCTCGAACGCCTCGCGGCACTCGCGGGGACGCGCGATGTCGCGGCGTGGGTCGAGGCGCTGCTCCGTGATCTCACGATTTCGCCGGCGCTGCGCGACTACGGCGTTCCCCGCGAGCGGGTCGAGGAGCTCGCGCACGAGGGATGGGACAGCGGGCAACGCCTCCTCGTGAACAACGCGCGCGAGATGACGCGCGACGACGCAGCCGCACTCTACGCGGCGATCTGGTAAAGGGGATCTCCGATGAGCGCTGTGATTGAACGGCCCGTAGCGGCGGCGAAGGAATCGGCAGGCGTGAAACAGATCGCCGCAGCCGCGGCTTCGGTGCTCGGGTGGGCGCTCGACCTCTTCGACTTGTTCATCATCCTGTACGTGGCGCCAACGATCGGGCCGTTGTTCTTCCCGTCGTCGAACCCGATCTTGTCGCTCGCCGCCGTGTATGCCGCGTTCGGCGTCACGCTCGTCATGCGTCCCGTCGGGTCGACGATCTTCGGTCCCCTCGCCGACCGGCGTGGACGGCGTCCAGCGCTGCTCGCGGCGTTCTGCGGCGTAGGAATCGTCACCGCGCTCCTCGGTGCGTTGCCGACGATCGCGCAAGTCGGTCTCCTTGCGCCGATTTTGTTCCTCTTGCTGCGTCTGGTGCAGGGAGTCTTCGTCGGCGGCGTCGTTGCGGCGACGCATACGATCGGCCTCGAGACGGTGCCGCAGAAGTGGCGCTCGCTCGTCTCGGGTCTGACCAGCGGCGGCGGCGGTTCGGGAACGGGCGCGCTGCTCGCCTCGATCGTGTTCACGCTGACTGCGCATGCGTTCCCTGGACCAGCCTACGCTGTGTGGGGTTGGCGCTGGATGTTCTTTTCCGGGCTGCTCAGTGCGCTCGTCGGCGTCGTCATCTATGCGATGACCGAGGAGACGCCGGCGTGGCGGCGCACCGCGGCGGCGCGTGCGACCTCGCAGCGTCCGCTGCACACACTGCTGCGCGGCGGCTACGCACGCATCTTCGCGGTCAACTCGCTCGTCGTCGGCGGCGGCGCAACCCTCTACTACCTCACGTCGGGTTATATCCCAACCTTCTTGACGCAGGTCGACAAGCTGCCCAAACCCGTCGCCGGGAACGTTCTCATCATCACCAGCATCGCGACGATCATCGCAGCGTTCGTCGCCGGAACGGTCATCCGCTATCTTGGCGTACGCCGCACGATGCTGCTCGGTGGGGTGCTGTGCCTCGTCGGCGTGCCGGTCGTCTATCACGTGCTCGCGGGCCTCAAGCCGGCGCAGTTCGGGCAGATCGTCGTCTGGTCGCTGATCCTGACCTCGCTGTCGCCGATCGCGACCGGACCGATCGTCCTGTTCCTCAACCGCCGCTTCCCGACGGCGATCCGCGCCTCCGGAACGGCGCTATCGTGGAACATCGGGTACGCGATCGGCGGGTTCATGCCGACGCTTGTGACCCTGAGCGCGAAGTCGACCGCAGAGCTTCCAACGCTTCTCGGGATTTTCGTGGGAGTGACGACGCTGATCTTCGTCGCGATCAATTGGGTCGTTCCCGAGACGACCGACGCCCAACTCGAGCAAACCGCATAGATGATCGCGACCAAGGTACGCAGCGGCGGCGAGGTTCTCGCCGCCGCGCTTCGCAAGCACGGCGTCGATCTGATCTTCGGCGTCCCCGGTGAGAGTTATCTCGCCGCGCTCGACGGGTTTTATGGTGAGCGCGACGCGCTCCGCTTTATCGGGTGCCGGCACGAAGGTGCCGCCGCGCATATGGCCGAGGCATACGGCAAGCTGACGGGGCGTCCGGGAGTCTGCATCGTCACGCGCGGTCCCGGCGCGACGCAGGCGTCGATCGGCGTGCATACCGCGATGCAGGACTCGACGCCGATGATTCTGCTGGTTGGACAGGTTGCGCGCGAGATGCGCGGGCGCGAGGCGTGGCAGGAGATCGACGTGCGCTCGACCTTCAGCACGCTCGCGAAATGGGCCGAGCAGATCGACGACGCGCGCCGTTTGCCGGAGATCATCAGTCGCGCGTTCTACACCGCGACGTCGGGTCGTCCGGGGCCGGTGGTGCTCGCGCTTCCCGAAGACATGCTGACCGACGAGGTCGATGTCGAGGACGCCGAGCCGTTCAAGGTCGTGCAGCCGAGCGCATCGCCAGAACAGCTCGAGGAGGTGCGCGTGATGCTCGCGCGCGCGGAGCGGCCGTTGGTGCTCGTCGGCGGAGGCGGTTGGGACGCGCAGGCGTGCGACGACTTACGGTGCTTCGCCGAGATGCACGGGCTTCCGGTCGTCACGACGTTCCGCCGCCAGGATCTGTTCGACAACCGGCACACGCTGTACGCGGGACATGCCGGACTCGGGATGGACGCCGCGCTCGCGCAGCGGATCCAAGACGCGGACCTGCTGCTCGCGATCGGCCCGCGGCTCGGTGAGACGTCGACGAACGGCTATCGGCTCCTCGCGATCCCGCGGCCGCTGCAGCGCCTCATCCACGTTCATCCCAGTGCGAGCGAGCTCGGGCGGGTCTATGCCGCCGACCTGCCGATCAACGCGGGAACGGCGAGCTTCGTGCACGCGCTCGCGAAGCTGCGGCCGCCGGAGCTCTCCGTGTGGAAGCGATGGGCGGCCTCGGCGCATCAGGACTACGTGCGGCGTCTCCGCGGCACGCCGAGTGCGCGCGCTTTGGACATGACGGCGGCCATGCATTATCTCTGTGCGCATCTGCCGAAGGACGCGATCCTCACGAACGGCGCCGGCAACTACGCCATCTGGCTGCATCGCTACTATCAGTACGCGCAGTTCCGTACGCAGCTCGCGCCGAACAGCGGAGCGATGGGCTACGGACTCCCCGCGGCGATCGCCGCCAAGCTCGTCCACCCCGAGCGCACCGTCGTGAACGTCGCGGGGGACGGCTGTTTTCTGATGACCGCCCAAGAACTCGCCACCGCGGTCCGCCACGAGCTCTCGATCGTCATTCTCGTCGTCAACAACACGTCGTACGGAAGCATCCGCGCGCATCAGGAGATGCACTATCCCGGGCGCGTCATCGGGACCGACCTCACGAACCCCGACTTCGTTGCTTTTGCGCGCTCCTTCGGCGCGTACGCGGAGCGTGTCGACACGACGGAGCAGTTCGCGGCCGCGTTCGAGCGCGCACGGAGTGCGGGGCGACCCGCACTGCTCGAGCTGCGCACTGACCCCGACGTGCTCACCCCGGAAGCAGACATTGCAACGATGCGGCGCCGAGCGAGATGAAAGCAGCGCGAGTTCTACGATTCGGGCCACCGAAAACAGGTGCGCGAGTCGAGCGTTTCCGTGTGATTTGTTCTACGCGCGATGGCGGTTGAACCGCCGCAGGCCGGCGATCTGTAGACTCAGCGCGAGGCCCGTCGACACAACCCCGCCGATGCGAATCCACGTTGGCGTCACGTCCGGGCCCTGGAACACGAACCCGAGAAAGAAGAAGCCCCACATCGTCGCCATCGCAATCTCTTGCGCGCGCGACCTGCGGTACCCGAGGC
>CAZABL010000048.1:0-29564 GCA_964483365.1 uncultured bacterium
TTTGCTGGGACTTTGGCCTCAAGGTTGGCGTCCGGCGGGTCAGGGATAGTTCGTCAGACTGTTCTCTTGGGATGCTGGAGGCAGGTATGACGAATGATGAGCGAGCGGGCGCTCTGCGGGAGACGCGCCGTGGGATGCTCGCGCGTAGTGGCGCGGTGCTTTCGTATGCGGCGCTTGCGGCGTGTAATGCGAACAACGCGGGGGTCACTGCGGCGGGGACGCAGCGGACGACGTTGACGAGCAAGTCGGTTGAGATGACGTGGTTCTCGATCGCCAATTGGTATTTCAAGATTGGGACGATGAACTTTTTGATGGACGGCTATATCACGCGCGTGCCGCAGAACTTGTTCTATGGCGGCGGGGGTGGGTTGGCGTTCACCACGGCGGCGTATCCGGTCGATAAGGCGGGCGTGACGCGTGTGCGCGATGCGTTTGCGTCACAGGGGACGATCAATTACTTGCTTGCAGGGCACAGTCACTTCGATCACACGTATGACATTGCGACGTGGGCTTCGCTGACGGGGGCGCCGATCATTGGCGGGATCTCGACGAGTTTGCAGGTGCAGGCTTCAGGGATTTCGCCGAGTCAGGTTCGGGTTGTGAAGGGTGGCGAGCGGATCGATTTCGGAAATGGCGTGTCGATGTATGTCGTGCGGTTTAATCATAGTGGGAATCATGCGACGAATCCCGAGCAGCATGATCCGGTTGAGTTGCATGCGCCGCCGGTGCCGGACAAGACGAACGGCGGGTTTCATGCTGGTGTTGCTGAGGATTTTCCGAATGGGGGCGGTGGGCGTGCGTTTCTGTTCAAGATCGTGAATCCGGATCGGACGCTGAGCTTCTTTGTGCAGAACTCGGCGAGTCCGGATGATCTTACGCAGCCGGTCGTTGTTGATGGCGTTAACTACGGGGCGCCGCTCGCGAATCTGCAGGCGGCGATGCAGAATGCGGGGTTGGCGAACGTTGATGTGTGGGTCGGTACGACGCAGGCGGGGCTTGCGCAGCTGATCGTGCCTGTTATCAAGCCGCGCTATTTTTTGCCGAGCCATTGGGACGGGTTGTTCGCGCCGTTCTTTGCTGGGATACCGTTTCCGTTCAGTGCTGCGTCGCTTGTGTCGTACCTGAGCTCGCAGGGTGTGCAGACGATTCCGCAGACGCAGTACTTTGATACGTTCAGTCTCGATACGAACGGGAGTGTGCGGAAGATTACCAACAGCTTCAAGAGCGTGTTGGGGTTCTCGGAGCGTCAGGAGTTTTCGCCCGAGGTGCATGAGCTGGCGCAGCGTGTTGATATGGCGCTTGCGCCGGGGTGTTGCGGCTGATTGATTCTGGCGGGGCCGGGGTTCCGCACGACTACGGCGTGGCCGCTCAGTTTCAGCTTGCTCTCGCGCATCCTGCGCTTCGCTCGTGACCTGAGGCCCGCCCGAATAGTGTCTCAGCGAGAAGGGCGAATGCCCGCAGCACTGGCCGCAAAGGAGTCGCCCAGATGCGCAAGTCACGGTTCTTGAACCCGTCTCGCCCAGATGCCTTAACGAGAATCCAGCGAACACGCACTGACAACTCCACTCGTCTCTATCGTCACGAGTATGATCCCTACTGAATTCAACGAGATCACGCCAATGTGAGTCTTTCCGCGAAAGACTTTAAGGCGGATCGAGAAGCACGGCTGGCAGGCGATTCAGCTGATCAACGAGGTTCCGCCAACGGTTTACACGGTCGGCTTTTTAGCGCGATTGTAACGCGCTTGATCGACAACTTCGTCAACAGCCGAAATCACCACGGATGGATGGAACAATTGAATCGCATGGGGCGAACCCGCAACGACGAAATGCGCACCTATGGCGGATAGTCTGGCAACCTGTTCTTCGGCGTTATCCTTTGCGACCCACATCGCGTGCTGCGCAGCCACCGTTATCGGACCACTGTTGTCCACGTCGCCTTCTTCTGAGTCCGTGAGTACGATGAGCGGAAGATTGCCGTACGGACGCTCCGCCGCGCGGACCTCCGCCGCGCTTTTATCGGTAGCCTCGAGCTCTAGCGCCTCGTCTTTCCAAAGCGACGCGCGGGCCAAGCCTTTTCCGCGCACTTCTGCAAGGGCGCACGCCGCGGGTGAAATCGTCGGACAACCGGCTGCGCGTTGACGTTGACGATACGTTGCAAGGCCGCCGGGAAAGAACGCGCACGTCCCTCGTGACACATTTACCGCGCAGTTTTCGAATTGCTTGTACAAACCATGCATTTGCTGGGTGAACCATTGAGGCGGTTTTTTCATGACGGCTGCGACGATTTGCGAATCGTCAACGTCAAACTCCGAATCTGGATCGACCTCGACAAGGCCGGCGATCTCGTCCGGGAAACGGTACTGATAAAGGCGCGTATACAGGCCGCCGCTCGACCATCCGACGAGCACGTAGGGCGGTGCGATTCCAGCTCCCCGAAGAAGTGCGTGCAAATCGTGGACGATCGCTTCCGCGTCTCGCGGTGAACTAGCAGGATCGCTGAAGCCCAAACCGGCTCGATCGTATGAGCAGACTCTGGTTCTTCGTGAAATGGCCGGTTGCACTAACCGCCAGGCGGCCGAATCGGCGACCAGTCCCGCCTCGAGGATCACCGTCGGTGAACCTCTTCCCGTGCAAATAATGTTCAGCCGGCGTCCACCGATGTCGACTAGGCGCTGAGCATGAAGATACCAATTGACATTGTACGGCGGCTTCTGCGCCGACGATTTGTGCGCCGGCGTTGCGGCGAGTTGTGTGATGACAACTGCACTAATTATGGCAGTACGAACAAACAATTTAAATGCGTTCACGCGGTTTCCTTGTTGAAATGGGGCTAGTTCGCGCTATTGATTCTGTGGCTGACGGCTTGGTAGAGGCCGGTTGAAAGACGAACGTCTTCTGATTCAATAAAGTATCGCCGATCCGCAGCATCCTCTTCGGAGACAAGATGAAGATCGTCGTTGGTGTCGATTGCCATAAAAATTTTCACGTCGTCGCCTTCGTAGATCGCGTCGGTAAAGTTCCTCGACGAGTTCGAAGCACCCGCGAATGAGGACGGTTACAAAGAAGCCATTCCACGAAGTCGGACATACTCGGCTTGCATTTGGGGCCTTGAAGGAGCTCACAGCTACGGCCGTGGGTTTGCCGATGCGCTCGTTGCAATTGACGCATATATTTTTGAGGTTCCTGGTGCCTTGATGAAGCGCCATCGTCGGTTCTCGAGCCGACCGCACAAGTCGGACGCGTCCGATCACGCGCTATCGCCGAGACTGTGCTGCGTGAACGGCAGCGACTTCCACGTTTCCAGGTCATCGCGATCAACAGGCTCTGAGGATTCGGTACGATCAGCGCGATCGCATGGCGGGCCGTCGCACCGAAGCGATAAATCGCCTGAAGGCCGCGGCGAATCAGCTGTCTCTTGAGGACGTACCGCAAAACGTGAAGACCGCGAAGGCTCAAGGAAAGACTCCAAAAGAGGCGCGTCGATGCTTGAAACGCCGCCTCGCCACTATAATCTACTATCACTCGTCGAAGCGCAGGCGAAGCTTCGGACGGTGCGGACGGCCTAGCTGATTGACAAAGACGGTCGAGTGGAAAGCGAAGTTCGGCGGCATGGAAGTGAGCGACGTTGCGAAGATGCGCGCGCTCGAAGCCGAGAACCGCCGGCTCAAGCGTCTGCTAGCGGATTCGCGGCTCGAGATCGACGCCCTCAAGGTCATCGCTGAGGGAAACTTCTGAAGCCTGCACAGCGCCGTCGAGCGGTGCGGGCGATCCGGGAAGTCGTGGCGGTCAGCGAGCGTCGGGTTTGCGTGATCGCCAAGTGCAATCGACGAATGTTCCGCTATAAGAGCCAGCGGCTCACCGACGACGCGCCGCTTCGCCGGCGACTCGAAGAATTGGCCGCTGAGCGTCGACGGTTCGGCTATCGTCGGCTGCACGTGATGCTACACCGAGAAGGTTGGCTCCGACGCCGGGTCGCGCTCGGTCGTGGAAATCCGGCACCCATCGTAACGGCGATGAACGAGCGTTGGTCGCTCGACGTCGTCCACGATACGCTGGCTTCGGGTCGTCGGATTCGCGCGCTTACGATCGTCGACGATTACACGCACGAAGCCCTTGCGATCGAAGTGGACACATCGCTTTCGGGTGAGCGTGTGACACGCGTACTCAGGATGCTCGGTGACATTCGCGGCTTGCCGAAGACGCTCGTGCTCGACAACGGAACAGAGCTGACCAGCCTCGTGATGTACAATCGCGGATCTCAGGTCATGTCGCAGAGCGGAAAGCGAATTGCGTCCAATGCCCCGCCGTCACGAATTGGACAGCGCCCGCAAAACCACGCCCTACCGATCCCCGACAGGGTATACAAATGTCATCTTGTCCAAGAAAAGGATCCGAAAGTGGACACACAAGCGTTAATATTTCAGATCTACGCCGCTTTCAATAAACGAGACATCGACGGCACGCTCGCATTAATGAGCGAAGACGTCAGTTGGCCTAAAGCATCCGAAGGCGGCCGCGTCGTAGGAAAACAAGCAATTCGTGAATATTGGACGCGTCAGTGGGCTGAGTTCGACCCGCTCGTGAACGTGCTTGAAGTGATCAACCGAGAGAGCGGTGTGACTGATGTCAAGGTTCATCAACTCGTCAAAGACCTGAAAGGCAATATCCTTTCAGATACGGAGCTGTGGCACGTCTATAGCTTCACGGACGGTCTGATCGATCGCATGGAGATCAAGGAAGGCGAAGGCACGTTGGAAGGCGCGTCCACCGCTTTCTCAGGCGCCAAGCACGCGACATAGCCCGGCAAACACTTGGTGCAACTGGCGACGCTGCGCGAACGATCGTTTATTCTTCGACAGCCGCCTAGACTATAACGAGAAACGACCCCACTCGTACCTCGACAACCCCGAAAGAGTTCGTCTCGCGCGCTAGGCGGTTTGCGGGGGTGTCTCGCGTTCTCTTACGATGAGTTTGTCGACCGTTAGCTCTTCGATGTGGAGTTCGCGGATGTTTGCGCGGCGGATGGCGAGGGAGCCGATTGCTATTGTGCCGATGGCGACGGCGCCGGTGGCGAGGGCGCCTAATGCGGTGGCGCCGATGGCGAGGGCTAAGCGGCGTTTCATGGGTCCTCCCGGGCGCGTTATGCGAAGAAGCTTACGCGAATGAGGATTTCGGCGGGGGTGAGGCGGAGGCCGGTGCAGAGCGTGATTGCTTTGCCGTTTTCGTAGGGCATCGCGTAGGGCGAGAACGTTGTGCCGAGGACGTGGAGCGTCTTGCAGAATTGGCGCGACGCGTTTGGTTCTCGGTGGACGCGGAGGAATGCGGTGGGGTGTTGGCCGCGTAGGGCCCAGAGTGCGTATTGGTTGTGGCCGCTTAGCGCGGGTGGCAGGCCGTAGGCGGGGCCGTAGAGTTCGAGGGCGGAGGCTTCGCCGTAGTTGTCGACGAGGATCGCGGTGGTTGCGCGCTGGTTTGCAGGGAGCGCTGCGTATGCGGTTGCTACTTCGTGGACGAAGTCGTGCCAGCCGAGTTGGTCGGCGAACATTTGGGGGAGCGCTGCGGTGTCGAGCTTCTCCTGTGCTTGCCGGGCGAGGTGGAGGCGTTGCTCGTAGGCGACGAGGGTTGCGGGTGCGAGGATTGGGAGTGTGATTGGCGCGATCAGCGCGCTTAGGGCGATTGCTGCGGTGAGGTAGCCGGTGCGGACTACGGGGGCGATGAGATTTTCTAATGCGACTGCGCCGAGTGCGAAGAGTGGTGGGTAGGCGGGGGCGAGGTAGTAGTCTTTGCCGTGGCTTGTGTAGATGAGCACGGCGACGATCGCGTAGGCGATCGGGACGAAGCGGACCGTGCGTAGGTAGCCGATGGCGAGTGGGGCGATGAGCCCGGTAAGCCAGATCGGTGCCAGCAGCGGGTTGAAGACGAGGATTTGATTCGCGATGAAGGCGAGCGGTGGGATCGTCGTGTTCTTGTCGCCCGCGGCGTGGAGGAGCGCGACGAACGGCCAGCCGTGCGTAGCTTGCCAGATGACGGATGGGAGCGCGAGGACGAACGCGACCGCGAGGCCGAGCCAGAGTTCGCGCTGCGCGAAGACGCGTCGCTCGGTGATGAGGAGGGCGATTGCGAGTGCGATCAACCAGGCGGGGAGCGCGTATTTTGCTTCCATTGCGAGGCCGGCGACGACGCCGCTCCAGACGAGGGCGCCACGGTCTTTGATGAGGATTGCGCGGCTGAGGCCGTAGGCGACGGCGGTCCAGGCGAGGGGCTCGAAGGTCGTGGTGTTGAGGGTTGCGGTGAGGCCCATGAACATCGGCGCGATCGCGATTGCGATGCCCGCGAGGATTGCGGCGCCACTGCGGCCGCCGAGGAGGCGGGTGAAGGCGATGACGAGCCAGACGAGCGCAGCGGCGGCGAGGACGCTGGGGAGGCGCAAGAGCCAGGTTTGTGCACCCAGTGCGTAGGTGCCGGCGGCGAGGAGCGGGACGAGTGGGGGTTGGTCGGCGTAGCCGAACGCTGGGTGGCGGCCGCAGACGACGAAGTAGAGCTCGTCTCGAAAGACGTCGTAGCGGTTGGCGAGCGCGAGATGGAACGCGGCGGTAAGCCCCGCGATGATGAGCGCGACCCGGTCTTTCATCTGTCGGAGCTACGGGTTCGGGTGCGAGGCGGTTTCAGCCCTTGCCGGTCACCGTTTGGAACAGGTAGATCGCGGTTGCGGTCGAGATGATCGCCGTCACGAGCCAGCCCGCGGTCGCGAGCGCGGGGTGGATCATGCGGTGGTGCATGACGTTGCGGTTGCGTGCAATGAGCAGCATCAGCGCCATCGTTAATGGAGTCGCGATGCCGCCGACGATTCCGCTGTAGAAGAGGAGCGTGATCGGTTGGACGCCGGCAAATGCGATCGCGATGGCGATCGCGACGCAGCCAGCCAGCGTGAGGTAGAAGCGTTTTGCGCGGCCGAACGTGGCGTCGAGACTATGGCGCCAGCCGAACATCTCCGCGGCGACGTAGGCGCTGGTGCCGGCGATGACGGGGATCGCGACGATTGCCGAGCCCAACAGACCGACGGCGAACACCGCCTGCGCGTACCGTCCTGCGACGGGCGCGAGCGCCTGCGCAGCTTCTTGTGCCGTCTGCACCGTCTTGTGGTGGACGCCGAGCGTTGCGCCGGTCGCGACCAAAATGAACCAGAACGTGAGCCCGGCGACGACGATTCCGAGCGCTGCGTCGACTTGCACGAGGCCGAGACGACGCAGACGTGGCTTCTCCTCGGCTTCCTCGATCGTTTCCCAGACGTAGGCATATGCGGTCAGCGTTGTTCCCAGCAGGGCGAGTGCGCCGGCGATCATCTCGGGTCGGCGCAGATCGACGTTCGGGACGAATGAGTCGTGCAAGACCTTCGCCCAATCGGGTTTGGCGAGAATAGCGGCGGCGACGTACGTCAGAAACAGCAGCGCGGTGTAGCGCAGGACGCGCCCGACCAGTTCGTAGTTGCCGCGAATCAGGATGAAGACGACCAACGCGCCCAGTGGAATGATCCACCAACGATAATCGGTGTTCGTGAGCAGGCCGAGGGCGGCGCCGCCGCCTTCGAGATCGGCCGCGAGCGTGAGGATGTTCACGATCAGCAGTGCACCGAGCGCGCTCCATGCCCAGCCGCGTCCGTATTGCGAGCGCACGCAGTCCTCCAAACCCTTGCGCGAGACCGCGCCGACCTGCGCCGCGATTGCCTGGATCACCGCGAGCATCGGAATGATGAGGAGGACGAGCCACGAGAGTGCGTAGATGGTCGTCGAACCGATGACGGCAAGCGTTGCAACCGTCGTCGGGTCGTTGTCCGAAACCCCGGCGACGATGCCGGCACCGATGCGCTCTTCCCGGCGCGGGCGCTTGTGGTTGTTGACGCGGGGTCGTTGCGCGGGGTCGCTCGCGGTCCCGGTTGCCATCGTCTTGCGGCATACCCCGCGAGCCACCGGCTTACCCGTCCGTTCCGCTGCGCCCGAGTGAGCGCCGTACCACGATTCGCAGCGTGCGCGGTGCGGGCGCGAACGCGTTACGCGGCGCGAGGACCGGCAGCGCGCTCGTCGGTATGCCGAGCCGCACGCCGTTGAGGTTCTCGATGTCCAACTGGATCTTGCCGCGTTCGCCGATCTGCTGCTCCCAGTTGACGTTCAGCGGGAGGACCGCGGGCTGCGCGAGCAGCGCATCCCTCCCGTAGTACGTTGCGCCGAGGGAAACGCGCGAGCCGTTGGCCCAGTGATACGAGATCTCGGCGTAGCCGTGCGTTGCGCCGGACGCGATGTCCCCGATGCTAGCGAGGGCAGGTGTCTCGCTTGCTGTCCAGGCTTGCAGCAGATACGAAAAGCCGGCCGAGACGAAACGCGCAAGCGAGAACTCTGCGCCACGGCGGGCGAACGGACCACCGTTCGTCCACGGCAGCGGGCCGATCGTCTCGATCAGCCGGTTGCCGCCGTGCGTTGCAAAGACGTCGGCGGAGAGCGTTGTGTGTCCGTCGATTACGCGTGCCTGCACGCCGACGTCGTCGGTCGTCGCCGTCTCGACGCCCATCGGGCCGGAGAAGCCGGCGAGCGCGACGAGCGACGGCGGTGCGAAGCCGCTCCCCGACGATGCACGTAGTGTGACCCGATCAGAGACGCGATACGACACACCAGCGCGCGCGAGCAGCCCGTGTTCGTCAAGATGGTTTGCGTTCGCAGTCGCATCGGAGACAACAGCGTACGCGGCGAGCTGCGCCTGCCAGCGTGGTCCGGGCGTGAGGATTGCGCGCAAGAATGCCGTTTGGACGCGTTCGGCGGCACCGGGCGCGACGACGACGGCGCCGTTCGCCGTGCCGGTGCCGTAGGTCTCGCTGGCGCCGACCGCGAGGACCGACGTGCCGACGCTGCGATCGAACTCGAGCGAGCCGCCGGTGAGGACGTCGTCGGTCGACGTTTCGAGCGGATCACCGGCTGCTGCGCCGTCGCGACTCGCCGAGACGCGCCACGCGCGGGCGAGAACGGTGCTCTGCGCGCCGCTGCCGCGATACTCGGCGGCGTCGAACCCGAAACGATTCCCGCCGAAGCCGTCGAGATCGCTCTCATGCAAGCTGGTGAGCGTCAGCCCCGACGCGCTCGAGAGCGCGCCGCGCGCATGCACGAGGAACGCGCGTGAGACGGCGTCCGTCGCCGCCACGTTGCCGTGCGCGCCGCTCGTATCGGCTGCGATCGCGAACGCGACCCGGCGGTCGGCGGTCGCGCCGCCGCCGGTGACGTCTGTGAAGCTGCCGCCACGACTGTCGAACCCTTGTTCGGGAAGCGCGCGCCACACCGGTGTCGGTTCGGCGAAGCGGATGTTGAGCGTGCCGTTGATCGCACCGTCGACGGTCGGCAGCGGTGCCGACGTGCCGGGGTCGACTTCGAGCTCCTGCGTCGCGAACGTCGGGATCGCCGTGAGCGGTGCCGTTCGCGTCGTCGCGAGCGCCACCGGGTCGCCTTCGAGGAGCGTCTGTGTCTCGAGTGGCGTTCCGCCACGCACGAGCGGGACCGGTGGCGCGTCGGCCGCCGAGAGGCCGCGTGATGCGCGGTCGGTTGCGACGCCCGGCTTTTGCGTGAAGACATCAGGCAGCGCCGGCTGACTTTGATCGCGATAGTTCTCGCGCGAGATGACGACGACGGGGATCGGCGACGTGTTCGTCGCGCCGCGTTCCGCCGACGCAACGCCGCCGATCGTGCGCAGTGCTGCCGTCGGCGCAAGGTGGAGCGCGATCCGCGCGACCGCTCCGCGCGCGGTGACGACGACGTGCGCGCGTACGGGGACGAACCCCGGCTTACGCACAACGACATCGTAGCTGCCCGGCGCGAGCTCGAGCCGCGCGCGTCCGTCGGGCGCGGTTTGCGTGTGCGCGGTACCGACGCGGACGGTCGCGCCGGCGGCAGAGGCGCCGGGATCGGGGACGACGACGACGGTGAGCGCGGCGGCGGCGAGTGCGAGGAGCATCAGCGTCCCAGATGGAGCGCGAAGCGCAGGGTGCGTGGGCCGATCGGGAGCTGGTTCACCAAGCCGACGTTGCGATTGACGAGCGCGACCGGGATCCCGCCGTCGGTCACGATCATGCTGCCGCCATCGTTGTTGAAGAGGTTGTCGACGGCGATCTCGAGCGCTGCGTGTGTGCGCGTGATCGCAAGCGGGAAGCGCACCGACGCATTCGCGACAGTGAACGCCGGGAGCCCGTAGGAGTTGTTCGGGCCGTAGTACGTCAAGCCGAACAAGAGCAATCCGTCGGCGGCGGTCCGGTAGTGCAGCTCGCCGTAACCTTGTGTGTACGCGATCCCCTTGTTCGAGATCCCGTTGAAGCCCGTCGCGGTCGAGGTGTAGTTCACGCCCGGAACGACAGCCAGATTCGTCGTGAGCGCGCCGCTCGACGTCGCATAGATCGCCGGCGAGACGTCGTACGCGTACGCGCGCGTCGCCGCGCCTTGCACGACGTAGCCGAACCCGACGCGCGGATCGCTGCGCAGCGCGAGCTCGATCCCCCAGAAGCGCGCGTTGCCGGCGTTCGCCGAACCGCTCGCGTACAGCGGAATCGCAGCGCCGCCCGGCGGTGTGTACGTTCCGAGCGGCGTCACCGTCGAGACGAGCTGGTTGCGCACCGTCGTCTCGTAGACGTCGGCCGAGAGGACGCGATCCGGCGAGCCGGTCCGTATGTCGCCACCGGCGTCGTAGCCGAATGACGTCTCGGGCAGCAAGTTGCTCGCGTTCTGGGTGACGGTGACCGATGTCGCGCCGGGCCGGTAGACTGCGGCGGGCGATTGATTGACGCCGGAGAGCACGTTGAACGCCGGCGGCGTGACTGCTCCGCCGGCCGCAAACCGCAGCACCGCGTCACGGAAGCGATGCGTGTACCCGAGCCGCGGCTGGACTTGCGCGTGCGTCGCGTCGGTGAAGAGAAAACCGCTGGGTCCGGGGCCGCTCGAGACGTGGCTCTGATACGTCGTTGCGTACGCCGCGAGGGTGACGCTGTCGTCAACGGTCGGACGCAGCGTGTCGCGCGCGAGGAGCGACGTGATCGTTTGGCGCGAACCGGCCGGTACGGAGGTCGTCACCGTCGCGGCGCCGTTCGCCGCGCCGATCGCGTACGCGTTCGTCAGTTGCACGATGCGATCGAGCGCGAAGCCGTAGTCGTTCGGACCGGCGGGATGGTCCCATGCGAGTGACGCACCGCGCACAGCGTCCTCTTCAGCGGTGCGGCTGTAGACGTTGGGGATGGTCACGGTCGCGGTTTGCCCATTGTACGCGGGCGTCGTCCCGCCGCCGACGAGTGGAGCGCTTCCGGTGAGCGCGAGTTGTCCGGTGAACGCTTGCGACGGCGACTGTGCCGCGTTGCCGGTGTAGCGGTCCAGCGTGAGACTGTACCAGCGCGCGAGCAGCGTTCCGTTCCCGATCGCGGTGCGCAGCTCGGCCTCGAACATCGGCTCGTTCTCGGTCTGCATGACGTTCGACGGCAAATGCGTCGTCGGGTTGATCGTCAGCGGCGTGCCGCTGCCGGCGAGCGTCGCGCCGAACTGCTGGAGCTGCGCACCGTCGAGATCGAAACGTGCTTGCGTTCCCAGGTACGCCGCGGTGAGACTCGTCGCGTCGCTGAAGCGATAGCTTGCCTTGAGCAACTCCTCGTGGCCGAGGTACGACGTGTCGACGGTCTGGCAACAGGCAGCGAGCCGCACATACGCGTTCGAGGGGTTGTTCTGCGCGTTTACGATCGGATAGGTTCCCGCCGGTGTCCCGGCTGGCGGCGTCCCCGAGGTCGTCGCGCCGACGGTGCCGACGCCGGCGATCGTCGAGCCGCTCGGCAGCACGACGGTCGTCTGATAGCCGTGCAGCGGCCCGGGGGTTCCGTACGTTGCGGTGTCGACGACGAAGCCGAGCTTGCCGATCGTGTCGGAGAAACGGAGATGACCGAGTGTTCCGCCGTTGCCGTCCGTGACGAAGTCGAGCGCCGACGACGGTGCGCGCGTCGGATCGGGCGTGCGAAAGTTGATCGAGCCGCCGAGCCCGTTGACGACGAGCGGCGCGAACGCGCCGGGGCCCTTCGCGATCTCGACGCTCTGGAAAACGTACGCATCCATGAACGAGGTGACGTAGTCACCGAACCGTCCCGTCGCGACCGGATGCCCGTCGATCAGCGTCGTCTTCTCGTAGTCCAGCGTCCCGCGTAAATTGGGCGAGGTCTGCACGCCGGGCGAAGCGGGATTCGACGATGCCGTGTGGTTCGAGGTCACGCCCGGTGTCTGGTCGAGCAGACGCGAGAACTGCGGTTGTTCCTGGTCGAGGACGGTCTGGTGTGAGATCGTCGCATACGCACCGGGCTGCGTGTTGAACGGCACGCGCGCACTCGTCGTCGTCCCACCGATCGAGCTGAGCGTCTGCACGCTCAGGTGGATCGTCTGCGTGCCGGCCGCGGCGATGACGACGAGGGCGACGGGCTGGAATCCCGCGCGGCGGACGTCGAGGTTCGCCCCCGCTGGGCAGAGGATGGTGAAACGCCCGTCGGGACCGCTCGTCGCACTGGTCGACCCGCAGGCCAGCGAAGCGCCAGCGACCGGGTGGTCGGCGGCATCGAGAACCCGGCCGTCCAGGGAGACCGGTGCTGCGGCAAAAGCCGTATGGGGCAACGCAAGAAGCGCCACGGCCAGAGCCATAGCGGGAAGGGTCCGGGGCATTACGGTCGTTGTTCGCTTCGGTCAGCGAGGTGTCAGCCCAAGGCGACCCGTCACGCGAGCGTGACAGGGGGGAGCGGGGCGTGGTAGACTGGCCGTTGCGCCCGCGTGTGGACCCCGGCGGCGGTGCGTGTTCCCAGCGGGGCAGGCTGCTCGTGTCCGAGCCGCCGTTACGGAAGGAAACCATGGCCAAGAAAGTCGTCGGGAAGATCGGACTCGCTCTTCCCGCGGGCAAGGCGACCCCCGCCCCGCCCGTCGGTCCTGCGTTGGGCCCCTATTCGCTCAACATCATGGACTTCTGCAAGCAGTACAACGATCGGACGAAGGCCCAAGAGGGCTTCATCATCCCGGTCGAGATCACGGTCTTCGAGGACCGCACGTTCACGTTCATCACGAAGACGCCCCCGGCGTCGTTCCTGATCAAGCGTGCACTCGGGTTGGAGTCGGGATCGAAGGAGCCCAACCGCAACAAGGTTGGCAAGCTCACCCGTGCGCAGCTCCAGGACATCGCGAACACCAAGATGCCGGACCTCAACGCGAACGACGTCGAGGCGGCGATGAAAGTCGTCGCGGGAACGGCGCGTTCGATGGGCGTCGAGGTGGAAGCCTAATGCGTAAGCACGGCAAGCGCTACCGCTCGCTCGCGACCGCGTTCGACCGCGATCATCTCTACGCGCCGGACGAGGCCGCGTCGATCGTCAAGCGCAACGCGAACGCGAAGTTCAACGAGACGGT
Organism: uncultured bacterium; assembly: GCA_964483365.1. Lineage (GTDB taxonomy): Bacteria > Vulcanimicrobiota > Vulcanimicrobiia > Vulcanimicrobiales > Vulcanimicrobiaceae > Vulcanimicrobium. Next base: position 13,442 of record CAZABL010000048.1, read on the forward strand.
CGAGATCCACATTCGCCTGGGCGTCGACCCCAAGAAGTCCGATCAGAACGTGCGCGGCACGGTGAACCTGCCGCACGGCACGGGTCGCACCGTTCGCGTCATCGTCTTCGCGAAGGGTGACGCGGCGCGCGCCGCTGAGGCGGCCGGCGCCGACGTCGTCGGCGAACAGGACCTCATCGACCGCGTCAAGGGCGGCTTCGCCGACTTCGACGTCGCGGTCGCGACGCCGGACATGATGCCGTCGATCGGCCGCGAGCTCGGCCGTATCCTCGCGCAGAAGATGCCGAACCCGAAGTCCGGGACGGTGTCGCCGAACCCCGCCGCTGCGGTGCGCGACATCAAGGCCGGTAAGGTCGAGTATCGCCTCGATAAGACGGGGATCGTGCACACGATCGTCGGCAAGGCGCAGTTCGAGGACAAGCAGCTCGCCGAGAACATTGCGACGCTGCTCGACGCGATCGTCCGTGCGAAGCCGTCGGCGGCGAAGGGCACGTACCTGCGCTCGATCACGTTGACCTCGACGATGGGCCCCGGCGTGAAGGTCGACCCGTCCCGCGTTCGCCCGACCGGCGCGACCGCTTAGTCTTCGGCTGAGACAACACGGCGCGCGGCCTCGATCGTATCGACGATCGGGACGCGCGCCGTTATTCCCGCGATGCTGAGCACGCGGATGAGACGCTGGCTGCGCGCGACGATCGCGAAGCGGCCGCCGCGCCGGCGGCTGGCTTCGAGTGCGCGGAAGATCTGCTCGATCGCGGTCGAGTCGAGCGCCTCGACCCCGGTGAGATCGACGACGATCCGCGGCGCCATCGCGACGGCTTGGAATGCCGCGCGCACCTCGTTGCGGTTCGCGATCGTCTGTGCGCCCGTGAGCCGCACCAGCGCAGGTTCATCGTCTTCGAACACCCTGACCCCGAGGGTTCGACCTGGAAGCGACCGCGCCCCCGCTCTGCACGGACGTGGAGCGGCGCCGAAGAAGGATGCGGGCGGAGGCGACGATGGTCGAGACGACGGTCTGGATCGAGGGCGGCGACTTCCTGATGGGGTCGGATTCGTTCTATCCGGAGGAACGGCCGGTTCACCGTGCCCACGTCGACGGGTTCGGGATCGATCGCTTCCCGGTGACCAACGACGACTTCGCGCGCTTCGTCGGCGCGACCGGATACGTAACCGTCGCAGAACGGCCGCTCGTCCTTGACGAGATCGATGGCGCGCCGGTGTCGACCTATCCGCCTGGTTCGCTCGTGTTCGCGCAGACCGATGGTCCGGTCGACTTGGGTGACTCGCGCAATTGGTGGCGCTACGTGCAAGGCGCGTCATGGCGCCATCCGCAGGGGCCACAGAGCACGAGCGCGGGATTGGGAAGCCATCCCGTCGTGCACGTCTCGTACGAAGACGCCGAGGCGTATGCGACCTGGGCCGGCAAGACGTTGCCGACCGAAGCGGAGTGGGAGTTCGCCGCGCGCGGTGGTCTCGAAGGCGCGATCTTCACCTGGGGTGACGAGATCGAGCCCGGCGGAAAGATCATGGCGAACACGTGGCACGGCGAATTCCCGTGGCAGCACGTGCTCGTCGACGGATACGAGCGCACGTCACCGGTCGGCACGTTTCCCGCCAACGGATACGGGTTGTACGACATGGCGGGCAACGTGTGGGAATGGACGGCCGACTGGTATCGCCCCAGCGCCGCACAGGAACCGAGTTCGCCGTGCTGCGCGCCGCAGGAGAGCTACGACCCCGGCGAACCGCAGATACGCATCCCGCGTAAAGTGCTCAAAGGCGGCTCGCATCTGTGCGCGCCGAACTACTGCTTGCGATTCCGCCCTGCTGCGCGGATGCCGCAGATGATCGACACGGGGATGAGCCACCTTGGCTTTCGCTGCGTCACCCGCAACGCAGCGCGCGCTTCAGACTAGAAGCGAAGCGTGACCGGGACGTTGCCGTGGATGAGCGCGTCGAGGACCATCCCGACGCGGCCGCCGCGCGGCGTGCACGGGTCGACCGGAATGCCGCCCGGATACGGAGCGCCGCCGTGCGGACCGGTGAGGACCGGAGGACGCTCCGTCCAGATGCCGCCGGTTGCCGCCGGGTGTTTCGTGCCGTCCGGCATTTGCGTGGTGCTGTCCGGTTCGGTCGTCGTCGTCGATACGCTCGACGTGCTCGATTGCGCGGACGCGGCCGCTTGCGCGTCGGCGCGCGCGGCTGCCTCACGCGCTGCCGCGTTGGCAGCTGCCTCACGTGCCGCTGCGTACGCGCTCGCCTGGCGCTGCTCTTCGGCGGCGATCGCGCGAAGCCGCGCCAGCTCCGCATTCTTCTCGCGTAGCTGTTCGCGTAGCGCCGTCTCTTGATGGCTCGGCGCCGGTACCGTGACGACGCTCGCCGGGTGTACGACGGCTCTGCGGTGCACGACCGGCGGTGGAAGCGGCTGCGGACGCAGGTGCGGCGTCGCGGTCACGTGCGCAGCGTGGTGCACGGGTGCAGGCGCCGCGCGCGTGATGTGCAGCGGCGGTCGTGCGGCGTGGTGCGGATGCGTCGCGGCGCTGTGGTGCTGCGCGACGCGAACGACCGCAGGGCGAACGTTCGCTTGCGGCGGGGCGTTGCGATGGAACGCGAGCGGTCCGAGCATGTAGCCGGCGACGATCGAGACGGCGCCAGTCACGGCGAGCACGATCGTGCCGAACCGGCGCGTCGTCCACGCGAGCACACCGCGTTGCGTCTGCGGCGGCTGGTCGCCGAACAACGCGGGGTTCTCTTGCAGCAGACGTTCTAAGAGAACCGGGTCCTCGAGCGACCGGAGACGCTCGTCGACATCATTACGGGGAAGCTGGACAGCCATGACGTCACCCCCGCGTCATCGTAACACCGCGCGCGGGGCGCGGTCATTAAGACGATGCGACGGAACGAACGCGACGGCGAATGTGCGTGCGCGCGAATCCGAGGCGGCGCGCGCTTCGTTCGCTGGGCGAGTCGGGCACGGTTTTGAACGCAGCACGCGTCGCGCCGCGCGCGCGCGCGAACGCCAGCCGCGCCGCCAGCAGTGCAGCGTGCGCACCGCGCCCGCGATGCTCCGGCAACACAGCGGCCGAGAAGAGAAACGCGAGGTCACCGTACACCGCAACCGCCGCGCCGCCGATCGTAACGCCGTCGGCCGACGCGACGAACAGCCCCTGCGCGGCGTGCGAACACACCTCGGTCGCGCGGATCAAGCGCGGCAGCTCGTCCGGCGGAATCGTATCGGCGAATCCGCGCACCACGACGTCGATCCAATTGCGCCGCTCAGAAGCGCCGCGGACGGCGACCGTCTCCACGCCGGAGCCGGTCGTCGGCCGCTCGCCCGGGCCACCGATCTCCGTGGCGGAGACCGCCATCGCGACCCCATCCTCCAGGAAGCCCGCCCCCCGCAGGACGCCGGCGTCGCGGGTGAGGACGCTCTCGGCGAGCTCCAGGCGCGGTGGAAGGCCGCGGCGGCGATAGAACTCGCGCACGACGTCGAGGTCGTCGGGCCGCAGCGGTCGGGTCGAGCCGGCCCCGATCGCGTACTGCAAAAAGGTTCCGTTCGCGCACAGCGCATAGCCGCCGGCGACGGCCAGGGCGCCGTCCTGGGCGCTTCCCTGGTCGACGTTGCGGTTGCGTAGGTAAGCGGCCCAAAAGGCGGCCTCGGTCCGGTCGACGTTCATCTCCGTATCGGTTGACGCGCACCCCGACGTCATGACATACTATCCGCTGGCTCCAATGACCGCAGGTCGGCCCCCGGGTCGATAATGCACGTTCTCACGAACGGGCGCCTGCCGAGGACGCACATTTCGGAACGCTCGTCGTTTTCCGTGCGCCTCGCCCTGTCGGCGGAGGCGTTTTTGTTTCCCTCGGAGAGCACGATGCCGACCGCGAAAAAAGAAGCGACGATCGAAGAGCTCCGCGAGCGGATCGCGAGCTCGAAGAACTTGTTCTTCACGAACTACGCCGGTCTGACCGTCGAAGAGATCACCAAGTTGCGCGGCGAGCTGCGCAAAGACGGCAGCACCTACGGAGTCGTGAAAAACACGCTCTTCAAGCGGGCCGCGGGCGAGGATCTCGCCGCGCAGCTCGACGCGATCCTCGCGGGTCCCACGGGCGTCGTCTTCGCCGGCGAAGACCCTGTCGCGCCCGCGAAGGCCCTCAAGACGTTCTCGGATTCGACCAAGCCAGTCGACGTCAAAGCCGCCTATATCGACGGCAAGTTCGTCGACGCGGCCCAAGTTCAGGCGCTCGCCGCCCTTCCCCCCAAGCAAGAGCTGCTCGCGAAACTCGTCGGGACGCTCAGCAGCCCGCTGTACGGACTCGTCTACGTCCTCAGCGGCAACCAGAGCGGCCTCGTCCGCGCCCTCAATGCGATCCGCGAGAAGAAAGCCGCGGATCAGCCCGCCGCGTAACAGCAGGAGTCACCACGTATCATGGCAGTCGCCGAACTCATCGATCAGATCGACAAGCTCACCGTTCTCGAGCTCGCGGACCTCGTCAAGCAGCTCGAGGAGAAGTACGGCGTGAGCGCCGCGGCCCCGGTCGCGGTCGCCGCTGCGCCGGCCGCTGCGGCCGCCCCCGCCGAGGCCAAGACCGACTTCGACGTCATCCTCGAAGATGCGGGCGCCGAGAAGATCAAGGTCATCAAGGCGGTCCGCGAGGTCACGAACCTCGGGCTCACCGAGGCCAAGGCGTTCGTCGAGAGCGCGCCCAAGCCGGTCAAGCAGGGCGTGCCTAAGGACGAGGCCGACGCCGTCGCCAAGAAGCTTCAGGAAGCCGGCGCAAAGGTCAGCGTCAAATAGACCTGACGGTCAACGAATCAATGCGGCCGCGTCGTACGACGCGGCCGTTTTGCATTGGGCGGGTCAATTCAAAACGATGTCGTGTGCGCCTTCGACAGTGCGGCCGTCACTCGTGTGTGCGACGAACGTGACGTGATACGTCCCTTTGAAGAAGCGCGCGATCTTCGGCACTCTGCCGGTCGTGCGAAACTCGCCGGTTTGCAATTGATTGAGGTTGAATTTGAGGCCGCGCACGCGCGCTTCGACAGCGGTGACATCGGGCGACGTGTTCACGATCGCTTCGACGTCGCTGCCGGGATGCAGCGGGTCCGGATTGATGGCGATCGAGACGATCATTGGGACGTCTCCGAAAACATCACCGGCCTGCGCGCCGGCCGTGCCGGTCAGTGCGAGGGCCAGGGCTGGTATTGCTACGAGGCGTCGATCCAGGTGCATGGTCGTGTGCTCCCCACCTGACGGCATGCTACCCCGACTGGGGCGTATGACATACCTGACGACTTGAGAATGAGAGCGCCGTGAAAGAGAAAGGACCGCCACGTTTGTGGCGGCCCTGCCGAGCACCTGCTCGCTGGTTGACCCCTTACCAGATTTGGCAGGCGTTCGCCCGCACCATCGGCGCCGTCGCGGCACACGCGAACGCTTTGCGAAACTCCGGCATGTTCGCGAGCGTCGCGTTTACGCGCAACTTATTGTTCGCATGCACGTCAACCGCGGCGAGTTGTCGTGTGTACGCCTCGCTTTGCGAGCCTCGCCACACCTGTGCGAACGCGAGGAAGAAGCGCTGCTCCGGAGTGTAGCCGTCGGTCATCGTGTGCGAACGCGCTTCCGGCGTGCGTTCGAACGCTTTGTACGCGATCGTGAGACCGCCGAGATCGGCGATCGCTTCGCCCAAGACTTGCTTGCCGTTCATGTGCACGCCGGGCAGTACTTCGGCCGCGTCGTACTGCTCGACGATGCACTGCGCGCGCTTGCCGAACGCGGTTGCGTCTGCCGCCGTCCACCAGTCGTGCAGATTGCCGCGCGCATCGAACTGACGTCCCTGATCGTCGAAGCCGTGCGTCATCTCGTGCCCGATCACCGCGCCGATCGCGCCGTAATTCACCGCGTCATCGGCCGACGGATCGAAGAACGGCGGCGAGAGGATCCCCGCCGGGAAGACGATCTCGTTGTTCGATGCGCTGTAGTACGCATTGACGGTCGGCGGCGTCATCCCCCAGCGACTGCGGTCTGTCGGCTTGCCGATCTGCGCGATGTCGCGCGCGACCGCGAACCGGCGCGCCGCGAGCAGGTTTGCCGCGTACGGAGCGTCGGCGATCTGCAGGCCCGAAAAGTCTTCCCACCGGTCGGGATAGCCGATCTTCTTGGTGAACGCGTTGAGCTTTTCGATCGCTTTCGTCTTCGTCGGCGCGCTCATCCAGTCGAGCTGGCCGATGTCGTCGCGCAACACCGCTTGCACGTTGTTGACCATCGCGAGGGCGCGCGACTTCGCGGCGGGCGGGAAGTTCGTCGCGACGTACGCCTTCCCGAGGACGTCGCGCAGCGAACGGTCGGCTTGCGCGGTGCAGCGCTGCCAGCGCGGCAGCTGTTCCTTGACGCCGGTCAGCGTCGTGCCGCGGAACGCGAAGTTTGCGTCGGCGAACGCTTTGGGCAGCGCGGGCGCATACACGTCGGCGAGATGGAAACGCAGGAACGCTTTCCAGACTGGGAGCGGCGTCGTCGCAAGCTGTGCGTCATACGCGGTGACGAAGGCCGGGACGTTCACGTCGATCGACGAGACGGATGCGCCCCCGTACCCGGCGACGAGTGTGTTCCACGGCGCATGCGGCGCGATCGCGTGCAGCTCGGCGATCGTCATTGGGTGATACCACTTCTGCGGATCGCGCAGCTCGACGAGCGTCGGTGTCGCGCGCGCGAAGGTCGTCTCGAGCGCGATGATCGCATCGCTGTCGGCGGACGTTGCGGCGTGCGGCTCGCCGAGCGCGCCCAGGAGCGACACGACGTAGTCGTGATACGCGCCGCGGATCTGCACGGTGTGCGTGTCGTCCTTGAGGTAGTAGTCGCGGTCCGGCATCCCCAGCCCGCCCAGCCCGATCGAGGCGATCGTGCGTGAGGAGTCTTTCGTATCGGCTTCGGAGCTGTAGTCGATGCCGGCGTCGACCCCGCTTTGCTCGAGCACGCCGATCGTCGCGGTGAGCGAGGGGACGTCGTGGATCGCATCGATCTGCGCGAGCAGTGGCGCGATCGGCGTCGTACCGGCCGCTTCGATCGCGTGCTCGTCCATGCACGACCGGTAGAAAGCACCGATCTTTTGCTCGTCGCTTCCGGCCGGCGCGGCCGTGTTCTTGGCATCGGCCTCGAGGATGGTGCGCAGCGCTTCACGGTTGTGATCGACCAACTCATTGAACGCGCCCCAGACGGGATGCCCCGGCGGGATCGGGTGGCTCTTCGTCCAGCCCCCGGTCGCGAAGCGTGCGAAGTCGTCGCACGCCTTGCAGGTCGGGTCGAGGTTGGCGGGGTCGATCCCCGCGCCGGTCGCGCCATGTGCGAAGCTCGGGAACGTTGTGGTCGCGAGGGCGACGAGCGCCGTGGCGCCGAGCGCGCGCAGCGCGATGCGCAGTGATTGCACAGAACCTCCGTAAGAACCAGGAAAGCCCGGCTTCGGGCTTTCCAGACTGCGGAGTCCTTGCCTGCCGAGCGTTACGGTCCGCCGAAGTGGTAGCCCGAGCCGGGCCCGAACGGCTGGTTGTGGCGGCTGCTCGCCCGCGTCCGCGGCGCGGCCGCGTGGGTCGAGCCGGTCGCCGCGGCGCGGAGCGAGGTCGCGCTGGCGATGTTCGGCGAGTAGCGGCCGAAGAGGGCCGGATTGTCACGGAACTCCTGTTCGAGGGCCGCGATGCGGGCCTGATCGGTCGGGTGGTCCGACATGAAGTTGGGCGGCGAACCCTGGTCCATGGTCTCGAAGCGCTTGAAGAGCCAGACCATCCCCCACGGATTGCTCCCCGCCTGGGCGCAGGTCTGCGCGCCCTTGGCGTCGGCCGCGCCCTCGACGTCGCGCGAGTAGTGCAGCGAGTTGAGCTGGAAACCGATGTTGGCGGCCGTGTCGACGATCCCCGAGGCACGGCCTCCGGTCGCCATGTTGATCAGCAGGTCCGCGATGGTGTAGTTGCGGGCCGCGTTTTGGTTCTTGATGTAGAGATTGAGGATGTCGTGGTGGATGTCGTGTGACGTCTCGTGGCACAGGACGCCCGCGAGTTCCTCACGGTTTTGGACGAACTTCATCAGAGAGTCGGTCACGTACACGTTTCCGCCGGGGACGGCGAACGCGTTGGGCTGCGTCTCGTGCACAAGGATGAACTGGAACGGATGGAAATACTGACGATCGGCAACCCGCTTGATCTGCTGGGCGATCGGGTTGAGAATCGCGTAGTACGGCGAGCTTGGGATGATCTCGCCCTTTTGTTGGAGTTGCTGGTACTCTTGTTGCCCGATCTGGATCTCCGTCTGCTGGTCCTGCGCGGACTCGGCCAGCGCAGCAACGGGGCCGCTTGCGGCAAGGACGAGGGCCAAGAGCGGCACGAGCAGTCGTTTCATCAGTTCCTCCACGGTCACGAGCAGGCAGCCGTGGCCAGTCTTACCCAGAGGAAACGTTTTGGCGCGCGCCAGGGTTCGCATATCCGGTCGGGGAAACGCGGGTGCTGGTCCGGCGCGGGTGTGATGTAATGGTAGCCTGCGACCTTCCCAAGGTTGACGCGCGGGTTCGATTCCCGCCACCCGCTCCAAAACGCGCCGGCGACGTAGCCAAGTGGTAAGGCAGAGCTCTGCAAAAGCTCCACCCCCAGTTCGATTCTGGGCGTCGCCTCCAATCGTTCTGCTGATCGCGGCGTTCATCGCGATCGCCGTCGTTGGACCCCTGGTCGGCGTGCGCTTCCTCGACGCCGCATCCGAGGCGCAGATTCGGTTGGGGAACGCCCGGGCCGATCTCGACGCGCTCCTGCGGCTTCAGCTCGCAGAGGAGACGGGGCTGCGCGGGTACGTCGCGACGCGGGACTCGTTTTTTCTCGAGCCCGATGGTCCGCCCAACCGTCATTTCTCCGAACAGGCGCTCGTCCTCGAGCAGCGCCTGCGTCAAGCCGCGCTGCCTCGCGGTGCCGCGGTGATCGTCAACATGCGCAAGACGCACGACCGGTGGGAGAGCGACGTCGCGCTCCCACTGCTCCGTGCTCCACGGGCCCGCGACGCAGATGCGCGCCAGACCTACGGCAAGCTGCTGACCGATCAGATGCGCATGGATGCGACCTCGTTGCGCGACGAGCTCATGCAGGCCAGCGTACGCGTCCAGCTGCAGCTGCGCCGCGCGATCGACACGACCGTCGCGATCAGCGTCGGGATCGTCACGCTGTTCGCGATCGCCGCGGTCTGGTATGCGGCCGCTCGCGCGCAAGCAGTGGCGCGACTCGCGCACGAGCGCACGCTGGTCGACGCGCTGCAGCGGACGCTGCGCGTGCACGGCTCGAAGATCCCCCACACGCGGATCGGGACCGCGTACAACTCTGCCACGCGTGAAACGCTCGTCGGGGGCGATCTCCTGGACGCGTGGCGCATCGATTCCGCCGGCGGCTGGTTGCTGATCGCCGACGCGAGCGGGAAGGGGATCGAGGCAGCCCGCCACTCCGCGTTCGCGCAGTACGCGCTGCGCGCACTGGCGGCCGAATCGAATGACCCGGCCGACATCCTCCAGCGCTTCAATCGCCTGTACGTGGCGACGATCGAAGACCCGTCTTCCTTCATGGTTGTGTTCCTGGGGGTCTTCGACGCGCGCACGACGACGCTGCGGTACGCGAGCGCTGGGCACGGGACGGCATATGTCCGGCGCGGCGCGCTCATCGAACGTCTCCCGCCCACCGGTCCGCTCATCGGGTTGTTGCCCGATGAACGCTACACGACCGAGTCGGTCCCGCTTGCCAACGGGGACATCGTGCTGCTCGCCACCGATGGGTTGACGGAGGCGCGGGACCGCCGTGGGAACCTGCTCGGCGAAGAGCGTGTCGCGACGATCTTGGCCGCCGGACCGACCGACCCGCAGGCGCTGTGCGATCGTCTCGTCGCTGCCGCGAACGCGCACAGCGGCGAAGTCCAGGACGACATGGCGATCCTCGCCGTGCGCGTCGTCGAGGACGATCCCAGCGTCACGCGCGAGGCGGGCCAACGCGGGGTCGGCGCGCACGGCGGTATCGCGTAAGAAGAACCCGCGGCCGCGTCGAACCTCGACGGGTCGTGCTGGCCCGTCGCATCGTTCCCTGTCTGGACATCAAGGACGGCCGCGTCGTCAAAGGCGTTCGGTTCGTCGATCTGAGCGATGCCGGTGACCCGGTCGCGCTTGCGCGGCGATACGAGGCAGAAGGCGCCGACGAGCTTGTCTTCCTCGATATCACGGCGACCGTCGAGGGACGCCGCGCGACGATCGCGGTCGTGCGCGCGGTCGCCCGCGAGCTGACGATCCCATTTGCGGTCGGCGGCGGCGTGCGCGGCGTCGAGGACGTCAACGATCTGCTGCGCGCGGGCTGCGACAAGGTCAGCGTGAACTCGGCCGCGGTGCGCGACCCGCAACTGGTGCGCGCGGCGTCGCAGCGTTTCGGCGCACAGTGCGTCGTCGTCGCGATCGACGCACGGCGCTCGGACGCGGTACCGTCGGGGTTCGAGGTCGTCGTCGACGGCGGGCGCACCCCGACGGGGCGCGACGCCGTTGGGTGGGCCCGCGAGTGCGAAGCGCTCGGCGCCGGCGAGCTGCTGGTGACCTCGATCGATCGCGACGGGACGCGCGACGGGTACGACCTGCCGCTGACATCGGCGCTGCGCGCGGCGTGCGGTCTCCCGATCATCGCGTCGGGCGGTGCGGGGAAGATCGACGACTTCGTCGATGTGTTCCGCGACGCCGACGCCGATGCTGCGCTGGCAGCGTCGCTCTTTCACTACGCCGAGCTGTCGATCGGTGATCTCAAAGATGCGCTCGCGCGCGAAGGGATCGTCGTGCGGCGTGAGATGGCGTCCGTAACGCAGGCCGGTCGAGGAGCGAATCTGTGAAGTTGCCGGAGATCGCGTTCGACGAGCGTGGCCTCGTCCCGGTCGTCATCGCCGATGCGACGACCGGCGCGGTGCTCACGCTTGCGTACGCCAATCGCGAGGCGGTCGAGAAGACGCTCGCGACCGGCTCGACGTGGCTCTACAGCCGCTCGCGCGGCGCGCTATGGAACAAGGGCGAGACGTCGGGGAACACGCAGCGCGTCATCTCGGTCTCCGTCGACTGCGATGGTGATGCGCTGCTGTATCGTGTCGTGCCGAACGGGCCGGCATGTCATACCGGCGCCGCCTCGTGCTTTTCGACGACAATCCCGCTCCCGAACGCTGAGCAGGCGCCGGACAGCGCGACGTTCGCGAGCGCGCTCTCGTCGCTCGCGCGCACGATCGCCTCGCGCAAGGCGCATCCCGTCGAAGGTTCGTACACCGCCAAGCTTTTCGCCGGCGGCGTCGATCGCATCGGCAAGAAGATCGGTGAAGAAGCGACCGAGGTCGTGATCGCGGCAAAGAACTCAGATCGCGGCGAGCTCGTGTGGGAGACCGCCGATCTGCTCTACCATGCGCTGGTGATGCTCGCCGAGCGCAACGTCTCGCTCGACGAGATCGGAGCCGAGCTATCCCGGCGCGCCAAGCCCACGGACTAGTCTCGCTCGCCGGCGTCGGTCCGGAGACGGCGGCGAAGTTCGCGGAGCTGGGGGTCGAAACGCCCGACGATCTGCTGCGCTATTTGCCGCGCGCCTATCGCGATTGGCGCACGCCGATGCCGATCGCGACGCTCGTCGAAGGCGAAGCGATCGTCGTCGGCGAGGTCGTGCGCGTACGCGAGCGACAGGGACGGTTTCCGCTCGTCACCGTCGACCTCGAGGACGCCAGCGGCGTCGTCCAGGCGAAGTGGTTCGGACGACGGCACCTGTTCGGACGGCTCAGCGCCGGCGATCGCCTCTTCGTCGCCGGACGCGTCGCGCGCAGCGGTCTGCTCCCGGAGATCAACGTCGCAACGCACCGTGTCCTTCGCCCCGGCGAGCAGTATCAGGGCGAGATCGTCCCCGTCTACGCTGCATCGAAAGAGCTGCCGACGCGCACGATCCGCGCCGTCGTCGCGAAGAACCTCGCGCGTTTGATCGCGCAGCACCCCGATGCGCTCCCGCCATCGCTCGTGCGACGGTACGGATTCCCCACGCTCGCGCAAGCCTGGCGCGACGTCCACGAACCGACGGATCCCGAGCGCACCGCACGCGCACGCGAACGCATCGTGTTCGACGAGTTCTTTTCGATCGCGCTCGCCGCCGCGGTGAAGCGGGCCCGGCGTGAAGCGGAAGGAGGCGCCGTCGCAATCACCGTCGCCGACGGTGCGTGGGACGCGTTCGCCGCCGAGCTTCCGTTCGCCCCGACCGGCGCGCAGCAACGTGTGATCGAGCGAATCTGGGCCGACATGAGCCGCACCGCGCCGATGAACCGACTGCTGCAAGGCGACGTCGGGAGCGGCAAGACGCTCGTCGCAGCAGCAGCGATCGTCGCTGCACACCACGGCGGTGTCCAGGCAGCGCTCATGGCGCCGACCGAAATTCTCGCAGCACAGCATGCCGCAAAGCTCGCACCACTGCTCTTGCCGTTCGGGGTCACCGTCGAGGCCGTCTTCGGCTCCCAGGGCGTACGGGAACGGCGGCGCGCCGAGGAGCGCATCGCGAGCGGTGAAGCGTCGCTCGCCGTCGGTACACACGCGCTGCTCACCGAGAGCGTTGCGTTCGCGCGGCTGGGGCTGGTCGTGATCGACGAGCAGCATCGCTTCGGCGTCAATCAACGGTTGGCGCTGCGCGCAAAGAGCTCGACGCTCGAAAGCAGCGGTGCGCCGCACACGCTTGCGATGACCGCGACGCCGATCCCGCGCACCCTCGCGCAGGTCAAGTACGCCGACATGGACGTTTCGATCATCGACGAACTTCCGCCGGGCCGCACGCCGATCCAAACCTATGTGATTCGTGAGAGCCGCAAGGATCAGGTCTACGCGTTCGTGCGCAAGAACGTCGAGCTCGGTCGACAAGCGTACGTCGTCGCGCCGGCGATCGATGCGGAGGGCCTGACCGGTGCGCTCGCCGAGGCGGAGCATCTGCAGAGGAAGATCTTCCCGGATCTGCGCGTCGATGTACTGCACGGCAAGATGCCGCCGCGCGAAAAGGACGCCGTCATGGCGCGCTTCAAACGCGGCGAAACCGATGTGCTCGTCGCAACGACGGTCGTCGAGGTCGGCGTCGACGTGCCGAATGCGTCGGTGATGGTCGTGCTCGATGCGCAGCGCTATGGGCTCGCGCAGCTCCACCAGCTCCGGGGCCGCGTCGGACGCGGTGTCGCCGAGTCGTTCTGCATCGTTGTCGCTCCCGACGACGCCGTCGAGGTCGAACGCTTGCACGTGCTCGAGGAGACGACCGACGGCTTTCGGATCGCAGAAGAAGACCTGCGCCTGCGCAAGGCGGGCGAGCTGGCCGGGACGGCGCAGGCTGGCGAGGCGGGAACGATCGGCAACATCATCGACGATTTCGCGCTGTATATGCGAGCCAAGGAAGCGGCCGATGAGATCGTCGCGCGCGATCCCGAGCTCGGCGAAGCGGAGCATAGCGGGCTCCTTGCGCTGCTCGACGCAAACGCCTCGGCCCGAGCGATGTTGATAACAGCGTGAACGAGCACGACATTGCGATCGGCTTCGACTTCGATCACACGCTTGGCGTCGACAACGGGCTGGAACGAAAAGCGTTTGTTGCGTACGCGCGGGAACTCGGCAAAACATTCGATCCCGTCGACGAGGAGTGGCACGCCCGAATCGAAGCACTCCTTGCGCGCTTTCGGGGCGGCGAGATCACGCTCGAAGAAATGGTCGAGCGGTTCGCGTTCGCGATCGGCGTGCGCGGCGCCGATCCCGAGCGGTGGCGAGCGATCTGCTACGAGCTCGTCGAGCAGCTCGTCCGCCCGATCGACGGCGCGCGTGAGCTCTTGCGCAAGCTCGCGGCGCGCGGCGTCCCGATGGCGATCCTGACCAACGGCTGGACACCGCTGCAGCACAAGAAGATCGCCTACGCGCTCGGCGCCGACATCATCGCGCCGATCCTCGTCAGCGACAAGCTCCACACCCTCAAGCCGGCGCGCGCCGCGTTCGACGCGCTCGTCGACGCGATCGGCGTCGAGCGGGAACGCGTCTGGTACGTCGGCGACAATCCGGCCGGTGACGTCGGCGGCGCGCTGGATGCCGGTCTGAACGCGGTCTGGTTCGACTGGGAAGGGTTGCCGTATCCGTCCGATGTCCCGCCGCCGACGCTGCGCATCGGCGCGTTGCGGGAGCTGGAGTCGTTGAGGGAGAACACGCAAGTCCCATAACTCGCTTATGGGAACGCTCACGATCACCGGCGGCACGCTGCGTTCGCGGCGTGTACCGACGCCTTCGGGACGCGATGTCCGGCCCACGCCGGCACGCGTCAAGGAAGCGCTGTTCTCGATCCTCGGCGACCGCGTCGACGACGCGCGGGTGCTCGACCTCTTCGCCGGGACCGGTGCTCTGGGCTTCGAGTCGCTCTCACGGGGAGCCGCGCACGTGACGTTCGTCGAGCGCCATCGACCGACGGCCGAGGCACTCCGCCGGACCGCGCGCACACTGGGCGTCGACGAGCGGATCGCGGTGATCAACGCGCCGGCCGAGCGAGCCGCGCGCACGCTTGACCAGCGCTACGATCTCGTCTTCGCCGATCCGCCCTACGCGCAGCCCTATCCGGGCGAGGCGTTCGCCGCGCTGCGCGCCGGTGGCGCGATCGATGCAGCGACGACGGTGGTCTACGAGCACGCCGGCCGCACCGAGCCGCCGGCCGATCCGGCGATGACGCTCGAGCGCAGCGCGCGCTACGGCGAGGTCGCGCTCGCGTTCCTTCGTCCGCGAGGAACGGAGTCCGTACCGGAGCTTAGTCGAGGAACGGACTTGTGAATGGCGTTCCGCGCGGAGAGCACTCGGCAATCTATCCCGGGTCGTTCGACCCGTTCACGTGCGGTCACCTCGACGTCGTCGAGCGGGCGGCGCAGATCTTCGACCGCGTCATGGTCGCCGTCGTCGTGAACCCGCAAAAGCGTGACGCGCTGTTCACCCTCGAGGAGCGCGAGCGGATGATCCGCGACGCGGTCGCGCACCTGCCGAACGTCGACGTCGATCACTTCCGCGGCCTGCTCGCCGACTTCGTGCGCGCGCGCAACGCCGCCGTCATCGTCAAGGGACTGCGCGTCGTCTCCGATTTCGAGAGTGAGATGTCGACCGCGCTGATGAATCGCTCGCTGTCGGGGATCGACACCTGCTTTCTGCCGAGCGACCCGCGCTGGTCGTTCGTCAGCTCGACGCTCGTCAAAGAAGTCTACAATCTCGGCGCCGACGTCGCCGACTACGTTCCACCCGCCGTCCTTCGCGTGATGAACGCGAAGCGCACCACCCGCACCTGAACGCCTGGAGGCTTTATTGTGTCTTTGTACCGCGTGATCGACAAGCTCGAAGCGTCCATCAAGCAAGGAACAGTGTTGCCCTTGGGCTACCGCGTGGTGAGCGAGGAAAAACTGCTCGAACTGATCGAGAAGCTGCGCGCGTCACTGCCGGAAGAAGTCGGACGCGCGCGCACGATTGCCAAGAACGGCGACAAGCTCGTCCGCGAAGCGCAGGAGAAGGCCCAGGCGATCGTCACCGAGGCGGCCGAGGCGCACACGCAGATGCTCGACGACCACGAGCTCGTCAAGCGTGCACGCGTGACCGCCGAGATCGTCCTGCGCGAAGCCGAGCAAAAAGCCCAGCGCGTCCGCGAAGGCGCCGACGCGTACGCGGCCTCCGTCCTCACCGACCTCGACGCACGTCTCGCGACCGCACTGGGCTCGGTCAAGAAAGGCATCGAGGCCCTCGCCGCAAGCAAGACACAGGCGCCGCCGCAGCCCACCGGCACCCTCGCCGACGCCGCCGCAAAATCGAAACGCGCCGCCTTCGACGCCCAACACGAAACCGCCGAACTCGAGTCCGTCTAATCGCTCTGTCACGCGTCCCGCTCTGCCACCCTGAGCTTGTCGAAGGGCGGTGCGGCGCAGCCGCGCGCTGAGCTTGTCGAAGCGTCGTCGAAGGCATCGCGCCACGCGCGCTTCGACAAGCTCAGATGGGGGTGCGCGCTTCGACAAGCTCAGCGTGACACTAGCGTGACTAACCCTCTGTCACGCGTCCCCGCTCCGTCACCCTGAGCTTGTCGAAG
>CAZABL010000049.1:0-4733 GCA_964483365.1 uncultured bacterium
CGACCGGTAGCTTGCAGAGCGCGCGCATCAGGTACATCCCGACCATCCCGGCGTGATATGCCGTGCCGCAGCCGGTGATCGAGATCTTGGTCATCGCGCGGAAGATCAGCTCGTCGATCTTCAGCTCTGACGAGAGCTGGACGTCGTGATCTTCGTCGATCCGCCCCGCCAGCGTCTCCTTGATGACGTTGGGCTGCTCGAAGATCTCCTTGAGCATGAAGTGCTTGAAGCCGGCCTTCTCGGCGCTCGTCGCGTCCCAGGCGATCTGCTGCACTTCACGTTCGACGGCTTTGCCGTCGAAGGCGGTGAGGGTGTAGCCGTCGCGACCGACGTCGACGACCTCGCCTTCTTGCAGCACCACGATCTTCTTGGTGTACTGCAGCATCGCGGGGATGTCGGAGGCGACGAACATCTCGCCGTCGCCCAGGCCGATGATCAGCGGCGTCGCGCCGTTGCGCGCGAAGATCAAGTGTTCCGGCGCGTCCGACGAGATCACGCCGAGCGCGAACGCGCCGCGGACTTGGGCGAGCGTGTGGCGCACCGCCTGAACGAGATCGCCGTTATAGTGCGATTCGATCAGGTGCGCGAGGACCTCGGTGTCGGTCTCGCTCTTGAAGACGTGGCCCTGCGCGATCAGCGTCGCGCGCAGCGGCGCGTAGTTCTCGATGATCCCGTTGTGGACGACCGCGAACTTGCCGCTGCAGTCCATATGTGGATGTGCGTTGGCGTCGGAGGGACGGCCGTGCGTCGCCCACCGTGTATGGCCGACGCCGGTCGTGCCGTGCAGCGCCTCGCCGTTTTGCAGCCGTGCCGCGAGGTTGGCGAGCTTCCCCTCAGCCTTCGACCCCGTGAGCTTCCCTGCCGCATCGATCACCGCGATCCCGGCGGAATCATAGCCGCGATATTCCAGCCGGCTCAGCGAATCCAAAATGATTGGAACGCTGTCTCGCTGGCCAACATAACCGACGATTCCGCACATGGTCGAGGTATCTCCGAGAAGCGGGTTACTTGATTCCTTCGCGGGTTCGCTTGTAGGGGATCTTGCCGAGGCGCACTTCGTTGAACGCGGTCGAGACGGGCTTGTTGGGATTGACGCGGTCGGTGAGGGGCTCTGCGCCGTTGTTGAGCTGTTTGGCCCGCTTCGTCACCACGTTCACCAGGGAGAATTTGGAGTCGACGTGCTTCAAAAGGCCGTCGAGGTCGCCGAATACGCTGTCGCTCATGATCTAACTATCTTCCAATTCTTTCAGTCGGATGTCGGGATAACGGTGAATGCGGTACTTTTCGGCTCGCACGATGGCATCAAGATCGTCGACCGCTTGGACCGGGCGGGCTTCTTCGTTGATCACCAGGTAGTCGAAGTGCCGCACGTAGGTGAACTCTTCGTGCGCGATTTCGAGGCGATTGGCGATCTGTTCGTTGGTTTCGGTGCGGCGCGTCTCCAAACGGGAGCGAAGATTTGAGAACTTGTCGGGGACGATGAAGATGAGCACCGCGTCGGGGAATGCTCGCTTGATCGCGAGCGCGCCGTTCACTTCGGGTTTGGAGACGACGTCGTATCCGGAACGCAGCGCCTCATCAATGAACGAACGCGGTGTGCCGTAAAGGTTCCCGTTGTACTCGCGGTACTCCAGAAAACCGCCGTTGTCGCGCCGGCGCTCGAACTCCGCGCGTTCGAGAAAGAAGTAGTCGACGCCGTCGCGCTCTCCCGGTCGTGGCGGCCGTGTGGTGGCGCTGACTGAATAGAGCAACCGTTCGTGGCGGGCCTTGAGGCCTTCCACCAGCGTGTCCTTCCCCGCACCAGACGGGCCCGAGACGACGAACAAGAGACCGGGCCCGGTCAGGTCGACTTCCTCCTCGAGTGGGGTCAAACACGGACAAATACGCAAGCGGCGGGAAAGGCCCTGCCTGGTGACGACCGACTGGATCCTTATGCGGCGTGCGGCGACCGAGCTGGAGCGCGCGCTGCGCGGCGGGCGCGTCGATGACGCCGGGCTGCTCGACGACGGCCGCATCGCTCTCCGCTTCGCCGGCCTGCGCGGCCGCGGGCCTACGACCCTCGCGATCGACGCGTTCGGCTCGCCGCCGGTGGTCACGCTCGAGGAGGCCGAGCTCGCCGTCGCGGCCGACCCAGGCTGGTTGCGCACGGCCGCGACGACGCTGCGCGGGATGCGCCTGCAGTCGGTCCGTGCTCGCCGAGGCGACCGAGTCATCGTCCTGATTTTCTCCTCGTCGTCGCGCTTCGGGGTCGAGAGCGAATCGCGCCTCGTGCTCGAGCTCGTCCCGCGGTACGGTAACGTCGTTCTCCTGCGCGACCGCGTCGTCGTCGCGGCGGCCAAGCAGTTCTCGCCGGCGGAGAACGAGGCGCGCTCCGTCCAGGTCGGCCTGCCGTACGAGCCGCCGCCGCTGCCGCCCGCCGACCGGTTGGTCCCGCGCCAGCTTCTCCCGGCGGGCGGTTCGAACGTTCTTGAGACTGCCGAGAAGGCCGCCGACGATCCGGCCGCCCCGATTCACGTCTACCGCGACCCGGACGGACTGCTGGTCGCCGCGCATGTGGTCCCACTCCCGCAGCATGCCGCGCTAGCACACGAGACAGCGTCGGCGCTGCTCCCCCTCTTCGCGGAAGCGCGCACGCGTGCCGGACGGGCGCGCGCCGGCGATGCGAGCGAACGGCGCCGAGCCGCCCTCGTCACCCGCATTGTGCGGCGCGCGCAAGCGGTCGCAGCGGAGCTCGCCGCGCTGGAGACGCGGATCGCGGACGCTGCGGCACGCGAGAGGCTGCGCACGAGCGGCGACGCGCTGTTCACACACATCAACGACGTCCCCGCCGGCGCGGAGAGCTACGTCCCGCCGACGCAGCCGGAGCTCACGATCACGCTCGATCCCGCGCTCGACGCGAAAGAGAACGCGCGGCGGTATTACGCCCGGTACCGCAAGGCAGCCGATGCGCTGCCGCACCTCGAGCGTCGCCGTGAGGCGCTGCGCGCACGTGCGGAAGCGTTGGACGAGCTCGCGTTCGAGGTCGAGCGCGCCGAGCCGGGGACGCTCGCGGAGCTCGAATCCGCGCTCGACGAGGTCGAGGGCCGGCGGCCGCAACGCGCGAGCACTCCGACCACGAAGCAGCGCGCACCGCTGCGGATCGAACGCCCCTCGGGCGCGCGGATCTACGTCGGACGATCGCCGCGCGAGAACGCGGAGGTCACGTTTCGCATCGCGCGTCCCGACGATCTCTGGTTCCACGCCCGTGGAATCCCCGGCTCGCATGTCGTGCTACAAGCCCCACCGGGCGCTGAACCCGCCGACGACGACCTGGCCGTCGCGGCCGATCTCGCGGCAACACACAGCAAAGCGCGCAGCGCTCCGCGCGTCGAGGTCGACTACACGGAGCGCAAATACGTGCGCAAGCAGCGCGACGGCGGACCGGGATTGGTATGGTACACGAACGCGCGCACGCGGGTCGGGCGGCCGGCCGAGTCGTCGTCAGGCAGCGGCGGGCTGCTCGCCACGCGCACCCGCGCGTCGCACGGCGCGCGCGTAGACGACGAGCGCGACAGCGACAAACGCGAGCCCGAGCGCTGATACGCCCGTCCAGCCAAACTCGTCCCAGACAGCTGCACCGAGCGACGACCCGATCGCGCCGCTCACGAACATCACCACCATGTAGACCGTGTTGACGCGACTTCCGGCGCCTTTCGCGAGGGCGAGGATCCGCGTCTGGTTGGAGATCTGATTTCCCTGGTTTCCAACGTCGAGCAGCACGACGCCGACGATGAGCGCCGCGAGCGTTGCAACCGGGACGCTCGCAACCATGAACGCGAGGAACGCCGCGACCATCAACGCCATCGAAATCCCGTTCCCCGCAAGCGCTCCGCGCCGGTCCGCGAAGCGCCCGATGAGCGGCGCTGCGAACGCGCTGACGATTCCCACCGACGCGAGCGCTCCGACGACGACGCTCGCAGGAGCCGCACCGATGGCGGGAATGTGCAGCGGGTGCGCGCTCAGGAATAGCGCGACGGTCGTCCAGAACGCGCTGAACGCGCCGAACACGAACGCGCCGAACAACGACGCTTCGCGCAGCGCCGGCAGCGTTCGAATCAGCGACGGGAGTGAGCGCAGGAGCTCGGGATAGCTCGCCGTCGTCGTGGCCGCCGCGCGGCCCGGCAATCGCGCAGCAACGAGCACCGCGAGCGCGCACGTCGCGACGGCCGCGAGCAGGAAGATCATTCGCCAACCCAGCGCGGGCTCGAGAAGTCCGGAAACAACGCGCGCGCCGAGGATCCCGGTGATCAAGCCGGCTTGTGCGCTGCCGATGACGCGTCCGCGCGTCTGCGGCTCCGCCAGCGACGCGATGTACGGGATGAGGATCTGCGGAACCACGGTCACGAAGCCGAGAACGAAGCTCGCGACCGCCAGCCACGTCACGCTCGGCGCTGCGGCGCACGCGAGGAGCGCGACGGTCACCGCGCCGAGCAGGATGAGCACCAGGCGGCGCGGGTCTATCGTATCGCCGAGCGGGACGAGCGCCGCGATCCCGGCCGCATATCCGAATTGCGTGCTCGCCGCGACGCCTCCGAGCGCCCCGGCGCTCGCGTGCAGCTCACGGCCGATCACGGCGAGGAGCGGCTGCACGTAGTAAAGATTTGCGACGGTGATCGCGCACGCAACCGCAACGACCTTCACCGCCGAAGGCGCGACCGATTTCAACGAACCAGCTGGCACGCCGCCTTGAACCC
>CAZABL010000049.1:4833-25957 GCA_964483365.1 uncultured bacterium
ACCGCCGAAGGCGCGACCGATTTCAACGAACCAGCTGGCACGCCGCCTTGAACCCGGCGTACCACAGCGAAGCTTCAGCCTGCGGTCAAGCTCGGTTGGCTCGTCGTGAGCGCGCCGAAGTTCGGGACGCGCAGGGCGGGGGTCGCATCGTGCCCGTCGTCGTGCACGATGAAGCGGGCGACGAGCGTATCGAGCATCTCCGCCTGCTCGCGCAGCGAGCGCGCCGTCGCGTCGATCTCTTGGACGCCGGTGGCGAGCTCGCCGGTCGCGATCGCGGCCTGCTGCGCGGCCGCCGACTGTTCTTCCGCCGCTTGCGCGATAGGGACGATCGTGGAGTTCACGTCGCCCGTCGTGATCTTCATCTGCGAGGACGCGGCAGCGTTCTCTTCAACCGCCGCCGATGTGCTCGAGACGTTCTCGGTGACTTCGAGCGACGCCGCGCGCATCGCGTTGGCGCGAGTGGCCAGCTCGTTCGCGACGTTCGTCGTCGTCTCGATCGCCTTCTCCACCCCCGCGAGCGCAGCGGCCGCCCGTTCCGCCACTTGCAGACCGTTCTGCATCGACGCGTCCGACGTCCGCATCGTCTCGGCGGCGTTGATGGTGTCGCGCCGGATCGCGCTGAGGATCCCCGAGATCTCGCGCGTCGCATCGCTCGAACGCTCGGCGAGCTTGCGGACCTCGTCGGCGACGACCGCGAAGCCGCGTCCGTGCTCGCCGGCGCGCGCAGCCTCGATCGCCGCGTTGAGCGCCAACAGGTTCGTCTGGTCGGCGATCTCTTCGATCGTCCGTACGATCACTTCGACCTGTGCCGAGCGGCCTTCGAGCGCGAGGATCGCCTCGACGGCGCTCTGTGAGCTCGACCGCAGGCGCAGCATGACCGCGCTGGTCTCGCTGACCGCCTCGTTTCCGCCGGCCGCCTGCAGCGACGCCTCGCGTGCACTTTGCGCCAGCTCGCCGCCGTGCGTCGAGAGCGATTCGATTCCGTCGTCGAGACGTTGGATCGCGCCGGTCGCCTGTTGAATCGAGCTCGCCTGGTCGGTCGCGCCCGTCGCGATCATCTCCGCCGAGCGCGAGAGCTCCTCGATCGCAGCCCGTGCGCTGAGCACTTTCTCCGCTTGATCTTTCGCGCCGCCGGCAACGTTCTCGACCGCCCGCGCGATCTGCTCGACCGCCGCCGATGCTTGATTTGCCGCAACCGACGTTTGTTCCGAGGCGAGCGCGACGCTGCGCGACGCGGTCATCACGCCACCGATCAGCTCGCGCAGCCCGCTCATCCCCGCGGTGAGGCGCTCGGAGACCTGTCCAAGCTCGACCGCAAGCTCGTCGTAGCTGCGGACCAGATCGCCGATCTCGTCGCTGCTGCGATCACCGATCGGGGTCCGTTCGGCGACGAAGGTCGCACGCAGGTCGCCCTCGGCAAGCAGCCCCAGTGCGCGCGAGAGGCGGGCGAAGTCATCGCGGACGACGTCGCGCAACGACGCCGAGACGCGCGCGAGCCGGCTGCTAATACGAGAGGCCAAACGTGTTGCGACCAGGGCAGTCGCGATGAGCGCGACCAGTCCGACGGCCAGCATCAACATCTCGACACGGCTGATCTCCGCGACGAACTGCGCCGTCGATTCGTTGGTCGCGCGATTTGCGCTGTCCAAGACGTCGCTGATCTGTGCGTCGATGCGGGCTTGCAGGCCGTTGTTGAGCGCAACGCCGGCGCGGTGCTTTGCCGCCAGCGCGGCGCGCTGCGCCGGATCTTTCGCGGCCTTCTCCAGTTTCGCCATCGCACGGAGCTGGACGGTACGATCGAGCATCGTGGTCAACAGCTCGTCGATCACCCGCGCAGCATTCGCAGCGCCGGGGACGTATGCGTTCTGCTGGGCCAGCTTCGCGATGTCGGCTCGCGCAGCGGCGCTCGCGCTCTCGACCAGCGGCGCCTCGGGATATCCCATGATGACCCCGCGCGCCGCCATTCGTTCGCTGACGAGCTGGAGCCGGATGTCGCGCGCGATCGAGCGTGCGTTCGTTTTCCGCAGGACGTCGTCGTTGAGCCCGTGCAAGTGTTGAAAGGCACCGAACACCCCGCCGCCGATGATGACGATCGCGGCGAGGGGGACTGCGAAACCCGCTGCAAGCTGAGCGCCGATACGGAACTGCATACGATAGTACAAAACGGCAAGCAGGCGAGCGCTCGACACGATTTTGTATGCAGCCGGACGTCAAGAGTGTGCTAAGTCGCGCGTTAGGAGGGGTTCGCGCAGTACGCTTCAACCTCGCGCGCGAGCGCATCGTACGCCTTCGCGATCGCATCGATGCGCCCGCGTGCGCCGTTCAGGTCGCCGGAGCGCGCGCGCTGGTCGAGCTCGGCGGCGAGTGCTGCAACCTGGACAGCTCCGACATTTCCGGCACTCCCCTTGATCCCGTGCGCAGCGCGCGCGACGGTCGTCGCGTCGTTCGCGCCAAGCCCGTCTTCGAGCGTCCGCAGGTGCTTGGCCCCGGTGTCGAGCGCCATCTGCAACAGCTCGGCGATCCCGGCTGTGTCGTCCTCGAACGCTTCTTGCAGGCGCGTGAGATCCAGGATCGTGTTATCCGGCAACCTCAACTCCAGCGGTGAACTCTTGAATGATCGCGCGCAGCGCGGAAAGCTGCACGGGTTTGGCGAGATATGCGTCCATCCCCGCCGCCAAGCACGCTTCGCGGTCACCTTCCAGAGCGTTCGCGGTCATGGCCACGATCGGGACGTGTCCGCCACGTGCCGCCTCTGCACGGCGTATGTCGCGCGTCGCCTCGAACCCGTCGACGTCGGGCATCTGGCAATCCATCAGTACGAGCGCGTATTCGCCGCTCGCGACCGCCTCGATCGCCTCCCGCCCGTCGCCGACCGCGTGCGCACGGTATCCCAAGCGTTTGAGCTGCTGGAGCGCCAACTTGCGATTCACGGGGTTGTCCTCGGCAACGAGGACGAGCACCCGCTCGCGCTCCTCGAGCACGGCGTCGACTGCGGGCTTGGCGCGCTGGATCGCTGGCCCGGTAATCGCGTCGACGAGCGCGTCGTGCAGCGCGCCTTGGCGGATCGGTTTCCGAAGCACGGCAGCGAAGCCGTGCGCCTTCGCATCGAGCGTCCTCATCCGTTCCTCGGCACCGCTGATGAACACCAGCGGGATTCCGACGAGCTCGGGCTCAGCGCCGAGGCGCGCCGCGAAGGCGATTCCGTCGCCGCCCGCGGTGCGATCGACGACGATCGCATCGAACGGATTCTTCTTGGCCGCGGCCGCCTTCCCGAGCTCGAGTGCGTGCGGCCCGGTTCCGGTGCTCGATGCGATCGCGCCCCAAGACTGCAGGTACTGGTCGATGATCTGCCGCGTGAGCGGATCCTCGTCGACGATGAGGACACGTGCGCCGCGCAATCGCTCGCCGCGGTCGACCCGCGCTTCATCGACGACGCGCGGGAACGGGATCGTGCACCAGAACGTCGCGCCGCGTCCGAGGCTGGAGTCGAATCCGATGCGCCCCCCCATCAACTCGACGATGCGCCGTGAGATCGAGAGTCCAAGGCCAGTACCGCCGAAGCGCCGCCGCGTCGACTCGTCGGCTTGGCGGAACGGCTCGAAGAGACGCTCGCCGACGTCGGGCGGAATCCCGGGACCGGTATCCGTGACCGAAAAGCGGAGCGTCACGATATCGTGTTCGCTACTCTCGACACTCGCACGGACGGCGACGCTTCCGCGCGTCGTGAACTTCACCGCGTTCCCGAGCAGGTTGAGGAGCACCTGACGCAGCCGGTCGGCGTCGCCGACGAGCCGCGCGGGGACGTCGGGCGCGACGTATGTCGAGAGCGACAAACCTTTCCTGCGCGCGGCCGCGCCGAGGATATCGGCCGCGTTCTCGACCGTGACGACCGGCGCGAACGGTGTACTGTCCAACTTCATGTGACCGGCTTCGATCTTCGAGAAATCGAGGATGTCGTTCACGATCGCCAGCAGGGACTCGGCCGAGTCGCGGACCGTCATCGCGTATTCGCGGCCGTCTTCGCTCAGCGGGGTCTGCAAGAGCAGCTCGCTCATCCCGACAACTGCATTGATCGGCGTGCGAATCTCGTGGCTCATCATCGCCAGGAACTGCGCCTTGACCTCGGCCGCCTCGACGGCCCGGTCGTGCGCGTGGCGAACCGCATCTTCCGCCGTTTTGCGCTTGGTGATGTCGCGCAAGATCAGGATCGCGCCGTCGCGAGCGTCCGGCACGTCGCGGCCGCGCACGAGCTCGAGGGGAAAGAGATGGCCGCGCGCGTCGCGTCCGGTCGTCTCTGTGACGACCCCCTCGTCGCTTGCCACAGTGACCGCTGCGAAGTCCGGAACGATGCGCGAGATCGCCGTCCCACGCAGATCCTCCGCGGCAAACCCAAAGAGGTCGGCGCCGGCCGGATTGATCGACTCGATTGCGCCACGCGCATCGACGACGACGAGCGCGTCGGCGACGCCGTCTACGATCCCACGCAATCGTCGCTCGTTTGTCGCGAAGACCCGTGAGAGGCGGTCAGTCTCGCTCAGCAATGCGACGACGAGGAACGTGCACGCGATCCAGACGTCGAACCGTGCGACGTACCAGGCGACTGTGAACCGCGGCCCCCCCAGCGCGCTCAGGATCGTTTCGAGCAGCAGTGCAGCGGCTGGCACGCTCAGCCATGCGTCCATGACCGTGCGGTTCGCGCGCCGCAGCAGCAACGCGAGCGCGAAGGTATTGAAGACTGCGAGGACAACGATCGCGGCGCGGAACGCTGCGTTAAAACTGGTGCCCGGAGCGCTCAGCAACGGGAGGCTGTCCTCGAATCCGAAGATGAGCTGGACAACGGTGTACGCGGCGACGATCGTACCCGCGATCGCCGCGCTGGTCTGACCGATGGGAACGCGCACCTCGCGCGCACGTAGCTCGACGATCACAAAGCTGACGAACGTCAGCGGCATCGTCGCGTGCAAAACGTACCACAGGTAGGCTGACGTGACGGGAAAATCGGCGGTGACGGGCCGGTGACCCATCCCGGGGTACGTGAGCACGTGCCCAAATGCGACGATCCAGCAGAACAGCATTCCGCAGGCGAGGACGAGCAGCGACGCCTTGTGGGAAATCGCGAACTGCCCGAACAGAATCGCGACCGTGATTCCAAGGCCGGTCAGGATCGCCCCGCCGTAGAACGTGAAGAACCCTGCGAACAGGCCGAGCGTGACGTCGGCCAACGGCGCACTGGCGATCCACAGCGCGGTGAGCCCGGCGATCACGAGCAGCGCCGCCCGGCGCTGCTGCGCCGACGCGGGCAGCGTCGCCAAGTCCGGGACACCTCTGATCACGATCGAAACGCCTTCTCGCCCTTACGCGGCCGTGCCCGGCCGGTTTCGCAACGGAACTGTCAAGAATCCGTAGAGATCATGTACGCTCGACGAACATCGCATCGCCGAACGAAAAAAAACGATATTCTCGGGCGATTGCCTCGCGATAGGCCTCAAGGATGCGCGCGTGGCCAGCGAAGGCGCTGACAAGCACGAGCAGGGTCGAACGCGGCAGGTGAAAGTTCGTGAGCAGCGCGTCGACGACGCGAAAGCGGAAGCCGGGCGTCACGAACAGGGCCGTCTCGTCCTCGCCGGCCCGTACGATGCCGTCACGCTCGGCCGCGCCCTCGAGGGCGCGGAGCACCGTCGTCCCCGCCGCCACGACGCGCCGTCCCTCGCGACGCGCTGCGGCGATCGCCTCGGCGGTTAGCGGTGGGATCGCATAGCGTTCAGCATGCATGACGTGCTCGTCGATCGTCAGCCCGCTCATCGGACGGAACGTTCCGATCCCGACGTCGAGCACGAGCGGCGCGAGCACGACGCCTTGCTCGCGTAGCGCGGTAAGGATCTCGGGTGTAAAGTGCAGCGAGGCGGTCGGCGCGGCGACGCTCCCGGGGACGCGCGCGAACACCGTCTGGTAGCGCTGCGCGCGTGCGGGATCGCCCGGCCCGACGTAGGGTGGGAGCGGAACCTCGCCGTGGCTTTCGAGCAACGCACCGACGTCGGTCCCTTCGGCGAACCGTACGACACGCGGTCCGTCGGCGAGGACCTCGACGATCTCGGCGTGCGTCTCGCCGATCGTCAGCTGGGCGCCGGCGCGCAGCTTCCGTCCCGGCCGCACGAGAGCGAGCCATTCGCGCGCGAGCGGATCGTACGCGGCCTGTGCGCTCGGACGCAGGAGCAGCAGCTCGGCACGTGCACCGTTGTCCCGTTGCGCATGCAGCCGGGCGCGCACGACACGCGTCTCGTTGAGGACCAGCACGTCGCCGCTGCGCAGCAGGGTGGGAAAGTCGGCGAACGTGAGGTGGCGTAACTCATCACCTCGGCCCAGGACGAGCAGTCGCGCTTCTTCGCGTCGCGCGGCGGGCTCGCGCGCGATCAGGGACTCGGGAAGCGCGTAGTCGTAGGCCGCGACCTCGCGCGGACCATGAACTTCCATTTAGGCGGACCGCAGCGCAGCGAAGACCGCGACGGGTTCGATCATGATCGAACCCACTCTAAGAAGTTGGGGTGCGCTGCCGTTCGATGTTGAGGAACGATTGCAGGCGGCGGTCATCTTCATCGCTCACGTCGACGAACAGAACGCCGACCTGAAACGTATCGCGCTCGAGCGAGCGAATCCAACGCACCTCGCCGCGCAATGTCAAAAACGGCGAACGCTTGAAGGTGAACGTGTAGCGCGTCCCCTTCGGCAAGTACTGCTCGGAGATCACGCGCATCCCCGTCTGCGAGATGTCGGCAACGGCGGCGCGAAAGAGCGTGAACGACAGCTTGTCCTCGACCACGACCTCGATGAACTTGCGTAGGCGGACCGCGCCTTCCGTGCGCTTCTCGTCAGCCACCGATCAATGCTGTCCCGGGGAAGTAGAGCTGCAGAATCTGGGCCGCCGACGCTCCGGACTGCGCAAAGAATCGCGCTCCCCATTGACAGAGACCGACACCATGACCACGACCCGAGCCTTCGATGACGAGACGCGGCTCGGCCTGCGTGTCGATCCGTACCGTGCGTACCCACAGGCTGCGAACGATGTCGTAGCCGAGCGCACGGCGGAATTCGGCGATCGGCACCGCTGTGCTCTGCGTTCCCGTGAGCACGACGGTCCGTGGACGTCCGCTCGGGTCGACGTCGCCGAGGCTCGCGCCGGTAAGCGTTCCGCCGGTGCGGGCGCCGAACGCGGCTAACGCCTGCGCGAGCGGGACCTGGCGCGACCAGCGGTAGTCGGGCGCCGCGGTGCAATACGGATCGGCGACACCGCGCAGATACGGTAAGGGTACGCCGTTCCACACGGAGGCGATATCCGCGGTGTGGCCGCCGCAGCACGCCGAATAGAACACCTCTGCGGGACCGCCTCCGAACGCCAGCGTTCGCCCTGCAGTCGCAGCGACCGCGGCGGTGCACGACGCCGACTCCGCATCCACACCGCCCCAGCGCTGATCGGCATCGCTCGCCGTCACGTCGTAGGGACGCGAGAGGGTGCGACGCGCAAGCGCGAACGTCCGCGCGACGATTGCTTGCGCCTCGAGCGCCGCCGGCGGCCAGCCGGGCGGCGCTTCGAGCGGCACGACACCCGCGAGGTACCCGTCGACGTCGATCGTGGTGACGAGAACCATACGGCCATTCGGCAGGCGTACCGTCGACGGCGCACCGCGCCAGCGCTTACCACCAAACGCGAACGTGCCGTCGGGGAGCACCTGCGGCGTCCCGTCGGCAAGATCGCCGACGAGCACGCGGATCTGCGCCCCGAGGGGCTCCCACACGTCGAGGCCGCCGGTGGCGACGGTCGTTGCCGCCCCGATCCCCTGCAGAAACGTCGCGCGGATCACAACAGGCGCGGTTGTGCGCTCGCGCGCGGCGTCGTCTTGCGGCCGCTGGCGGTGCGTTGCACGAGCCCGATCTTGAGCAAGTACGGTTCGACGACGTCTTCGAGCGTCTCGACGTCCTCGGTGAGCGTCGCCGCGATCGCGTTGATGCCGACGGGACCGCCGTCGTATTGCTTCGCGATCGTCTCGAGGTACGCGCGATCCAGACGGTCCAACCCGCGCTCGTCGACGCCCTCGCGGCGCAATGCTTCGTCGGCGACGCGCGCGGTGATCACGCCGTCGGCGCGCACTTCGGCGAAGTCGCGCACGCGGCGCAATAGCCGGTTGGCGACGCGGGGCGTTCCACGGCTGCGCGCGGCGATCGTCGCGGCTCCTTCGGGCTCGATCGCGATGCCGAGCACACGCGCGCTGCGCTCGACGATCTGCTGCAGCTCCGCGGCCTCGTAGTATTCGAGATGGTGCACGATGCCGAAGCGGTCGCGCAGCGGCGACGAGAGCATCCCCGCGCGCGTCGTCGCACCGACGAGCGTGAAGCGCTTGAGCGGAAGTTTGAGCGTCTTCGCGTAGGCGCCGCGATCGACGACGAAGTCGATCTGAAAGTCTTCCATCGCCGGGTAGAGATACTCTTCGACGACAGTGCCGAGCCGGTGGATCTCGTCGATGAACAGCACGTCGCCGGTCTCGAGCGACGTCAGAATTCCGACGAGGTCTTTCGGTTTCTCGAGCGTCGGTCCGGACGTCGGGCGCAGCGTTCCACCCGTCGCACGCGCGATCAGATTCGCCAGCGTCGTCTTGCCGAGCCCCGGCGGTCCGGAGAAGAGAACGTGCTCGAGCGGCTCGCCGCGCCTCGTCGCTGCGTCGATCGCGATGCGCAGGTTGTCGACGATCTGCGCTTGTCCGACGTAATCCTCGAACGTGCGCGGGCGCAGTGTCGCGCCGTAGACTTCGTCTTCGAGCGTCGCCTCGCCGCCGACGAACCGCGCCGCATCTTCTTCCATCGGCAGCGCGCTTTCCGGCCCAACGATCTTCTTTCTGATTCCAGGGCGCTCCGCCCCAGGCTCCGCGCCCCCCACGCTACGCGCGGGGCCCCCACGAAGCGCGCGCGCTCACGACTTCCATCAAGGGAACATTCCCCGTGGGCGCGCGCAACACCATGCTGCCTTCGCTCATGCACTTACCGGTTTCGCATGGCGCTGGCGATAGATCTCGGCGAGCAGCGCTTCGCTATCCTTGACGTGCGGTGCGCGCTCGAGCGTCTGCGTGATCATCGTCTCGGCTTCGCCGCGCTTGTATGCGAGCTGCAAGAGCACGGCGAGTGCTTCGGTCGCGAACTCCGGGATCGGCTCGGCCTCGGGCGGCGGCACGGTGCTCCGCTGCGGCGCGTCTTGGATCAGCAAGAAGCGCGTGACTTTCCCTTGCAGCTTGGCGACGATGTCGCGCGCCTTCTGCTGCCCGATCCCGGGAAGCTTCTTGAGGAACGCTTGATCGTCGTGCTCGATCGCCTCCGCGATCCGGGCCATCGGTGCGGAGAACGCGCGCGCTGCGGATTTGGGCCCGATCGACGCGACCGAGAGCAACGCTTCGAAGAACTCACGCTCGATGGCGTTGCTGAAACCGAAGAACGTGTACCGCCCGGCGTTCCCGTCGAGCGCGAAGTGCGGATAGACCTCCAGCGTGACCGGTCCACGCTCCGCAACCTTTGCGCCGACGCTGGGCGGAAGCGTGATGTCGTACACGAGTCCGGCCACGTCGATACGGACGACCTCGCCGTTATGCTCGACGACGTCGCCGGAGATGCGGGAGAACACGGGTTAGCGTGCGTCCTGGGTCTGCCCAGCGACAAGACGCGCCGAGCGAGAGCGACGGTGGGGCATCACGACCCCGAGTTCGGCGAAGCGGTCGCGTTGTGCTTCCACGTTGGCGAACGCGATCGCGAGCGCGAGGGCGTCGCTTACGTCGTCGGGCTGCGGAGGTGCGCTCAGCCCCAAAAGCTGGACGACCATCCCCTTCACCTGCGTCTTGCGCGCCGAGCCGCTCCCGGCGAGCGCGCGCTTGACGACGGTATGCGCGAGATGCTGAACGACGATGCCGTGGGCGCCGGCGGCGAGCGCGATCACGCCGCGCGCGTGCCCCATCAGGACCGCGGTCTGCGGATGCTCGTATGCCGTCCACAGCTCCTCGATCACCATGCACTCGGGACGCGTCGCGCACACGACCTCGACCATCCCGTCGTGCAGCTGCACGAGCCGCTGCTCGAGCGGGAGCCCCGGGTTGGGTTGGAGCACGCCGCCTTCGATCAGACGGAGCGCTTCGCCGCGCACCTCGATCACGCCGTACCCGGTCGTGCGCAGACCGGGATCGACGCCGAGGATGCGCCGGCTCACGGGCCGGCGCCCTCGACCGTGATGTTGACGGACTCGCCGGGATTGAGGTTCGTGTTGGCGACCGGCTCGGTCCGCACGACGCTCCCGTCCGGCGAGCCAGGCTCCTGGGTGTAGGTGATGTTGCCGACCTTGTAGCCCGCCGCGCTGAGCGCCGCCTTCGCGTCGTTGAGCGACATCCCGCTCACGTCGGGAACAGTTCCCGGCACGCTGACGATGATCTGGACCTTCGTCCCCTTCTTCGCCTTCGTTCCCGCCGAAGGGTTCTGCACCGCAACCTTCTGCTGCGCGTTCGCGGGCTCGATGTCGTACGTCAGCGCGACGTCGAAACCGGCGTCCTGCAGCGTCGCGCGCGCCTGATCGGGATCTTGTCCGACGACATTCGGAACGGGGACCGGTTGTGGTCCCGTGCTCACGATGACGCTGACCGTGCTCTTGGGCGACACCGTGCTGTCGGGATCGGGATTTTGCGAGGCGATCATGTTCGCCGGGATGCTGTCGTTCTCGATCCGGTCGCTGATCGTGAGCGTCAGCCCGAGCCGCGCGAGCGTCGCGCGCGCATCGTCGACGCTGCGGCCGACGAGATTCGGAACGACGATCGGTTTCGCGCCTTTCGAGACGGTCAGGCTCACCGTCCCGTTCTCGACGATCGACGAGCCGACGTTCGGCGAAACGCTGATCACCTGTCCGGACGGAATGCTCCCGCTATAGGCACCGATCAGTTTGCTCTTGAGCTTCGCGTTCGCCAGCGTGCGTTGCGCGTCGGCCACGCTGAAGCCTTTGACGTCGGGGATTTGCACGTGCGGCGGACCGTCGGAAACGATCAACGCGACCACGCCGTTCTTCGCCAGCTTTGCCGGCGGCGACGGATCTTGACTGATGATGCGATTGAGCGGGACGGTCTCGCTGTTCTGCGAGGTCACGTTCGCCCGCAAGCCGAGATTCGCGAGCTTCTCCTGCGCCTGCGTCACGCTCATCGTGCGCAGATCGGGGACCGGGATCGTCGCGGGCGGTGCGAAAAGGTCGCCGTTGAACGCGAGGTAACCGACCACGATCGCGATCAGGAACACGAGCGGGATGATGAGCCAGCGGCGGTCGATGCCGCGGTGCTCCGCGACCTCGACGATCTCGTGATCGTCGTGCGGGCGATCGGGTGCGACCGATTTGCGGGGCGGCGGCGTCGGCGGCGAGACGGCGCCGAAGCGCATCGTCGGCGCGCCGGCAAAGTCGTCAGAGGCGACCTGCGGGCGTTCGCGCGCTTCGCGTAGCGCACTGGCCAGCTCGGTCGCCGACGCAAAGCGCTGCTGCGGCTCTTTGCGGAGGAGGCGCGCGACGATCCCCGCGACGGCGGGGCTCACGCCCGTCGTCTTGGGGTCGATCGGCGGGACAGCTTCGGAGACATGCTTGAGCGCGACGGCGACCGGGGTGTCGCCGGTGAACGGCAGTGCGCCGGTCAGCATCTGGTAGAGGACGACGCCGACCGAATAGAGGTCGCTGCGCTCGTCGAGGTCCTTGCCTTGCGCTTGCTCCGGCGAGATGTAGGCGACGCTTCCCATCACCATCCCGGGCTGCGTCACCCCGAGCGTGTGCTCGGAGACGGCGCGCGCGATCCCGAAGTCGCTGAGCTTGACGACGTCGTCCTGCGTCACCAGGATGTTCGCCGGCTTCACGTCGCGGTGCAACAAGCCCTGACGGTGCGCGTAGGCGAGCCCGCTTGCGATCTGGATCGCGTAGTCGACGGCGACGGGCTCCGGGAGGATGCGATCGTGCTGCAAGAGATCGCCAAGGGTGGAGCCCTCGACAAGCTCCATCACGATGTAGTACGCGCTGTCCTCGCGTCCGAAATCGTACACGTTGACGATGTTGGGATGCGAAAGCTTCGCTGCCGCCTGCGCCTCGTACGAAAAGCGCTTGACGAAGTCGTCGTCGGTCGCATACTGGTCGCGCAGGACCTTGATCGCAACGCGCCGCCGCAACAGCGTGTCCGTGCCGCAATACACGATCGCCATGCCGCCGTTTCCAAGCAGCCCGTCGACCCTATATCTGTTGTTGAAGATTTTTTCTAATTGCACGGCGCTACGCCCCAGGCTTGGGTGCGTAGCACCCGTGCGCAACGCGCACCGGAGCTTCGCTCCGTGGCTCCAACGCAGTTGGAGCCATGCCCCCCACGCGTAGCGTGGGGCCCCCCGCCCGAGCTCGCAACAACCCGGGGAATTGGGCGCGTTTGTGCTGCGCTCGCTCCGGCACCATTACTGTTATGTTCTCTGGCGGGCTAAAGCGACCCGCAGGATGTCGCGGGCGATGGGTGCGGCGTACGTTGCGCCGTAGCCGACGTTCTCGACGATGATCGCAACCGCGACGCGCGGTGCCTGGGCGGGCGCGAAGGCGACGAACCATGCGTGCGCGGGCCCTTCGGGGTTCGTCGCCGTGCCCGTTTTCCCCGCGACCGTCACGCCGGGGAGCTGAGCGGGCGTCCCCGTTCCGCGTTTGACGGTCTGGATCATCATATCGCGCACCATGTGCGCGGTCTCGGCCGAGATCGGCTGCGCGATGCTCTCCGGGCGCGCCGCGATCGAGGTCTCGCTCCCGGCGATCCGACGTACGAGATACGGGCGTGGCGTGATGCCGTCGTGTGCGATCGTCGCACCGACGAGCGCCATCCGCAGCGGTG
This sequence comes from uncultured bacterium, assembly GCA_964483365.1. GTDB lineage: Bacteria > Vulcanimicrobiota > Vulcanimicrobiia > Vulcanimicrobiales > Vulcanimicrobiaceae > Vulcanimicrobium. Next base: position 17,739 of record CAZABL010000049.1, read on the forward strand.
TCACGAGCAAATCCGCCTGGCCGAACCCAAGCTGCGCAAGGACGCCGGGATAGACGGTGCTTCGTTTCGGTAGGCGATCGCGCGAGACGGGAACATCGAAATCGACCGCTTGGCCCAATCCCCACTTCGCGGCATAGTCGAACCAGCGCGCGACGCCGATCCGCAGCGCGATCTGTGCGAAGTCGACATTCGAGCTGAGCGCGAACGCACCGGTGAGGTCTTGCGTCCCCGTTGCCTCGCCCTGATCGTCGTGGATCACGGCGTTGCCGACCGCGAGATAGCCGGGATCGGAGAACGTCGACTGCGGCATGACGACGCCTGCGTCGAGCGCGTCGGCGGCGGTGACGATCTTGAACGTCGAGCCGGGTGGATAAAGCCCTTGCGTCGAGCGGTCCAAAAGCGGTGACGTCGGTGCGGTGAGGAGCTGCGGCCAGAGCGCGTCGAGCCGGTTGGGGTCGTAGCTCGGGAGCGAGGCGAGCGCGAGGACGGCGCCGCTGCGCGGATCGAGCACGACGCCCGCGCCGCGCCGAAAGCGCGAGAGATCGGCGACGAGCACGTTCTGCACCGCGAGATCGATCGTCGTCACGACGTCGGCGCCGCGCGGTCCCTGCGTGCGTCCGCTGAAGATCTGCTCGAGTTGCGTGAGCGGATCGGCGGCGTCCGTGCGCGCTGCCAGCACGCCGTCGAACGCGTCCTCGAGTCCCGACGTGCCGTAGCGCGCCGATGCGTACCCGACCGCTTGTGCGAGGAACGCGCCTTGCGGATAGACGCGCACCGCGCCGCGTGAGACGGCGAGCGGCGTTCCGTCGGAGGCGAGGATCGAACCACGCCCGACCGCGATGGCGGTGTGACGTGGATTGTGCGGGTTCGCGGCGATGACGGGACCGCGTACCGCCTGCAGCCACACTTGGCGCACGCCAAGCAGAACGAAGAGCGCGACGAACAACGCGCCGAGCCGCGCGATCGCCCGGTCGGTCACCTAAACGGCGTCGCTGGCGCGCTCGCGCAGGACCGTGTAACCACCTGGCGTGCGAACGGCGATGTGCGGATGCTGCGGTTCTCCCGCAAGGACGTCGTTCACGATGCGGCGCGCGAGCGCTTCGTCGAGATGGTCGAGTGCGAGGATCGGATCGACCTCGAGATCGGCGAGCAGCGGCGCGGCCACGTACTCCGCGTGCGGCAGCGTCTCGAAGTGATGTTCTTCGTACGGTCCGTCGCGCCACGGACCGCGCTTGCCGAACACGGTCGCGTGGTAGTCCCAGGCGCACAGGCGGCGCTCGTTCCACACGAAGTGATCGCGCACGCAGGTGCGGCGGCAGATTGCGCACTGCGTGAGCGCCTCGGCGGGATGCGTGAACGCGTCGAGCACGTCCTCGGGGACGTCGTCGGGATTGACGAGGACCTCCTCGTTCAACGCCTCCGGAACGTCGCCGCTCCAGCCGACGCGCACGAGCAGCTCGAGATCGCGCAGCGAGGTGACGAACGATCGCTCGTCACTCGGATCGAACGTTTGATCCGTCCAGTTCGCGATGTTGTCGGCCGCGACGCCGACGCGCTGCCACGCTTCGCCGAGCACGACGCCGATCGGCGTCCACGCGAGCGGAACGAGCCACGCGGTGATCTGACCGTTCTCGGGGACGAGGCTCGACGTGAACGCAAGCGTGCTCGCATTCCCTCCAAGCACATACGCTGCGGGGCTCATCGCACGCTCTTGCACGGTTCGGTAGCTACGGGACCCGCTGGGTACGATCCCGCAAGCCCGGCTGGTCGCGAGCCGCGTAGCGCTCAGAAGAGCCGCTTCGAGTCGATCAGGATCGTCACCGGCCCGTCGTTGACCAGCTCGACCGCCATCTCGGCGCCGAAGATGCCGGTCGCGACGGAACACCCGGTGTCGCGCAACTGCGCCGCGACCCGCTCGTACAGGCGCTCCGCGTGCTCGCCGCGCGCCGCAGCGATGAACGACGGGCGGCGGCCTTTGCGGACGTCGCCGAGCAGCGTGAATTGCGAGATCACCAAGACACCGCCGCCGATCTCGTCGAGCGCGCGATTCATCACGCCGTTCTCATCGTCGAACACGCGCAGACCGGCGATCTTGCTCGCAACGAAGTCAGCGTCGCGTTCGTCGTCGTCGACGGCGACCCCGACGAGTGCGACCAATCCGCGCTCGATCGCACCGGCAACCTCACCGTCGACACTGACACGCGCGCGCGTAACCCGTTGAACGACTGCTCGCATCCGATCCACGGTACACCGCAGCGCTGCGAGCGACCCTCGTGCTCCCTACGGCGGACACGCGCCGCCGCCCGTGGGAGCCGAGGGCGTCTCACCGCCCGACCACCACGCGGCGATGCCGCCGATTGCGCCCGCTATCCATCCAATGCCGGGGATGTGAAAGCCGCGTTGCGGAGAGTTACTCAGGATCGGCGCCGCCGCGACCTGGGCGGGTTCGGGCGCGGCGGCAGCCGCCACGTCAGTACCCGAGGGGAGGACACCGCCGCTCCCGCCGGGAGCGAGTGGCGCCGACGTCGTCCTGCGCGCGAGCACGTAATGCGCGGGCCTGCGCGGAGCCGCGGCACGGGCGGGTGCGTCCGCGACGACGCGACGTGCGGCGGTGTGCGCGACGTGCTGCGCCGGCTGAACGACGGAGAGGTTCCCGCATTCGGCGGGGATATACACGCGCTTCCCGTCGCTCAGCACGACCGCGTATGCGCTCTGCTCGGGGTGAACGCGAACATCGTTGACGGCGTAGATGCGACCGCCGTGCATTCCTGACATGGAGTCCAGACGAACGGGCAGCGTCGTCCGTTTGACCTGGCCTTGTGCGATGCGACGCTCCATTTCGTCGAACTCACGGGGCGTCAAGCCGACGCGCTGCGCGGCGAGCTTGTAACGCTCCTCGTGATCGACCACCGCGTGCTGGACATCCGTGACCTGCGGGAGAGCGTGCATCATAGGGTCATGCGACAGATTAACCAGCAGCATGGTCAAAAGCTTACTGTATACGAGATCACATCCGAGCCACCAAAAACGATGGCCGGTTTCTCGGGTACACCTCAGTCATGCGGCCGACCCTCATCTTCGACGTCATCGGGACGCTGCTCGATCCAGCCGTTCTCGACGAATACTTCCTGCGCGGCTTCGGGGATGGTGAAGCGCGCGGCGCCTGGCAACGCACGATCCTCGAGTTCGCGTTCACCACGACGATCATCAACCGTTACCGTCCATTCGACGACCTCGCGTACGCGGCGCTGCGCGCGATCGAAACCCAGCGCGGCGTCGAGCTCGACGATCACACGCGGGGCGCGATCCTGGTCGGACTGCGCGCACTCCCGCCGTATCCCGACGTGCACGACGCGCTGACGCGCCTGCGCGACGGCGGTTTCACACTGCACGCGTTCGCGAACGAGACCCTCGGTGCGGCCGAAGAGCAGCTCGCACGAGCGGGACTCCTCGAACTGTTCGCAAGCGTTCAAGCCGCCGGCGAAAGCGAGACCTACAAACCCAAAGAGCAGGTCTACCGCAGCGCGCTTACGTTCATCGATGTACGTCCGGTGAACGCGATGCTCGTCTCGGCGCACGGCTGGGACGTCGCCGGTGCGCTCGCCTTCGGGATGCGAGCCGCGTTCGTCGCGCGCAGGGGCGAGGTGCTCGATCCACGAGGACCCCAGCCACAGCTGATCGCGCGCGATCTCGGCGAGGTCGCCGACCGCGTCCTCTTCTTCCCGGTTACGACGCTCGGCGCGGCGTAGTGCGCTCGTCGATGAGCTGCTCGATTCCCGCGATGATCCGATCGAGCGACCGGCGCTTGTACGCCGACTCCGGACCCTCGTCGAGTGCGTGCACGAGCATCGCGGCGTCGGCCTCGAAGATGAGCACGCGGCCGTCGGCGAGCAGCGCGCAGTCCACCCCGACATAGTCCAGACCGATCGCGTGCGCGAGCGCGCCGAACACGCGATCCCAGTCGGGGAAAACGCTCCGCGGGTCATCGACGAAGCGTTCTTCTTCTGCGCGCATCCAGGCGTGTTCGTGCGTCGCGCTCGTCTGGTAGTGCACCATCCACGTCTCGGAGATCGCGAGATGGTACGCGTACGGGATGCCGTCGATCAACATGACGCGGTACTTGCGGTACCAGCCATCGGCGCTGCGGTACTCGACGAACGCCGTGCAGTCGTACGTCGCGGCAAGCGACCCCTTCAAGTACGCTGCGAGCTGCGCCGCGTCATCGAGACGGGCCAAGCCTTTGCCGGCATGCGTATCCGGCGGGCGGATGAGGAATGGAAACGCCAGCGGAGGCGCCGTCTGTAGTTCGTATGCTGGGATGCGGCGCGCCGGTGCGACGACAATCCCGTCGATCTGCGCCAGGGTCGTTCCGAGCGCGCCGCGCGCGATCGGAGGAAGACGCGTGGGATCGTTGAGCGCGGGCCGATCCTGTCCCGCGATGAACGCGCCAGCAGCCTGTTGTGCAGTGCGCGCGGCGTCGGATTCGCGCATCGCGGTGAAGATGATGTCGTAGTGCGGCAGGTGTTCATCGTGCTGCGGAGGCTCGGCGACGTAGAGCCGATGCAGCGCGGTGCGGTCGTGATCGACGACGAGGTCGAGCGGGATGTGCGCGCTCCACGAGTCGGAGGCGACGAGCATCAGGACGCTGCGCTGTTGTCCCAGCTGCGCGGCGGGGTAGAGCCGGCGCCGTGCCAGCGCCTGCGTGCGATGATGCGTCGCCGCACCTTCGTCGTTGAGCGCGAGGGCAAGCTCCGCCGCCCCGAGTTGCAGCTCGGGATCGTCGGCATCGAGCAGCAGCGCACGACGATAGAGCTGCGCCGCTTCGGCGAAGCGTCCGGCACGGACGCGCAGGTTCGCCTGCGCGGCATGCGCGCCCGCGAGCGCGGGATCGGCACGCACCGCCTCATCGAGCAGCGCTTCGAGCTCGGCCGTCGGTTCTGGCGAGAACGGTTCGCGCGCCCACGGCAGCCGGTGATGGACTGCAAGATCGGGCGCGCGGCGGAGCGCGTCCGCGTACGTCTGCTCGCCGCGCGCGGGATCGGGTCGTGCGGCGAGCGCGGCGGCAAGATCTTCGTGCGCGCGAGCGTGGTCCGGCGCAAGTCGCAGCGCGAGCCGCTGCAGGCCGATCGCGGCGGTGAGATCGCCCGCGGCGGCGAGACGGCCGAGCAGGTTGAGCGCGTCGGGATCGTCCGGCGCCTCGGCAACGGCGCGGTTCGCGAACTGCAGCGCATCGAGGAATCGTCCCGCGCCTTCGGCGTCGAGCGCGGCGCGCAGCGTTTCGGTCACCAGTACGAGAACGCGCCGCGGAAGAGCGTGTCGAGCTCCTCGCGTCCCACCGCTCGCGGCGCATTTGCAAGCAAGCGCTGCTGCACGAACGCGCCTTCGACCAACGCGGGAACGTCGCTGTCGCGATATCCGAGCGCGGCGAGTCCGTTCGGGATCCCGGTCGCGCGCATCATCCGCGCCAGGGCGGCGGCGAGCGCGTCACCGACTTCGTCGTCGAACGGGACGACGTCCGCGTCGAGCAGCTCGCCGGCACGACGATGCTTCTCGGGCGCCGCGGGCGCAGTGAAGCGCGCGACGGCGGGTGCGCTGACGATGACGGACATCCCGTGCGGCACCATTGCGTGATCGGCGTCGTAGCCCGCAGGAACGAAGTCGCGCACGAGTCCGGCGACGGCGTACGCCATCCCGTGCGGCACGTGGACGCCCGCGTTGCCGAATCCGATCCCCGCGAGCGTTGCCGCGTACATCACCGCTTCGCGCGCCTCGTCATCGCCGGCATCGGCGACGGCGCGCTCGAGAAACGTGCCCATCAGGCGCAGCGCTTCGACGCAGGCGAGGTCGCTGTACGGGTTCGCGCCTTGCGAGAGCGGCCGCGCGCGCGGCGTCGCCGGACGCGTGCGCTGCGTGTACGGCTTCGCGGTGAACGACTCGAGTGCGTGCGCGAGCACGTCGAATCCGCTCGACGCGACGACGGCGGCGGGGAGCGTACGCGTCGCGTCGGGATCGACGATCCCCAGCGTCGGGCGCAGGCGGCGCGACGCGATCCCCGTCTTGACGTTGTGGGCGGTGAAATCGAAGATCGTGATTCCCGTGCACTCGCTCCCGGTCCCCGACGTCGTCGGACACGCGATGTGCGGCGCGAGCGGACCCGGGATCGGCGCACCGTCGCCGAGCGGTGCGTTCACGTAGCGTTCGAGCGGCGCCGGATACGTCGCGAAGAGATTCGCGGCCTTCGCCGTGTCGATCGTCGACCCGCCGCCGACCGAGACATAGCCGTCGACTTTCGCGTCGCGTGCAAATGCAGCCGCCTGGGCGAACGAAGCGTCGGTCGGCTCGATCCGCACGTCGGCGAACTCCGCGACGTCGACACCCGCCTCGCGCAGCGAACGGCGCGCGCGGGCCACCACCTCGAGACGCGCAACGTGCCGGTCGGTGAAGAGTGCGACGCGCCGCACGCCGAGCGCCGCGGCCTCCGGCCCAACCTCGTCGATCGCCCCGCGGCCGAACTTGACGCGCGGTGCTTCGATCTCGAGGATCGTTTCGTGTGGACCGTCGTGCATCGTCGCACGAGAAGTCCCGTGCGCGAGCGGACCGCTCCTTCCGCTCGGAGAAGGCCCATTCGTGGCCGAGCCGATCCTCTCGACGCGAGACGTCGCCAAAGTCTACGCCGGTTTCGTCGCGTTGGACGGCGTCTCGGTCGACGTCGCAGCCGAGTCGATTCATGCCGTGATCGGCCCGAACGGCGCCGGAAAGACGACGTTCTTCAACGTCCTCTCCGGCTTCGCGCCGGCGACGCGCGGGAGCGTCCGCTTCGCGGGGACCGAGATCGCGCATCTCGACCCGTCGGCGATCGCGCGCATGGGGATGGTCCGCAGCTTTCAGATCAACAGCATCTTCCCGCACCTCACGGTGCTCGACAACGTGAAGATCGCACTGCAGGCACGCACCGCGCTCTCGCGGCGGCTGCTCGCCTCGCCCGCGGTCACCGCCGTCTTGGATGATCCGGCCCGCGAGGCGCTCGCCGCGGTCGGGCTCGACGATGAGCGCAATACGCTCGCGACGCACCTTCCGTACGGGAAAAAGCGTTCGCTCGAGCTCGCCATCGCGCTCTCGCAGGATCCACGCGTGCTGTTGCTCGACGAGCCGACCGCCGGGATGGGCGTCGAAGACATCGATCGCACCGTGGAGCTGATCGGTCGGATCGCACCCGGTCGCACCGTCGTCCTCGTCGAGCACAATCTCAAAGTCGTCTCGACGCTCGCCGATCGCGTCACCGTTCTCCAGCGCGGCCGCGTGCTCGTCGAGGGAACGTATGACGAAGTGCGCAACGACGCGCGGGTCGTCACCGCATATCTGGGCGGAGGACATCAGTAGTGCTCGAGCTCCACGACGTTCACGCGTACTACGGCGAGTCTCACGTTCTGCACGGGATGACGTTCCGTGTCGCGCAGGGCGAGGTCGCGACGCTCGTCGGACGCAACGGCGTCGGCAAGACGACGACACTGCGCACGATCACCGGGATCTTGCCGTCGCGCCACGGCACGATCGCGCTCGACGGCACATCGCTGATCGGGCTCCCGTCCGACCGCATCGCAAAGCGCGGCGTCGGCTACGTCCCCGAGGAGCGCGGGATTCTCAGCTCCCTGTCGGTGATGGAGAACTTGACGCTCCCGCCGATCGTCGGCGATCGCGGGTGGGCGCTCGAGCGCATCTTCGACGAGTTCCCGATCCTCAAGGAGCGCGCCAACGCGCCGGGGACGACGCTCTCAGGCGGCGAGCAGCAGATGCTCGCGATCGCGCGCGTCCTGCGCAGCGGCGCACGCCTCGTCCTCATGGACGAACCGACCGAAGGGCTCGCGCCGGTGATCGTCGAGCGGATCGGCGAAGTGATCCGCACGATGAAGGCCGACGGAATCACGATCCTTTTGGTGGAGCAGAACGTCCGCTTCGCAACCGGCGTCGCCGACCGGCACCACATCGTCGTCCACGGCGAAGTCGTCCAAACCCTCGACAACAGCGAAGTCGTCGCCCGCGAACGCGAACTGCTGGACCTCCTCGGGGTTTAGCGCGACACCGTCGCGCATCGTCGGTCCCCGTCACCCTGAGCTTGTCGAAGGGTCCGTCCTCGCTGAGCCCGTCGAAGCGGACACGGCAACGTTGCCTTCGACGAGCTCCGTGCTTCGACAAGCTCAGGGTGACGGGGATTGGGACGG
>CAZABL010000049.1:26057-29146 GCA_964483365.1 uncultured bacterium
TGCCTTCGACGAGCTCCGTGCTTCGACAAGCTCAGGGTGACGGGGATTGGGACGGGGACAGGGATGCGCTCACAGTGACGGGGACGGCGAGCGGCGCGCGATGAGCGCGTACTGGTACGGGAAGAGATGCTGCTCGGGGACCTGCCAGCCGAGTGCGATGAGGCGGTCGCGCGCTTCTTCCGGGGAATACACGCGCTCCGCGGGCGGTCCGCTCGGACGCTCGACGGCGGCGTTCCAATCGATCATCACCGCGTATCCGCTCGGTTCGAGCAGCGCGAAGATATCCGCGAGCGCGTTGTCGCTCAGCTCGTGGAGAACGTTGATACCGAAGACGCGAGCAGCTTTCCCGCGGAGCGTTTCCGGAGCATGCTCGACAGTTTCGAGGTTGCGCAGAAGAGCGAACTCGGGTTTCGCGCGCAGCAGCGCGAGCATCTCGGGTTGGAAATCGAGCGCGACGACGTGCAGGTCGGGGCGGCGATGGGCGAGCGGAAGCGCGTACGCACCCGTCCCCGCGCCGTAGTCGACGACCGTCGCTCCCTCCGGTGGATCGACGAGCGCGATGACGTCGTCGATCGGAAGGTAGGCGAAGCGGGCAGGATCGTCGAGCCGTGCAGCCTTGGCGGGATCGAAGGGCTGATGCTGTCGCGCGCCGCCGCTCACGGGCGCAGGCGCGCGAGCAGCGAGCCGACGATGCCGCGCCGGAACAGCAGGATGCAAACCGCGAAGATCGCCCCCATCACCATGTTGGTCTCTTCCCCGATGGGCGTCTTCGACACGAAGTAATCGAGCGACTCGAACACGCCGGCGCCGACGATCGGTCCGAGGATCGTCCCGATACCACCGAGCACCGTCATCATCACGACTGCCCCCGACGTGTGCCAGTCGACCATATCGAGCCCCGCGAGCCGGTTCGCGAGCGCGTAGAGCGCCCCGGCAAGGCCGGCAAGGCCGCCGGCGATCGTGAACACCGCGAACTTGTAACGGTCGACGCGATAGCCGAGCGCGATCGCACGCGGTTCGTTCTCGCGCATCGCCAGAAGAACGCGGCCGAACGGCGAGCGGGTCACGCGGATCGCGAACAGCACGGCCAGCACGATCACCACCAGCGCGACGTAGTAGAACGCCCGGTCGTTCTCGAGCGCAAAGCCCAGGAAGTGTCCGCGCCCGCCGATCTGCAGCCCGTTCTCGCCGCCGGTGACGTTGGTGTATTGGAACGCCAGGAAGTATTGAATCTGCGCGACGCCCAGCGTGATCATCGCGAAGTAGATCCCGGCACGGCGTACGGAGATCGCGCCGACGAACGCCGCGAGCGCCATCGCGTAGACGACGCCGAGAATGATCGCCAGCACCGAGTCGATCCCGAACTGGTGGACGAGATACGCGGTCGCGTAGCCCGCGCCGCCCCAGAACAATGCCTGACCGAACGAGAGCAGGCCGACGAAGCCGAATAACAGGTCGAGCGAGACCGCGAACAGCGCAAAGCAAATCAGGTCGATCGCGAAGACGGGGTAGACGAACCACGGCAGCACGAGCGCGATCACGCCGAGCACGGCCGCGACGATCGGGTACGCGCGGTCCTTCATGCGCCGAACTCCCGTTTGCCGAAGAGCCCCGCCGGGCGCCAGACGATGACGAGCACCATGACGATGAAGATCAGCGTCGTCGAGATCGGTGGGAAGACGACCGCGCCGATCGTCTGCAGCAAGCCCAGCGCGAAGCCGGCAAGGATCGACCCGACGATCGAGCCGAGCCCGCCGATGACGACGATCGCGAAGGTATAGATGATGATCGCGTCACCCATGTTCGGCTGGACGTTGGTCTGGGGCGCGGCGAGGACGCCGGCGAGCGCCGCAAGTGCGACCCCGGCGCCGAACGTCCACGTCACGAGCCGCTGCGTGTCGATCCCGAACGCGCGCACCAGTATGGGGTTCTCGGTCGCAGCGCGAATCCGCGCGCCGAGCGCCGTGCGTTCGACGAGAAACCACACCGCCAGACAGACGGCGAGCGCGACGACGATCACGAACAGCTTGTAGGTCGGGTAGGCCGTGAAGCCGAGATTCGTCGCGCCGGAGAGGGCGTCGGGCGCCGAGTACGGCGAACCGAGCGGTCCGGCCAAGAGGCGCATGAGGTCTTCGAACACGAGGACGAGCGCAAACGTGAGCAAGAGATTGTAGATCGGATCGACGCGGTACAGCCGCCGCAGCAGCGTCACCTCGAGCAGCATCCCGAACGCGCCGACGAGCAGCGGAGCCACGATGAGCGCCGCGAAGAACGGCAGGTGGATCAGCTGCGCGCCGTAGTACGTCGCGAACGCACCGAGCATGAACATCGCCCCGTGCGCAAAGTTCACCACCCGCAGCATCCCGAAGATGACGCTCAAACCTAAGGCGAGCAGCGCGTAGAACGCGCCGCTCGCCAGGCCGTTGAAGAGTTGGGTGAGGAGGTAGTCGGGGCTCAGGCTAGCCTACCAATCCTTCTTGCAGAGCGTCTGCGATTCGGCGCGGAACGCACGTCCCGGCGCCATCGTCTCGACGATCTTGAACCACGCATGGGGCTCCTTGATCTGACTCTGCGGGAGGACGTCGACGACGTACATGTCGTGCGTGACAAGGTGATCCTTGGCGCGCCATTCGCCGCCCTTGGCGTAGAAGTCGTTGAAGCTGCGCCCGTCCAGGTACTTGGTGACCTTGTCGGCGTCGGTCGTCCCGGTCGCCTTCACGGCGTTGAGCCACTGCATCGTCGCCGAGTAGTCGGCGGCCTGAATGTCGGTCGGTCGCAAGCCGTGCATCCGCTTCGCGTAGCGGTCGGCCCAGGCGCGCGCGGCCTTGTCCTGATTCCAGTACCACGACGTCGTGATGCGGGAGTTCTCGAACAGCGCCGGCTGCGCGTCGACGTCGCTGAGGAACAACAAGCCGACCGCGATCTTCATGTTCTTGTCCAACCCGAACTGCCGGGCCGCTTTCATGCTGTTCACGGTGTCCGCGCCGGCGTTGAGCAGGGCGAGCACATCGGCGCCCGAGTTCTTCGCCGAGATCATGTACGACGAGAAGTCCGTCGTGCCCAGCGGCATGAAGTCGGTCTTGACGAAG
>CAZABL010000050.1:0-28836 GCA_964483365.1 uncultured bacterium
GTGCTTCGACAAGCTCAGCATGACGGTGGCGGGGCGGCGTTACCGTGAAGTTTTACGATTTTCTTGATAAGCAACCGAAGATCGATGGGCTTGTCATCATTGAAGGCGAGGACGTCATTCTTGCGCAACGCGCGCTCGACGTCGTTCTCGATCGGCTGCTCCCACAAGATATCCGGCAACTCAACTGCGACGTCTTCCAGGGCCCCGAGACCGACGCAATCGGTCGCGCCGTCGGCGACGCCGTCAACGCAATGCCGTTCCTCGCTGAACGACGTGTTGTCGTTGTGCGCAATTGCCATCGCATGCGCGCGCAACCGCGGCGCGATCTGTGGGCGGTCGCCGAGAACGTCCCCGCCGGCAACACGCTCGTCCTCGAAGACCTCTTTCCGCCGGCAAAGAAGACGAAGCCCGAACCGTTCGGCCAACTCGCGGGACGCAAAGCGCTGCGGATCGACACGACGCCGAACGCGGACGTGCGCGAACGTTTCGTGCGCGAAACCCTCGAGCGTCTGGGCGCGAAAGCACAACCGCGCGTGATCGCCGCGCTCGCCGACGGCACTTCCGACCTCGGCGCAATCCAAAACGACCTCGAAAAGCTCGCGCTAGCCGGCACGACGATCACGATGGCCGACCTCGAGCGCGAGAGCCTCTCCGTCGAAGACCCCAAGGCGTGGCACTACGCGGGTGCGGTCGTCGAAGGACGACCGCAAGAAGCGCTCGCGATCGCGTTCGAGATGTTCGCCAACGACCCGCGCGGCGCGGCCGTCCCGCTCGCGAGCGCGCTCGCCAACGAGTTCCTGCTGCTGTGGGAGCTCGCGCGTCCCGACGGCGGCGAGTTGCCGGCGCGCCACCGCTGGCGCGAACGCATCCTCCGCCCCATCGCCAAGCGTATCGGCGAGCGCCGCGCGCGCTACGGCTACGAAGCGGCGGTGCGCGGCTTCGAGGCGGTCGTCACGGGCCGGATCGACGATCCGCGCGCGATGATCGAGCTGCTCACCGCCGACCTCGGCGCTCGTCTCGCGCGTTGAGGGCGAGCGAGCCGGCGGTCGTCAGAAAAGAAGCGTGGAGCCTGTCCCGAGCCTGTCGAGGGGTCGAGGCCGATCGGAGCCGGCTCGCGAAGCCCGGCGGGTCGGAACGGACTCGATGAACGATACTACGTATGCCTCGCCGTTCTCGTGGCGCTACGGGCAACCGTCGCTGCGGGAACTTTTCTCTGAACGCGAACGCCGCAAGCTCTGGCGAGCGGTGTGGATCGCCCTCGCCGAAGCGCAGCAGCGCGCCGGGTTGGTCAACCAAGCAGAGGTCGACGACCTGCGCGCCCACGCGGACGAGATCGATCTCGCCGCCGCGCTCGCGATCGAGAAGGAGATCGGCCATGACCTGATGGCCGAGATCCGCGTCTTCGCGAAACAAGCAACCGTCGGCGGCGGGAAGATTCACCTCGGCGCGACCTCGATGGACGTCGAGGACAACGTCGAGACGTTCCGCATGCGACTGGCGCTCTCGCGGATCGTCGCGTCGCTCGACGCGCTGCTACGCGTGTTCGCGGCCCAGATCGAGAAGTACGCCGACCTCGTCTGCATGGGCTACACGCACCTGCAGCCGGCCGAGCCGACGACGCTCGGCTACCGGCTCGCGGTCTATGCGCAGGACCTGCTGATCGACCGCGCGATGCTGCTCGCCGCACGCGAGCAGCTCACCGCGAAGGGGATTCGCGGCGCGGTCGGGACGTCGGCATCGTACACCCACTTGCTCGCGGGGACCGAACGGACGCCGCAGCAGCAGGAGGACGATGTTCTGGGTCGGTTCGAGCTCGAAGCGCGCGACGTCGCGACGCAGACGTATCCGCGCAAGCTCGACTACCTGCTCCTTTCGACGCTCGCCGGCTTGGGCGCTTCGCTCTCGAAGTTCGGCTTTGACATTCGCATTCTGTCGAGCCCCGGGTTCGGCGATCTCGCCGAGCCGTTCGGCGCGAAACAAGTCGGTTCGAGCGCGATGCCGTTCAAGCGAAACCCCGTGATGGCCGAGCGGATAGATTCGCTAGCGCGTTTGCTGCCGGCGTACGCCGACGTGGCGTGGCAAAACGCGGCAACGAATATGCTCGAACGAACGCTCGACGACTCGGCGAACCGCCGGACGGTCCTTCCCGAAGCCCTGCTCTGCACCGACGAGATCCTCGCCCTCGCCACGAAGATCGTCGAGGGGCTGCGCATCGACGAGCGGCGCATCGCCGAGAACCTGCGCACCTACGGGCCGTTCTCGGGGACCGAAGCGATCCTCATGGAAGCGGCGAAGCGCGGCGGCGACCGCCAGGAGCTGCACGAAGTGATCCGTGAGAGCGCGATGCGCTCGTACGACGCACTCGCGCGCGGCGAATCGAACCCGCTCGCGACGCTGCTCGCCGATGACGAGCGGATCGGCCGCTGGGTCGACCCCGCCGAAGTCCGCGAACGCCTCGACCCGGGCGGCCACGTCGGCGACGCACCCGAACGCGCGCGCCGCCTCGCTCAACGAATTCGCGACACCATCGGCGACACCAACGGAAAAACGCAAAAATAAAGAACATGCGCAAAGGCCACGAAATTACCCGCGGCAAGACCAAGGCTCTCTACGAGCTCGACGGGCAACCCGACGTGCTCGTCGTGCAGCAGATGGACGGGATCACGGCCGGTGACGGCGCGCGGCGCGACGTCATCGAAGGCAAGGGACGGATCGCGGCGCAGACGACGGCGCGCGTGTTTCGTTTGCTGAATCTCGCCGGGCTGCCGACGCACTATCTCAACGGCGGCGAAGACGACGACGACAACGAGATGCTCGTGCGTCGCGCGCAGATGATCCCGCTGGAAGTCGTCGTGCGCGGCGTCGCCGCGGGGTCGTTCGTTCGCCGCCGGCCGGGAGTCCAGAAAGGCTCGCTGCTCGTCCCCCGCGTGATCGAGTTCTTCCTCAAGGACGACGCCAAGCACGATCCGCAGATCGAGCCCGACGAGATCGTCGCGCAGAACATCGCGACCCCGCAAGAGATCGCGACGATGACCGAGCTCGCGCGGATCACGTACGAGATCCTCGCCCACGCGTGGCGTCAGCGCAACGCGTTGCTCGTCGATCTGAAGATCGAGTTCGGGCGTCTGTCCAGCGGCGAGGGCAAGGGACAGCTCGTGATCGCCGACGTGATCGACAACGACTCCTGGCGCGTGTGGCCGCAAGGGCGTGAGGAGCTGATGCTCGACAAGCAGCTCTATCGCAACCTGGAAACCGTGACGCCCGAGGCGCTTGCGCAAATCAAGACGAACTACGAGCAAGTCGCCGAGATCGTCGGGACGTTTCCGCAGATGCGCCCGGGGATGGTCGCGCTCATGGTCGACGGCACGGAGAACGTTGCGGCCGCCGACGTCGTCGGTCGCGCGCTCAGCAACTTCGGGTTGCCGGTCGTGCGCCACGTGGTCTCGGTCGCACGCACGCCCGGCTACGTGCTGCAGCTCGTCGCGCAGCTCGAGTCGACGTTCGCCCGGATGGTGACCGTGACGGTTGCTGACGAGAACAGCTCGCTCGGCGAAATGGTCGAGTACGCAACCGCGAACCCGGTAATCTCAGTCGCCCTTCGACGCCGTCAGAATGACAAGGTCGAGAGCGACCCGAGCGCCGACGAGGTCGCGTTGCGGGCGGCGAAGGCGTTCGCGCTCGAGGACACGGTCGTGTTCGGTCGCGTGTTGCTGATGCAGGCAAACGCGCGCAGCGCCGTGCTCCAGGCCGACGCACAACTCAACACGCCCCAGCCGCAGCAACCCGGCGTCGCTCGCGCTTGATGACCACCACGGAGCGCCTCGAGTCCGCGATCGCGCTCGGTCGGCGGATCGGCGTCGCCCTGAGCGACGACGAGCTGCGCCGCATCGCGGAACATCTCGGGCGCGTCCCGACGCCGACTGAGCTGTTCGCGTTCGATGCGCAGTGGAGCGAGCATTGCTCGTACAAGTCGTCGCGCGAACACCTCAAAAAGCTGCCGACGACGGGACCGACCGTGCTCCTGGGCGTCGGTGAAGATGCGGGGATCGTCCGGCTCGGCGAGTGGGAAGGCGAGACGTACGGCGTCGTCGTCGCGCACGAGTCGCACAACCATCCCTCGCAGGTCGTGCCGTACGAGGGTGCGGCGACCGGGATCGGCGGAATCGTCCGTGACGTGCTCTGCATGGGTGCAGAAGTGGTCGGCGTCGCCGATCCGCTGCGCTTCGGGATGCAGTCGAACGAGCATTGCCGCTACGTCGCGCAACAGGTCGTCGACGGGATCGCCGGTTATGGCAACGCGATCGGCGTGCCGAATCTCGGCGGCGACGTGTTCTTCGACGAGTCGTTCGACGACAACGTGCTCGTCAACGTCGTTGCGCTCGGCCTGGTCAAAGAGAAGGACATCATCCACTCGCGTGCGCCGAAAGGCAGCATCGGTTGGGACATCGTGCTCGTCGGCAAGGCGACCGATCGCAGCGGCTTCGGCGGCGCGTCGTTTTCGTCGCTGACGCTCGATGAAGAAGACGCCGAGCAGAACAAAGGCGCCGTCCAAGTCCCCGACCCGTTCCTCAAGAACGTCATCATGCGCGCGAGCTACGCGGTCTTCGCACAGCTGCGCGCGCTCGGGATCACCGCGGGGTTCAAGGATCTCGGCGCGGGCGGATTGGTCGGCTGCAGTGCGGAGCTGTGCGCAGCCGGTGGCGTCGGCGCCGAGGTGGAGCTCGAGCGCGTGTCCACCGCACAAAAAGATCTGCCGTCGGAAGTGATCGCGATCGGCGAGACGCAGGAGCGGCTCTGCTGGATCGTCCCGCCGTCGTTCACGCCGACGCTGCTCGAGATCTACAACGACGTCTATGCGCTCCCGCGCGTCGCGCGTGGTGCATGCGCGGCGGTGATCGGCAAGGTGACCGACACCGGACGGTATCTCGCGAAGCATCACGGCGACGTCGTGATGGACGTCGACCTCGAATTCCTGACCGGTGGCGTCCGCTACCACCGTCCGTACACGATCGCGCCCGTTCCGCGCGAGACCGAAGAAGAGCGATTGCGCGCGATCGCTGCGGCGCTCGCGAACGCGCCGGCGACGCTGGCGCAACGTCTGCGCGACGTGCTCGCGCATCGCGACGTCTGCTCGCGTGCGTCGATCTACCGGCGTTACGACGGCGTCGTGCGCGGCTGCACCGCGATCCCGCCCGGGTACTCCGACGCGGGTGTGATCGTCCCGATCCCTGGTGCGCCGCTCGGTGTCGCGGTCGGGATCGGCGGCAATCCGCGCTACGGAAAGATCGATCCGCGTCACGCCGCCGAGCTCGCCGTCGCGGAAGCGATCGGCCACGTGAGCGCGGTCGGGGCGACGCCGGCCGGTCTCACCGACTGCCTCAACTTCGGCGATCCGACGGTCCCCGATCAGATGGGCGCGTTCGTCGCGGCGGTCGAGGGACTCGCTGACGCGGCGCTGCGCGCCGACGTCCCGTTCGTCTCCGGAAACGTCTCACTCTACAATCGCTCGTCGTCAGGGAACCACGTTGCGCCGTCGCCGATCGTCGGCTGCATCGGGACGCTCGACGACGTCACGACCGCGGCGACCGCGGGCTTCAAACGCGCCGGCAGCGCAATCGTCGTCACGGCGCCGTTGCAGCTCGCGCTCGGCGGTTCGGTGATTGCCGAGCAGATCGGCTTGTCGTCGATTACGCTCCCGCAGCTCGACATGCACGCCTTCGGGCGCCAGTGCGCGCTGGCGCGCGAGGGACTCGCAAACGGGACGCTGCTCTCGGCGCACCTCGTCGGCGACGGCGGCGTGCTCACGGCGGTCGCGAAGATGGCGCTGCGCTCGCTGCGCGGCCTGGGGTTCCGCGTCGATTCCGGACCAATGGTGCGCGACCTCGATCACGACGCGGCATGGTTCTCGGAGATTCCCGGTTTCGTCGTCGAGGTCGCCGACCCGCAGACATTTGCGGCGATGACCGCGCGCCATCGCGTGCGCGCGTACGACGCCGGCGTCGTGCTCGGCGAAGAGGTCGCGCAGATCGACGACGAGCGTATCCCGCTCGCCCAACTTCGCGAGGTCTGGGAGGCGCCGTTGCGCGAGTTCTACGCATAATGGCGAGCGTCGCTGTTCTGGTCTTCCCGGGGACGAACTCCGAGGATGAGACGCTGCGTGCCGTGCAGGCGGTCGGACTCGACGGCGCGCTCGTGCATTGGTCGCAGCCCGAACGCTTGTCGCAGTTCGATGCGTACGTGTTGGCGGGCGGCTTCGCGTATGAGGATCGCATTCGTGCCGGAGCCGTCGCCGCGCACGACGCGCTGATGGATCCCGTTATCGAAGCCGCGCAGGCCGGCAAGTATGTCTTGGGCGTGTGCAACGGCGCACAAATCCTCGCCGAAGCCGGTCTCGTTCCCGGCACCGGTCCGCTGCGCCGCCCGACCGCGGCGTTCGCGCCGAACGCGAGTGGACGATTCCAGTCGGTTCATGTTCACGTCAAGCTGAATGTCGCGCCCGAGCGCGTCCCGATCCTCGCCGGGATCGAAGACGGCGCGGTGATCCCCGCCTGGGCGTCACACGGCGACGGGCGGCTCGCCGCACCATCGCAGGAGCTCGATGAGATCCTGCGCGGCGGACACCTTGCGTTCGTCTACTCGGATGCTGACGGCAACCCCGTCCCCGCACCGAACGGCGCGGCGCTCGATGCCGCGGCGCTGGTGAATCGCGAGGGGAACGTTCTTGCGATCATGCCGCACCCCGAGCGCGACGCGTGGACCTTCCAGCACCTCGACGCCGATCGCCGTACGCTCGAACCGTCCGGTGGAATTCGGTTCTACGAACGATTCGCGGACGCGGTCCGCGCGCAGGTCGGCCGATGACGCGCACCTACGCCGTCACGCTGACGATCCCGGACAACGAGGCGTTCACGGCCTTCGAGACGCTCTCGCGGCTTGGGATTCCGGTCACACGTGTGATCCGTGCGGATATTTGGCAGTTCGAGGTCGACGACGTCCTCGCGCGCGAGCTGACCGACGCGATCGGTACGATCGAGACGATCCACAACCCCAACAAGCACCGCCTGCAGGAGCGGACCGCGAACGAGCCCGAGCCCGGCGAGGTCTGGATCGCCCCACGCGACGAAGCCCCGGCGACCCTCGTGGGCGGTCGTGCGATCCCCGGCGTGCGCGCCGTCCATCGCTGTACGGCCTGGCGACTTCTCGACGAGAACGGGCGCGATGTGCCGTCCGATCTGCTGGCCAAGGCGGTCGAGACGTTTTTGTGCAATCCGGCGTTTCAGATGGCAATCACGTGACGATGGCGATGGACACCAGCCTAGTATGAGCATTACTTTAGCGCCTTCGATTAGCGCAGAACAGCGAAGCAAGGGCGTCGGCGAGATGTACACGATCGCCACGCTCGGGTCGCATTCCGCACTGCAGATCCTCAAGGGCGCGCACGACGAAGGCTTCAAGACGCTCGCGATCGCGAACCCGCAGACCGACCGGCTCTATAAGTCGTTCGCGTTCGTCGACGAGGTCATCACGATCGCGCGCTACAGCGACTTCATGTCGCTCGTGCCGGAGCTCGAGGCTCGCAAGATCATCATCGTTCCGCACGGCTCGTTCGTCGCGTACCTCTCGCTCGAAGAGCACAAGAAGATGCGGATCCCGTACTTCGGGAACAAGTCGGTGCTCGACTGGGAGGCGAGCCGCGAGCTGCAGCGCGAGTGGCTGACGCGCGCCGGCCTCAAGCTCCCCCGCCAGTTCCGCACCGGCGCGGAGATCGACCGTCCCGTCATCGTGAAGCTCTACGGCGCCGCGGGCGGCAAGGGCTACCTCTTCGTGCGCGACGCGCACGACTTCGAGGAGCGCGCCTCGCTGCTCGCACGGCAGAACTACATTCTGCAAGAGTACATCATCGGCGTCCCGGCCTACATCCACTACTTCTACTCGCCGCTCACCGGCAAGCTCGAGATCATGTCGATGGACCGGCGCTACGAGACGAACGTCGACTCGCTGGGCCGCATTCCGTCGTCCGCACAAGCGGGGATGGACATCGAGCCCAGCTATGTCGTCGTCGGGAACTCGCCGCTCGTGCTGCGCGAGTCAATGCTCGCCGAAGCGTTTCGCATGGGCGAAGACGTGGTACGGGTTTCCCGCGAGATCTGTGGACCGAAGGGCCTCTTCGGCGCGTTTTGCATCGAGACGATCATCACGCCGGACACGCAGTTCTACATCATGGAGATCTCCGCGCGCATCGTCGCCGGAACCAACCCCTTCATCGACGGCTCGCCGTACTCGTATTTGAACTACAGCGAACCGATGTCGACCGGTCGGCGGATCGCCCGTGAGATCAAAAATGCTCTCCTCTCCAACTCACTCGACGTCGTGCTGGATGACGGCACGGTCGCGTAGCGCGACGCTCGTCGCCGCGCTCGTCGCGGCGCTCTCCCTGGTCGGTCGCCCCGCGCCGGCGCGCGCGGCGCTCCAAGTCGACCCGCAAGTGCTCTACAAGCAGATGCAGGGCGCCTATCAGAAGGGCGCCTCGAACGGTTGGCATCTGGCCGACGAGCTCGACTACTTCTCGACCGTGCTCGACGCCGGCCGTGCGTACGAATTGCGGCTGCGCGACGATCCGCAGAACCTCGCGCTCAAGGGCGTCGCGCTCGACCTCGCCTCGCAGCTCAGCTACGATCCGCTGATCAGCAACGACGCCGCGGAGTGGTACCTGCGCGTCGCGGCGCAGGCATACCAGAGCGACGGTCAGCGCGGCGCCGAGGCGAGCGCGCTCCTCGCGAAGCTCGACGCCGAGGACGGCGATCCGAAGCTGCTCGCACACGACGCCGACACCGACGCGAGCGCGCTCGCGCAAAAGTACACGGGCGACGTGCAGGCGCTGCTCGGCCAAGTCGACGCCGACGTGCGCGCATTCACGCTTACGGGCGACACCGCATGGCGCACGCTGGCGCTGCAGCGCGCGGCGCAGCCCGGTTTCCCGATCGCCTCGGTCCCGCCGGATCTGGGCAAGGTGCTCTGGCCGATGGTCGACGCCGCGCGCAACGCCGCGCCCGGCTACACCGCCGCCGAGCAGGAGGCGGCACGCGTCGTCGCCTCGCACCGCGCATCGGCGCACGGGCTGCCGGTGATCGGTCGCGTCCTCTCGCACGACGCGCTGCTGGTCATCACCGCACCGGCCGACGAGTATTTCGGCCGCACGAAGCTCTCGCCGCTCGGCGTCCGCAACGAGCTCACGCGGATCGGAAAATACCTGGACGCGGGCTGGGGCGGCCGGATGACGCAGGACACCGTTTGGGTCTACGACGCGCTCAACGATTGGCAGCACCAGTATCCCCGCGACTACGAGCTGCCGCGTCTGTACAAGCGCGTCTACGACGTCCTCGGCCGCGAGGACACCGCCGAGGCGAAGAAGATGCGCGTCGAGGTGCGCCGTCAGTTGATCGTCGGATACCCGACCTCGACGGAGGCAAGGAGCTTTCTCTCGACGTAGGGCTCGGCTGGTGCCCTTCGACTTGACCGGGACGCTCGCGTCCTACGACCCCGCAAAGCTCACGTTGTGCTCGATCGGAAGCCACTCCGCGTTGGAGGTGGCGTCCGGCGCGCGTGCGCAAGGGTTGCGCAACCTCATCGTGACCGAACGCGGGCGCAACCGCACGTACGACACGTACTACGCGCGTCGCGCCGACGGTCCGCCGCGCGGATGCGTCGACGAGACGCTCGAGCTCGCGCGCTTCGCCGACGTGCTCAACGAGGACGTCGTCGCGCGGTTGCGGCGCGAGAACGCGGTGTTCGTCGCGAACCGCTCGTTCGAGGTCTACCTGCACCAGCAGTACTCGTACGCCGAGATCGAAGAGCGCATGGCGATCCCGTTCTTCGGGAATCGCCGCCTGCTGCGCGCCGAAGAGCGCGACGAGGCGGAGAACCAGTACGCGCTCATGGAGCGCGCGGGGATTCGTTATCCGCGCCAGCTCAGCTCGCCGGATCAGATCGATCGCCTCGTGATGGTGAAGGCGCCGCACGCGAAGATCTCGTTCGAGCGCGCGTTCTTCCTCGCACGCAGCGAGGCGGAGTACACGCGCACGGCTCAGCGTCTGCTCGACGCCGGCATCATCACGTCCGAGGGGCTGCGTGGCGCGGTGATCGAGGAGTACGCGATCGGTCCGAGCGTCAACCTCAACTTCTTCTGGTCGCCGGTGCTCGGCGAGCTCGAGCTGATGGGGACCGATACGCGCCGTCAAACGAACAAGGACGGTCTCGTGACGCTTCCCTACACGCAGGCGCGCGAACTGGCCGACGAGCCGGTGCGTTTGGAAGAAGCCGGCCACATCGCTGCGACGCTCACCGAGTCGATGCTCGAGAAGGCGTTCGCGATGGGCGAGGCATTCGTGCGCGCAGCGAAGGAGGTCGACGGGATCGGCGTGATCGGCCCGTTCGCGCTGCAGTGCGTGATCGTCAGCGGGCCGCCGAAAGATTTCATCTGCTACGACGTCTCGCTGCGCATCCCGGGCTCGCCGGGAACGCGCTACACGCCGTACACCGCCTATCGCTGGGGCCGCGACGTTTCCGTCGGAGAACGCATCGCGATGGAGCTGGTCTGGGCGCGCGACCAGGGGCGTCTCGCCGAGGTGTTGACCTAGATTTTGTCACGCTGAGCTTGTCGAAGCGCGCGTCCCGTCCGAGCTTGTCGAGGACATCGTGAGTCACCGCGCTTCGACAGGCTCAGCGAGGACGCGCCCTTCGACAAGCTCAGGGTGACAGTGGCGAAAATGTCGAAGACGGGCGGGTGAGCGCACCCGTCCAGGCCCGGCCCGCGACCGTGGTCATCCTCGATTTCGGTTCGCAGGTCAGCCAGTTGATCGCGCGCCGCGCGCGTGAAGCGAACGTGTACTCCGAACTGCTCCCCTACGACGTCTCGTGGGACGAGATCGCGAAGCGCGAGCCAGCCGCGATCATCCTCTCCGGCGGGCCGGAATCCACGCTCGGCCCCGACGCCCTGGACTGCGACGCGCGCGTGTACGCGAGCGGCCTCCCGCTGCTCGGGATCTGCTACGGGATGCAGCTGCTCGCCAAGCACCTTGGCGGAGCGCTCGTCCCGCTCGAGCGCGCCGAGTTCGGTCCGGCCGAGTTGGAGGTCGACCAGCTCGACTCGCCGCTCTTCCTGGGCGTGCCGAAGCAGTCGCGGGTGTGGATGTCGCACGGCGACTCGGTCGAGCAGGTTCCGCCGGGGTTCCGTCCGCTCGCGCACACCGCGCGGTGCGAGATCGCGGCGATTGGCGACGACGCGCATCGCATGTATGGCGTGCAGTTCCACCCCGAGGTCGTGCACACCGAAGCCGGCACCGCGATCCTGGAGAACTTCCTGCACACGATCGCCGGGATCGCGCCGGCGTGGCGGATGGACTCGTGGGTCGACGACGCGATCGCGACGGTGCGCGCGCAGGTAGGCGACGCGAACGTGCTGTGCGCGCTCTCGGGCGGCGTCGATTCGGCGGTCGCGGCGACGCTCGTCTCGCGCGCGATCGGCAAGCAGCTCACCTGCATCTACGTCGACACGGGATTGATGCGCAAGAACGAGTCGGCAAGCGTCCTCGCCGCGTTTCGCGACGTGCTGCACCTCAACGTCGTGCACGTCGACGCGCGCGAACGTTTCCTCGCGCGTCTCGCCGGGATCGAGGATCCCGAAGAGAAGCGGATCCGCATCGGACACGAGTTCATCGCGATCTTCGAGGAAGAGGCCAAGAAGATCCACGACGTCCGCTTTCTGGTGCAAGGGACGCTCTATCCGGACGTGATCGAGTCGAAGACCCCGGGCTCGAAGGCCGGTCACAAGATCAAGTCCCATCACAACGTCGGCGGCCTCCCGGAGCGCATGGCGCTCAAGCTCGTGGAGCCGTTGCGCAGTCTCTTCAAGGACGAGGTGCGCGAAGCGGGTCGGGTGCTCGGACTCCCCAACGCGATCGTGGAGCGCCAGCCGTTTCCCGGACCCGGGCTCGCGGTGCGCATCATCGGTGAGGTCAACGAACAGTCGCTCGCGACTGTCCGCGAAGCCGATTTCATCGTCACGACCGAGATCGACGCCGCGATCGCGGAAGGAACGCTCTCCCCGCGCCCGTGGCAGTACTTCGCGGTCCTCACGCCGGTGCGCAGCGTCGGTGTGATGGGCGACGGACGTACCTACGCGAACCTCGTCGGCGTCCGTGCGATCACGAGCGAAGACGGGATGACGGCTGACTGGGCGCGTCTCCCGCACGACCTGCTCGCGCGCATCTCGACGCGGATCGTCAACGAAGTGCCGGGCGTGAATCGCGTCGCCTTCGACATCACGTCGAAGCCGCCGGCGACGGTGGAGTGGGAATAGTCGGGTTCACGCCGCCAGCATCAACGCTGCATCGTGGGGAGTGAGCCTCGTGCGAACGTACCGCTTTAGCGTGCTGTAACTGCCGGAGAACGCGAACCGGGCGACGAGATCGGCGTGCACTGCGCGCAGCGACTCTCCCTCGTGCAGCGCGGCGAGGATGCGCTCGCGGTACGGCTCGCACACGGAGGATGGTTCCGGAGCCGCCAACTCGACGACCTCGCCGGCAAGAAGCCCGGCGCGGCGCGCGTACGCTGCGATCGTCTCCCGCCGGTGACCGGTCTCGTGCTCGATGCGGCGCAGCGTCTTTCCCTCGCGGAGCAAGGCGAGGAGGCGTTCCCGCTGCGCCTCGGTCAGCGTGTTCATAACGAGCGCTTCGTCTGCCCCGCGCACGGCGTCCTGCGGCCTGATGGCCGCTTTTCGGTGCCCGTCGAGCCTCTCTCAGCGGTCCGTCGCCTATACTCTCACGCATGAGCCTCGTCCCGATCGTTGTCGAGCAAACCGCCCGCGGAGAACGCTCCTACGACATCTACTCCCGCTTGCTGCAGGAACGAATCGTCTTCGTCACGGGCGCCATCGACGATGATCTCGCGAACCTCGTGATCGCGCAGCTGCTGTTCCTCGAACGCGAAGACCCCGACCGCGACATCGACCTCTACATCAACAGCCCGGGCGGAAGCGTCAGTGCCGGATTGGCGATGTACGACACGATGCAGCTCATCAAGCCGAACGTCGCCACGATCTGCGCCGGCTTCGCCGCGTCGGCTGCGTCACTGTTGCTGACCGGCGGAACGCCGGGAAAGCGCATGGCGCTTCCGTACAGCAAGATTCTCATCCATCAGCCGTCGATCGGCCAGATCGGCGGGCAGGCGACCGATCTCGAGATCCACGCCCGCGAGCTCGTCGCGACGCGCCGGCTGATCGCCGGGATCTACGAGCATACCACACACAAGCCGATCGATGAGATCCTGCGCGATCTCGAGCGCGACTTCTACATGAGCGCGACGGAGGCGCAAGCGTACGGCCTCATCGACACGATCTTGAACGGCGCCACCCGCAACGGAGGCGTCGCGGTTTAGAAGCCGCCGCCGCAGCTGAAATCGAGCGTGGTGCTGCAGGCGACGAAGTCGCCCTGCGTCGCGCCGTTCTTCACGACGACGTCGAAGCGCTGCGGCGGGACGTCGTGCGACGAGAGCGTGACCGTGTAGTGGCCGGGGCGCAGCTTCGCGATGCGGTAGGTCCCCTCCGCGTCGGTCGTCGCGTGGGCGGTTTGCGGGCCGCTCACCGTCACCGTGACACCGACGAGCGGCTGACTCGTGGTCTTGTCCGTCACGTGGCCGGTAAGCAGAGCGAGCGCAAGCAGCGTGAGTGGAAGGGAACGGACGTTCATCGCTCGTGAGTATACCAGGATGAAGATCCTGATCGTGGGCGGGGGAGCGCGTGAAGACGCGCTCTCGTGGCGTCTGGCGTCCTCGCCCTCGTGCGAGGCGATTTTCCACGCGCCGGGCAACGCGGGCACCGCATCGCGCGGCCCGAACTGGTCGGATCTTGCCGTAACTGACGCGCGTAAGATCACGCAGCGCGCGCAGGCGGAGAAGATCGACCTCGTCGTGCTCGGTCCGGAGACCGCGATCGCGGCGGGCGTCGGCGACAAGCTGCGCGACGCGGGGATCAGCGTATTCGGCCCCAATCGTAGCGGCGGTCGTCTGGAGACCAGCAAGGTCTTCGCCAAGCGCTTCATGGAGCGTCACGGAATACCGACCGCGCGCTTCGCGGTCGTGCACACGCTCGATCAAGCCAAGCGCGCGCTGGAGGACTGGCGCGGCGGCGCGGTGGTGAAAGCCGACGGTCTCGCGAGTGGAAAAGGCGTCGTCGTTTGCGACGACGCGGCCGAGGCGCTCGCGCTGCTCGCCGAGTGGTACGGCAAGAACGCGATCCCGGGCGGCGGTCACGACGTCGTGATCGAGCAGCGGCTGCGCGGTCGCGAGGTCAGTGTTTTTGCCGTCGCCGACGGTCGCGCGATGGTGCCGGTTGCGGCCGCGTGCGATTACAAACGCGCCGGTGACGGCGATCGCGGGCCCAATACCGGCGGGATGGGCGCGTACTCGCCGCCCGTCGGCTTTCCCGACAATCTGCTCGACCTCGTACGGGAGCAGATCGTCGCGCCGGTACTTCGCGGTCTGCAGGCGGAAGGTGAAGATTATCGTGGCGTGCTGTACTGCGGCTTGATGCAGACCGACGACGGTCTGTCCGTCATCGAGTTCAACGCGCGCTTCGGCGACCCCGAGACGCAAGTGCTCATGCCGCGTGCCGGCGGCGATTTCGCGCGTTTCCTCAAATCGGCTGCCGACGGAGCACTCGAGATCGACGCGGCGTCGTGGTCGAGTGAGGCCTCCGTTGGCGTCGTCTTGGCGACGTCGAAATATCCGTACGAGAACACGAAGCTCAGCGGCTTGCCCGCCGATCTTGCCCTGGGCGACGACGCGGTTGCGTTTTGGGGAACGTCGACGCGCGAGAACGACACGGTTAGTACGCCCGGTGGCCGTGTCCTCACCGTTACCGCACGCGGCGCAACGGTTGTCGAGGCAAGGCGCCGAGCCTATGCTGCGATCGACGAACTCAAGCCGCGCTTCCCAGCCGGAACACCGCTGACGTACCGCTCGGATATCGCCCAGCTGACGTAGCTCTCATCGGGAAGCTGGGGAGCGGAGATCGTCGACGACCTCACGCCGGTCGCGAAGAACTTCCCGATGTTCTCGCATCCGGTCACGCACGAGACGTTCCTCGACCAGCTCGCTGGCAAACAGGTCACCCTCAGCGGTGGACGCGGGTACAGTAGCTAGATCGGGACGACCTGCGCAGTCGACGCCCACCGCTCGTAGATATCGGGCCGGCGGTTTGCGATCGACGGCAACTTCTGGCGGACTGCGGCGACGCGCTCGGCGGAGATGGTGTGCAGAACGAGTCCTTCCGTCTCGCCGATGCTCGCAACGACGACGCCCATCGGGTCGACGACGGCGCTGTTCCCGGAATACGGCCCGCCGACCTGATCCGCGGCGCAGAGATACGCGGTGTTCTCGATGGCGCGGGCTCGCATCAGGGTACGGAGATGATCTTCTTTCAGTAAGCCGTGAAACCACGCGGTCGGCAACAACAGCACCTCGGCGCCTTCGTCGACGACCAGGTGCCGAGCGAGTTCGGGGAAGCGAAGATCGTAGCACGTCATCGCACCGAACCGGATCCCCTCACAGGTGAACGCGAGGGTCGCTCCCTCGCCGGGAACGATACGATCCGATTCGACGAAACAGAGCGCGTCGTAGAGGTGCATCTTGCGATACGTACCGGCGAGCTCGCCGCGCTCGTCGACATAGACGAGGGTGTTGTAGACGCGATCGGTATAGGCCGACCGCTCAAACATCCCCGCAAGGACGCCGATACGGCACGAACGCGCAACGTCGCGCAAGCGCGTCACGAACGGGCCGTCGATGGGTTCTGCAACCGGAGCGAGGGGTGTCTCCGGGCTCCCGAAGTCGTGCATCGCCGCCTCTGGGAAGACGACGAGCCGCGCTCCCGCCTTCGACGCGCTCTCGGCGGATGAGGCGATTTTCGCAAGATTCCCCGGCTTGTCGTCCGTACTGCGGAGTTGGGCCAGAGCGATGAGGGTCGACAACGTGGATACCTCAGCGGGTGAGATTGATGATGGAACGCCTGAACGACTCGATGTGCCCCTCCATGCTCGCTGCCGCACCATCGGGGTCGTGGCGTTTGATGAAGTCCAGAACGTCGTAGTGCTGGTCGAGCACGTCTTCGAGGTGATCCGGCTTGGTCAAGGCAAGGTGCCAGAAGCGCAGCGAACGGTCGTGCAGGCGTGCGAGGATCTCCGCGAGGACCTTATTCCGAGCCGCCGCAGCGATGCAGCCGTGAAACCGTCGATCGATCTCGATCAGCGCCAGATAGTCTTTTCGTGCCGTCGGTGCCGAAGCACCGGCAACCAGGGACTCCATCTCCGCGATGTCGGCCTGCGTCGCGCGTTCCGCGGCAAGACGCGCGCAGTACGGCTCGTTCAGGCGACGAACCTCGATGATCTCGACCACGTCGTCAAGCGACATCGGCTTCACGACGACGCCCTTGCGCGCGACGATCTCCACCAAACCTTCAAGTTGCAAGCGGTGGAATGCCTGATGGACCGGCGTTCGTCCTAGCTCGAGGGCGGCGCAAATCTGTGCCTCATTCACGTACTCGCCTGGGCGGAGCTCCAGGCTCAGGATGCTCCGTTTGATGCGCTGGTAGGCCACGTCGTTGAGCGACGTGCTGGCCAGACGGCCCGAGGTCTCCGGCGCTGTCACCTCAAGAAAATACCATAAGCACTTCAGGTTGACAATCGTGATATTTCACAATACTGTCAGGGTCAAACTTTCTTCCCGAGGAGATTTCGAGCTGTGTTCATCCTTGCCGACCGGGGTCCCGAGATCGAACCCGAGGTCATCGCCACGCTCAAGGCGGTCAGTCCCTCGACGCTCGGCCACCTTACGGATGCCGGGTTCGCGCGCGGACTGGGTTCGCTGCTGCGGCCGGTCCGGCTCGTCGGGCACGCGGTGACGGTGCGTATCCCGCACCTGGACTCGACCGCCGTCCACTGCGCGCTCGATCAGGTGAAGCCCGGCGACGTCGTGGTGGTGGACCAGTCCGGCGATGAGGAGCGGGCGTGCTGGGGCGGCTTGGTGACGCACGCCGCGATCCGTCGCGGCGTGGCGGGCGCCGTCGTAGCCGGCCCGATCACCGATGTCCAGGAGTTGATCGACCACAGGTTCGCGATCTTTCACCGCGGTGTCGCCGCGCACACGACGCGCATCGCCGGGATCGAAGGCGCGATCAACCTCCCGATCGCCGTCAGCGGCGCGATCGTGCATCCGGGCGACATCGTGTTCGGCGACGAGAACGGAGTCGCGTTTCTCTCGCACGAGGATGCTCGCCGCATCGCATCGCTGCTCGCGGAGAAAGAAGCGAACGAGATCGCCATCAAGGCCCGTCTCGACCGCGGCGAATCGTTGGCGACGATCAGCGGAGCCCGTGAGCTCTTCGACGCCGCGCGGGCGGCTTTGGTATGACCTCGCACTCCCCGCCGATCGCGAACCTGCGCTGGAAGTTGATGGCGTTCCTCATCTTCCCGATCACGTTCATCATGTCGCTCGACCGCACGAACATCGTCGTGACGGCGCCGATTATCCAGAAGCAGTTTAACTTTTCGCTGGTGGAGATGTCGCTCGTCCTCACCAGCTTTTACTGGACGTACGCGTTCCTTCAGGTCGCCGGGGGGCTGCTCGCCGAGCGTTTCGGACCGCGAAAGACCCTGGGGATCGCGAACGTCTGGTGGTCGGCCTTCACGATTCTGACGCCGTTCGGCTTCAACATCACCTCGTTCGTGGCGATCCGCGCGCTGCTCGGTGCCGGAGAAGCCGCCGATTGGCCGAGCTCGATCCTCGCGATCAAACGCTGGTTCCCGCGCGGCGAACGCGCCAAGGGGAATTCGATCCTGCTCGGCGGCCTCTATTTCGGCCCTATCGTCGGCGCACCGCTCACGGTCGCGATCGTCAACGATCTCGGTTGGCGATGGGCGTTCTATTTGTACGGGTTGGCGGGGCTGGTGACTGCTGCGATTTGGTTTTGGTGGTTCCGTGACAATCCAAGAGAGCATGCGCGTGTCGGTGCGGCAGAGATCGCGCACATCGAGGCCGACGGCGCCGAGACACAAAGCGAGCCCACCGGCGTTGCTTGGCGGCGTTTCGTTCGAAGCCCGCAGTTCTGGGCGATCGGGCTTTCGTATTTCTTCTTGCTGCTCATTCAGAGCTTCTACCAGACGTGGCTCCCGACATATCTCGTCAAGGAGCGCGGGTTCTCACTCGCGGCGATGGGCGTATTCGCCTCCCTGCCGTGGGTCGGGCTCTTCGCGATGGTGTTCATCACCGGGAACCTGGCCGACCGCGTGTTGCGCCGAACAGGGTCGTTGTATCTCGCGCGCGTGCCGTTTGCGATCGCCGGGTTCATTGTCAGCGCGCTCGCGCTGATCGCCGGCTCCCGTTCGCCGAACTCGACAGTGATGATCGTGTTCCTCGTGATCTCGCTCGGAGCGATCGGGTTGACCCAGGTCTCGGTCTGGTCCGCTACGCAGGACTTGGGGACGCAGTATACGGGCTCGGTCGCCGGATGGACAAACTGCTGGGGCAATGCAGCGAGCGCGCTCGGCCCGGTGTTCACCGCGTTCCTCGTCGGACTCACCGCAAACTGGACCACCGCACTCCTGGTCATCGCGGCCGCCGGGCTCTGCGGGGCGGTGCTTTGGCTGTTCATCCATCCGGAGCGCCCTCTCGTCGCTTCTGTCGCGGCGAGGGAGATCGAAATGGTCGCGGCGAGGCTGCCGTCGACACCTACGTCTCTTTGAACAAGTCTAATTGGAGCCCAGCGGGATCGGGCTCGAGGCGCCGCGGGCTCGTGAAACGCACCGAAGCGGTAGCCTCGCGCATCCGTGCCGCCATCGCGTCGACGAGTGTTCGTTCCGCATAGCGGCCGCGGGAGAAGATGCGCTCGTAGCGCTCGATCAGATGTGGGCGCGTCTCGCGTAGGAAGGCGAAGTATGCATCGCGCGTGATCTCGCCGAGGTTGAGCGTACTGTGCCAGACGTGGGAAGCGCCGGCGTCTGCGGCGGCGCGCACGACCGCGGCGAGCGAGTCGGGAGCGTCGGTGATCTCGGGGAGGATCGGCGCGACCGCGACGCCGACGCGTATGCCCGCCTCCGCAAGCGCGCGCACTGCGCGCAATCGCTGGTGGGGCGGGGCGACGGTCGGCTCGATCTCGTGCGCGAGCGCGCGGTCGAGCGTCGCGATGCTGACCGCGACACCGACCTCGGCGCGCCGGCTGCAGGCGGCGAGGAGATCGAGATCCCGAACGATGAGCGGCGAGCGCGTGATGATGTTGAACGGCGTGCGTGCGTCGCGCAGTGCGGCGAGGACGCCTCGCATGAGTCGATACTTGCCCTCGAGCGCCTGATACGGATCGGTCGCCGTCCCGATCGCGACATGCTCGTTGCGCCACGACGGCTTGGCGAGTTCGACGCGCAGCACGCTTGCAATGTTCACCTTGACGGTCAGCGCAGAACCCCATTCGCGCACGCCGTCGAGCTCGCGGTACGCATGGGTCTTGCGTGCATAGCAGAACACGCATTGATGCGCGCAGCCCTGATACGGGTTCAGCGACCAATGGAATCCCATCCCACGAACGCGGTTGAGCGCGCTCTTTGCGGCGATCTCCGTGACCCGCAGCTCGCTCGGCCGGCGGGCGATCGACAGCGGCGACATCGAACGTACGTTCGATTTCCCGCGGGGAACGCCTCGTAACCCGCGTGCTCCGGGAACTCCTCGCCCGCCCCGCTCGCACCGCGTTCACCGTGGCGGGGATCGCAATCGGGATCCTCGCGCTCACCGTCGTCGGCTCGCTCGCCGAGCGCCTTCATGCGATCGTCAGCCACTCCGTCGCGCTGAGCGGACAGAACGTCTTCGCCGGGATCCGGCGCAGCGTGATCCTGGCGGATGACGCCAAGCCGACCGTCGACGATGCGTACGTGAAGCTCCGGCGCCTTCCGGGGGTCGAGAGCGTGCTGCCTGAGGTGATCGTTCCGTACAGCAGCGCGCGGCAGGGGACGCGGTTCGGCCCGCCGTCGCTGATCGTCGCGTTCCCCGAGTCGGCGCGGCCGCTCGAGCGCGGACTGTTCGCGCTCGGCGCCGGACGGTCGTTTCTGCGCAACGAGCGGCGGGTCGCGCTCGTCGGCCCGGACTTCGCCGCCTCCGAGGGCGTTGCGATCGGCGACGTCGTCTCGCTCTACGGCAACTCGTTCACCGTCGTCGGCACGCTCTCGAAGGCGTTCACGATCTTTGACGCGTCGGTCGTCGTGCCGTTCGCGGACGGTCAGGATTTGATGCGCCAACTCGTCCCGCACACCCGTACGCGGTTGCCCATCGATCCGATCTCGGCGTTCATGGTCGCGGCGCGCCCGGGGACCGACGTCTCGCTGCTCGCGCAGCGCATCAATACGATCCCCGCGCTCGACGCGACCGACCCCGTGCAGGTCGCACGCACCGTCCGTTCGACCGTCGGGATCTTCGACGTGATCGTTTTCGGCGCAGCGCTCGTCGCGCTCGTGGTCGGTGCGTTCTCGGTCGTCAACACGATGACGATGGCGGTCACGGAACGCACGCGCGAGATCGGAATCCGTAAGGCGATCGGCGCAACGGACGAAGCCGTGCTGCTCGCGTTCGTCGGTGAGTCCGCGCTCATCGGGACGCTCGGCGGCGCGATCGGGATCGGGCTGGGGTTGGCGCTCGTCGCGATCGTCGACGCGCGCAGCGCCGCCGGCGGGAATCTCGAGCTGTTCGCCGTCTCGCCGACGGTTGCGGCGGGCGCGCTCGGCTTCAGTGTCGCGCTCAGCATCGTGGCTGGGTTCGTCCCCGCGCTGCGTGCCGCGCGTCTTCCGCCGACGGTGGCGCTGCGGCAATGAGCGGGCCGATCCTCGTCGCACGCGAGCTCGTCAAGGTGCATGCGCCGGGAAAGCCGACCGCTGTTCGCGCGGTCGACGGCGTCTCGTTCGGGATCGCGCGGGGCCAGTACGTCGCGATCGTCGGCGAGAGCGGGAGCGGAAAGACGACGTTGATGACGCTGCTCGGCGGGCTCGACCGGCCGACATCGGGCGACGTCGTCGTGGCGGGGACGCCGATCGCCGCGATGTCGCGGCGCGAGCTCTCCCTCTTACGTGCCCGCAACATCGGCTTCGTGTTTCAAGGATTCAACTTGCTGCCGACGCTCGACGCTTTGGAGAACGTTGCGCTCGCGGCGCTGTACGCCGGCCGCTCGCGGCGCGACGCGGTCGCACGGGCGAAGGCGGCGCTCTACGATGTGGGGCTCGGCGAGCGGATCGACCATCGTCCCGCGGCGCTCTCGGGCGGGGAGCAGCAGCGCGTCGCGATCGCACGCGCGCTCGTCAACGAACCGGCGATCGTGCTCGCCGACGAGCCGACGGGGAACCTCGACTCGCGTGCAGCTGACCACGTCCTCGAGCTGCTCGAGGGCTTCAACGCGCGCGGGCAGACGATCGTCGTCGTGACGCACAGCGAAGCGGTTTGGCGGCGCGCGCAGCGCGTCATCCGCATCGCCGACGGTCGCATCGTCGCCGACGAGGTCAAGCACGATGCAGCGTAGCGCGTTTTTGAGCCTGGCGCTCGCGCCGATCGTCTCGACGCTGCGCATCGTCGCGCTCGGCGACTCGCTCGCGCTCGGGATCGGCGCCTCCTCGCCGGCGAACGGGTTCATCTTCCGCGCGTTCCTCGACGTGCGCAAGCGTTACGCGCTCGCGAGGATCGACGACTTCGCAATCGGGGGCTCGACCGCCGCTGACGTGCGGCGCCTGCAGGTCGAGCGCCTGGGCGGGGTACCGGCCGACGTCGTCATCGTCTGCGACGGCGCCAACGACGTCGTTCAACGGGTCTCAGCGCAAGCGTTCGGCGCGACGTATCGGAAGCTCGTTGCCGACGTGCGGGACGCGGTGCCGCCTGCGGCGATCGTCTGTTGCGGCGTCCCCGATCTCGGGATGAGCCCGCTGTTCACCGGCTCCGACCACGTGACGATGCAACGTCTCTCGCGCGCGCACGACGCGGTCGTGCGCGAGGTTGCGCAGCACGCCGGCGCGTCGTTCGTCGACCTGTACGCGGTGTCGCTTCACGCCCGCAACGACGTCGACCGTTTCCTCTCCGAGGATCGCTTCCACCCGTCCGACGTCGGGTACGCGCTCTTCGCCGACGCGCTCTCGCCGGTGTTGTTGCGAGCGATCGGCACGCGGCGACGCGCATAGCAGCGGAGAAACGAGGCGTTGTCACGCTGAGCTTGTCGAAGCGCCGGTCCCCCCTGAGCTTGTCGAAGGGTGCGTGGCGCGATTGGCTTCGACAGGCTCAGCCGGGACGCGTGCTTCGACAAGCTCAGCATGACAGGGAAACGTTAGGGCGTCGTAATCATCCACTCGATGCCGAAGCGATCGTCGAAGTTCCCGAACTTCCCGCCCCAGAACGCCGCGTCCAGCGGCTGCTTGAGCTTGCCGCCCGCGCAGAGCGCCTTGAAGACGCGCTCGCCTTCGGCAGCGTCGGTGTAGCTCAACGCGAGCGAGATGTTGCCCGCTTCCGAATCGATCGCCTTGGTCAGATCTCCGTCGGACGCCATGAACGTGAGGCCCGGCGCTGTGAACGACGCGTGCATGATCTTGTTCCGAGCCTCGGGCGGTATCTGATCCGCCATCGGCGAGTCGCCCATGCGCATCGCTTCGTACGATCCGCCGAACACGTTCTTGTAGAAGTCGAGCGCCTCTTCGCACCGCCCGTAGAAGAAGATGTACGGGGCTAGTTGCACCTTGGTTTGAGTTTGCGCACTTGCAGAGGTTGTCATGAGTCTCCTTTGGTTAAGCGGCGAGCGTTTCGACGTCGTCGCGAACGACGTCTGACTGAATGACCGCTGCGGCAACCAGGCCCGCTACGACGAGGAAAGACGCAGCAACAGCGAAGGCGAGATGATAACCCGCGACCCCGGAAACCGTCGCGAGGATTGCGAGCCCGAACGCGCCGCCGACTTGCCCCGTCGTACTGACGAGACCGGAGACGAGGCCCGCGTCGCTCGACGTCGCGCTCGACATCGCGAACATCATGAGCGAGGGGAACGAGACGCCCATCCCGACGCCGATCAACACCATCGCGGGCAGGATCGTCGTCACGTAGCGCCCGTCCAGTGGTGCAACCGCGCAGATCGCGAGTCCAACGGCGGCGAGTCCGATCCCCACGACGACCACGGTACGCGCGCCGAAGCGCGCAGCGAGCTGCGCGGACCAGCCGAGTGAGAGCGTGCCGATTGCGAGCGTGACCGGAAGAAACGCGAGACCGGTGGCAATCGCACCGTAGTGCAGGACGCGCCGCAGATAGAGCGAGTCGAGAAAGAAGAAGCCGAACATCCCCGCGACCAGGAGAAGCTGCAGGAAGTTGGCTCCCGAGACGCTGCGGAAGCGGAAGACGCCGAGCGGGAGCAGCGGCTTCGCGGCCGTTGCTTGGCGCACGATGAACGTGACGAAGAGCGCGAGCGCAACCGCGGCAAAGCCGAGCGTGTGTCCGGATGTCGCGCCGTACACGGGGATCTCGACGACGGTGTAGACCGCGAGCATGAGCGATGCGCTGATGAGGAACGCGCCAAGGACGTCCGCGCCTTCGCGCAGTCCGATCCCCGTGCCGCCTTTGAGCGAACGTGCGGCGAAGAGGATCGCCGCGATGCCGATCGGCACGTTGACGAGGAAGACCCAGTGCCAATTGAGCAGCTGCGTCAGCAGACCGCCGAGCAGTAAGCCGATCGATCCGCCCGCCGACGCCGTGAAGCTGAAGACGCCCATCGCCTTCGCGCGTTCTTCCGGCTGCGCGAACATCGTGACGATCATCGCGAGAATGACCGAGGACGCGAGCGCGCCGCCGATCCCCTGCAAGAAGCGTGCCGCCACCAAGATCTCGCTGCGCCATGCAACGCCGCAGAGCAGCGATGCAACGGTGAACGCGACGAGTCCGGCGATGAAGACGCGCTTGCTTCCGATGAGATCGCCGAGGCGACCCGCAAGCAGCAACAGACCGCCGAATGCGATCATGTACGCGTTGACGACCCAGGCGAGGCTCGCTTGCGAGAACCCGAGATCGCTCTGAATCGAGGGAAGCGCGACGTTGGTGACCGTATTGTCGAGGACGATCATCAGCATGCCGACGCAGAGCACGCCGAGCGCGATCCAACGGCTATCTTGGCTCGGCATGACTTCGTTATAGCATGCGTCCTTCATTATTGCAAGTAGCTCGGCGGGGGAGCGCTCTGCGGGACGCAACTTGACCCCGGCCGCAGTGGTAGGAAGGAACGCCATGTACCAGCGTCGCCCGCCCCTCTATCCCCAGCGGCCGTCCTACGGGACGCAGGCCGCGCCGGTGCCCGCCCTGCTGGGCCAAGTGCTCGGTATCACCGGGGTCGGGTTCCTCATTACCGCGCTCGCCGCGTACTTGTTCGCGGGGATCTCGCCGATCGGCGGGCTGATCGCGTTCTTCGGCGGCCTCGCGATCTTGTTCTTCGTGATGCCGGCGGTGCGCAACAACCCGCAGGCCGCACTGCTGTGGTTCTACGCCTTCACGTTCCTCGAAGGGATGGGACTCGCGCCGACGATTACGCGCTACATTCACGCATTCGGCCCCGGGGTGGTCGTGAACGCAGCGGCGACGACGGGCTTCGGGATGCTGGTGCTGGGCGGCGTCGCGTTCGTGTTCTCGATCGATTGGCGCCGGTTTACCGGGATTGCTTTCGGCGCGCTGATCGCGCTGCTCATCGTCGGGCTCATCTCGGCGTTCACACACTTTATCCGTCCTGAGACGTACTCGTGGCTCGTGCTCGGCGTCTTCACCCTGATCACGCTGATCGATTTCAGCCGCATCCGCGCCGGCGGCGGCGGGTACACGGCTGTCGACCTCGCCGTCTCGATCTACCTCGACGCGATCAACATCTTCCTCGCGCTGCTTGAACTGTTCGGCGCGCGCAGTAGCTCGCGCGACTAACCGCCGCTGCAGTGGAACCGGGACGTTACGTCCCGGTTCTTGAAGAACAGATTATGGCTCGGGCGTTTGACGGGGAAGCCGCGCAACCGGCTGGAGACGTTCTGCACGAAGCGTGTGGGATCGCCGCAGTCTACGCCCCGGGTGACGACGTCGCCAGGTTGGTCTACTTCGGGTTGTATGCGCTGCAACACCGAGGGCAGGAGAGCGCCGGAATCGCAGTCGGCGACGGCGTCTCGATCGACAGCCATCGCGACATGGGGCTCATCACGGGCGTCTTCGACGAGGAGACGCTCGGACGATTACGCGGGAACGTAGCGATGGGCCACACGCGCTACTCCACGACCGGCAGCTCGATCGTCTGCAATGCGCAGCCGTTCATCGAAGTCTGCGAGCTCGGGACGTTCGCGTTCGGTCACAACGGCAACTTGACCAACGCGGAGGCCCTCGCGCAGGCGCTCCCGGAAGATCTCCGGCTAAGCGCGACCTCCGACTCCGAGATACTCGCCAAGACGATCGCCATCGCGCCCGGTGCGACGTGGGTCGAGAAGATCAAGCACGCGATGCGCGTCGCCGAAGGCGCGTACTCGGTCGTGATGTGCACGAAGGACGCGATCTACGCGTTCCGCGATCCGTGGGGCGTGCG
This sequence comes from uncultured bacterium, assembly GCA_964483365.1. Taxonomy (GTDB): domain Bacteria; phylum Vulcanimicrobiota; class Vulcanimicrobiia; order Vulcanimicrobiales; family Vulcanimicrobiaceae; genus Vulcanimicrobium. The sequence goes on from CAZABL010000050.1 coordinate 25,652, forward strand.
ACCGCTGTGTATCGGCACGTACGGCGAGCGCGGCTACATGGTCGCGTCGGAGTCGTGCGCGCTCGCTACGGTGGGCGCTCATTATTTGCGCGAGGTCGCCGCCGGTGAGGTCGTGGTCGTCGACGCCGCCGGTATTCGCACCGAGCACACCGAGGTCGTCAAACCGCCCGCGCTGTGCATGTTCGAGTACATCTATTTCGCGCGCCCCGACTCGGTGCTGAGCGGCCGTTCGATCTACATGGCGCGCTACGAGATGGGCCGCGCGCTCGCGCGCCAGCATCCGGCCGATGCCGACGTCGTCATGGCGATCCCCGACAGCGCGATCCCGGGCGGGATCGGGTACGCCGCCGAGAGCGGACTCCCGTACGTCGAAGGGCTCATCAAGAACCGCTACATCGGCCGCACGTTCATCAGCCCCGATCAGCGTATGCGTAATCAGGGCGTGCAGCTCAAGTTCAATCCGATCGTCGAGAACCTGCGCGGACTGCGTGTCGTCGTCGTCGACGACTCGATCGTGCGCGGAACGACGACGCCGCGCATCGTCTCACTGCTGCGCGACGCGGGCGCCCGCGAGGTGCACCTACGCATCACGTCGCCGCCGATCATGCATCCGTGCTATCTCGGCGTCGACATGGCGACCTACAAGGAGCTGATCGCGGCGAACCTCACCGTCGAGCAGATCTGTGACAAGGTCGGCGCGGACTCGCTCGGCTACCTCGACATCGACGAGCTCGTCGCGGCGACCGGACGCGAGCGCGGCGACTTCTGCCTGGGCTGCCTCAACGGCCGTTATCCCAGCGTGCCGGCGTTCTCGCACGGCGGACTTCAAGCCGACCGACAGCCCGCCCTCAAGGCGTAAACGCGCGCCCCCACTGACCGCCGGGTTCACTTGCCGCCGGCGGATCGCTGGCGGGAAACGACTCGGCGTCGGCCTCGTCGTACGCGTCGTACTCCGCAGGCTTATCGGGCGTATCCGGATCGGTCACGTTGCCGGCGGGACGTTCGCCGGGGACTTCCGGATCGGGCACGACGGGTTCTTGCGGATCCATGCTCACCGCTTACCCGCCGTGCCGTCCCGCGTGCGTCGGGCTACTGGGTTCCGTAGACTCCGATCCCGCCGTTCGACGTCTTGGTCGGCGCGAGCGGGACGAAGATGTGGTTCGCGAGCGGATCTGCCGCGACCGAGTGCGAGTTCGGCGCGGTCGGGACGTTCTCGATCCACTTCAGATTGTCGGCATCGATGACGCCCAACACGGGAGTCGTTGCGCCTGTTCCGGCGGTCCCACTCGACGTCATGTTCCGCGAGGCGGTGTAGAAGCGCCGGTTGTTGGGGTCGTACGCCACTTGGTCGGATCCGCCGACCTGTGGGATCTGCCTTTTCATCGCGCCGGTCTCGGCGTTCACGACAAGCGTTACTTCGGGTTGTCCGGCCGCAGGATCGCATCCGATCAGGAGATCTTCCTCCCGCAGAGCCATTCCGGTCGGCCCGCAGTTGGTCAGCGGAAACGCGGCCGAGATCTTCGGTGCGCCTTGCTTTACCGAGTCGGCACTGATCACATCGAGCTCGCCCGTCGGATTGCTCTTGGATCCGTCGTTGTTGATGTAGAAATTCTTCGTGGCTGGGTTGTAGACGCACTGCTCCAGGCCGCTCGCGTCGAACTGCAGCTTCCCGACGATGCTTCGCGTGCCGGTTGAGATGAAGGTTGCGTACGGCGTTGTGTCTGCCGGGTTTGCAAACATCATGATCTTATCGTCCGGATCATAACAGCCTTCGTCCGTTCGGAGCCCGGCCGATCCGGTCGTGATCGTGGTGACGATCGATCGTGCGGCGACGTCAACGACCTTCACGGTGTTCACGTCTCCGACGTACACGGTGTCGGTCCCCGGAATGGCGACAACGCCGTCCGGGCCGGACTTGTCGGAGCTCGACCCATCGCCGGTGAAGCCACCTATTTGCGCGACGAGAGTGAGCGAGGTGGTACTGAACACATCCAAGCTCTTGTTGGTTCGATCTGCGAGATAATACGCGGATTTCTCGGGATCGACAAGGCCGATGTCGTAGCTGAACTTTCCCCCTGCGGTGACGTTAGGAACTGCGATGGTCTTCAGGAGCGTCGTGCCGCCGCCAGGCGACGCGTTGTCACTCGCCGTCGTGCGGCTTCCGCCTTGAGGAGAAAGCTGGCCTGAAGTCTGCGGAAGCGAGCCTTGTTGGGACCCGCCGCAACCGATGAGGCCCGCGCCGACAACGGCAAGAGCCGCCACGCGGAGACGTGTGGAAAAAAGCAAAGAACCCCCCAGAAATGTCGGTCGTGCTGAGGCACGAGAAGCCAATTTCCCGTTAACCTGGGGGGCGGCTTAGCCGTGGAGGGAATGCACTTCCCAACCGGGCGCTCGGCCTACGAAAGAAATGTGACGCCACGCGTTGCGTGGCGTCCGGCTCTAACGCGTCGCCGCTGCGGCGCTCGTTGCTGTGACGCCGTTCGTCGAGAAACCGTTCTTCGCGAGATCCTCGACGATCGTGACGAAGGCGCGCACAGGCGTTCCGGTCGGGCCTTTGGCGAGGGCGCCGTTCCCGTCGCCGTACGCGGTGCCCGCAACGTCGAGGTGGATCCACGGCGTCTTGTCGACGAAGTTCTTGAGGAACGCGCCCGCCGTCTCGGCGCCCGCCGGCCGTCCGCCGGTATTCTTGAGATCGGCGATCTCGCTTTGGATCTGCTTGTCGTAGTCAGGGAAGAGCGGGAGACGCCAGTAGCGCTCGCCGATGTCGGCGACGGTGCGCAGGAAGCGCTCCGCGAACGCGTCGTCGTTCGACATCACGCCGCTCGCCGCATGGCCGAGCGCGATGACGCAGGCGCCGGTCAGCGTAGCAGCGTCGACGATCTTCGTCGCGCCGAGTTCGCGCGCGTAGACCAGCGCGTCGGCGAGGATGAGACGGCCTTCGGCGTCGGTGTTGATGACTTCGATCGTCTTGCCGTTCATCGCGCGCAGGATGTCGCCCGGCTTCACCGCGCGCGGACCGGGCAGATTCTCCGACGACGGCACGACGCCGATCACGTTGAGCTTGGGACGCAACTTGCCGATCGCCCACATCGCGGCGATCACCGCGGCGGCGCCCGACATGTCATACTTCATCTCGTGCATGTTCTCGGGCGGCTTGAGCGAGATGCCGCCGGAGTCGAACGTGA